>NZ_JBXAVX010000011.1:0-224462 GCF_057291295.1 Janthinobacterium sp. 1L-D-8-B-C4
CTGCCGATCGCGGCCTTGAGGATGGCCATCGTGCAGCGCAAGCCGCCTGCCAATCTGATCTGCCATACCGATCAGGGCAGTGTGTACGGATCGGCAGCCTATCGCAGCGTGCTGCAGGAACATCAGTTGCGACCCAGCATGAGCCGGCGCGGCAACTGCCACGATAACGCCGTGGCCGAGAGCTTCTTCTCGCAGCTGAAAAACGAAATCACGCACAATACGACGTATGCCACACGCGAAGAGGCCAAGGCCGCTATCGTCGATTACATCGAGGTGTACTACAATCGGATGCGCTTGCATCAAAGCTTGAAATACCGCACCCCAATCGAGGTTGAGGTGCAGTACGCATCGATTAAAAATCCCCCGCGCCGCGAGGGAGTGACTCTCCATTAAAACCGGGATACCTCAGACCCGACGGGTCTGACCCCGGTACTAATCATGTCGGCTGTGCGCTTGCGACACATTGCTGTTCGCCGGCACGCTGTGCGTCAGCCACACATTGCCGCCCACGGTACTGCCAGCACCGATGGTGATGCGCCCCAGCACCGTGGCGCCGGCGTAGATCACCACGTCGTCTTCGACGATGGGGTGGCGCGGCGTACCCTTGATCAGGACGCCCGATTCATCGGCCGGGAAGCGCTTGGCACCCAGGGTCACGGCCTGGTACAGGCGCACGCGCTCGCCGATAATGGCCGTCTCGCCGATCACCACGCCGGTGCCATGGTCAATGAAGAAGCTCGCGCCAATCCGTGCGCCCGGATGGATATCGATGCCCGTCAGGGTGTGGGCAATATCAGCCACCAGGCGCGCCAGGAATGGTGAGCCGAGTTTGTGCAACTGGTGCGCCAGGCGATGATACAAAATGGCGATGGTGCCCGGATAGCACAGCATGATCTCGGCCACCGAGGTGGCGGCCGGGTCGCCCGCGTACGCCGCCTGCACGTCGGATACCAGCAGCGCGCGGATTGCGGGCAGGCTGGCGGCGAACGCGCGCGTGATCTCGCGGGCCCTGGCGGCCAGCGCGTCGTCGCTGGCCTCGGTGTGCACATCGCCCGGCGCGACGGAAAACAGCAGGCCGCGCCGCACCTGTTCGCTCAGGCGGTTGAGGGTGGTATTGAGCGTGTCGCCGACAAAATAATCGATGCTTTCATCGGTCAGGTTGGGCCGCCCGTAATGGGTGGGAAACAGCGCCGCCGACAGGCCGTTGACGATGGTCGTCAGGGCTTCGCGCGACGGCAGTTCGCGCACGCGGCCGTTGTGGCGGATCTTGTGTTTTTCTTCGCGCGACACGCGCAGCGCGGCAATCACGGGGCCGAGGTTCCACTGGACCGTGTCGTCAACGCTGGCCGGAGTATCTATGCTGTGCATGGCTGTTCATTTCAAATAAAACGGCGCGCAGGCCGGGTCGCCCCAGCTTAGCGGCTGCTGCCTGCCAGGCCAAGGAAGCATTTCACGCTTCCATATATGAAAAACGCATAACAACTGGCGGCCGAGCGGGGGCCGACGCCCTGCGCCTTGCTAGCGTAAAATGGCGGACTAACAAAATCACTACAGAACATGACTAAATTATTAACCTGGATACTGGCGGGCCTGGCAATGGTCGGACCGCTTGCAATTGACACTTACCTGCCGTCTTTCCCCGCCATCGTGCACGATTTTAACGCCAGTCCTTTGCTGGTGCAGCAGACCCTGAGCTTTTTCCTGTTTTGCTTTGCCTTCATGATGCTGTTCTACGGCACCTTGTCCGATTCGTTCGGCCGCCGCCCGGTGATCCTGGTCTCGCTGGTGCTGTACGTGATCGCCTCGGTCGGCGCCGCGCTCGCGCCATCATTGGGCGCTCTGCTGGCCTGGCGCGTGCTGCAGGGCCTGTCCGCTGGCGCCGGCTCGGTGATCGGCCGCGCCATCGTGCAGGACCGCTACTCGGGCGCCGAAGCGCAAAAAATCCTCTCGCACATCATGATGGTGTTCGCGCTGGCGCCGGCGATCGCGCCCGTGCTGGGCGGCTGGCTGCAAGTAGGCCTGGGCTGGCGCTGGATCTTCTGGTTCCTGACCGCCTTCGGCGTGCTGATGTTCGTTGTCGTCTGGCGCGCCCTGCCGGAAAGCCTGCCAAAGGAACAGCGCCACGCCTTCCACCTGGGCAGCATTGCCGTCAACTACTGGAACGTGCTGCGCCACCGCCAGTTCCTGCTGCTGTCGACCGCCATCGGCGCGGCCTTTGGCGGCTTCGCCCTGTATATCGGCTCGGCCGCCTACTTCATCATCAATATCTTGCACCTGCCGGAAACGGCGTTTGCCTGGCTGTTCATTCCTTTGATCAGCGGCATGGTATTCGGTTCGGCCTTGTCCAGCAAAATCGCCCACCGCTACAGCCAGCGCCAGATGGTGTGGGCCGGCTTTGTGCTGATGCTGGTGGCGGCCGCCGTCAATATCGTCTACAACTACTTCTTTGCCGCCGAAGTGCCATGGGCCGTGCTGCCGCTGTTCTTCTATTCGTTCGCCCTGTCGCTGGCGATGCCGCCGATGACCCTGATGGCGCTGAACCACTTCCCCAACAACAGCGGACTGGCCTCGTCGATGCAGTCGTTCATCCAGATGCTGCTGTTCGCGCTGGTGTCGGGCCTGGTCGCGCCGCTGCTGTTCGACAGCGCGCTGAACCTGGCGTATGGGGTGATGGGCGGACTGGTGGTGGCGTTGGTGTGTTGGGTGCTGGCCCAGGGGATTCGTAGGTCGGATTAGGCTGAAGGCCGTAATCCGACACCACCGTTGGCCGTGTTAACAATGTTGTCGGATTACGCGCGTAGCGCTAATCCGACCTACGCGACCTGCACGTTGTCATCAAGGCCAGGGCGCCGGTGTCACATCGCGATACTGCGCGCCGCCATCTTCCGGCTCGGCCTCGCCCTTTTGCGACGGCTGGCTCAAGGGCCCGGCCGGCGAGCGCAGGCCGAGGATTTCCTTGCGCGACTCGACGAAGTCGGCCGAGCTCAGAGGATGCTGCTGGTCTGGCCAGTGGCCCACGGCCCATTCCTGCAAGGCCTCGAAGCGCCGCCAGAGTTCGGCGATGAACTCGCGGCGTGCCGCTTCCTGATGCTCGGACGTTTTTTCGGTAACGTCGCCCACATTTGCTTCCATGGCTGCTCCTGGCTGATAAGTCGTACTGCCAGCTTAAGCATGGCCAGGTATAGCGTCTGTACGCGAACGAACGCTCAGGCTATGCCGGCATCTTGCCAAAACCCACGGCCAGGCGGTTCCAGGTATTGATCGAGCCGATCGCCAGGGTGACGTTGACCATCTCTGCCGGCGTCAGTTCGGCCGCCAGCGCCGCATAAGCGTCGTCGGACGGATGGGCTTGCGCGATCAGGGTCAGCGCTTCGGTCCAGGCCAGTACCGCCCGTTCGCGCGGCGTGAAGAACGGCGTTTCGCGCCAGACCGACACGGCGTACAGGCGGCGCTCGGGTTCGCCGGCCTTGCGGGCGTCGCTGGTATGCATGTCGACGCAAAACGCGCAGCCATTAATTTGCGAGGCGCGCAGGCGTATCAGTTCCATCAGCGAATGTTCAACGCCCAGCTTGGCGATCGCCGCCTCGAGCGCGTACATGGCCTTGTTGGCGTCGGGCGAGGCTTGTACAAAGTCTATGCGTTGCTGTGTCATGATGGCGTTCCTTGCTAAAGTTGAGATACGCCATTGTAGAAGCGCGGCAACATGCTGCGGCAGGCCAATTTTCCCTGAAAACAGCAGACCATTACCATGGAATTACACATCAGCCTTGAGGGCAAACGCGACCTGGGCGGCCAGTTGTACCGCCAGCTGAGCGAAGCGATACGCAGCGGGCGCCTGGCCCATGGCCAGCAACTGCCGCCATCGCGGCTGCTGGCCAGCCAGCTGGGGCTGTCACGCCAGACCGTATCGGATGTGTATGACAGGCTGGGCTATGAACAGCTGCTGGTGGGCAAGGTCGGCATCGGCAGCTTCGTGCAGGCGCCGCAAGCAGCGCCGCAGCCGCGCCCGGCCGGCGCCCCGCTTGCCAGCAGCGCGCGCCTGGCGCGCTGGGAAGCCATGCCGCTGCCACTGGTGCAGGGACCGCGCAGCGAGTTTGCGCGCTACGCCTTTATCGGCGGGCGCGCCACGCCGACCCTGTTCCCGCACGATGAATGGCGGCGCTGCGTGCAATATGCGCTGCGCCAGGAACGCGGCGAGCGCGGCAATTACGGGCCGGTGGCAGGGCTGCCTGTGCTGCGCACGGCGATTGCCGGCCACGCTGCTTTTACCCGCGGCATCGTTTGCACGCCCGAACAAGTATTGGTCACCAATGGCGCGCAGCAAGCCTTGTCGCTGCTGGCCCACGCCCTGCTCGAACCTGGCGACACGGTGGTGGTGGAAGAGCCGGGCTACCCGATGGCGCGCCAGCTGTTCGAGGCGATGGGCGCGCACGTGGTGGGCGTGGATGTGGACGAGGAAGGCATGGTGGTCAGGCAGATACCGGACAGCGCCAGGCTGATCTATGCAACGCCTACCCACCAGTTCCCGCTCGGCATGCCGATGAGCATGGCGCGCCGCCAGGCGCTGCTGGAGCGCGCGGGCGCGTTGGGCGCCATCATTATCGAAGACGATTACGACAGCGCCTTTCGCTACGAAGGCCGGCCTACCGATGCGCTGCAAAGCATGGACCGCCACGGCCTGGTGGCCCATGTGGGCAGTTTTTCCAAGACCATGCTGCCGGAATTGCGCATCGGCTATGTGGTGCTGCCCGCGGCACTGGTGCGCGCCGTGCAGACCGTGAAACACCTGACGGACTGGCATACGCCCAGCCTGGCGCAACTGGCGCTGGCCCGCTTTATCGACGACGGCCACTTGCTGCGCCATATCCGCCGCTGCCACGATGTGTATGCAGGCCGGCGCGAACGGCTGCGGTACTGGTTCGACGGTCCGCTGGCGCCGTGGTTTGCACTGGTGCCGACGACAGCCGGTTTTCATGTGGCGGCGCTGGTGCGGGAACATGTGCGGCTCGACATGGTTGAACTGCTGCGCCGCGCGCGCCGGGCCGAGGTCGGACTGCTGTCGATCGCGCCGTTTTATCACGGCGCGCCGCGCCGGCAAGGACTCTATCTGGGCTATGGCGCGATCGACACGCTGGACATTGATGCGGCGCTGGCCATACTGCTGGGCATCTTGCAGGATATGCTGCCCCTGCCAGCCTGATTACTTGCCCTGCCAGCGGTAATGCCCGGTGACGGGATAGGCGAACAGGATGTTTTCTTCCTTGGTGCCGGCGCCGATATTGTGGATGATCAGCGGCACGCCGCCGCCGGCCGGCCTGTCGCTGACAATGCCGATATGGGTGAGGTTGCCTGGCAACATCCAGGTCACGATATCGCCCGGCTTGTAGTTGCGGCCGTCCTTGCTGACCGGCAGGCTGCTGCCATGGCGGCTGAAAAACGTCGCCAGGTTCGGCACGCGGCGATGGTCGATATTGCGGTCCGGCGCCTTCATCTGCCAACGCCCCTTCTTCTGGTAGACATCCCACGCCTGTTTCATGTCCTGGTGCACCAATACCTGCAAGTCGGCCCCCAGCTTGCGGTAGGCGCGCACCACCACGTCGGTGCACACGCCGCGCTCGAGCGGCACGTCGCCGCCCGGATAGGCCAGCCGCTCGTAGCGCGGATCGTAAGAGAGCGTGACGCCGACCTGGCTGCGGGCGGCGTCGACCAGGCCGGTGGCGGAGGCGCTTGCCGCAGCGGACAGCACCGCCAGCACGATGGTGGATAACAGTTTGACGAACATGCGGGGGCCTGGACGTTGAAGGAAACAGGCGGACTTTACACTATCGGCCTGCCGTGCGGCGCACCGCGCCAGCCCGGGTCGCCTGGGCTATACTGCCAGCCTTTACCTCACGCCAGAAAGTTTTTCACCCATGTCAACAGCGGCCGAATTTTTCCACGCGATACTGCGCGCGGCGATCGACGATATCAAGTCGCGCAACGTCCCCGTGTACACCTTTGCGTTTTACCATGACCACGCAGCGCGCGCCGTCTCGGTCTGCGTCGATACGAAAGCCAGCTCGCAACGCGCGGTGCAGGAGTCGAACACAGTCAGCCTCGAGTATTTCCTGGAAGCGCTGGCCGACGGCGACCTCAAGGAAGCCAGCCAGTGGCCGGCCAATGGCGGCAGGAGCCTGACGCTGAGTGACTTCGCCTTGGTCAATATCGCCCGCCAGGAGATCGTCGACCTGCGTGTCAACAAGCAGTTTCATGGCCAGATGATACGGGCCGTGATGGCGTTCCAGGATGAAATTGCCAGCTTGTCGCAGGAACCCGCGGAGCTGCTGCTGACCTGCTCGGGCGTTGACGAAGAAGTGGAGTATGTCTGGTCGCTGCCCCTGGCCGGCCAGCAATAGCCAGCCCACGCTGCGCACGTCAAAAGCGCTGCCACCAGCGCCGGCGCTGCGCATAGGCCAGGCGCGCCGGCAGCCTGACGACAATCCGCGTGCCCGGCGCCGCCGCGCCGTCGATGGTCAGCTTGCCCTGGATGCGCGCCACCCTTTCGCGCATGCCAACCAGACCCCAGCGCCCCTTGCCGGCGCAGGTCGCCATGCCACGGCCGTTGTCGCAGACGCTCAAGCTCAGCTGGCGAAAGCCGAAATCAAGCGTGACCTCGACCTGGCGCGCATCGGCGTGCTGGAAAGCATTGCGCAGCGCTTCGCGGGCAACCTCGACCAGTTCATCGGCGACGATATCGCGCAATGGCACGCGCGTGCCGCTGACCTGCAGCCGGAACGCCGTGCGTGGCGCATCGCGCATCAGGCATTCGCCGGTGTCGGCAATCGCGTCCTCGATGCCGCCGGCCGGACTGAGCCGCAAGGCGCTGACTTCGTCGCGGCCCTCGACATAGGCCTGGTCGGCGTCGACGATGACCTGCTCCAGCCGTGCGCGCACGGGGCTTCCCTCTGGCAGCGCGCCGCGCGCCACATGCAGGTGCAGGATGATTCCCTGCATGCTTTGCAGGATGGTGTCGTGCAGCGCACGGGCAATGCGCGCGCGTTCGCCCAGGCGTTCGTTCATGCGCACATGCAGTTGTGCCGACATCCGCGTCAGGCGCCAGCGGTGCAGCCGCCATGCCAGCAGCAGCAAGGAAAGCACGCACAGCACGCGGAACCAGGCAGTTTGCGTGAGCCCGGGCTGTATCTCGAACGACAGCTGCGCGCCGGTCTGGTTCCACAGGCCATCATCGTTCGAGGCCACTACGCGAAAGCGGTAATGACCAGGCGCCAGGCTGGTGTACTGCACCGAGCGCCGCCCGGCCACCTCGTGCCAGCCCTGCTCCAGGCCTTCGAGCCGGTAGCGCAGGCGCATGCGTTCGGGCGCGCGCAGGCTCAATGCGGTGAAGTCAATCGCCAGTTCGCCCACATGCGGCGGCAGGCGCAGGCCGTCATGCACGCCATATTGCTTGCCATCGGCCTTTAGTGAAGTAATGTAGACGGGCGGCACCAGGCGATTGCGCGGCAGGCTGGCCGGCTTGAAAGTGTAGACGCCGCCCAGGGTCGAAAACCACAGCGCGCCATCGTTGCTGCGCACGACCGACGGAAACGGCGTGATCGGCCCGGCCGTGCCCTGCAGGCCGTCGCGGTAGTCGAGGCGCGAAAATTGCACGCGGTAGCCGGGCTCGCGCCGGGCGCGCTGCAACTCGCCGGGCGCAATCGAGGAAATGCCGGCGCCGCCATTGATCCACAGCGTGCCATCGGCGTCAAATACCAGGCCGGTGGCGCCGGCAAACGGGTCGTCGCCAAAGCCGCTGAGCGGAATGACTTTCTGGCCTTCGACGCAGGCCACGCCATTTTCGCCACCGATCCAGGCTCCTTGCGCGGTCGGCAGTATCGCCAGCACCGTGCCCAGGTGCACCCCTTCTGCGCGGCCGATATGGCGCAAGTTGCCGCCTTCGAGCACCACCAGCCGGTCATTGGTCGAACCGAACCAGGTACGGCGCGCATCGCTGGCGACCACCGACGGCGCAAGCCCGGCCAGGCCCGGCACGCCACCGTTTTCCAGCCATGCGCCAGCGCGCAGCGTGTACAGGCCACGCCTGCCCATGCCGACCCACAAGGCGCCTGCGGCGTCGGTGGCGATCGACAAGACCACCGTGCTCGCAGGATCGGCCAGGCCCGGCGGCAGCGGCACGCTCACGCGCTGGCCCTGGTCGATGCGCCACAATGCGCCGATGCCGCCGCTCCACAGCACGCCGTCCGGCGCCGCATGCAGGGCCGTGGTCAGGTCGGTGGCGGAAGACGGCGGCGCAAACGGCTCGGCCGCTGCACCCGCATCGGCCAGGAACGAGCGGTCGGCCCAGACGCCGCCCGTGCTGCGCGGGGCCAGTGCACGCGCACCGGCCAGGTAGCGCGGCAAGGAGACTGGCGCGATCCGGTACGTGCGAAAACGGTCGAGTCCGCTTTCAGTGCCTACCCAGATATTCTGTTCGCGGTCTTCGAACACGGCAAAGCCATGCTGGCCCGACAGGCCCTGCCCGGCACCGGTACGCTGCGCTGGAAAGGCGCCGGCACCGGCCACGCTCACCACGCTCACCACGCTCACGCCGTTATAGTTGGGCATCCACAGCTTGCCTGCATGATCGAACAGAAAATAGCTGATGTTGCCCAGGCTGGCAGAGTCGGGAACCGTGGCCCCCGGTACGCCTGCCAGCAGTTGCAGGCCCGGCTGCATGGTCGCGGAAGTCCAGATGCTGCCGTCCGGATGTTCGGCCAGCTTGCCGAAACCTGCCACGGGGAGACCTGGCGTGAAGCGCGCAGCGTGTTTTTCCAGCGTGTAGACAGCGTTGCCACCACGCACCCATAACCTGCCGCCACGATCGCGCAGCATCGCGGTGGCAGCGTCCGGCGCAGCCATGGCTGGCGCCGGCTCGCGCCAGTTGCCGTCGCCACCGAGCCACTTCAGCCCGCGCGAACCGGCAAGCCATAGCCGCCCATCGCCGTCCAGTTCCAAGCCTGTGGAAGTGCCGCCCGGCATCGCATGTTCGCCGACGCGGAAATGCTGCATGCCTGCCGCCGACATCAGGCTGGCGCCACCAAACTTGTAGGTAATCCACAGGCGGCCGTCGGACAACAGGCCCAGCGCATGGATGCTGGACGACAGCGGCGCCTGCGCCCCGGTCATGCGCTCGAAACGTACGCCGTCAAAGCGGAACAAGCCCACCGCGCTGCCTATCCACAACCAGCCGTCGGCAGTCTGGGCAATCGCCGTGATGCCGGTTGGGGCACCGTCTTTCGCAGTCCAGCTGGTGTGCTGCATGTCGATCACTGGCCGGCTATCGGCGGGCAGCGACTGGGCGCTGGCGGCGAGCAGATGGCACGCCAGCACGCAAGCGGTGGCGAATCGGAATAAGTGCATGGGAAACTGCCGGGTATGTAAGTGAGCAGCATCTTACTGGAACCACGGCAGTTTTTATACTGGCAGCAAGATCAGCGCCAATGCTCCCATTTTAGGCTTTGGCATGGCATCGCGCTAGGCCTTGCTCCTGGCCCAGCTGACGATGGCATTGGCGTCTACCGCGCCCGGCTGGCGCGCCACTTCCATGCCGTTGCGGAACAAGGCCAGCGTGGGGATGCTGCGGATGGCAAAACGGGTGGCGATGTCCTGCGACGCTTCGGTATTGACCTTTACCACGCGAAACGCCGGCTCCAGGGTTTGCGCGGCCTGGGCGTAGAACGGTGTCATGGTGCGGCAGGGGCCACACCAGGGCGCCCAGAAATCGACCAGCACGGGAATGTCGGTGCGCTCGATATGCTTCAAAAAGCGCGCGCTTGAAAGATCCACCGGCGCGCCGGTAAACAGATCCTTCTGGCACTTGCCGCAGGTGGGCTGTTCGCGCAGCCGCGCGGGCGGCAGGCGGTTGACGGCGTCGCAATGGGGGCAGACGATATGCAGGGCTTCTGGCGTGGTTGAGGTCATGACAAGTCCGAAAAGCAGCCCCGGAGCGGATAGTGCCGGGGCCAGTCAGTAAAATCATACCTTAGCAGAAATCGCGCCGCGCTTCCGTTGACACGCGTACGGCGCGTCGTTCATCACCCCATCATCGCTTCCAGCGGCCCCACGCGATAAAGGTGCAGACAGCGAGAAATACCGCGTTGACCGGCAGCACCGCCATCTCCCCTCGCGCTGCATGAAAGACCATCGCACAAATCTGCAGGAAGACACAACCGAGAGCGGCGAGGCTGGTCAAGCCAGGCTTGAACCGCCAAAAAGCGGGCAGGCACACGCCGAGTCCACCGGCAAGGTCTACCCACCCCAGCAGCCTGACGGCGCTGACGGGCAAATCGCCCGTCCATGGCCAGGTGAGGGCCAGCTGCGCTATCGGCGTCGCCACTTTCATGACGCCTGCCCAGCAGAAAGAGACGGCGACAAGCGCCTGGGCAAGCCATAGCGCGCCGTGCAGGTAGCGATTGTTGACAATGCGGGTGTTCGAGTCAGTCATATGTCTATCCTTTTGATGGCCTGGCCTGCCATCGGCAAGAGCGCCATGGACAGGTACGCCATTGCATCATGGCAGCTGCCATATCGGATAAGACAAAGCTACTTGTTTACTGCACAATCCTGCCAATTACGGTGCTAACATGCACTTACACGATCGACCTTCCGGCACCATGCCCCACCCCACCATATGACATGACTACGAAAACCTTGCTCAAGCTGAAAGAATTGATCGCCAGGCATGGCACGCCGGAGCATGCTGCGTTGCGCGCGCTACCGGGTGTCACGCTCATGGCGATCGCCCAGCCGACACAGCCCTTCCTGCATGTGTGCGAGCCGGCCCTGACCATCGTGGCGCAAGGCGTGCAGCGGATCAGCCTGAGCGAGACGCCGCTCGATTGCGGCGCGGGACAATATCTGGTGATCCCGGTGGACCTGCCGCTGGCGGTGCAGGTGCTGCAGGCCAGTCCGGAACGCCCTTTCCTCAGTCTCAGCCTGTCGCTCAGTGCGGAAAAGATTTCAAGCTTGCTGCTCGATGCACAGATGGGCTTGCCGCACGATCCCGCGCCGGCAGGCCTGGCCGTCAGCGATACGGCGCACGCCCTGATCGACGCGGTGGTGCGGCTGCTCGGGATGCTGGAACAGCCGGCGGACATTCCCGTCCTGGCCGCAGCGGTCGAACGTGAAGTGTTGTGGCGCCTGATCAATGGACCGCAGGGCGCGATGGTGCGCCAACTGGGCATCGCCAATAGCCGGATGACACAGATCGGCATCGCCATCGGCCGCCTGCGAAGTAGCTATGCCGATCCGATCAGGGTGGCGGAGCTGGCCAAGGCCGTGGGCATGAGCGTCACTTCGTTTCATCGGCATTTCCGCGCGATTACGTCCCTGACGCCGATCGCCTACCAGAAGCAGATACGTTTGCAGGTCGCTCGCAGCCGTTTGATGTGCGCCGCCGAGGATGTCGCGGCACTTGGTTTTGCGGTCGGCTATGACAGCTCATCGCAATTCAGCCGCGAATACAAACGGCTGTTCGGCCATCCGCCCCGCCAGCATGGCGAACGCCTGCGGCGACAGGGCAATGCACGCTCCGAAGACCCGCCCCGGCAATGATAAAGCCGGGGCGAGTATCCAGGTCTTACAGGAACAGCGAGGCCGCAATCGCCCACATTACCAGCGCGATGATGCCGTCGAGCACGCGCCAGGCCACCGGCTTGGCAAACACGGGCGCCAGGTAGCGCGCGCCAAAGCCCAGCACGAAAAACCACAGCGCCGAGGCCATGATGGCGCCGCCGGCAAAATACACGCGGCCGCTGCCTTCGTGCTGGCCGCCGATCGAACCCAGCAAGATCACGGTGTCAAGAAAGGCGTGCGGGTTCAGCAGGCTGAACGCGAGGGCCGCGCCGATCACGGCCCAGTAGCCATCGGGCGCCTTGGCGGTCGAGGCCGTCAGGGCGGCAGGACGCCAGGCGGACTTTGCCGCCCGAAGTCCGTAGGCGATCAAAAAGGTGGCGCCGCCGGCCTTGGCCCACAGCAAAAAGCTGGGGTTGTTGGCAATGACAGTGCCCATGCCGGCCACGCCGGCCGAGATCAGCAAGGCGTCGCACACCAGGCAAACCAGGATGCAGGTCAGCACATAGTGGCGTTTCAGGCCCTGTTTCAGTAAAAAAGCGTTTTGCGTGCCGATGGCCACGATCAGGCTGGCACCCAGGCCCATGCCTTTCAAGAAGATTGCGCTATCCATGATAATTCCTTTCAATTGCTTTCCGTCAGCGCGCAGCCGCCCACGCCCGGCCGGCAAGACGCTCGGCGAGGCTGTAAAAGGTAGAAGGACGGTGGGCGCAGGCCATGCAAGACGCTGCGCGCGGAAGAAGTTGTTACCCTAAGGCAGTAGTGTAAAGAAAAAGTAAATATAAGTATAATCAATGATTCTAACCTTATATAAGAGATGCTTATGCGCGTAGTCGACTACCGCGGCCTGGCGGCGCTCGACGCCGTGGTCGGCTTGGGCAGCTTTGAAAAGGCGGCGCAATCGCTGGCCATCAGCCAGCCAGCCGTCTCGCAGCGCATCCGCACGCTGGAAAACCTGGAAGGCACTTTGCTGATCATCCGCAGCCATCCGCCGCTGCCGACCGAAGCGGGCCAGCGCCTGATCGCCCATTACCGTCAGGTCAAGCTGCTCGAAGCGGCGCTCGACACCCAGCCCGGCCCCAGCACCCGCTTGCCCGAGCTGGCGATTGCCGTCAACGCCGACAGCGCCGCCACCTGGATCCCGGAAGCGCTGGGGCCGCTGTTGACGCCGCCATCGTGCCTGCTCGATATCCGCCTCGACGACCAGGACCATACGCTGAGCCAGCTGCGCGAGGGGCGCGTGTTTGCCTGCGTCACCAGCGCTACCGATCTGGTAGCCGGCACCACCGCCACGCCGCTGGGAGGCATGCGCTATCTGTGCGTGGCCTCGCCGGCGTTTGCCGCGCGCTGGTTCGCCGACGGTTTCACGGCCGAGGCCGTCAGCCAGGCGCCCGCCATCACCTTCGGCAGCAAGGACGCGCTGCACGAGCGCTACCTTGAACACCGGCTGGGGTATCTGGGCCGCTACCCGCACCACGTGCTGGGCTCGGCGCGCGACTTCGTGCGCTTTATCGAAGCGGGCTACGCCTATGGCATGGTGCCGCTGCTGCAGGCGGAAACGGCGCTGGCCGCCGGCCGGCTGGTCGACGTGGCAGCCGGCCAGGCGCTGGATGTGCCTTTGATCTGGCATGCCTGGGATATCCAGACGCCGCTCACGCGCACCTTGTCAGACGCCGTGATCGCCACGGCCCGCAAATGGCTGCTGCAACCATGAGCCGGGCCGCCAGCAGTGTGCGCTGGCAGCGCCGCTTGGCCTACACTGAGGCAACAATAACCAACCAGCCGATCCCATGAGCATTGCGCGCACCACCATGCTGGCTTTGCTGGCCATGGTTCCCCTGACAGCCAGCCTTGTCGCCTGTTCGCCACTGAGCGCCATCAATGCGCTGTCGTCCGGCAGCGCATCGACGGTAACCGCCGGCCTGCCGTACGGACCATTGCCCCGGCAAAAGCTCGATGTATATGCGCCAAAAAGCCATGCTGGCCTGTCGCCGGTGGTGGTGTTCTTTTATGGCGGCAACTGGAGCTCGGGCGAACGGGCCGACTACGCCTTTGTCGGCCATGCGCTGGCCTCGCGCGGCTATGTGGCCGTGATCGCCGACTACCGCCTGTATCCGCAGGTGCATTATCCGGAAATACTGCAGGACGCTGCCCGCGCAGTGGCCTGGACGGCACTCGAAGTGCGCCGCTACGGCGGCGACCCGGCGCGCCTGTTCGTGATGGGCCACAGCGCCGGAGCCTATAACGCGGCCATGGTGGCGCTCGACGCCAGCCTGCTGGCGCGCCACGGCATGCGCCCGCAAGATTTGCGCGGCTGGATAGGGCTGGCCGGCCCGTATGACTTCCTGCCGGTCGAAAACCCCAACGCCAGACCGGTATTTTTCTTCCCCAACACCCCTGCTTCCTCGCAGCCGATCAACCATGTGACGGTGGACGCACCGCCGGCGCTGCTGATTGCGCCCCAGCCTGGTCACGACAAGCTGGTCAATCCGCAGCGCAATACCGGCGGCCTGGCCAACGCCCTGCGAGCACAAGGCCGGCCCGTCACGGAGCAGTATCTCGATGGCGTCAGCCACGCTACCCTGGTCGCCTCGCTGGCCAGCCCCCTGCGCATGCTGGTGCCCACGCTGGACCGGGTCAGCGCCTTTATCGACGCCAACAGCGCGCCCGACACGACCGTTACCGCTGCACCACCGCCGGAAACAAAAACGCCCGTCCGGTAAGGGACGGGCGCACAGGCGTACGAGGCGCAATTGCCTGCTCAACGGTCAGCGTGAGCTGTCAACCCGGGTCTCGGTCCCCGTGCCGGCAGCTCGGCGCTGGCCCTGTGCGACTTACTCCTTGCGACTGCCGGCTTTCGCTTGCGAGCCGGCGGCCTGGTTGCCGGGGGCAGCGGCTTGCGGGGCGGCACCATCGGTGCCTGCCTGGGCGGCATTGGCACCGCTTTGAAAGCTTTGACCGTCACGGCCCTGAGCGCCCTGCTGGTCGCGGCTGTGTCCATTGCCATTCTGGAAGCCCTGGAAAGGCTCGGCGATGCGCTGCATGGTTTCCTGCTGCTTGCGCAGGTTTTTTTCCGTTTCTTCCGAAGCTGTACGGGCCACTTCTTCGGCCAGCGCCTTGGCCGTGCGGCTGGTTTCGGACACATGCTGTTCGGCCACGCTGGCAAATTGCACCTGGGCGTCGGCAGCCACGCGCGACAATTGCTGCTGATACACACGCAGTTGTTCGGTGGCCGGCTGGCCGGAGGCTGCGGCCACGCGGAAAGCATCTTCCGGACGGTCGAGCGTGATCAGGTTATGCGTGGCGATGGTGGCTTCTTCCAGCAGGCTTTGCGCCAGCTGCACATGCAGGTCGCTCACTTGCTGCACCGATTGGAACAGCGATTTCGAGATACCGTTAAAGAACGACAACTGCGCTTCCAGATGGCTTTTGGCGGCAGGGCTGACACTACGCGAGTATGGATACATGGAGTTCCTTTGGGATAACGTTGGATAACGATGCCAAGGCGGCATCGGGCGACACGCGGGAAACATGGAAAAGATGCTTGGCAACGCGAGTCCCAAGGCTACGTGAGCACCGCAGGCGAAGGATGATCTGTATCAAAGATGCGCAGGGCTGCGCAAGGATTTTTGAGGAGTGGCGCACCGCTGTTGCCGCGCAAAATAGTGAAGAAGAAACTATGCGGGCCTGATGGAAACGTCTCAGGCAACCCGCACATAGCCCTGGCGCTGCAGCGACGCCGCCAGCCAGCGGTTGCCATACCAGCCGCGCAGCAGCAGATAGGACAGCTGCACGCTGCTGGCCAGCAGCATCGCGACCTCCCTGCCCTTGAGGTCGGCCAGCTCGCTGCAGGCCGACAAGGCCAGCTCCAGGCACAACATGGGCAGCAGCCACCACCAGCGCCGCTTGGCGATCGCCCACAGGGTGCCGAAGAAAAACGCGGGCCAGGAAAAGCCCGCGTGTACATAGGCATAACGGCCGGCGCCGTCAGCATACAGGGTACTGCCTTGTTTCATGCCATCCTTAACGCAGATTGCCCGTATGGCCCAGCGAATAGCGGCCCGGCTGCGGCCACACGGTCAGGCCATGCGGCTCCTGGCCCACTTTCACTTTCGATACCTCGCCGCTGGTGGTATTGATGCGATACACCACATCGTCGAAACGGCCGGACAGCCACAGGTATTTGCCGTCGGCCGAGACATTGCCCATGTCCGGGCTGCCGCCGCCCGGGATCACCCACTGCGTCACCACTTTTTCGGTGGCGAAATCGATCACGCTGACGCTGCCCTTGCCATTGCGCTTGCCATGGATGCGGTGCGTGCCGCGGTTGGCCACGTACAACCTTTTACCATCGCGGCTGGGGTACAGGCCATGCGCGCCAACGCCGGTCTGGATAAAGCCGATTTCCTTCAGGGTGGCGCCGTCGACGATGTGCACGCCGTCGGCGTCCATGTCGGCGATAAAGAACTTCTTGCCGTCAGGCGAAATGCGTATGTCCTGCGGCATGCCCTTCTTGACGCTGCAGATTTCATTGGCCGGGCCACCCACCGGGCCGGACTCGGCAAAGCGCTTGGCCGGCATCTGCAGCTTCAGGTAGCCATCGACCTTGCGGTTCACCAGGTCGATCTTGGCGATGGTGCCGTCGAACTCGCAGGTAAACATGGCGTAGCGGCCGTCGTTCGAAAAGTCGGCGTGGTTGATGCCGCCGCACTGCGGCGTGTCGATCGAATACTGCACCGCCATGGTCTTCGGATCCCTGAAGTCCAGGCGGTGGCGCGCTTCGGCCACCACGATGGCCGACTTGCCGTCCGGCGTGTAGTACATATTATAGGGATCATCAACCGCCACTTCCTTGCCGTGCTTGCCCGTCAACGGATCGATCGGCGTCAGGCTGCCCTTGTCGGTGCGCTCGGCATTGTTTGCCACCCACAGGGTGCGCAAGTCCCACGACGGCACCACGTGCTGCGGACCCAGGCCGACCTTGAACTTGTCGACCACTTTCAGGCTTTCCTGGTCGATCACATACACATCGTTCGAGCGCAGGTTCGGCACGTAGACGCGCGGCAGATGGTCCTTGACCACGGCGCTCATGTTGGCCGGGCCTATGCTGCCGTAGACGTTTTTCGGATCGACCAGCGGCGGCATGCCAGGCAACGGCGAGTAAGCGGGCGCTGCCGCGGGGACCGGGGCTGCAGCCGGGGCGGCGGCACCGATGACCTGGCTGGCCACGCCCAGGCCGGCCAGTGCGGCAGCCAGGGCGGAAACGGTGACGATGGTGCGTCGTTGGAGTATTTTCATGTAAGTTCGCGTATTTTCGTGGCAAATGCCGGTCGCCGCTGGCGTCCGGGTGGAAGAATTATTTATGTTGCAGCAATTGTTTGATGGCCGCCACCGAGGTGTCGACCTGCAGCTTGATGCCGATCTGGCCAAGTTCTGCCGTGGCCCGCGTGGCGTCGCCGCGCACGCCGTCGGCCACGCCGGGCTTTGCGCCATGGGCCATGGCCTCGCTGCGCACCATGGTCGGGTCGGTCGCCAGCATCAGCGCCGCGTCCGCCAGGCCCGCATGCAGGCCGATCTCGGCGGCGCTGAAGCCGCGCTTTTGCAGTTCAGCAATATATTTCGTCTGGGTAATATCGTAGTAGTCGAGCAAGGCCCAGGCGCGCGCATCCTGGCCCGTATCACCCTTGCCCTTGCTCCAGGCGCGGTTCAGTTTGGCGGCGACATTCTGTTCGTTCTTCTGGTAGCCGCCATGGTCGCCGATAAAGATAATGTCGCGAAAGCCATGCTGGCGCAGGCTGGCGGCCGCGCCTTCGAGCACGGCTTCAAAGGCGGCCGGCGGTATCGAGATCGTGCCCGCATGGCGCATATGACCGGCCGGCGGGGAAATACTGCCTTCCGGCACGTACGACACGACCGGCGCGACGATGGTATTGCCGAGCTTTTGCGCGATCTGGCGCGCCAGCATGCCGGCGCGCACATTGTGCTTGCCCAGTGCGATATACGGACCGCTCTGCTCGACGCCGCCGATCGGGATAATGGCCGTGGTGGCGCCATGGGCTATGCGCTCACGCAATTCGGTACTGGTGAGTTCTTCCAGCACCACGCTGGACGACGGCGCGGCCAGGCACGACAAGGGCAAGGCGAGGGTCAGGGACAGGGCAAGCAGGCAGGCGCGTGGCGCCAGTGGCAGGCGGTACTGCAAATTCATCATCAAACATCTTTCGTGGTCATCAGGCGTGACGCCCTGCCTGGCGAGACCAGGCAAGCTGCTGCCACGAGGAATTGTATTCCATCGGGGCAGCAACAGCACGTTAATTTGACACGATTTGGTGCGAATTGACTACAGGCAGGTTTTTAAGCCAGCAGGCGCTGCGCACGCTCCGATGGACGGCGTGGCGCGGCCTGTGCCGGCAAGCCGCCGGCCACGCTGAGCTTGCGTCCGCTGGCGTCGCCGCGCAGGCGAAACACCGCCACCACGTCGACCAGTTCCACGGCGCGGTCCTGCAGCGAGGCGGCGGCGGCGGCAGCCTCTTCCACCAGCGAGGCGTTCTGCTGGGTCACCTGGTCCATCTGCGAGATGGCCTGGTTGACCTGCTCGATGCCGGCGCTCTGCTCATGGCTGGCGTTGGCGATCTCGCCCATGATGTCGGTCACGCGGCGGATGCTGGTGACGATCTCTTCCATCGTGGCGCCGGCCTGGTCGACCAGGGCGCTGCCGGTGTTGACTTTCTCGACCGAATCTTCGATCAGGCCCTTGATTTCCTTGGCCGCCGCCGCGCTGCGCTGGGCCAGGTTGCGCACTTCGGTGGCGACCACGGCAAAGCCACGGCCCTGCTCGCCGGCACGCGCCGCTTCGACCGCCGCGTTCAGCGCCAGAATATTGGTCTGGAAGGCAATGCCGTCGATGACGCCGATAATGTCGGCGATCTTCTTCGCCGAGGCGTTGATCGAGCCCATCGTTCCGACCACCTGCGCCACCACGGCGCCGCCCTTGCTGGCCACTTCCGAAGCGGACACGGCCAGGGTATTGGCCTGGCGCGCATTGTCCGTATTCTGGCGTACGGCCGAGGTCAGCTCTTCCAGGCTGGACGCGGTTTCTTCCAGCGACGAAGCCTGCTGCTCGGTGCGTACCGACAGGTCGGCATTGCCGGCCGTGATCTGCCCGGCGGCCACGCTGACCGTATCGGCCGAGGTGCGCACGGTGGCGATTACCTCGACGATGCGTTCGAGGAACTGGTTGAAGGCGGTCGCCGTGCGGCCCACTTCGTCCATGCGCTCGACCGGCATCGCCGCCGACAGGTCCAGGGTGGAGCTGACGCGCTCGAGCGTGCTCTGGATATTGCCCAGGCCGCCGCTGATGGTGCGGTAGATATGCCAGGCCAGCGTGCCGGTCAGCAGCACGGCCACGGCCAGCACCGCCAGCATGGTGTACAGGGCGGTGTCGTAGGCGGCCAGGCTGTCGGCCTTGACGTCCGACACCAGTTTGTTGTTGTAGGCGATATGGTCATCGAGGCTTTTCTTGGCGGCAGCTGCCGTCAGGGCCAGCGGCGTGCCGGCGAGCAAGGTGGCGCGCACGCCCTCGATGTCGTCCGCATACGCGGCGGCAAAGAACGGCACCAGTGCGCGCCGATATGCTTCCATCGCGGCCTGGTCGGCGTCGAGCATCTTGCGGTCGGTTTCATCGTAGATGCGTTCGGCACGGTATTTCGCGACCAGATCATCGAAATCCTTGTTGGCGGCGGCCAGCGCCTTGTCCAGCGCGGTCTTGTCGGCCAGATTGGAAAACACCGACAGGCGGTAGCCGGCCAGGCGCGAATCGGTCAGGGCGGCTTTCGCCGCGTTCAGGCCCTGGATGCTGGGAATGATGCGGTTTTGCACGGTGTCAAAACGTTCTTGCGCACGCTTGAGCTGGATGGCGCCGCCACTGCCCAGCAACAGCAGGGCCAGCAAGGCGATGGTCAAAGTAAGTATTAATTGCTTGGTGATATTCATGATGTGCTCGTCAGTGAAGCAGGGCTGGATAAATAAGGTAATTGCGTCATTCAATCAGTGGTTCAGGCCGCTAGCGCGGTGTCCTTGGCCGCGCGGCGCAGCAAATCGCCATGCTCCTGGCAAAACGCGGCGCCGGCCTTGTAGCCCACGTCGAACAGCAGTTGCATGTTCGAACTGGACCAGTCCAGCGTATCGGGCCAGTGCTGTTCCGGGATGCCACCCATCAGATCGAGCTTGAGCAGGCGGCGCTTGGGCTGGCCCGTGCGCGCATCCGTGTTGTGCTCGAGCTCGAACAGGCGCAGTTCGGTCTTGGAAATTTTCACCAGCGGCGTGATGATGGAACGCACCCAGGCGTCGTACAGGTTGCGCGGCTTGCGCAGCAGGCGCTCGTCGCCGAGGATGTCGAGGATGACCAGCGTGTCGGCATCGTGATGTTCGCCCTTGCCTTCGATAAACGGGTCGAAATTGAGGGTATCGAGCGCAGCGCCTTCGATATAGTCGTTGCCGGCGATATTGGTCGGCGCGTACAGGAAGGGAAACGACAGCGCCGCGCGCACGTGCTCCGGGGCGATTTCATGCTTGCCCCAGTTCTGCATGCGGTGTTCGGTCAGGTTGTAGGCATTGATGTAGAACTGCGGGCGCATGGTTTTCACGCCGGAAAAGTCCACCGCCTTTTCCAGGAACGGCAAATGCGCGCACAGGCCCAGGCTTTTCGACGACAGGTCCGACGGCGACAAGGACGACAGCATCAGCTTGCCCCAGTCCGACCAGGCTGTCGGCGCACCCGCAAACGTTTGCTTGAATGCCTGTACGAAAGGGTTGCTGGCCGGTGGCTGGAACGCGTCGCGGAAGGTGCTGGCCTGCATGCCCGGCTTCTGGAAAATCTTGTAGTTAATCGGGATCATCTTGTAGATGCTGTCGGCCACGCCCGTATCGGCCCAGCTTTGCAGCGCCTGGCGCGGCGTGGCCTCGTGCGGCGTGGTGTACAGCAAACCCATCAACACACCCGCACCGGACGCCGAAATCACGTCGAACTCCAGCCCATCGTCGACAAAGGCGGCCAGCGCACCGGCGATCAGGGTGGAATTGGGGGCGCCGCCGCCCAGCAGCAAACCGGTTTTGCGGGCTGGCACCGAACTCACGGCGGGGGTTTTTAAGTGGACAGATTTCATGCACAACTCCTGTATGGCGGAGCAGTCATGCGCCCCTGGGATCAATAACCACTCGACTTGTATGCCGCACTATTCCACTGGAACAATGTTGCAAAATGAGATAGTAAATTAACATAAATAAATTCCACATGGCAATTTAGTTAACGTATATGTGACATTCAGAAAGGCCATAAGTCGTCCCCATGCGGCTTGCAGGTGTTGCATTGCAGCAAAAAATATTATGAAATCCTGATAATAAGTGTTGCTACATAGAAAATTTAGCAACTTCGAGAGGACGGCGGATGCGCAGTCTCAGGGACTCGCAGAGAAATGCAGATGAGCACACAGGAAGTCGACAAAGACCCGCAATTTGGGCGACAAGTGACGGCTCGATGGCCACAATATCCAGAACTTGCTCGACGTTAGTAGATATTGCTGCAATACCGGGCGCAGCTCGCCGCGCGCAACGGCATCCGCCACGATAAAGTCCGGCAAATAGGCCAGTCCGACGCCCTGGCTGGCCGCGCCGATCAGCGCTTCGATATTGTTGCAGGTAAGCGCGGTACGCAAGCGCAACTCCGGCGCACCTGCGTTTTCAGCGTCGCCATGCTGCAGCGCCCACTCCTGCAGCTTGCCGGTGCTGGGAAATTTGTAGCGCACGCAGGCATGCGACTCCGACTCCAGTGCCAGCGGCGTGGCTGGCACGCCATGGCGGGCAAAGTAGGCTGGCGAACCGACGATGGAAAATGCAAATGGCCCCAGTTCGCGCGCCATCAGGCGCGAATCGGTCAGGGTACCGCTGCGCACGGCCACATCGACGCCCTCGGCCACCACGTCGACCAGGCGGTCGTTGAAGTCGAGATCGAGTTCTATTTCGGGATACTTGCGCGTGAATTCGGCCAGCAAGGGCAGGATGATGCGGTAGCCGATCACCGGCAGGCTGACCTTGAGCTTGCCACGCGGCGCCTCGGCCAGATGCGACAGTTCTGCCTGCGCATCGTCGATATCGGCCAGGATGCGCAGGCAGCGCTCGTAGAACAGCGCGCCCTCGTTGCTGAGGCTGATGCGCCGCGTGCTGCGGTTGAGCAGGCGCACGCCCAGCTTTTCTTCCAGCCGCGCCACGCTCTTGCCCACCGCCGAGGCCGACACCCCGAGCTTGCGCCCGGCCGCCACATAGCTGCAGGTTTGCGCCGCCTGCACGAAGGCAGCGATGCCGCTCAACTGATCCATGGCCATGATTAAGGAATTTTTCTCCGTTATGAGTGGATTTACAGCCACTTTTTCAATGATTAAAGACATCCTATCATCGAATTCCCTCTTTTCGGAACACGATCATGACCAACCTTACTTCCGATAAACCGCGCAGGCTGCAGGTGCTGGCCGCGGTCTGCCTGGCCGCCCTGTGCATGCCGCTCAGCTTTACCGGGCCCGCGATTGCCATCCCGGCGATGGCGGCCGAATTGCACGGCAGCGCGCTGGCGCTGGCCTGGATCAGCAATGCCTTCATGCTCAGCTTTGGCGGCTGCCTGATGGCGGCCGGCGCCTTGGCCGACCGCTATGGCCGCAAGCGCTTGTTCCTGCTTGGCTTGTCCGTCTTTACCGCTGCGGCCCTGGCCCTGGCGTGCGCGCCCACCATCGCCGTGCTGAGCCTGCTGCGCGCCGTGCAGGGACTCGGTTGCGCGCTGGCCCTGTCCAGCGGCCTGGCGGCGCTGGCGCAGGAATTCGATGGCGCGGCAAGGGCGCGCGCCTTCAGCCTGATCGGCACTGCCTTTGGCACTGGCCTGGCCTTTGGCCCCATCGTGGCCGGCACGCTGGTCGAAGCCAGCGGCTGGCGCAGCCTGTTTGTCGTCACCGCGCTGGTGGGCCTGGCGGCGCTGCTGCTGGCGGCGCGCACCTTGCGCGAATCGCGCGATCCGCAGGCAGGCGGACTCGATATCGCTGGCGCCCTCAGCTTCACGGGCGCCCTGTCGCTGTTGACGTATGGCTTGCTGCAGGCACCCCATGGCGGCTGGAACAGCCTGGCCAGCCGGGCCTTGCTGGGTGGCGCGGCGCTGTTGCTGGCGCTGTTCGTGCTGGTCGAACGGCGCCAGCCGCGCCCCATGCTCGACCTGTCGCTGTTTCGCCTGCCCGCCTTTGCCGGGGTGCAACTGCTGGCCGCCGCGCCGGCGTTTTCCTTTGTCGTTCTGCTGGTGCTGCTGCCGGCGCGCCTGATCGGCATCGAGGGCTACAGCGCGACGAAGGCCGGCGCCCTGATGCTGGCGCTGTCGGCGCCGATGCTGGTGCTGCCGATGCTGGCCGGCCTGGCCGCGCAGCGCCTGGCGCCCGCTATTGTCTGCAGCGCCGGCCTGTTGATCACCAGCGGCGGCCTGCTGTGGCTGTCACATTGTGCGCCGGGATTACCCGCCGCCACCCTACTCGGCCCCTTGTTGCTGATCGGCGCAGGCATCAGCCTGCCCTGGGGTTTGATGGATGGCCTGGCGGTCAGCGTGGTACCGGTAGAGCGGGCCGGCATGGCGGCCGGCATCTTCAATACCACGCGCGTGGCCGGCGAAGGCATCGCGCTGGCCATCGTCGCCGCACTGCTGGCGTCGTTCACCATGGCGGCGCTGCGCGCCCTGCCCGGCGTGAATGCACAGGACGCGGGCCTGGCGGCGCCCCTGCTGGCGATCGGCGAACTGCGCCAGGCGGCCACGCTGCTGCCGCACGCCAGCGCGCAGGAACTGGCACAGGCCTATGGCGTGGGCTTTCGCCATCTGCTGCAGGTGCTGGCCGCGATCAGCACGGCCTCGGCGCTGTTGATACTGGCCTTCCTGCGCCAGCCTGCCAGCGCCCCGGCAAGCGTGCGCTGACGTTTCTTCGCAACACGCGTCAAAATCTCCTGCTCTAAACAAGTTTACTTATCAAAGCGCTTTGAACTATAATCCAAAGCGCTTTGAAATATAACTAAAGCGCTTTGGCTACGTCGATTCAGGCAATGAACGGCGCCCGCCCTGCCCCTATAAAAATACTGGAGATAAGATGAACAAGCATTTCTTGAAGACCTTGCCGGCCGCCGTCGCCCTGACCTTGAGCGCCTCCGCGGCCCAGGCCGCCCTGCCGATCGATTTCGGCGGCTACTTCCGCTCGGGCTTCGGCACCAGCAGCGAAGGCGGCAAGGAATCGTGCTTCGGCCTGGCTGGCGCCTCGTCTAAATACCGCCTGGGCAATGAGTGCGAAACCTACGGCGAACTGAAATTCGGCGGCGAAGCCTTCAAGGCTGCCAACGGCACCACCTTCCGCATCAATACCCTGGTGGCGTTTTCCGTCAACCAGAACTTCGACTGGGAACAATCGGACCCGGCCTGGCGCGAACTGAACGTGGTGGCCGACAAGATCGGTACCGGCGCCTTTGCCGAAGCGCGCGCCTGGGTCGGCAAGCGCTACTATGACCGCCAGGACGTGCATATCACCGATTACTACTTCTGGAATAACAGCGGCCCTGGCGCCGGCCTGGAAAATATCGACCTGGGTGCGGCCAAGCTGGCCTACGCCATCGTGCGCACCGCCGACGACACCGACAGCAAGCGCATGGTGTTCTCGCATGACCTGCGCTTTTCCGGCATCAAGGTCAACCCGGACGGCGAACTGACGGTCGGCGCGCAATTCAACCAGAAGCGCAACGCCGACGGCGCCGCGCCAGTCGCCAGCGGCCATCTGCTGACGCTGATGCACACGCAGGGCAATCTGCTGGGCGGCTACAACAAGGTCGCGCTGCAGTACGGCAAGGGCAGCGGCGCCAATACGGGCGGCGCCAGCCTGTCGGCCAACCGCGACGACAAGGTCGTGCGCCTGACCGAACAACTGATGGTGCAGCCAAAAGGCGCTTGGTCGGGCATGGCCACGTTTGTCTATGAAGACAAGGAAACGGCGGGCGTCAGCAGCAAATGGACCTCGGTCGGCGCGCGTCCGATCTACCACTTTACCGACAACTACAGCCTGGCAGTGGAACTGGGCCATGACATCGTCAAGCCCGAAGGCGACAAGACCCGCAACCTGACCAAGCTGACCATCGCACCGCAACTGTCGGCCGGCAACAGCTTCTGGTCGCGCCCGGTGCTGCGCGCCTTCTACACCTATGCCAAATGGAACAAGGCGGCGCAGTCGGCAGCCGTGGCGGAATCGGCCCTGTCGTCGACCGGCGTGTTTGGCGGCAAGACCAATGGCAGCTCCATGGGTTTCCAAGTGGAATCCTGGTGGTAAGAACACTGAAAAACGTCCATGGCGGCGTTGCAAGGCCTTGCCGTACTAGCGTACTGTCTGCGCCCTTGCGCCTTGCCCTGAACGTTTTGTCAGTCGTTCTTTAAAGTCAGAACACTGGCCGGTTTTTCATCAACTGGCCACTGGGAGCAACACCGCCTGCAGTGACGGGGCACGCAATACCGGAACCACCATCGCGCTGCTCCATGCCATGGCCGGCAGTTTCATTGTAGTGATTCAGCAATCCTCTTTTTGCGCGGGCGCCCTCGGGTTGGCCCGCGTCTTTTTTTGCGCAGGCTCCGGCCGCAGTTCTCTGATCAAGCTTGCCATTATCAGATAAACTACCTGCCATTACATCGTCCCCGCCTGTCCACCGGCCAGTGGCGGCGGCTAGATCCACCCCTGACGCAGCATCCATGAACCTCAAAAATCTCGCCAAAACGCTAGGAATTTCCGAAACCACCGTCAGCCGCGCCTTGAATGGCTATCCGGAAGTGAGTGAACGCACGCGCGAGCGGGTGCTGGCCGCTGCGCAGGCGGCCGGCTACCGGCCCAATCCGATGGCGCGCAGCCTGGCCGTGGGCCGCACCAATATCGTCGGCATCATCTACCCGCTGCTGCCAAATGACCTGGCCGACCCGATGTTCATCGATATCGTCGGCGGCATGTCGGAAGCGCTCGAAGCGCAGCAGATGGACATGATGATCTCGCCGGCCTCGGCCACCAACGAGTTCCATACCTATGAACGCATGGTCAAGGGACGCCGCATCGACGGCCTGATCGTCGGGCGCACCAAGCCCTTCGACGAGCGCATCGCCTACCTGGCGCAGCAGAACATGCCGTTTGTCGCCCACGGCCGCACTCAGCTGAACCAGCCGCATGCCTGGTTCGACTACGACAACGAGGCCGGCATGCGCCTGGCCGTCGAGCGCCTGATGTCGCTGGGGCACCAGCGCATCGGCCTGATCAGCGCCACGCCCGACCTGAACTTCGTGCGCCAGCGGGTCGAGAGTTTTCAACATGCCATGCGCGACGGCGGCCTGACTGTCGATCCCGACAACCTGGTCGACAACGCCCACGACCGCCGCGCCGGCTACCAGGCCATGCAGCGCCTGCTGGCCCGCTCACCGCGCCCCACCGCCATCATCGTCGACAACCATATGTCGGGTGTCGGCGCCATCCGCGCCCTGCTCGACGCCGGCGTGGCCATCGGCAGCGAGATGTCGCTGATCGTCTGGGGCGTGATGGAAGATTCCCTGGCCGGCCACAACGTCACCACCGTGGTCCAGCCCGACCCGCGCGGCGCTGGCGCCAAGATGATACAGATGCTGTTGGCGCTGCTCGATGGCACACCGGCCACCGACTTGCAGGAGCTGTGGCCTTGCGAGTTGTTGCCGGGGGAGTCGGCTGGAGCTGTCGTAAAAACCTGATTTACCTCTTCACTGTGAAACCCGCGAACAGCCGGGGTCGGACCCTAGGGTCCGACCCCAGTCTTCGTTCAGGGTTTCGACTTACCATCATCTAAAAATTTCCCAAGTTCTGGTACCTATTCGCTTTACTTTTCAAAGCGCTTTGAACTATACTCATTTCAGACCCAAAGCGCTTTGAATTACTCAAGACGCCGCCTTCCAACCAGCGTTCAGAAATCATCCATGCCGACCATCAAGAACAATCTCGCCAACCTGCCCGCCGACTGGTGGCGCAGCGCCGTCATTTACCAGGTTTATCCACGCAGCTTCCTCGACAGCAATGGCGACGGCATCGGCGACTTGCCCGGCATTACCAGCAAACTCGATTACATCGCCGCCCTGGGCGCCGATATCGTCTGGATCTCGCCCTTCTTTACCTCGCCGATGAAAGACTTCGGCTACGACGTGGCCGACTTCTGCGATGTCGACCCGATGTTTGGTACGTTGGCCGACTTCGACCGCCTGGTGGCGCGCGCCCATGAACTGGGCCTGAAAGTGATGATCGACCAGGTGCTGTCGCACTCGTCCGACAATCACCCGTGGTTTGTGGAAAGCCGCGAAAGCCGCGACAACCCGAAAGCCGACTGGTATGTCTGGGCCGACCAGCAGCCGGACGGCACGGCGCCGAACAACTGGCTGTCGGTGTTCGGTGGCTCGGCCTGGCAGTGGGAACCGCGGCGTGGCCAGTATTACCTGCACGACTTCCTCGTCAGCCAGCCCGACCTGAATTTCCATAACCCGGCCGTGCAGCAGGCGCAACTGGACAACCTGCGCTTCTGGCTGGAACGCGGCGTCGACGGCTTCCGTTTCGACTCCTGCAATTTTCCCTACCACGACCAGCTGCTGCGCAACAATCCGCCAGCGGTCCAGCGCGACGCCAGCAGTGTCTCGGCGATCAACCCTTACGGCATGCAGTCCCACGTCTACGACAAGACCCAGCCGGAAAACATCGGCTATCTGCAGCGCGTGCGCGCCGTTCTGGACGAATACCAGGCCATCTCGATCGGCGAAGTGGGCGACGACGATGCGCTGGCCACCATGGCGGCCTACACCACCGGCGGCGACAAGCTGCACATGGCCTACAGCTTCAATTTGCTGACGGCCGAGTTTTCAGCTGCGCATATCCGCAAGCAGGTCGAAGAATTCGAAGCAAAAGTGACCGACGGCTGGGCTTCCTGGTCGGTCGGCAACCACGACAGCGTACGCGTAATGACGCGCTGGGGCGGCGCCCACCCCTCGCCATCGCTGGCCAAGGTGGTGCTGGCGGTGCAGGCGGCGCTGAAAGGCACGCCCTGCCTGTACCAGGGCGACGAACTGGCGCTGACGGAAGCGGACATTCCTTTCGAGGCCTTGCAGGACCCGTACGGCATTCCGTTCTGGCCGCAGTTCAAGGGCCGCGACGGCTGCCGCACGCCGATACCCTGGGTCGGCGACGCCGCAAACGGCGGCTTCAGCACCGCCAAGCCCTGGCTGCCGGTGCCGCCCGAACACCTGGCGCGCGCGGTTGACGTGGAAGAAAAAGACAGCGCCTCGGCACTGCAGTTTGCGCAGAACATCCTGGCCTGGCGCCGCACCCAGCCGCAGCTGCTGCGCGGCGAGATCGTCTTCTTCGACGCACCGGAGCCGGTGCTGGCCTTCAGGCGCGACCTGGACGGCCACCCTGGCATCCTGGCCGCTTTCAACCTGGGCGCGGAGGCGACCAGCTTCAGCTGGCCGGCCGCTGCCGAAGCGAGCGCCCTCGCCGGCCACGGCCTGGCGGGCAGCGCGCAAGGCGCGGCAATCACCCTGCCGGCGCATGGTGGCTGGTTCGGCACGCTGGTTTAAGGACACCCTGGCGGCATGGCCGCCAACTACAATAATGAGCCCCGCGTTTCAGCGGGGCCGGATTGAGTGAGGAAGACAATGGCAGGATTGAAATTGAGTGGCCTGAAAAAGGCGTATGGCGACGTGCAAACCCTGCACGGCATCGACCTGGAAATCGCCGATGGCGAATTCATGGTCTTCGTGGGGCCGTCCGGTTGCGGCAAATCGACGCTGCTGCGCAGTATCTGCGGGCTGGAAGAAATCAGCGGCGGCGACCTGTATATCGGCAAGACGCGCATGAACGACGTGCCGCCCGCCAAGCGCGGCATCGCCATGGTGTTCCAGAGCTATGCGCTGTACCCGCACATGAGCGTGGCGCAGAACATGGCCTTCGGCCTCAAATTGGCCGGCATGAACAAGGTGCAGATCGCCGACGCCGTGCAGCGCGCGGCGCAGATCCTGCGCATCGAGCCGCTGCTCGAACGCAAACCGAAAGATCTTTCAGGCGGCCAGCGCCAGCGCGTGGCGATTGGCCGCGCCATCGTGCGCAAACCCGACGTGTTCCTGTTCGACGAACCGCTGTCCAACCTGGACGCTTCGCTGCGCGTGCAGATGCGCATCGAACTGGCGAACCTGCACCGCGAACTGCGCTCGACCATGATCTACGTCACCCACGACCAGGTCGAAGCGATGACGCTGGCCGACCGCATCGTGGTGTTGAACGCCGGCCGCATCGAACAGGTCGGCGCGCCTTTGGCCCTGTATCACCACCCCGCCAACCTGTTCGTGGCTGGCTTTCTCGGCTCGCCGCGCATGAATTTCCTCAAAGGCAAAATCCAGTCGTACGCCGATGGCGTGGCGACGGTCGCCACTGCGGCCGGCGGCCTGCTGCAGGCGAACCTGACGCAGGCGCTGCCGAATGGCGCCGCCGTCACGGTCGGCGCGCGCCCGGAACACGTGCAGGCATGCGCGCCGGGCACGCTGGCTTCGGCTATCACGGCAAGCGTGCAGGCGGTGGAAAAACTGGGCGACATCAGCTATCTGTACGTGATGGTCGCCGGCGCCGACGAGCCGCTGGTGGTGCGCGCCGATGCCGAAACCGACTGGGCCATCGGCCAGCAGGTGGCATTGCAGGTGGCAGCGGCGCGCGTGCACGTGTTCGACGAGCACGGCCAGACGCGCACCTGATTATCTTGCGGGCCAGGCGCTACAGGCGCCGCCTGGCCCGGTTTCAGCTTTCAGCCTTGACGCAAATTGACACACCCATAAAAACAGCACTGGAGATCGACATGTCTTTACTGAACACCAAACGCACCCTGATCAAAACTACCCTGCTCGCCGCCGCACTGGCCGGCATTGGCAACCTGGCCGCCGTCTCGACGGCCACTGCGGCCGAAGCGGGCACCCTGCTGATCTGGATCAATGGCGACAAGGGCTACAAAGGCCTGGCCAAGGTCGGCGAGGAATTCACCAAAAAGACCGGCGTGAAAGTCGTGGTCGAGCACCCGGAAGACGCGCCGAACAAATTCCAGCAGGCCGCTGCCGCCGGCAAGGGCCCGGACATCTGGATCTGGCCGCATGACCGCCTCGGTGGCTGGATCGACGCCGGCCTGCTGCAACCGGTCAATCCTGGCAAGGAGGCGCGCGCCGCCATCCTGCCGCTGGCGTGGAACGCCTTTACGGTCGGCGGCAAGACCTGGGGCTACCCGATGTCGATCGAAGCAGTGGCGCTGGTCTACAACAAGGACCTGGTACCGACCCCGCCAAAAACGTTTGAAGAAATCGCCGCACTGGACAAGAAACTCTCAAGCCAGGGCAAGAAAGCCATCCTGTGGGACTACACGAATACCTATTTCACCTGGCCGCTGCTGGGCGCCGGTGGCGGCTTCCCGTTTGAAGTCAAGGCCGATGGCCGCTACGATGCGGCCAAGACGGGCGTGAACAATGCCGGTTCGGTGGCGGGCGTGAATGCCGTGATGAACCTGATCAACAGCGGCGCCATGGCCAAGGGTGCTGGCTACGCCGAAATGGAAGCGGGCTTCAACCAGGGCAAGATCGCCATGATGATCAACGGCCCATGGTCGTGGGACAATGCGCGCAAGTCGAAGATCAACTTCGGTGTGGCGACCATTCCTACCGTGGCCGGCAAGACCGCCACGCCGTTCGTGGGCGTGCTTGGTGCGATGATCTCGAAAGCCAGCCCGAACAAGGACCTGGCCGTCGAATTCCTGGAAAACCAACTGTTGCAGATCAATGGCCTGAAAACCATCAACGCCGACGTCCCGCTGGGCACGCCGGCCAACAAGGCGCTGTTCGCGGAACTGAAGTCGAATCCGAACATCCAGGCCACCATGGAAAGCGCCCAGGCCGGCCGCCCGATGCCGAACAATCCGGAAATGGGCCGCTTCTGGTCGTCGATGCAGTCGGCGCTGGAAAACATCACGCAAGGCCGCCAGAGCACCAAAGAGGGGCTGGATGCGGCGGCGAAGCGGATTACGACGGCCAATTAAAACCTCGCGTAGGTCGGATTAGGCCCGAAGGGCCGTTATCCGACAACATTGTTGGCGGCTGATGTCGGATTACGCGGCATAGCCGCTAATCCGACCTACGCCAAAATGCATCACATCGAGCATCCATCTTCACAGGTATCCCATCGTGCGCAAGTTTATCGGCCCTACGGTACTGACCATCAGCATGGCGCTGGGTCTGTACCTGCTGTTTTTGTTATATATCTCCGGCCAGACCATGCTGGCCGCCGTCTTTCTCGGCCTGCTGACCCTGACGACGTTTGTCTTCACGTCGCCGCGCGCCTATGCCTACCGCTATCTGTTCCCCGGCATTACGGCGGTCATCGTCTTCGTGCTGCTGCCGCTGGTATACACGGTGTCGATCGGCTTTACCAATTTCAGTTCGCGCAACCTGCTTACCTACGAGCGCGCCACGCAGTACCTGCTCGATGAAACCCAGCGCGTGGAAAGCGCCGGCTATGCGATGACGGTGCACCGCGACGACAATCAATACCGCCTGCGCCTGGAAAGCCCGGACACCGGCGAAGTGCTGGTCACCGCCCCGCTGGCCCTGAAACGCGCCGTGCCGTTGACCGTGGAAGTGGCTCCGATCGATCCGGTGCAAGCGCCCGTGCTGGCCGAGCCGCTGGGCATCAAGGACATCATCGCGCTGCAAAAGGATTTGAAGCTGCTGACCCTGGTGCTGCCAAATAAAATCGAGCTGCGCATGGTCGGCCTGCGCGAATTCGGCCCCGTCGCGCACGTGTACAAGCAGCTGCCCGACAAGACCCTGAAAAAAGTCGCCACCGGCGAAATCGTGCAAGCCAATTTCAAGACAGGCTTCTATGAAATGGCCGATGGCACGAAGCTGGAACCTGGCTTCAAGGTCAATGTGGGCTTTGCCAACTTCGTCAAGATCTTCTCGGACGAAGCGTTCCGCGGCCCCTTCCTGCGCATTTTCGTCTGGACCATCGTGTTCGCGCTGATCAGCGTGGCCACCACCACGGGTCTGGGCATGGTGCTGGCCGTGCTCTTGAACTGGGATGCGCTGCGCTTCCGTGGCCTGTACCGCACCCTGCTGTTCCTGCCGTATGCGGTACCGGGCTTTATCTCCATCCTGGTGTTCAAGGGCCTGTTCAACAATAACTTCGGCGAAATCAACCTGGTGCTCGACGCCCTGTTCGGCATCAAGCCGGCCTGGTTCTCCGACACCACGCTGGCCAAGGCTATGATTTTGATCGTCAATACCTGGCTCGGCTACCCCTACATGATGGTGGTGTGCATGGGCCTGATCAAGGCAATTCCATCCGACCTGTACGAAGCCTCGGCGCTGGCCGGCGCGGGACCGCTGACGAATTTTTTCAAGATCACCCTGCCCCTGATCATCAAGCCATTAACGCCGCTGATGGTGGCCAGCCTGGGCTTCAATTTCAATAACTTCGTCTTGATCAGCCTCCTGACGGGCGGGCGCCCGGACTTCCTCGACACCACCCTGCCGGCCGGCACCACCGACCTGCTGGTGTCGTACACCTACCGCATCGCGTTCGAGGACTCTGGCCAGAACTTCGGCCTGGCTGCCGCCATCTCGACCCTGATTTTCTTCCTCGTGGCCGCAATTTCGCTGGTCAACATGCGCCTGACGCGCATGAACAAAGCATAAGGAACAAGCCATGGCCATCGTTGTCGACCGTTCCAACCGCTGGCGCATTGTCGCCGCCCACGTCGCCGTCATCGCGCTGATCGCGCTGGTGATGTTTCCCTTCCTGATGATCCTGTCGATCTCTCTGCGCCCAGGCAATTTCGCCTCGGGCAGCCTGATCCCGCCCGAGATCAGCTTCGAGCACTGGCGCCTGGCGCTGGGCATGTCGTACCAGGCGCCCAACGGCACCTTGGTCGAACCCGACTTTCCCGTGCTGCTGTGGCTGTGGAATTCGATCAAGGTGGCCACCATGAGCGCAACCCTGACCGTGCTGCTGTCGACCACCTGCGCCTATGCGTTCGCGCGCATGCAGTTCCGCTTCAAGTCGCAGACCCTGTCGGCGCTGCTGCTGCTGCAGATGTTCCCGGCCGTGCTGGCGCTGGTCGCCATCTACGCCATCTTTGATCTGCTGGGCAGCTACGTGCCATGGCTGGGCATCGACCATCACGGCAGCCTGGTGCTGGCCTACACGGGCGGCATCGCCATGCATATATGGACCATCAAGGGCTACTATCAAACCATTCCGATCGAGATCGAGGAAGCGGCCAAGGTCGACGGCGCCTCGCAGTGGCAGGCCTTTGTCTACGTGCTGCTGCCGATGACGGTGCCGATCCTGATGGTGGTATTTTTGCTGTCGTTTATCGGCGCCATTATCGAATATCCGATCGCCTCCGTGCTGCTGCATGAACAGAACAACCTGACCCTGGCGGTCGGCTCCAAACTGTTCCTGTACGAGCAAAAATACCTGTGGGGCGACTTCGCCGCCGCAGCGATTTTGTCCGGCCTGCCCATCACGGCCGTGTTCCTGCTGGCGCAGAAGTGGATGATTTCCGGCCTGACGGCTGGCGGCGTAAAGGGCTGACATGAAGACCGTGCTGACCACGCTGGCCGCCCTGATGCTGGGGGTGTCCGCTCAAGCCGCAAGCTTCGCGGACAACCCCATCGTCTACTTTGCCGTCACCGACCGCTTTGCCAATGGCAACCCGGGCAACGACCACTCTTATGGCCGCAGCGCGGACCCGGATGGCGGCGACATCGGCAGCTTTCATGGCGGCGATATCGCCGGCATCACGCAGCAGCTCAAAGCGGGGTATTTCAAGCAGCTGGGCGTCAACGCCCTGTGGATCACGGCGCCCTACGAACAGATCCACGGCTGGGTGGTCGGCGGCAAACAGCAGTTCAAACACTATGCCTACCACGGCTACTGGGCGCTCGACTACACCACCATGGACGCCAATATGGGCACGCGCGAGGAATTGCGCGAGATGATCAATACCGCGCATGGACAGGGCATACGCGTACTGTTCGACGTGGTGCTGAACCACCCCGGCTACGCCGACCTGCGCACGCTTGCCCAGTACAAGGTGCCGGTGCTGTGGCCGGGCCATGAAAAGGCCAACCTGCGCGACTATCACAGCTTTGTCGACTATAACAATTTCGACTTCACGCAGTGGTGGGGGCCGGACTGGGTGCGCGCGGGCCTGCCCGGCTATCGCGAAGGCGGACAGGATGACACCACCATGCAGCTGGCCTATCTGCCGGACTTCCGTACCGAAAGCACGCAAGCGGTGGGACTGCCACCGATTTTGCAGCGCAAAGCCGATACGCGCGCCGTCGCATTGAAAGACACCACCGTGCGCGGCTACCTGGTTCACTGGCTGGCCGACTGGGTGCGCGAATTCGGTGTCGACGGCTTCCGGGCCGACACCGTCAAGCATGTGGAACCGGCCACTTGGCTGGCCCTGCGCGCGGCCGCCACCGAAGCATTGAAAGACTGGAAGGCGCGCCACCCGGGAGAGGCCATCGACGATGCACCGTTCTGGATGACGGGCGAAGCCTGGGGCCATGGCCCCGAGCGCAGCAGCTGGCATGACGCCGGTTTCGATTCGATGATCAATTTCGACTTCCAGGCCCGCGCAGGCAGCGACTGGAAAACCATCGACGGCGTATATCACCAGTATGCGCAGCTGCTGGGCAAAGGTCCCCGCTACGATATCCTGTCGTATATCTCCTCGCACGACACAAGCCTGTTCCCGCGCAAGGAACTCAAGCATGGCCTGTCCGCCCTGCTGCTGGCGCCCGGCGGCGTGCAGCTGTTCTATGGCGATGAAAGCGCCCGCCTGCCAGGCACCGCGCCAGCCGGCGACGAGCAGCAGGCGACCAGGTCAGGCATGAACTGGGCCTCGCTCGATACCACGATGCTGGCCCATGCGAGGAAACTCGGCCAGTTCCGCTTGCGCCATCCTGCGCTGGCGCGCGGCGAGCATCGATTGATCAATGAGGCGCCGTATGCGTTTGCGCGCGTGACGGATGGCGACAAGGTCGTCGTCGCGCCCGATGCGCAAGGCGCCATGACCCTGAAAGTGCACGGCGTGTTTGCCGAAGGCGCCACCGTGCGCAACGCCTATTCCAATCAAACCACGACCGTGAAGGACGGCGCCGTCGCCATCAATGCAAACGGCACCGTCCTGCTGGAGACAACAACACCATGAGCACCTATGATATTTTAGTGGTCGGCGGCGCCGGCATCGACACCATCGTGCGCGTGCCCGACCTGCGCCTGCCCGTCGCCGATTCCGTGCATGTGCCGCCCATCCGCGACTATGTAGCGCACACGGGCAATGGCGTGGCGCTGGCCAGCCATGCGCTGGGACTGCGCTGCAAATTCATCGACTTTATCGGCGACGATGCGCAAGGCGCGGCCATCCTGCAGCGCTATAAAGAGGTCAAACTCGATTTCAGCCATCTGGTGGAGCCGTCCGGCACGCGCCGCAGCGTCAACCTGGTCGATCCGCAAGGGCGACGCATGTCGCTGTACGACGGCCGCCATCCGGAAGAGCTGCGCATGCCGGCCAACTTCTACCTGCCCTACCTGGGCCCGGCGCGCCATGCGCACTTTTCCATTATGGGATGGGTGGCGCACCTGTTTGACGATGCGCAGCGTTCTGGCACCACGGTCTCGACCGACCTGCACGACTGGGATGGCGTCAACCCGCACCACCGGATGTTTGCGCTGCGCGCGGACCTGGTGTTTCTCAGCACGGCGGCGCTCGGCGAGCGGCGCGACGAGGTCATGCGCGCCATCGTGGCCCAGGGCCGCGCGCAGGCAGTGATCGCCATGGCCGGCGGCAACGGCGCGTACCTGCTGGAACGGGGCGAGGATGAAGTGCGCCATTTTGCATGCGCCGAACTGGACCTGCCGGTGGTCGATACCAACGGCGCGGGCGACTCGTTCGTGGCGGCATTCCTGCAGGCGTGGCTGGCCGGCAAAGGCGTTGACGCCGCCATGCGCCAGGGCGCAATAGCCGGCGCGTTTGCCTGCGCGCAGCATGGCACGCATGAGCGCTTCGTCACGCAGGAAGAACTGCTACGCTTAGATCAAGACCGTACTAGCTTATGACTTAAAATTCTATCAAGCATGCCGGCCTGGCAAGCACCTCATGGCACAATGGCTGCGGATTTCACCAAACCAGAATTTGAAACCGGAGACCTGCAATGAGAATCGAAACCCTGGCCGTGCATGCCGGCTATTCCCCCGACCCGACCACCAAGGCCGCCGCCGTCCCGATCTACCAGACGGTGGCCTACGCTTTTGATAATGCCCAGCACGGCGCCGACCTGTTCGACCTGAAAGTGGCCGGCAATATCTACACGCGCATCATGAACCCGACCCAGGACGTGCTGGAAAAAAGGGTGGCGGCGCTTGAAGGCGGCGTGGCGGCGCTGGCCGTGGCCTCGGGCATGGCGGCGATTACCTATGCGATCCAGACGATTGCCGAAGCGGGCGACAACTTCATCTCGGCCAGCCAGCTGTATGGCGGCACCTACAACCTGTTTGCCCACACCCTGCCGCAGATCGGCATCGAGGTGCGCTTTGCCGATGCGCGCCAGCCCGACACCTTCGCCGCGCTGATCGACAGCCGCACCAAGGCGATCTTCTGCGAGTCGATCGGCAACCCGCTGGGCAATGTAACGGACGTGGCCAAGCTGGCCGAGATCGCCCATGCACACGGCATTCCGCTGATTGTCGACAATACCGTGCCGAGCCCCTATCTGTTCCGCCCGATCGAGCACGGCGCTGACATCGTGGTCCACTCGCTGACCAAATACCTGGGCGGCCATGGCACCACGGTGGGCGGCGCGATTGTCGACAGCGGCAAGTTCCCGTGGGCCGAACACAAGGAACGCTTCAAGCGCCTCAATGAACCGGACGTGTCGTATCACGGTGTGGTCTACACGGAAGCGTTCGGCCCGGCCGCCTTTATCGGCCGCGCGCGGGTGGTCCCGCTGCGCAATATGGGTGCGGCGATTTCCCCCTTGAGCGCCTTCCAGCTGATCCAGGGCATCGAAACGCTGGCGCTACGCATGGACCGCATCTGCGACAACACGCTGGCGCTGGCCAAACACCTGAAACAACATCCGAAAGTCGCCTGGGTCAATTATGCGGGCCTGGAAGACCATCCCGACTACGCGCTGGTGCAAAAATACATGCAGGGCCGCGCCTCGGGTATTTTGTCGTTCGGTTTGAAACTGGCCGAGGGTGCGAATGTCAACCCGGACCCACGCGCGGCCGGCGCCCGCGTGCTCGACGCGCTGCAGCTGTTCACGCGCCTGGTCAATATCGGCGACGCCAAGTCGCTCGCCACGCATCCGGCGTCGACCACGCACCGCCAGCTGAACCCGGAAGAACTGGCCAAGGCGGGGGTATCGGAAGACATGCTGCGCCTGTCGGTCGGCATCGAGCATATCGACGATTTGCGCGAGGATCTGGAACAGGCGCTGGCGGCGGCGTAAGCGCGCTTACGCCAGCAGGCGCGCAACCTGTTTGACGCGCTCGTCCACCGTGCCGGACACGGTGACAGCGGCGATGCCGCGCCGCGCCAGCTCTTGCTGGTACCAGGCATGCTGGCGCGCGCGAAAGTCCTCGTCGCGGCGCGTGCCGTCCTGGATAAACGGAAAATCCGGTGCGCACAGCAGCACCAGGTCGTAGCGGTGTTCGGCCAGTTGCGCCAGTTCTGGCTCGGCGTGGCCGAACATCTCGACGCAGTAGAAAAACGTGGTCATCGGCGAGGTGTCGCAAAACAGCCAGCGCCGTGCCTGCCCTGCCGCCAGCGCCTCGCGCTTGATCTGTTCGCGGCCTATCTTCAGCAAGTCATCGTAGGCCAGCACGCCGTCCTGGCTTTCCCACAGTTCGCGGCCATATTCGGCCACCCAGCTGGTCTCGAAATGCGCGGCCAGCGCGGCGGTGAGCGTGGTCTTGCCGCTCGATTCGCCACCGAGCACGCAGATGCGCGTGACCAGGCTGGCATACACCAGCGGCGACAGAAAGGCGCGCTGCCCATGCGGGTCCAGGCGCACCGCCGTGCCGGAAACGGGTACCAGGTTTCTGGCCCGGTCCACGCTGACATGCGCCACCGCCGACTTTGCATAAAACTCGGCCAGCACGGCGGCAAAACCGGGACCATAGTCTTCGCTGGAAAACACCGCGTCCACCGGCAGGTTCAATACCTTCCAGCATAGCCAGCCCATGAAGTGACGGTGTACATCGCCATCGTCCAGGTCATTGTGCGGCACAGTACGGGCAGGAACACCACGCGCCGCACACAGCGCAGCGAGGCGTTCATCATCGAGCACCACGATGGTCGCCTGCGGAAACAGCGCACGCAGCCAGCCTTCCCGACGCGCCGGCGCCAGGCCGGGAAATTCGGGCTTGGTGTAGCTGACGATCAGCAGTTCTTCGCAGGCGTCCTGCGCGCGCTTGAGCAACAGTTCGTGGCCCCGGTGCAGCGGGCAGAATTTGCCGACCACCAGGGCGCGTTTGTAAAGGTTCATGCTGATGCTTCCTGCAAATCCGAGGTGTATTGAATGATCTTGTCTTCCGCCAGCAAGGCTGCCACCGTGATCTTGTCAAAGAATGGCGCGAGCAAGGCACGCGCCTGGTCTGCTTGCGCCATGGCGCCGGGCGCCAGGCGCAGCACGATGGCGCCGTCCTGCTGCTGGTGCACGCCGAACAGCGCGATGGCCAGCGGTTTCAGGGCGTGCGTAATATCGATATTGTTGATCCAGGCGCCGCTGCTGCTGCGATAGCGCAGCGGACTGCGCCCGGCCAGTCCCACCAGCACCGGGCCGTGTGGTCCATGCGCCAGCGAGGCATGGTCGCCGGTGCGGTAGCGCACCAGCGGCAGGCAAAAGTTGAAGCCACCCGTCACCGTGATTTCGCCACGCGCGCCCTCCGGCACCGGCTTGCCTTCGGCATCGAGGATTTCCACGTACAGCCGGTGCTGCAGCAGCACATGGCCACCAGCGGCCTCATCGTGGACCGCCACCGGTCCCACTTCATTGAGCGAATAGATATCGAGCACGGGACACTGAAAACGCTGTTCCAGCCGTGCGCGCATGCCAGGCAACAGCATCATCGACACCGACATCAGCGCGGCGGGCCGGTGCGTCATCGGCAACGTCAACAGCTCGGCAAACGAGATCGGGTCGCCCGCGATCAGCTCGGGCGCCATCGCGTCCAGGTAGCGCGCACGGTCATCGGCATGGCGCCAGTCGTCCACATGCAGGTTCAGTTTGGCCAGCCCCGATTCGCCCATGGTAGGGGTCACCGAAACATAGGTAAAGCAGCGGCGCTGGTGGCCCAGCAGCATCACGCCGACCTGGCCGGCGCCATGGCGCAGTGTCACGCCAAAGCGGCGCAGTGCACGCTTGTGGAACGCCAGGTAGCGCCCCGCCACCACCGGGTGCGAAGCGATCAGCAAGGGGTGGCCTGTCGTTCCCGTGGTGTGGAAATTGATCATGCGCGCCACGTCGGCGTCATCCGGCACAAAAGATGCGATATCGTGCGACAGGTCGGCGCGGCTGATCGGCGGCACGTCAAGCAGGCGCGCGGGCGGCGAGCCGCAGGCGCGGTAATGCGGCACCGTGGCCCAGGCATGGCGCAGGAAAGCCGCCATCCAGCCTGGCGGCTGGCCAGGCTGCCATGCAATCTCGGCGTCCATCACCTCTTGTTCGTACACGCGCAAGGCCGCCACTTCGTCCGCCTGCAGCTTGTTGCCGCTGCGGTTGCGATAGACGGGCGCGGCCGGGTGGCTGCGCAAGTGCGCCAGCATGCGCCGGCCCGCCTGCGTCAGGGTGGGACAGTAATCGAGGTCGCTGTCCCAGGCGCCGGCAGGCAGGTTCGCGTCACTGTGCAGCAAGCTCATTCGCGCGACCATTTGTCAGCCGATTCCTGTGCCGCTTTCTTGGCCAGCGCTTCGCGGATCTCGCGCGAGCGCTGTTCGGCCACGCGGCTGGCCTCCAGCAGCCGGCGCCGTTCGGTACCGCTGATCGCCGACAGCCGGTCGATGGCTTGCGCCTCGCTTTCGTCGCGGGGCCGGAAAGCGAGGCGCGCGAGCACGATGCGCGCCAGTTCTTCGCGCCGCTCGGGGTCTTGCGTGTACTGGTGCGCGGGCGACGCCGCCGCCAGCTCGCGCGCCGCCTCGCCCAGCACCTGCAGCACGTCCTGCTGCGCCAGTTGCTGCGCAAGGAACCAGTCGTCGGCCAGCAGCCAGCACATGATCATCACCAGCGCCAGGCGGTTGCGGTCGGCCCTGACCTGGGCGCCGTGAAAACCCTGCAACGACGCGGCAGGTGCACGCGCGCCATGCAGGCGCAGGATATCGTTGACCAGCGCGGCCACATGGACCGCCTGCGGGTTGTGCACGCCGGCGATGCGCGGCTCGCGCAGGAATTCGGCGGGCGTATCGGCCAGGCGATGGGTGAGGGTTTCGAGGTGGGGGCCAGGGGTTTGCATTGATTTTTATACTCAGTCAAACCCAAGAGCGAGTGCCGGGGTCGGACCCTGAGGGTCCGACCCCAGTTTCTGCCCTTGGGTTAATTTACACATAATGCCGCTGGCTGAACAGGCGCGCAAATTCCAGCAAATCCTCGAACTGCGCCACGGCATGGATATCCCAGCCCTGCTCGGCGCGCGCGCGTTTCAAGTGGTCATGGGTCTTTTGCATCCAATGGTTGCCACCCGCCTGATCCCAGTCGGTGGCGATGTTCAGCGCCATGGTGCCGCCCGCGCCGCCGTGCTCGATCGCCTTGGCCGAGACATCCCAGCCGCTGTTGCCCAGTTCATCCTGATCGAACATGGTGGTGATGCCGTCGTCGGAAATCATCAGAATATGCGTGGGCCGCTGGCGTTTTACCGCATACGTCTCGCGCAGGCAGTGGATGGGAAATGCCGTGCCGCCGCCATAAAAATCGGTCAGCACGCCAAGAATCATGTCTTCGTCGCGCACGAAACCGGGGGTGCGCATCACCTCGCGCTTGCCGCTCCATAAGGTCACCTGTACTTTGGAGCCGGCGCGCAGTGCGGACAGCGCGATCACGGCGCCGGCCAGGGTCAGGAACGAGGTATGCTGCTGCGGGTTCGGCATGGAGCCGGAGCTGTCGACATACATGTCAAGGTCGACGGGAGCATGGTCCACGTCGCGCGCCGGTTCGCGCCCGTATTCGCGGCGCACGGTGGTCACGCCGGGGATCGGGCGCGGCGACTGCATTACCGACTGCAGCCAGTCGATTTCATCGAGCGGATCGCCGATATCCCATGGCGACAGGCCTTCCATCTGCGGCTCGGTCGATTCGGGCGCGGGTCGTGAAGGAAAGCGCACCAGGTGCGGCAAGGCCCGTTCGCGGTAGTAGCGGATGGCGATTTCATGGTCGGTGAGGTCGATGCCCGACGCCTTCAGAATATCGCCCAGCTCGAACGGTTCGCGCAGCTGGCCGCCGCCCGGCTGGCGTGCTTGTTCAGCGGACGGTTCCGCGTCGTCTTCCAGCCCCGAAATGCGCTTGTCGTGCACCGGGTGGATGGCGCCGTTTTCCTCGTCGTCCTCGATCTGCTGCGCGCCATAGGTCTGGCAGCCACGCGCGGCGTCGCGGGTATCGTGGAAATAGCGGCTCGGATCATCACCCTTCAAGGCGCCCGTATCGTCGACCAGGTAAGGCAGCAGCAAGGTGGCAAAGCGCCCCGCCGCCAGCATCCAGTCGTTGGCATAGACGCGTATCAGGCGCGCGCCCAGCCACGCGTCCGTATCGAGCCGTTCATCGGCCGCGCCGCCGCCAAGATCGCCCTTGGGCAGCTGCCACAGGTTTTCATAGATGCGCATATACAGCAGCCATACCTTGCCCGACGCCGGGCTGTCTTTCGCCTTGCCCTGTTCAAGCTTGCGATAGATATCGGCCATGCGCAGGCTGGCCTGGCGCTGCAGGCGGTCATTGATGAACAGGTCGGTGTACAGATTGGCCACCATCGGCGCATGCTGCTCCAGGGTCGGCAAGGCGCGGCGCATGCGCGCCAGCAGGCGGAACTGGTCGCCGGCGCTGCCGGGCGCCAGGATATGGTGGCCAATCTCGTGGGCGAGGATTTCCAGGCCATAGTCCTGCAGCCCCAGTTCGACCACCAGCGGCAGGTCGACCACCACGCTCTGGTCCAGCAAACGGATCATGGCAAAGCTGCCGCTCAAGCCTTCCTTGGCGGCGGCAACGCGGCTGGCGCACAGGGCCGGGTCGCGCAGGCGCGTGAATTTGCTCCACACGGCCAGCGCCTGCGGCCAGGCGGCGCGCCATTGTTCGATCAGTTCGGCGTGCTGGCTTTTCATGACAGCGGCAGCAGGCGGATCGCATGCGTATAAGGCGAGGTGACGGCCAGCGTCTGCGCATTGGCGACCAGCGCGATATCGCCGGCCGGCAGGTCCAGCGCCAGCACGCGCGCACCGATATGCAAGCTGGCGCCGGCCAGCCGCAAGGACGCCGGCACGTTGGTCGATGCCTGCGCAAATTCGTCTGCGGTGGCGCCATGCAGCACGGCGCCATGCGCGTCGGCTACCAGCAGATAATAGCGCTCGCCGGCGCTGACGACAAAGCCGTCATCGGTCGCGCGCACCAGCGGCGGCGTGTCGAATTCGCCGCCCAGGCCGGCAAACGCGCCAAACTCGATGCCCTCCGGATTGCCGCGCCAGGGCTGGTTCAACAATTGCGTGCGCAACGATGGCCAGTCGAGCTGCGACTCGCCGAAAGCTGCCAGCGCCAGCGCCGCTGGCAATGTATCGGCGGCGGCAATCGCGCCCAAACGGAAATGCGCCACGCCGGCGCGCCACGCCAGCACCTGACCGACGGCGCGCAGCTGCGCCAGGGTAGTAATTTGCGGCGCGATGGCGACCAGCTCGTCCTGCCACTGCCGGGTGCGCGCGCCAGGCACGCCACCCAGGTGAATGGCCGCATTGCTCAGCATGCCCAGCGCATCGACGGGCGCCACCGCCAGCAGCGGCGCAAAACACGGCGCCAGCTCGCGCCAGACATCGGTAAGAAACGGATTTTTCGCCGCCGGACCGGCCAGGCCGTGGCCGACCAGTTCCAGCGCCATGTCGTAAGCGGCCAGGGTAAAACTGCCGGCACGATCAGGCGCGCTTGCTGCCACCGCCTGCACCAGGGGATCGACGCCATCGTGCAAGAAAGCGCCAAAGGCCTGCATGTCGAGCGAAGGAAAGCTGCGCCGCGCTTCCAAGGCGCGGGCGTTGAACTGGGCGCGGCCACTGGCCAGAATGGCGGCAAAGGATGAAGAAATCATGACGTCAGTCGCTATGCGAAAAATGCAGCAGATAACGGTCACTGCCCCGCTCGAACGCGATCTCGTCCCAGTGGATGGCGTACCACATGGGCGGCGTCATCGTTACGGTGTGCATGGTGTAGCCAGCCAGCGCGTCTTCCAGCAACTCGATGAAGGCGGTCGTCAGATTGGCGCGAAAGCCCCCGTCCGGCGCCGCCTGCATATGCTGCGACGAAAAAAACCAGCGCTGGCAAACCGCGATCAATTGCGCGCTGTCGCACGGTGCCGTTGCAATTTGCCATAGCGGCGCAGGCAGTTCGCGCGCCGGGCTGATCACGTTCAGGGCGACATCCTCCACGCGCAAGCCGAGCGCCGTGGGCAGGTCCGGCGCCTCGGGCAGCCGCACCATCTCGTAGATGGCGCACAGATCACTCGCTTCGCCGTTGAGCAGCGCCAGCGCCTCGAGGAACCCCTGGCAGCGATCCAGGCTCATTGAGAACGCAGCCAGCTACGGTAGTTGGTATAGCGCTGGTGCAGGTACTTGAGCTTCAGCAGGTCGTCGTACAGCGGGCCGTACAGCTTGCGCCCTTTTGTGCGTTCGCCGATCAGCTTTTCGATGCGGTTCAAACGCGCCAGCGTATCGCGCTCGCTCAGGCCATCGAGGCCCAGGTCGAATTCGGCCGACAGCACGCCGACCGGATCGTCGCGGTCCAGGTCCAGGCGGTTGAATTCATCGTTCGAGAGATCGAACAGGCGGCGCAGCCAGCCCAGCCTGTCGCTGCGGTAAGCGGCGTTTTCGGGCAGGGCAAAAAACGGTGCATCGAGGTCTGGCTGCAGCTTGTTGTGCAGCACGAAGGGCAGCACCTGGCGCAAGTCCTCCAGAGCCACTTCGCCGTTGCCACGGAAGTAAGCCATCGCCTTGGCGTAGATCAGCAGCGCCATCAGGGTGCGCACCGAGATGCCGTTGAGGGTCTGGCAACCGAGGTCCTTCAGGCGGTCGCGCCCGTTGTCGGCCGCCTGCGCGGCGTTGCGGTCGGTGCCGGACAGGCGCGCCGTATCCTTGGTCATGTATTCGAACTGGCCGCCGGCCGTTTCGAACAGCTCGAACTGGCTGGCGAAAAACTCCAGCCGGCGGCGCACGGCGTCGGGCACGGCTACCTGGCGGATATCGTTGCCGATCTGGTCCACCTCGCCTTCCGTAAAGATGATATCGGGCGGCACCAGCTCTTCGGGGCGCACGTTTTCTTCCACGCGCAGCAGCAGTTCGTTCAAAAAGCGCGGGTTGAAGGCCAGTGCCTGCACGGTGACGTCGACCCGGTCGCGCAGCGCTTCGATCACCTGGTAGGTGCCGCCGCCCTGGTCGTCATTGGCAGTCAGGTACCATGCCGCTTCCGGGCATTCGTAGATATGGTTCAGCACTTCGGCGTAGTTGTCGCCCATGACGGTGAGCAGCGCGCTTTGCGTGCGCGTCGGGATGCGGTTGTATTCATCGACGATTTTCACGCGCATGCCCAGCCAGGCGCGCCAGGCGATGCGAATCTCGTCCATGCTTTGCGCACTGACCAGGTCCGCCGGCAGCGGGTTGCCCAGCAAGTCGGCAATCGTCATCTGCGGGTGGCCATGCTGCATTGCGCGCTTGACCTCTTTCACGGACGATCCAGCCAGCACGCCCATCAGCAGCGCGCTGGCCGTCTTGCCGCGACCCGGACCGCCGACAAACAGGCATTTGCGGCGCGTGGCAAACGTCAGCAAGGGCAGCAAAATAAAGCTCGAATAACTTTGCGCCGACGGCAAATTGAGCGTGCGCCGGCTGTCGCCCACCGCGTAGGTCTGCGCCGGCCCATCGTTGTATTCGATATCGTAATGGGGGCTGATGATGGCGTGGTTGACGATCCAGAAGTAGGCCTGGCGCAGCTTCTCGTCAAACGGCCGCGTTGTGGCTTCCCCTTCCCCGCTCAGGGCCACCGGCCCCTGGTACAGGTCCGCCACATCGAACTGCCGCGCCACGGGCGCCGCCTTGGGTTTGGTGGGGGCCTGGGACAGGCGCTGGAACAGGTTAAAAGGCGGCATGGCAACACTCTTCCGTTAAGGAAATGAAATTATTGCACAAGCCGCCTGCAAGCACTGTTTCAGATGGAAAACTCAGCCCGCCATCGGCGTGGCCAGAAACACCGGCTGCTGTTCGGCCAGGGCCGTCAACGCAGCAACGCTCGGATAGTCGCTGCCTGCCATCACGTCGGGCACCAGCTGCTGCGCAAAACTCCAGGCCACGGCGATGGTGATGCCGGCAATACTCAGGCAGTCCGGCGCCTCTTCGCGCAGCGACGCTTCCAGCTGCGCCCAGGCCCCATGCAGCTGCACCTGGACACGGTCCAGCCAGGGCTGGTGCTGTTTTTCCTGCGGCCGCAAGCGGCGCTCATAGACGATCTGCACGGCTTTGTCGCAGGCCGCCAAAGCATAGCTGGTCTGGCAAAGGGCGCGCAGGCGGGCCTGGCCCGGCTGCGCACTGATGCGGGGAGCATGCGCGGCCAGTTCTTCCAGATACACCAGTATCAAGGTGGAGTCCATCAGCACCTGGCCGTCGTCGGTGACCAGGGTCGGCACTTTGACGGCGGGATTGATGCCTTGTACCTGGGCGAAATCGGAAAACACCGACAAGGGCCGGTGCTCATGGTCCAGGCCCAGCACTTTCATGGCAATGGCAACGCGCCTGACGTAGGGCGAATCGAGCATTCCGATCAATATCATGGTCTACATCCTCTCCAGATGATTCACAAACGCGATGACTTGTGCAGCCACGGGCAGCGGCGCATCCTCCATCAGGAAGTGCCCGGCCTGTTCGTAAAGGTGCAGCGTCGCGCCGGGAATGTCGCGCTGCAGGCGATAAGCATACGCCACCGGCTGCCACTCGTCCTGCTTGCCCCATAATATCTGCACTGGGACCCTCAACTGCGGCAGTTTTTCAGCAAAGTCCATCGTGTAGCACGCGTTATAGTGCGCCACCTGGTGCTGGTAGAACGAGGGCTGACCTACCACGCCGCACAGCGGCTCCAGGTAGCGCATCAAGGTTTCTCCTTGCATCCTGTCCTTGTGGAAAACCGCCATGCCGAGCTGGCGCGCCATCGTGCTGCGATGCTCACTGGCCGGCGTCAAGGCACACTGCACGTATTCGTCGCGCATCTGCTTCCAGGTGGGCGACGGCCAGGAATCGTAGCTGGGCGCATCCGCGATCGTCAGGCTGCGCAGGCGCGCGCCCTGTTCGAACGCCAGGCGCAAGGCAATGGCGCCACCGATATCGTGGCCGAACAGATGGGTGGTCGGCAGTTGCCAGTGGTCGAGCAGCGCGGCCAGCAAGGTCACCTGCGCCGCCACCGAGGTATCGGCATCGACCGGCCGTTCGGATGCGCCAAAGCCCAGCAAATCATACAAATGCACTTGGAAGCCGGTGCCGACAAACAGCGGCACCAGCTCGCGCCAGATGATGGCATGCGCCGGCGTGCCGTGCACCAGCACCAGCGGCGTGCCCCCGCCATGGATGCCGGTGGCGATACGGTGGCCGGAGATCACGGCATGGCCGTTCAACAGTGGTTCTTGACTCGTCATCAGATGTCCTTTTGTTTTCAGAAGTTGCAGGCTAACGCTTGACTCAACATGACACCAGTGACATTCTTTTGACTTTCAATCCTGCTTTTGTCATACCTTATGAACTTGCGTCTTTCTATCGACGCGCTGCGTGTATTCAGGGCGGTGGTACAAACCGGCAGCATGAGCCAGGCCGCCAGCCTGCTCCATTTCAGCCAGTCGGCGGTGAGCTGGAAAATCAAGCGGCTGGAGCAGCAGCTCGGTTGCCAGCTACTGGCAAGGAGCGGCGGGCTGTTCGGCACCACCGACCAGGGCGCTGTGCTGCTGCGGCATGCGGTCAACATACTCGACGCCCACGATGACGCCGTTGCCCACTTTTCGCCATCGGCAATGCATGGCCGGCTGCGGATCGGCGTGACGGAACAAATTTCATTGACGGACGTGTGCGCAGTACTGTCGCAATTCTCGCATCAGCATCCCAAGGTGGACGTTCAGCTGATGGTGGAACAAAGCCAGGTCCTGCGCCAGCGCTTTGTCGACGGTGAGCTGGATCTGATCCTGCACCAGGATTTTGCCAGCATGGCGGCGCCGGGCGACATGCTGCTATGGACCGAAACGCTGCACTGGTGCGCTGCCACGGCAGAGCAGCCACTGCCTGCAGACAGCGTTAAATTGATCACCTACGGGCCGCAATGCTTTTACCGCCGGCTGGCCGAGGAAAAGCTGGGCCAGGCTGGCATCGCGTGGAACGTGAGCCTGGAATGCCCGTCGGTCGCGGGCACGCTGACCGCCATCGCCGCCGGTTTGGGCGTGGCCGTGGTGAATGAACGCAATCTGGTCCAGGGCGTACGGCCGCACGCGACACTGGAACAGCTGGCCCCGCTACCCCGCGTCGCCAGCCTGCTGCGGTCCAACGACAACCTGCCCGATTCGGTGCGAGAGACTTTTTGCCAGATGCTGCTGGCGGCACTGCAAAAAACGACCTGAGCGTTTGTCAGCCAGCCCTGATCCACCACTGCGGCACGCCACCCAACTCGTCCACCATGGTGGTATCGACATCGATGGACAGGCCATTGACGGTGCCGGACTGCGGCCTTTGCATCATCTGGTAACCACGGCCGGGTATGGCCGGCACCGTGCTTTCCGAATGCCAGTAGTGCTGGAACGGCAGGTCGTAGAGCTGCTGGCCATCGAGGCCGCAATTGGCGCCGACGTAGATGCCGGGCAGGTAGTTCCCTGCCGCCACGGCATTGAACCAGCTGGTGCAATAGCCAATCACCTCCTGTGCCGTGGCAGTGGCGCTGACGCCTTCCAGGTCGAGCCATAGATTGACTTGCGGCGGCACGCCGATGGCCAGCGCCTGGGCTGCGGCATTCGCGCCGTGCTCCTGGCCGAGCTGCGCCGTGGGCCGCCAGCCCGGTTCCAGCACATGCTGCACCGGCATCAGGGCCAGGCCGCCTGCGAGTATGCCTTGCGCTTCGCTGGCGGTAAGGTCGCCCGGCGCGGTTTGCGCCTGCAGCGACAGGTAGCGCGCGCAAAAGCGGTAACCCTGGCTGGCGAAGGCCTGCGCCGTATCCTGGCTTACCGGACAATCGGCATCAAAACCCAGGGATTGATCGGGCGCCGGCTGGACAACTCCCGGGGAATTGCTGATGGACTGGCTGGCTGGCATTGCCATCCTCGCAAAATGATTTGATCGGCTCACGATCGTACCACCTGCACGCCAAAAACAAAGCCCCGTCAGCCGGTTTTTTCCGCCATGCGCCAGCGCCGCCATCCCAGCGCCATGCATGCCAACAAAAGGCCCAGCAGCCCCGCCACTTCATGGCGTATGTCGTACAACGAGGCGCCCAGCTGGTTCAGCGCGACGAAACCCTGGATGCCGGCCGTCGACGGCAACAGCCAGCGCAGCGCCTGCAGCGGCGCGGGCATGGAGCTGACGGGCCAGGTCAGGCCGGCCAGGAACAGCACCGGCATCGAGGTGGCGATCATCAGCTGGGTGCCCCGTTCACGCGTGCGAAACAGCATCGCGACCAGCATGCCGAAGGCTGCTTCGGCCAGCGAAAACAGCAGCAGCAACAGCATCATGCCGCCAAAATTGCCACCGCGCGGGTAGTCCTGGAACCAGAACACGAAACCGAAAAAATAGCAGCAGTTCAGGAATACCACCGAGGCGAACGCCAGCAGCATGCCGATATAGCCGCCTGCCGTGCGGCTGCCGGCCAGCGGAAAGGTCTTGCGCTGGTACCAGGTGCCGAACAGCATGGTCATGCCGATCAACAGCGTCTGCTGCACGATCAAAGTAGCCACGCCCGGCACCACATAGGCGCCATAACCTTCCTTCACATTAAACAGCGGCACGGCGTCAAATGCGATCGGCGAGCGCTGGCCAGCAGCCTGGTAGTTCGATGGCGTGGCGGCCGCCAGGCGTTTGAGTTCGATGCCGGCCGAGACCGTGCCCACCACTTCGGCCAGGCCGTTCAGGACCACCTTGTTGAGCATCAGGTACAAGCCGTTGCCCGCCACCTGCGCCTGCGCCGCGCGGCCGGCCAGCACATCGCTCTGCAAGCCTTCGGGGATGATCAGCACGCCCATCACCTCGCCGCGCCACAGCAGGTGCTGGGCGGCCGGCAGTTCGGGCGTGACGGCCACCACCTGCAAGGCCGGATGGGCCATGGCAAAGCGCGTCATCTGGCGCGACATGCTGCTGCGGTCCTGGTCGACCACGGCCACCGGCACGCGCTGCACCACTTCTTTCGTGTAGGGCAGCGGATAAAAAAACGAATATAAAACACCGCCGACAAACAGCAAGGTCAAGGCGCCTTTGTCGGTCAGCATGGCGCGCCAGGTAGCCAGGAAAGCTTGCCACATCATGTGCGTCCCCAGGCAGCGGGCGCATTGGCGCGGCGCGCCAGCAGCAGCATGCCGAGCAGGCCGCAGCCGATGGTAAAAACGGCCAGCACCAGCAACTGCGGCGCGCCATAACGCCACGGCGCACCACCGAGCCAGTAGATCGTCTGCAGTTCCAGGTAATGCGTGAGCGGCAGCGCTTGCGCCCAAGCGCGCGCCAAGGGCGGCATGGCCATCAGCGGAAACGCCTGGCCGGCAAAGGCAAATGCCGGCGCGGTAATAAACGCCGTGCCGGACAAGGACAGGCGCAGCGACAAGGTGGCGGCGATCAGCAGCAGACCCAAGGCGCAATACGCCAGCACCAGCAGCAGCATGCCCAGCAACAGGCCGGGCAAGCTGCCCGCCACCGCCCAGCCCCGTGCCAGGCTGAAAAACAGCAGATACAGCAGCGCCAGCGCCATATACGCGGCCAGCGGAAACAGCAGCTTGGCGCCTACCGCGCGCCACCAGTTGCCGTTGGCCGAGGCCAGCCATTGCGGCACGGTGCCGTCGCGCAGTTCGCGGCCGATGGTGGTGACGACCGCGATCACGATAAAGATCTGCAGCATCGACGGCATCAGCGCCAGGGTCAGAAACGCCTCATAGCTGATGTTCTCGTTATACAGGCTGTTCAACTGCGTGCGGACCGGTTCGAACTGGGCGGCCGCCTGCACGCCGGAGACGCCTTTCTTTGCGCGCGCCGTCATTTCCACGCCGGCCGACAAGGTGGTCGACACCGTGCGCACGTCGCGCAGCAAGGCCCCCGCGTGCGAGGAAAACTGCGCGTTGTACAGCCACTGCACGGTGGCCTGGCGACCAGCGAGCAGTTCTTGTTCAAAGTCAGACGGAATCACCAGGTAGCCGAAAGCGCTGCGCTCGCGCAGCAGCTGCAATGCTTCGTCGCTGGAGCCGACCTTGGCGGCCACCTTGATGCCGGGCGAGGCGTCGAGCCAGCGCGTGAGCTGGCGCGACAAGCTGGAGTTATCGTTGTCGATGACGGCGATCGGCAGGTCGCGCGCGACGCCGGCCGAGAAAATCCACCACAGCAGGCCGCACAGCAGCAGCGGTATCGCGCTCAGCATGGCCAGGTCCCAAAAATCGGCACGCAGCCGCGCCCATTCGCGCGCCAGGGCCGCTGGCTGCTTGATTGCTTCAGCCATGGAGCTTCACAGCGGCGGAAACACGACCGACATGCCGGGGCGCAGGCCTTCGACCCTGATGGCCGGGCGCAAGCGTATCTCGAAGGTGCGCAAGTCGGTGCCGCCCGGGCGAGCCGCGCGCCAGGTGGCGAAGTCCGGCATCACGGCCACCGAACTGACCTTGAAGGTCAGCTGCTGTTTCAGTGCCGGCACATTGGCCGTGTGCGTGCTGCCCATGGCGAACGCCGCCATCTCGTCCTCGCGCACCTGCAGCACGGCCCAGGCGTCGGCCAGGTTGACCAGGGTTATCACGGGAAAGCCCTGCGGCGCCAGTTCGCCGGGCTGTATCTGGATCTTGCTGACCTGGCCGGCCACCGGTGCGGCGATTTTGGTTTCGGCGAGCGCCACCTGCGCTTCGGTCAGCACGGCGCCCACCTGGCGCGCCTGGGCGTTCGCGGCATTCCTGTCCTCGGGCCGCGCACCGGCATTGGCCATGTCGTACTGCGCGCGCGCGGCCTGCGCCTGCTGCTCGGCGGCGCGCCACTGGGCTTCAGCCTCGTCTCGCTTCTGGCGCGCGATCACGCCCTCGGCAAACATATTATTCACTCTGTCATACGTGGTCCTGGCGATGGCCGCGCCGGTCTGCGCGCGCTGCCAGTTGGCCTTTGCCGCCCGTACTTCCTCGGGCCGCGCGCCGGCCTGCGCTTTCTGCGCCACGGCGTCGGCCGCCTGCGCCGCGGCGGTGGCTTGCGCGACCTTGGCGTCCACCTCCAGGCTGGTCAGCTGGAACAGCAGCTGGCCCTGGCTGACCGTGTCACCGAGCTTCACATTCACCTGGCCGACCCGGCCCGCCACCTTCGACGAGACATTGACTTCCTGCGCATCCATCTGCCCTTGCAAGGGCAGGCGCTGCGGCTGGAAAGCCTGGTACAAGCCCCAGGCGACAAAGATCAGGATAACAATGCCGAGCAGCCCGGCAAGCTGTTTTTTGGTCTTGCTCATTGTGCGGTATCCATAGGTAAATGCAGGTCGGCTTGCGCGGCCAGGCTGGCCAGGCGCTGCGTCTCGCCGGCCGCTTCGAGCAGCTGCGCCAGCGCCAGCACATAGTTGTAGGCGCTCTGCGCGCGCTGGGTCTCGATCTTCGCCAGGTTCAGGCGCGCGTCGACCACTTCCAGCGACGTCACCTGCCCCTGCTGGAAAGCCACCGTCTGCAGGCGGATGTTTTCACGCGCCAGTTCCACCGACGAGCCGGTGGAAAGGAACTGGATGCGCGCGTTTTCCAGTGCGCGCCAGTTCTTTTCGATCAGGGTGGGAATATCGCGTTCGGCCTGGCGCGCCGTCACTTCCACCCTTTCCTGGTCCAGTTTCGCCGCTTCGATCAGCTTGCCCGTATTGATGCGGTGGACCAGCGGTACCGATACCACCACCCCGACCGCCCAGTTCGAGCGCACCACGCGCTCGCCGCCCCGGTTCAGGTTGTAGTTACCGACGGCGAACACGGTAGGGCTGTACTCCTTGCCGTGCAGGCGCAGCGCCTGTTCCGACTGAAAACGCTTGCTGGCGATCTTTTTCCAGGCCGCGTTCTCGCGCATGCCGGTATCGATGAACGATTGCAGCGAGCCCACCGGCAGCGAATTGACGAACAGAGGCGTGGCCGGACGCACCTGGGCGCCGGTATTCAGCAGGCGGTCCAGCGCCACCTGCGCGATTTGCGCCTCGCTGCGCGCCTGGGCTTCCTCGCTGCGCGCCCCGTCGAGCGCCACGTCGGCGCGCAGGCGTTCGGCGCGCGAAATCAAGCCGCCCTTTTCCAGCCTGGCCGCGTCGCGCTGGTGCTCAATCACCCCCATCGTCACTTCCGCGCGCACGGCCACCACCCGTTGCGCCAGCAGCAGCTGAAAATAGCGCTGCGCCACCTGGGTGGACAGCTTTTCCTCGGCTTCGGCCTGTTCGGCATCGGCCTCCTGCGCCATGCCGGCCGCCACGCCCTTGACGGCATCTAACCGCCCGGCCGTATAAATCGGCCACATGCCGACCAGGCCGAACGAGGTGAGATTGGTCACCACGTCGCGGTCCAGCGAATTCGGTATTTCCGGTATCGGCAAGTTCGGCAGCGCCGCGCCGATGCCGCCCGCGACGCCGGCAAGCCGGCTGGTATCGAGGGAAAGGTCGGTCGACAGGCGGCCGCGAAAGGCCGTCAGGTCCAGCGAGGGGCCGTCGATATTCGACAAGGTCTCGGCCTTCAGCGTCTTGGCGCGCACCTCGAGCGAGGCGCCCTGCACGGCGCCAGAAGCGGCGGCCGCCTGGCGCAGCGCTTCGCCAAAGCTGAGCGTCTGCGCCTGTGCGGGAAGCAACAGCACCAGCGCCACGGCGCCGGCAAACAATCGCAAACAAGGTACTGCAGTGGGGCCCATGTGGTGTCCTGTCCATAAAAAAGCGAAAGCACGCGATGGCGATGTTTATACTTTCACAATAGCAATTATAGGCAAGGATGTCCACGCCAGCCTGCACTGCAGGCCGTGCCGCTGCCACGCGAAAACGGGCGCCTCTTGCGAAGGCGCCCGTGCCTGTCATTCTCTACACATTACCGCTTGTTGCCTTGACTTCAAGCCATGATTGTCGCATTTTCCTTTTCAAACACGGCAAAGAACTCGGTCGCCATGTTACGGATGGCACGGCCGATATTGGCGTAGTCGTATTCGTTCAGGTTGGCTAGCGAGATCCGGCCCGATGGATGCGTGGTGCCGAAACCGCGGCCCGGCAACAGGATGACGCCGGTTTCCTGGGCAAGACGAAACAGCGCTTCGTTCGGCTTGAGCTTTTTCAGCAGCCATTGTGAAAATTCCACGCCATGCATCTGCGCGGCCAGCAACTCCATGTCCAGTAAATGGTAGTAGCGCACGGAATTGGCGTCGTGCACCATCGGCAGGCCCAGTTCGCGGTACAGCGCTTCCTTGCGACGCAGCACGATGCGTTTCATCGATTGCTTGTACTTCTGCTCTTCGTCCATCAGCGAGAACAGCGAGAACAGGGTCATCTGCGCTTGTACGGGCGTTGACAGGCCGGCCGTGTGGTTTAACGCCACGGTGCGGCTGTCGGCCACCAGGCGGTCGATGAATTTCAGTTCGCGAGGCTCGGTGGTAATCGAGTGGTAGCGTTCATCCAGCTGTTGCTTGATCGCTTCCGGCAATTTGGCGATCTTGTCGTCGATCACATTGTTTTCGTGCGTGGCCACCACCCCCATGCGCCAGCCCGTCGCGCCGAAGTATTTCGAAAACGAGTACACGAGGATGGTGTTGAACGGACAAATGGCGAACAGCGAGACGAAATTGTCGGCGAACGTGCCGTACACATCGTCAGTGAGGATGATCAGGTCCGGGCGCTGGCGGATGATCTTGGCGATGTATTCCAGCGTGTCGTCATCGATCTTGACGGATGGCGGATTGCTGGGATTGACGAGAAAGAAGGCCTTCACTTTCGGGTCCAGCAGCTTGTCCAGCTCGGTCTTGGTGAATTGCCAGTTGTTCGATTGCGGTGCGTCGATGTGCACGGTATTGAGCTTGTAATCATTAAGCTGGGGAATTTCGATATACGGCGTAAAGATCGGCATGCCCAGGGCGATGGTGTCGCCTTCCTGGATGATGTGGTTCGATTTCAGGCTGGCGAACAGGTATGTCATGGCCGCCGTGCCGCCTTCGACGGCGTACATGTCGAAGTTGCCCACGAACGGATGTTTGCCGATCATTTCGCGGTGAATATACTGGCCGACGATTTGCTCGGACAGGCGCAGCATGCGGTCCGGCACGGGATAGTTGCAGCCGAGGATGGCTTCGCACATCTCGTAGATGAAGTCGCCCGCGCTCAGGCCCAGCTGGTCGCGCACATATGACACGGCCGCTTCGATGAAGTGCACGCCCGGCGTGGCGGCCTGCTGGCGCACGAAGATTTCAAAGCGGGCCTCGATGCCCTGGCGTGTGGGAAAGCCGCCCACGTCGTCCATGTACACATAGGAACGCTCCGCCTCCGTCATGGCGAACTGGCCGAACTGGAAAAAACCATGGCGTGGCGTGGTGGCCAGAAAATTCGGGTTGCCGCGGCCCGCATTAAGCATCAGGCGGTTGCTTTGCATGGCCGTCTGAATCAGCGCATCCTTCAATTCGAATGGGCTCAACAGGGCGAGTTTGGCGGGGTTCGTGAAATCCATTTTTGCTACTCCTTCAGAATGAAATTGTTCGGGTTCTTGCAACGACATGGGAACTCAGACGAAGGCCACGATCAGCGGCCCCAGCAAGGTCAGGAAAACGTTGGCCAGGGCGTACGTAATGGCGAACGGCACGGTGGGAATAGCGTTCTGCGCCGCGTTAAGCACTTCGCCGAACGCGGGATTGGCGCTGCGCGAACCGGACAAGGCGCCGGCAAATACAGCCACGTTGTCGTAACGTAGGATGTAGCGGCCGATCAGCATGGTCAGTATCATCGGCACAATGGTCACGACGACGCCCACGCCGAACAGGGTCAGGCCATGATCGCGCACGGTTTGCACCGCTTGCAGGCCGGACGTGAGGCCGACCACGGCGACAAAACCGGCCAAGCCCAGGTCTTTCAGGATTTGCACGGCGCCGCTGGGCATGTAGCCGAAACTCTGGCGCCGGGCGCGATACCAGCCAAATACCAGGCCTGACAGCAGCACACCGCCACCGCTGCCCAGTGTCAGCGGAATTGCGCCGATGCGGGCCACCAGCAAGCCTGCCAGCAGCCCCACGACGAGGCCGGCACCCATGTAGACGAAGTCCGTCTTGGCGCTCGGCATGATCATGTAGCCCACCTCGGCCGCCACGCGCTTGACGTCCTGCTCGGCGCCATAGATGGTCGCCACGTCGCCCGTCTGCACCACGGTATCCGATTGCATGGGCAGTATCTTGCCCATGCGGCTCAGTTGCACGACAAAGATGCCATGGCGTACGCCGGGCCCCGTGGCGCTGCGGATTTCGCCCACCGTCTTGTTGTGGTAAGCCTTGTTGGCCAGGACCATGTCGCGCCGCTGCATCACCAGTTCCATGCCTTCGACGGCATCGAGTTCCTTGCCCAGCTGCGAGGAGACGCTGAGCATCGCTTCGCGCCGTCCCACCAGCAGCACGATATCGTCGGCCGCCAGCACCAGGTCCGGGGTGACGTCATGGATCTGGCCATTGCGCCTGACCCGTTCGATGGTGATGGCCATGTTCGGATGGGCGCTTTCGATGTCCGCCACCGAGCGGCCGGCGCCCGGACCCACGCCGTAGATGCGGCCGATCAGGTCCGGTGCGGCCGGCGTCTGGCCCGGCCCCAGCACCTGCACGCCAGACTGCAGCGCCGTTTCCGCCTTGATCGCATCTTCGCGGATTGTGCGCCCCATCAGTTTTGGCAGGATATTGACGCAGACGATGATGGCGCCGAACGAGCCGAACACATACGTCACGGCATAACCGACGGCGACGTTGCCCTGCAGGCGCGCCACCTCGTCGGCCGCCAGGCCCAGCTTGGCGATCGCGTCACCGGCCGTGCCGATGATGGCCGATTGCGTCAGGCCGCCTGCGGCCACCCCGGCCGCCAGCCCCTTGTCGAGGCCGAAGACCTTGGCCAGGATCACCACCGTCAGCAGTGCCGTCACGGCCAGCACCACCGCCAGGATGATTTCACGCACGGACTGGCGCCCCAGCGAATTGAAAAACTGCGGTCCGCTTTCATAGCCGACGGCGTAAATGAACAGGGCGAACAGCACCGATTTGACGCCGGGGTCGATGGCGACGCCGACTTGGCTGACGAGGACCGCCACCAGCAGTGAACCGGCGACCCCGCCAAGCTGGAATGAACCGAACTTGATCTTGCCGATGTAGTAACCCGCAGCCAGGGAGAGAAACAAGGCAATTTCAGGGGATTTCTTGAATAATTCATGCAACCATTCCATGCGGACCGCCTTTCGTTTTGAAGGAATTGTTTTTGCGCGCGCACCGGGCCGACCGGGGACACGCTGAGCGGTCCCGGCAACGCCGGCTTTCCGGCATGGGCTGCCGCGCGGAGGGAGTGAAAAAATCTGGCGGGTGGCGATGGCGATCAGGCCAACGACGGACATGATGCGACAGGCGGTGACGACGGTGACCTTCTGTCCTGCGATGCTCGCCACAGCGCGCTGGTCGATATCCGGGAAGGGCCTGGCGCGCAGCACCAGCGCCAGGCACGAGGCGAACGACGGCGCCTGGCGCAACGCCAACGCGATTCTGATCGAGCATGAGCAAACTTTCGAAAAGAATCGGATGGCGACGCGTTCCGGGGCCGGCTGGCGCTGGCGTTAGAACAGGCGTACAGGGTCCCCTGACGCGCCTGCCTGATAGGGCGACGCTGGGGAAAAGTTGTTTCGTGGAATCATATTCGGTGATAATTTTATAACTGTCAACAGCTGTTTATTGAACTCGCTTTGCGTTCAGGCAAATATCCCTCGCACGATTAGATCAGCCGTTTGACAGCGATCAATAAAACCATTAGTAATTTTTTTAACGCTACCAAAATGCCTTGTTCACCAGCAGGATATGCTCGGGCCGGTCACTGGCACAGGTCATCGCAAGGGAACATGTGCCCGGAATAACAGCAGCTACTGGCCAAGCAGGACAGACCAAATTTAATCTGGATCAAGAAAACCGACAATAGAAAAGAAATCCTGCGTGCGGCTCTGGACGGCATGCGGGCGCCTCGCCTACGCTGTTTTTTTATCCGAAAAGCAAGAGGCAAGCGATGCAGACAGCGCGACTGACTATTACCGGCATGGACCACGAGGGCTGTGCCGATGCACTGACGCAGGTTTTGGAAAGCATCAAGGGGGTCGAAACGGTGTGCGTGTCACTGGCCCGCAACGACGCCACGGTACAATTCGACGAAACCGTGGCCACGCAGGAACGCCTGCTCGCTGCCGTGATCGACGCCGTCAATGGCGCCGGGTTTATCGGCGAAATGGAAGCGGCGCAGGCAGCGATTCCCTGCACCGGCGCCTGCGGCCACTGCCACCGCAGCTAGGTCTGGTCCGCTCGTCCGCACAGCTGCGCCAGCACGCGGCGCGGATGCAGCGACTGCATATCGAAGGGCGGCAATTCCAGCGCATCGAGGGTGTTCTTGAACAGCAGGCCCAGTTCCGTATCGCCCTCCAGCAGCAGGCGGCGGCTGAAGAACAAGGTATCCGGATCTTCCTGGCGCCGCGCCAGCAGCAGCAAATCATGCGCGCTGGCGCCGATGGTCAAATCAGGCGCCTGGGCATGGCGGGCCGGCGCAAACGCCGCCCCCTGCCAGCAAAAATCGACCGCCACACCCGCGTCAAGCACGCGCAGGCGCAGGCTGCGTCCGGCCAGCAGCGCGCGCACATCGTCGGGCAGTTGCGGCGCCAGCAGGCGGTTCAGGCCTTGCACGAAGGCCCAGGAAGCGGGGTACGGCGGCAGCCTGGCCAGCAGCGCGGCCAGGGACGGCGGCAGCCGGAATGGCGGCAGTGTTTCAATATGATTGAGCATGGTGATTCCTGTGGGGTTCAATGGCGTGCTTCGTGGAGCACATTCGCCTGGCTGTGCATGCCAGGCCGGCCATGCCAGTAGCCGTCGCACGTGCCCGCCGCATGGCAGGCGGCCAGCTGCGCCTGGGCCTCGCCGGCAGAGAGCAGTCCGCGGCGGGCCTGGTCGAAGATGCCGATCACTTCCAGCGTATTGTGTTCTTGCGGACTGAGGCGGACCACGCCCACGCCCTGCGCGGCCATCGCGTCCAGCTCACCGACCAGGTTGTAGACCAGCGCCGACTGCGTCTGCGTGCCGTTCAATACCAGGAAAGGCGCGCCATCGCGCGTGCGCAGCAACAGGCCATCGGGCTCTTGCAGGCAGCTGTACCCGCAATCGTCTTTCGGCAGGTTGCGGTTACGCGCCGTAAAGCAGCGCGCGGAAAACGCCAGCGGCATGCGGCCATACGAGAACACTTCCGTCTCGATGCCCTCGGGTATCTGGCGCCGCAGCTCGGCCAGCGCTTCCCGGCTCATTTCCAGCGGCATCACCCAGCGCCGCGCACCGAGCTGCGCCAGCAGCTGCAGGCTGGGGCCATTGAACAGATTCAGGTGCGGGCCGGCGATAAAGGCCGTGCCCTTTTCCAGGCAATGCACGGCGCCAAAATCGTTCGCCTCCACCGCGTAGCGGCCGTTGCCGGCGATACGGCGCAAGGTCGCCAGTTCCGCACCGGACTCGATCAGCGCCTGGGTCGACAGCACCACCTCCTTGCCGGCAGCCGCCAGCAGGTCGGCGATGTCGAGCCAATCGGTCAGGCGCAGCTCATGGCGGCGCGAGCAGACCGTCTCGCCCAGGTAGACGATATCGACGGCGGAGTCGGCGACCTGCTGGTAGAACTCGAAGACGGTGACGCGCGGCCAGTAGTACAGCAAGGGCCCCAATGAAAGCTTCAGCATGATTTTCCTTATTTCCATGACCTGTGATAGGCGCCTAATGTGTGCTGCTGCCCTTCCGCCAGTTTGTCCATCGCCGCCATCCAGCCCGGCTTGACGGCGTAGCGCTGCTGGCCGTCGCGGCAGGCGTCGATCGTGTCGATGGCCTCGCGCCATACGCGCGTGACCTGCGCCACATAGGCCGGGCTGCGCTGGCGCCCTTCGATTTTCACGGCTTTCACGCCCATGGCGACCAGCTGCGGCAGCAGCGCCAGGGTATTCAGGCTGGCCGGTTCCTCGATGGCGTAATACTGTTCGCCGTCGACGTCGAAGCGGCCCTTGCACAGGGTCGGGTAGCTGGCGTTTTCGCCGGGGCCGTAGCGGTCGATCAGCACGCCATTCAGGCGCGACTCCAGGCCGGCCGGCGTTTCCACCCAGCGCACGGCCTTGGCCGGCGAACATACGCCATGGGTGTTGGGCGCTTCGCCGGTCGCATACGATGACAGCGCGCAGCGCCCTTCGACCATCACGCACAGGCTGCCGAAACCGAACACTTCGATCTCGACCGGCGTGCTGGCGATCAGTTGCTCGACCTGCGTCATCGACAGCACGCGCGGCAGCACGGCACGCGAGATGCCGAAGTGTTCATGGTAAAAATTGATCGCTTCGTAGTTGGTGGCCGAGCCTTGTACCGACAGGTGCAAACGCAGTTGCGGATGATGCTTGCATGCATAGGCCATCAGACCCGGGTCGGCGACGATGATGGCGTCCAGCCCCGCATCGACGGCGCGGTCGATGGCGCTGCGCCACACGCTCCAGTTGTGCGGCTGGGGGTAGGTATTCAATGCCAGCAGCACCTTGCGGCCGTGCTGGTGGGCGTAGCGCACACCTTCGGCAATCGCCTTTTCGTCGAAATTGAGTCCGGCGAAATTGCGTGCGTTGGTGGCGTCGCGAAAGCCCAGGTAGACAGTGTCGGCGCCATTGTCGACGGCCGCTTTCAGGGCCGGCAAACTGCCTGCCGGGCAGACCAGTTCCAGCGGTCCGGCCGCGCGGTAGACGGTGGGGTTTTCAAGCTTCATGATGAATCGCTTTCTGTATCGGCTCAGGGTCGAGACTATAGCCCCGCGCCATGTGGCCAGTCCTTGACGCAGGTGAAGGAATGCATGCATGGCACCCCCTCCTTGCGCTGTAGAATGCGCCACTGCCATCGTGCCTAACTCGTATTCATTCCAGCCACCACCATGACCCGCAAACCACTGCTGATACTGCTACTGACCCTGTTCCTCACCGCGCTGCAAGTGCAATGGGCCTCGCCCGTCGAAGGCCATGACATCAACAGCACGCACATGTTTTCGCCCGAAATACTGGGCGTGTATCCGGGCGTGGTGCTGCTGTTCCTGCTGGCCGTGTTTGCCCGCCGCCAGGTGCCGCTGCTGCGCCAGAGCGCCATCTGCACGGCCCTGCTGGCCGTGTACTGGCTGCTGGCCAACTACATCACGTTTGATATTCGCGTGGCCAGCTGGAGCACGTTTTCGCCGATGGAAATCTGGACGCATGTGCTGCCCGCGTCGGTCATCAGCATCGTCGCCTGCGGCGGCGCATTCTTTGGCACCACCTGGATGATCCTGCGCGAGACGCGCTGGAACAAAAAGTGAAAGCAGCGCGATTTTCACCTGGATCAAGCTTCCGGCAATCGCTTGTACGCACCCTTTGACGGCACTACATTTAGTCGCTAACCTTTAATAAAACACCGCATGTTGTGGTTATTGGAGGTTTCATGTCAACTAGCGCACTACCCTTGGCGCCATCTAAAAATAGCGGCCAGGTCGATGTCGCCGCATCCATCAACGAGTACCTGGAGCGGCGCGACTGGCGGGTCAACGCCAACGCCAACCAGGGCTATTCGCTGGGCGGCCTGATACTTAATGTGTCGGGCAAGGTGATCGCCAACTACTGGCTCGACCAGGTCTATCCGCCGGCAGTGGGCGCGGCCCACCGCGAGGCGGCGCTGCATATCCACGACCTCGACATGCTGGCCGGCTATTGCGCCGGCTGGTCGCTGCGCACCCTGCTGCACGAAGGCCTGAACGGCGTGCCGGGCAAGGTCGAATCAAGCCCGCCGAAACACATGTCGTCGGCCATCGGCCAGATCGTCAATTTCCTCGGCACCCTGCAAAACGAATGGGCCGGCGCGCAGGCCTTCAGCTCTTTCGACACCTATATGGCGCCCTTTATCCGCAAGGACAGCCTGGCCTACACCGACGTGCTGCAGTATATGCAGGAGTTGATCTACAACCTCAACGTACCATCGCGCTGGGGCACGCAGACGCCATTTACCAACCTGACTTTCGACTGGGTCTGCCCGGAAGACCTGCGCGAACAGATACCCGTGATCGCCGGCGTGGAAATGCCGTTTGCCTACGGCGAGCTGCAGGCCGAGATGGACATGATCAACCGCGCCTATATCGAAATCATGATGGCCGGCGACGCCAAGGGCCGCGTGTTTACCTTCCCGATCCCGACCTATAACATCACCGAAGACTTCGACTGGCACAGCGAAAACGCCGAGCGCCTGTTCGAAATGACGGCGCGCTACGGCCTGCCCTACTTCCAGAACTTCATCAATTCGGAACTGAAGCCGAACATGATACGGTCGATGTGCTGCCGCCTGCAGCTGGACCTGCGCGAGCTGCTCAAGCGCGGCAATGGTCTCTTCGGCTCAGCCGAGCAGACCGGGTCGCTGGGCGTGGTGACGATCAACTGCGCGCGCCTCGGTTACCTGTGGCGCGGCGACGAAGCGGCCTTGCTGGCCGACCTGGACCGCCTGCTGGAACTGGGCAAGACCAGCCTGGAAATCAAGCGCGCCACCATTGAAAAGCTGATGCAAGAGGGGCTTTTCCCGTACACGAAACGCTATCTGGGCACCTTGCGCAACCACTTTTCCACCCTGGGCGTCAACGGCATCAACGAAATGATCCGCAATTTCAGCGGCAACGCATACGACATCACCAGCCTGGATGGCCATGCGCTGGCAATCCGTTTGCTTGACCATGTGCGCGCACGCATGATCGAATTCCAGGAACAGACCGGCCATATGTACAACCTGGAAGCGACGCCGGCCGAAGGCACCACCTACCGCTTCGCGCGCGAAGACCGCAAGCGCTATCCGGCCATCCTGCAGGCCGGCACGGTGGACAATCCGTATTACACCAATTCCTCGCAACTGCCGGTCGGCCATACGGACGACCCGTTCGAGGCACTGGAGTTGCAGGATGCGCTGCAGCGCAAATACACGGGCGGCACGGTGCTGCACCTGTATATGACCGAAGCGCTGTCGGACGCCAACGCCTGCCGCGCACTGGTGAAACGCGCGCTGTCGCGCTTCTCGCTGCCCTACATCACCGTCACGCCCACCTTTTCGATCTGTCCGCGCCATGGCTACCTGGCCGGAAAACACGAGTTTTGCCCCACCTGCGACGCGGAGCTGATCGCCCGCAAGCAGGCCAACTTGAACGCCATACTGGAGGAAACACCATGAACGCACGTCCCCAACTGAATCCGGTCATCACGCTTGACGACAGCGAACGCCAGCGCTGCGAAATCTGGACCCGCGTGATGGGCTACCATCGCCCCGTCGCCTCGTTCAATATCGGCAAGCAGGGTGAATTCCACGAGCGCCAGTACTTCAGCGAAGCGTGCGCCTCGGTGTCGGGACCGCTCGCTTGCCGCTGATGGCAAAGGAACTGCGGGTGGGCGGCGTCACGCCGTTTTCCGCCACCGACTACCCCGGCCAGCTGGCGGCCGTGGTGTTCGTGCAGGGCTGCCCCTGGCGCTGCGGCTATTGCCACAATCCGCATCTGCAGCCGCGCTCGAGCGACGCCCTGGTGCCGTGGGCCGATGTGCTGGCGCTGCTGCGCCGCCGCGTCGGCCTGATCGACGCGGTGGTCTTCAGTGGCGGCGAAGCATGCATGGACCCGGCCCTGGAAAACGCCATGCTCGATGTAAAAGCGCTGGGCTTTGGCGTGGGCCTGCACACGGCCTGCATCTACCCGCAGCGCTTGACGCAAGTGCTGCCGCTGGTCGACTGGGTGGGTTTCGATATCAAAGCCGCATTCACGGATTATCGGGCGATTACCGGCGTGGCCAACAGCGGCGACCCGGCGCGCGCCTGCCTGGACGCCATCCTGGCCAGCGGCGTGGCCCATGAATGCCGCACCACCATCCACCCCGCCCTGCTGCCCGACGCGGCGCTGCTGGAACTGGCCGCCATGCTGGCGAAAAAAGGCGTCACCAACTATGTTCTGCAGCAGTTCAGCGCCGATGGCTGCACCAACGGCAGCCTGCTCAACGCCACCTTGCATGGCTACCCGGCGGCGACCACGCTGGCACAGCTTGCCGCCCTATTTCCGCGTTTTACCTTCCGACATCCTCAGAACTGAACCGCTGCCTGCGCCACGCAGTTGTCGACCATGGCCCGCACCTGCTCGCGTGACACGGGAGTGGCGTTGAACAGAGCGCGATAGATGATGGGCGCCACGACGGCGTCCATCACCGCGTCCACCTCCGGCACCGGCTGTTGGCGGGCGATGCCACGCTCGAGTATGGTCCTGATTTGCGCGGCAACGTACAGGCTGCACTGACAACTCATGTCCGCTCGATTGCTGGCCAGCACATCGTGCATCATCGCCAGGCCGACCGGCGACGTCATTTCATCGAGGTATTGCTCGGCCCACGCCTGCAGATCATCGCGCACGCTACCGGTTTCCAGCGGTGCGGCGTCGGCGCGCAAACGGTCCAGCGCGACGTCGGACAATACGTCGGCAAGGCTGCCCCAGCGTCGATAGATGGTCGATGGCGTTACGCCGGCGCGCTCCGCAATGAGCGGCACCGTGAGGTCGGCCCGCCCGATTTCAGCGTCCAGTTCTTGCACGGCCCGGTGCACTGCCGCCTGCACGCGGGCGCTGCGCCCGCCCGGACGGGGAGTTATTCGTGAGTTCATGCCCACATTTTAAAGCAAACCATTTGCTTTAGCGGCCGATTTGGTGTCTACTCCCACAAAAGCTAATTTTTAGCTTTTGCATTGCATCGGATTGCCATGAACCCTATTTCTTCCCTCGGCCCTGCCTCGCCGGCGCGCCGGGAACTGAGTCCGCACGCCTCGCTGTGGCTGCTGGCCAGCATCCTGGTCGGCTTTCTGGCCGCGTCCAGCGCACCGTCGCCGCTGTATGCCATCTATCGCCAGGCGTGGGGTTTTTCCGCGCTGACCCTGACGATCGTGTTTGCCACCTACGCCGTCGCGCTGCTGGGTGCACTGCTGGTCTTCGGCGCACTGTCGGACTACCGCGGCAGGCGCGAAGTGATACTGCTGGCACTGGGCCTGGAGCTCGGCTCACTGCTGCTGTTCCTGGATGCCGATTCGGTCGCCGCGCTGATTGGCGCGCGCGCCCTGCAAGGCCTTGCCACGGGCCTGGTCACCAGCGCGCTCAGCGCAGCGCTGATCGACATCGATCGCGTGCATGGCGCACTGGTCAATAGTGTCGCGCCGATGGTCGGCATGGGTGTCGGCGCACTGGGTGCCAGCCTGCTGGCGCAGTTTGCGCCGGCGCCGACCAGGACGGTGTTCGTATTGCTGCTGCTGGTCTTTATGGTGCAGGTGGCCGCCGTCCGGTTCCTGCCAGAGACGGTCCTGCGCCGGCCGGGCGCATGGCGCTCGCTGTGGCCGCGGATCGCGATTCCCCACCAGGCCCGCGCCACGCTGTGGCAGGTGTTGCCAGTCAATACGGCGCTGTGGGCAGTCGGCGGGTTTTACCTGTCGCTCGGCCCTACGCTGGCGCGTATCGTCACCGGCGACCACTCCGCTCTGATGGGCGGCGCTGTGATCGCCACGCTGGTATTTACCAGCGCCGCAGCCATCCTGGCTGTGCGCACACATGCGCCGCGTTCGGTGCTGATCGGCGGTAGCGCGACGCTTGCTGCCGGCATGGTTGTCACGCTGGCCGGCATTGCCAGCTACTCGGCTGCGCTATATTTTATTGGCACGGCGATCATGGGCGCCGGTTTTGGCGCCGGCTTTAACGGCTCGCTACGCAGCCTGGTCGGGCTGGCGCGGCCCGAAGAGCGTGGCGAGCTGATGTCCGGCTTTTTCGCATTCAGTTATTTTGCGCTCAGCCTGCCGGCGATTCTGGCAGGGCTGGCAGCCGGTTACTTCGGCCTGTATGCCACCGCGCTGGGATTTTTGGCCGGCATACTGCTGCTGGTGCTGGCCGCGCTGGCGTGCATGTTCCGGCAAACCCGGCACACCGCCCTTGCACCGTGAGCGGATAACGCAAGGCAGCCATAAATGACCGCCATGTTTCCACGTTTTACATTCCGTAATCATGGCAATTGCCGCCAAACTCACGTAATTGCTTAAAAACTATTTAAATTCACCGTTCTGCAACGCTGAAATGTCTTGCTTGCTGTAATGTATCAAACTGCGCCACGCACCAAATTGGCGCAAGTTTGATCCCTCACCGAGCATCACAGATAAGCGTCATCATGAACGATTTCACCGCAGACAGCCCCACCCTCCATCCCGACATTCTGTATGGCCCGCCGCGAGCGGATTTGCTGCAAACCGAGGTGCTGGCCGACCTGCTGGAGGCGACCGCGCGGCGCTGCCCGTCACAGATCGCGCTGATCGACGGCGCACGGCGCATCAGCTATGCCGAACTCGATGCGATGGCCGGCCTGGCCGCCTCGCGCCTGGTGGCAGCCGGCGTGCGCCCTGGCGATATTGTCGGCCTGTGGCTGCCGCGCGGCGCGAACCTGCTGCTGATGCAGGCAGCGATCGCCAAGGCGGGCGCCGCCTGGCTGCCGGTCGACGAAGATACCCCCGTCGAGCGCTTGCAGGTGTGCCTCGATGACGCCAACGGCGCCGGCATTGTCAGCTGCGCTCAGTTTGCGCCGCGCCTGGTCGATGCCGGCGTGTCCCGCCCGGTCTGGACGGCGGAAAGCCTGCTGGCGCCGGCTGCCGCCGGCGAAGTGCTCAATGCCCGTCACGCCACACTGCCCGCACACCCCGCCTATGTGATCTACACCTCGGGTTCGACCGGCAAGCCGAAAGGCATATTGATCAACCAGCGCAGCATCTGCCACTTCCTGCGCAGCGAAAATGCGGTCCTGGGGGTGACGCAAAGCGACACCGTCTACCAGGGCTTTTCGGTCGCCTTCGACATGTCGTTCGAGGAAATCTGGATCGCCTACCTGGTCGGCGCCACCCTGTGGCTGGGACCGAAAGAGATCTCGGGCGACCCGGAAGCGCTGCCGCGCGCACTAGCCCTTAATCAGGTCACCGTGCTGCACGCCGTGCCGACCCTGCTGGCGCTGTTTGCCGAAGAAGTGCCGAGCCTGCGCCTGATCAACCTGGGCGGCGAGATGTGCCCGGAGTCGCTGGTCGAGCGCTGGTCGCGCCCGGGCCGCGCCATGTTCAATACCTATGGGCCGACCGAGGCGACCGTCTCGTGCAGCCTGGCGCGCCTGCTGCCGGGGCAGCCGGTCACCATCGGCACGCCGCTGCCCAACTATGGCCTGCTGGTGCTGCAGGTGGCGGAAGCGGGAGAAAACCGTCCGCTGGCCCTGCTTGCGCGCGGCGAAACGGGCGAATTGTGCATTATCGGCCCCGGCCTGGCCGAGGGCTACCTGGGCCGGCCCGACCTGACGGTGGAAAAATTCCTGCCCAACCCCTGGAGCACCGGGCACGATGATGCGCGCCTGTACCGTACCGGCGACCTGGCCCGCATTGATGCCGACGGCCAGGTGCTGTGCCTGGGCCGCGCCGACGACCAGGTGAAAATTCGCGGCTTTCGCGTCGAACTGGGCGAAATCGAAGCCGTGCTGGCGCAGCAGGCCGGCGTGGGTACGGTGGCCGTCCTGCTGCGCAAGGACGATGGCATCGACCAGCTGGTGGCGTATATCGTCGGCAGCGACGAGGCGCCGGACGACGCCCTGACAGCCAAAACACTGCGCGCCGCGCTGAACCTGCATTTGCCACCGTATATGGTGCCGGGCAGGTTCGAGCTGCTGCCGCTGATGCCGCGCCTCACTTCCGGCAAGATCGACAGGAAGGCCCTGAAAGCCATGCCTTTATCCGCGCCGCCGGCCGGTGAAGCGGGCGAATCGGATTTGCCCGAGACGCCAGCCGAAGCGGCGCTGTTCGCGGCGCTGGCGCAGCTGTTCCCGGGCCAGCCGATATTGCGCAAGGCGGACTTTTTCACTGACCTGGGTGGCCATTCTTTCCTGGCCGCGCGCCTGGCGTCGACCCTGCGCGCCGATCCCCGTTACGCGCATATGACGGTGCGCGACATCTACCACAACCGTGAAATCGGCAAGATCGCCGCCGTGCTGGCCGAAGCACCGGCGCTGGCCGTGCCGGAAGCCGAGTGGACGCCACCGTCGCGTATCAAGCGCTGGGCCTGCGGCGCGGCGCAAGCGGCCGCCGTGCCGGTACTGGTCACCCTGCGCATGGCGCAGTGGCTGGCGCCCTTCTTCACCTACCATTACTTTACGGGCGACCCGGGCGACACCGTGGCGCGCGCGGTGGCCGCCTCGATCGGCGTGTTCCTGCTTGCCACCCTGGGCGAATTTGCGATTGCGATTGGCGGCAAATGGCTGATCGCCGGACGCCTGAAAGCGGGCAGCTATCCGCTGTGGGGCGTGACCTATTACCGCTGGTGGCTGGCCGACCGCCTGGTCGAATCGGCGCCCACCTATCTGCTCAGTGGCTCGTCGCTCAATAGCTGGTGGCTGCGCGCGCTGGGCGCGAAAGTGGGCAAGGAAGTGGTAATCGGCTCGATGACCCTGCGTGCGCCCGAGCTGCTGGCCATCGGCGACAACGTCAGCGTCGGCAATGCCGTCAACTTTGAAAACGCCCGCGTCGAACGGGGCCGCCTGCTGCTGGGGCAGATCAGCATCGGCAACGACGCCTGCATCAGCTCTTACGCGATTTTGGAAGGCAATACCAGCGTGGGCGCGTTTGGCCACCTGGAAGGCCAGTCGGCGCTGGCCGATGGCGCGCAAGTGCCGGCCGGCCGCATCTGGACCGGGTCGCCGGCGCGCGACATAGGCGCTTTCGACCCGGCCAGCCAGCCGGCGCGGCCAAGCGTCAGCAAAGCCCGATTGAGCGGCGAGATGCTGTTCTTCTGCTTTGGCATGGTGCTGATCGCGGTGCTGTTCTTTATGCCCGTGTTCCCCAGCTTCGTGCTGATCGACTGGTTTGACGAGCGCGAAATGATGCCGTGGCTGCAGGGGCGCGACGCCACCACCCAGCTGGCGCGTTATTTCATTCTCGCCTTCCCCGCCAGCGCCGTGCTGATCGTGTTGACGGCCCTGCTGTCGGCCGCCATCCGCTGGGGCGCGCTGCCGCGCCTGAAACCGGGCACCTCGGCCGTGCACAGCAATATATACTGCGCCAAGTGGCTGGTCAGCCACATCCAGGAGTCGAGCCTGAACGTATTGCACGGCATTTACGCCACCGTGTTCGCGCCGTACTGGTATCGCCTGCTGGGAGCCAAGGTCGGCAAGGGCGCCGAGATTTCCACCGCGCTCGGCGTGGTACCCGACATGCTGACCCTGGGCGACGACACCTTTATCGCCGACGCCGTGATGCTGGGCGACGAGCAGATCGACGGCGGCTGGATGACCATGCGCCCCACCGTCATTTCGCATCGCAGCTTTGTCGGCAACGGCAGCTATGTCCCGGACGGCACCATCCTGCCCGAGCACGTGCTGATCGGCGTGCATACGCATGCGCCGCGCAATGAACAGATGCATGGCGGCGATACCTGGCTGGGATCTCCGCCGATGCACCTGCCGGCGCGCGAACAGGTCAGCGGCTTTGCCGAGCATCTGACGTTCAAGCCGTCGGCGGCGCGCCGCCTGGGCCGCACCCTGATCGAGGCGTTCCGCATCGTCGCGCCGCATGCGCTGGTGATCGCGGTCGGCTATACGCTGGTGCTGGACGTGATGCCGCTGGCCGGCGCCGGGCGCTGGGGCGAAGTGGTGGCCGACCTGGCCATGGCCGGCATCGCTTACGGCATCGGCAACTTCCTGCTGGTGGTGCTGCTCAAATGGCTGCTGCTGGGACGCTACCGCAAGCACGCGGCGCCGATGTGGACGCCGTTCGTGTGGCTGTCCGAAGGCGTGACGAACCTGTACGAAGGCATCGCCGTGCCCAACTTCATGCGCTACCTGCGCGGCACGCCGTGGCTGCCAATGGCTTTTCGCCTGTTCGGCTGCAAGATCGGCCGCGGCGTCTACATGGACACTACCGACATCACCGAATTCGACTGCGTGCATATCGGCGACCATAGCGAATTGAACGCGCTGACCTGCCCGCAGACGCATTTGTTCGAAGACCGCGTGATGAAGATCGACCACGTGGAAATCGGCGCGCGCGTCTACATGGGCCCGCGCAGTTCGGTGCTGTACAGCGCCAAGGTCGGCGACAACGCGCGCCTGGGCCCTTTGACCCTGGTGATGAAGGGAGAGCATATCCCGGCCGGCAGCAACTGGGCCGGCTGCCCGGCGGCGCCTTTGCGTACATGAGTTTTACCCAGCACCTGAAAGAGGACGGCTTGCTGGTAATCGGCATCGACGCGGCCATGACGCGTACCGAAGCGCGCTTGCGCATCCGCAGCGCCATCGTCGAGGCGGCGGCGCAGTGGATGAATATCGCCATCGATGGCATCAAAGTGGACTCGCAGCCTGGCCATGCGCCGCGCCTGCTGCTGGCTGGCCGCGAGGCCGGCCTGGCGATCAGCCATGACGACGGCATCTCGCTGGCCGCCATCCACCTGCATGGGCCGGTCGGTATCGATGTGATGCGGGTGCAGGAGATTGATGACTGGTTTGCCGTGGCGACGGATTACCTGGGCCCCCAAGTGGCGCAGGCGTTGGCTGCCTGTCCTGCCGGGCAACGGCCGCTGGCCCTGGCGCAGGCATGGACGGCACGCGAGGCGACACTCAAGTGTTTGGGGCGCGAACTGTCTGAATGGGATGGAAAAGTAGCAGAATGTTGTTTGCAAGCGGTGGCCGTACCGGCAGGCTACACCGCGACATTGGCATATTAATCCTCCGCTATGCCAGCGTGACACCCTAGCTGGACAAAAATCAGCTTGACGATAATACTGACGAGCACTCCCAGCACTCCGATAAATTCCAGCATGGCGTTTTCCTTGCAGTGATGGCGACCGGATCACTGTAACGTTTGCAGGCGGCGCTGGCCAATATCAAATAAGGCGCCCGGCGATCTCGAAAAGGCATCCATGATTTCCATCAAGCAGTTTCGCTACTTTGTCGAAGTGGTCGATGCGGGCAGCTATTCGCGCGCGGCGGAAAAGCTGTATATCGCGCAGTCGGCCCTGAGCCGGCAGATCAAGGAGCTGGAAAACGAGGTGCAGGCGCTGCTGCTCACGCGCGACGCGCGCCATGTCGAACTGACTGCCGCCGGCCAGGTCTTCTATGACCGCGCCAAGCGCATCCTCGACGATATCGAAGAAACCGTGCGCCAGACACGCCATGTAGGCCAGGGTTCGACCGGCATCATTCGCCTGCTCCATTCCAGTTCCGTGACGCTGACGCCGGCCATCGGCGCGGTACTCAAGCGCCTGCTGGCGCAATTTCCGGGCGTGTCGCTCGATGTCTCGAAAGGCTCATCGGAAAACCAGGCGTTTGACATCGAAGAAGGCCGCGCCGACCTGGGCCTGGTGCGCCTGCCTACCCTGCGCAAGCACGCCAATATCGTCGTGCGCGAACTGTTCCGTGAAAAGCTGGTGGTGGCGGTATCAAAGAATTCCCCGCTGGCGGCGCAATCGCACACCACCATCGCCGCCCTGCGCGACGAAGCGTTCGTGTCGATTCCGCACAAGGATCGCGGCGGCCTGAGCTACCTGGTGGCGGGCCTGTGCCTGGCCCAGGGTTATTTCCCGAAAGCGGCGCGCGCGCTGTCGCGCAAGACCTCGCAATTGAACCTGATCGAAGCGAACCTCGGCATTGCGATTGTCCCCGACAGCATGCGCCTGGCGGCACCACCGGGCGTGCATTTTCTCGGCTTGCCTGATGAAGAATCACAGTCCGTCGTCGGCCTGATCTCGCCGCGCGCCGCCAGCGGCATGGTGGCGGCGTTTGCGCAGGCGCTGGTGCGCGAGATGGCGGCGCTGTCTCAGCCTCAGCCTTCGGCGTAAAGCAGCGCATCGGCGTCGCGCACGGCCGACGTCAGGAGCGCCAGCTTGATGATATCGAGCCGGCCGTCGCTGCGCACGCTCGAACACAGGTCGATGCCGTAGGGGCGCACCTGGCGCAGCACGCTGGCCACATTGCTTTCATCGAGGCCACCGGCAAGAAATACCGGCACCGGGCTGGCGCGCACGAAGCGCGCGCAGGCGGCCCAGTCCTGGCTGCTGCCGGCGCTACCTGAATCAAGCAGGAAGGCATGCACATGGGGAGCATGGAGAAGGATCAGCTGCAGCGCCTGTTCGCCTTGCGCATCGATCACTTGCACGCGCCGCACTGACGGCAGCAATCGCGCCAGGCGCGCCACTTCCTGCGGCTCGACATGATGGGCAATCTGCACCGTGGTGGCCTGGGTGGCGGCAAGCTGTTCGGCGATGCGTTGCGCCGTGGTCTCGGCCGCAAGCAGGAAAGTGGAGACCGGCGGCGGCGCCCAGGCGGCGATTCGGGCGCCGGCCACCGCCAGGCCCAGCGCGTCGGCGCCGGCTGCAATGGCCAGTTGGGCTTCGTCGATGGAAGCGATGCAGCAGATCTTGATACGGGTTCGCATGATGGCCAACATTACAACACGCTGCGCGCCGCCAGGCCAGTCACGCGGTCAAGCCTGCGCAAGATCGTGCGCCCGATTGACAGGCGGCGGGCGGCGGCAGATACTGGTTCGCTCCATCTTGCACAGACAGGAAGCAGGCTCATGGCAGATTTCGAACTACGCAAGGAGTGCCCGCCACAGCTGTGCGACTGCGCGCGCGAACAGCTGCTGGACGATGCGCAGGCCAACCTGGCCATCCTGCGCCTGAACCTGACGGAAGAAAAACGGCTGCTGGCCCATATCGAAACCATCAGCACCCTGGAAGGCCTGCGCAAGCTGGAAAACAACCTGCAGAAAAACCTGGGCGTGGTGCTGCGCATCGCGCCGGGCAGCGGCGAAGTGCGCACCATGCGCGGCTTCCAGATTCAACTGCTGGAGCAGCCGGGCCTGTGCCGCAAGACGCGCGCGGCAATCCCGGCGGCAGTGCGGCGCTGCCTGGCCGCGCATCCGGAAATCGCGTTTGCGATTCTTGATGAAAATGATTTGCTGGGCGGGATTTAAACCAACAGCAACTGCCGGTGCTGCTCCACAAGCACACCCGCAGAATGTGTTAAAGCCCTGGTCGCCCGCACAGGCTCTCCGGGCCAAGCGAGCCTGAAAAATGTCGAGGGCAAGGCGCAGCGACGAAGACAGTACGACTAGTACGGCGAGGAGCTGCAACGCCGCCATCGGCATTTTCTCGGGCTCGCGACTCCGGTCCGCTTTACGTTTTTACTCTTTAAGCGGCCTTGATGGGAATTACCCTGCCCCTGGCGGCACGTGCCCGCAATTGCCCACACCCGCCCTCCACATCCTGCCCCGCCGAGTCGCGCAGCTTGGTCAGCACGCCACGTTCATGCAATCTGGCGGCGATGGCGCGCGCCTGCTCCCAGCTGGGGCGTTTGAACGGCAGGTCGTCGATGGTGTTATACGGGATCATGTTCAGCACCGCGTACTTGCCCTTCAACAGCGCCACGATGCCGTCCAGTTCATCGTCGCCATCGTTGACGCCTTCCATCAGCGTCCATTGATACTGCACCGGGTAGCCGGTCAGGCGTGCATACGATTCGCCGAACTCGACCAGTTCGCGCGGCGTGAGCTTGGGTGCACGCGGCAGCAGTTGCTCGCGCAGGTCCGGCTTGGTGGTATGCAGGGACAGCGCCAGCGCCGGTTTCACGCGGCCCTGCGGCAATCGCTCGAAGGCGCGCGGGTCGCCGACGGTGGAAAACACCAAGTTCTTGTGGCCGATATTGCCTTCCGTGCCCAGCAGCTCGATCGCTTCCATCACGTTATTCAGGTTATGCGCCGGCTCGCCCATGCCCATGAAGACGACTTTTTTCACCGGCCGCATGGTACGCGCCAGTACCACCTGCGCGACGATTTCGCCGCTGGTGACCTGCCGTACCAGGCCGTCGCGCCCCGTCATGCAGAACTGGCAGCCGACGGCGCAACCAACCTGGCTTGACACGCACAGGCCATCGCGCGGCAGCAGCACGCTTTCCACCGTCTGGCCGTCGTGCAGGCCGACCAGCAGGCGCGCCGAACCGTCCGCGCCCGGGTGCGTGCTGAGCAGCTTGAGCATGCCCTGCAATTGTGCGTCCAGCGCCGGCAAGGCCTCGCGCACCGGCAGTGGCAGAAAATCCTCGGCGCGGCGCCGGCCCTGGTCGTGCGGCTGCGCCTGTATCCAGTCGCGCAGTACGCGCTGTTCATGCAAGGGCTTGGCGCCCAGCGCGCGCAGGCGCTGGCGGATGGTCTCGATTTGCATGGTGGAGGAAACGGGCCGTCTTATACCTTCTTGACGAACTCGGTCTTCAGGCTCATCTGGCCGAAACCTTCGATCTTGCAGTCGATATCATGGTCGCTGTCGACCAGGCGGATGTTCTTGACCTTGGTGCCCATCTTGACGACGCCGCCGCCACCTTTCAGTTTCAGGTCCTTGATGACACTGACGGTGTCGCCGTCCTGCAGGATATTGCCGGCCGAGTCACGATATACCTTGGCGCCCTCTTCCACCGCTTCGCCGGCCGTGGCCGACCATTCATGCGCGCATTCAGGGCAGACGAGATTGCTGCCATCTTCGTACGTGTATTCGGATTGGCATTGCGGGCATGGTGGAAGTGTGCTCATTCGTTTCTCTGTCTGGTGAACGGCGCCTGGCCGTAAAAGCCGACATTATAAGGGCTACGCCCGCCATCGGCGGGCTTTTTCGCACAGCCCCTTCCAACCTTACTTGATATTTTTATCCAGGAAGGCGCGGATCACCGGCCCGATCTCGCGGGCATGCGTTTCAAGGGCGAAGTGGCCGGTGTCGTAGAACCGGATATCGGCGTTGGGCAAATCGCGTTTCCATGCCTGCGCACCGGCCGGCAGGAAAAACGGATCGTTCTTGCCCCAGACGGCCAGCAGTGGCGGCTGCTGCTGGCGGAAATAGGCGTGGAATTGCGGGTACATGCGCACGTTGGACGCGTAATCGAGGAGCAGGTCGAGCTGGATGTCGGCGTTGCCCGGACGCGCTACCCGCATGCCTTCCAGGGTATAGCCGTCGGGAGAAACGCTGCTCGGATCGGGCACGCCTTCCAGATACTGCCATTTCATCCCGGCCGGCGTCGGAAAGTCGGCCAGTGCCGCACGGTTTTGCGCCGTCGGCGCCTGCCAGTATTGCTTGATGCCGTCCCAGCCCTTGGACAGCCCCTCTTCATAGGCGTTGCCGTTCTGCGAGATGATGGCCGTGATGCGCGCAGGATGGGCCAGCGCCAGGCGCCAGCCAACTGGCGCGCCATAGTCGTGCACCATGATGGCGTAGCGGTCCAGCTTCAACTGCTCGGTAAAACGGTCCATGGTCCGGGTGATGTTGTCGAAGGTGTAGGCGTAGTGTTCGCGCGCCGGCGCTTCGGTGTAGCCGAAGGAAGGCAGGTCCGGCGCCACCACGTGATAGCGGTCGCTGAGTGCCGGGATCACGTCGCGGTACATGAAAGAAGACCCGGCAAAGCCATGCAGCAGCACGATGGTCGGCGCGGCAGGGTCGCCCGCCTCGCGGTAAAACACGTTCACGTCGCCGACCTTTTCAAACCGGTAATGTACTTGCGCCTTGTCGGCGGCCGACATGGGGACGGTGGCGGGAGCGGGAGCGGCGGCGGCGCTGGCGGCGATGGCCAGGGTGGTCGCTGCGGCGAGGGCTGTGGCTTTGCTGTTCATGGTTTTTCCTTGTAACCGTTAAATTGCGTATTTGAAGGTTACAGGCGTTTATGGTAACCTGTCAATATTATTTTCAAAGGTTACAAAAAGGTGACAACATGACGCAGCATCCTGAGCACGCCCCACATTTCATCGGCAACGACCTGGCGCTCGATTTCATCAACAGCGCCTTTGGCATGGGAAATGACAGCTGGGATTGTCTGGCCGACGACGCCGGCGCGCTGGCCTGGCTCAAGGCAGCTGGACTGCTGGCGCCCGATTTCAATGCTCCGGTGGCCGGACTGGCGACGCTGGCACAGGCGCTGCGCACGGCGGCGGGACGGCTGATCGATCTGAACAAGCCGCGTGAGCCAACCGACTTCGCGGTGGTGAACCGGATACTGGAGGCTGGCCGCCCTGTGCGCACGCTGGCGCAGGGCGAAGGCGACAACGTCGTATTATTGGAACGGCGCCGCGACGACAGCGCGGCCAGCTTGCTCGAACCGGTGGCAACGGCGCTGGTCCAACTGCTGGTGCAGGGCGACCTGGCGCAAGTGCGCCAGTGCGAGGCGCACGATTGCACGCTGCGTTTTCTCGACGTTACCAAGTCGGGCCGCCGGCGCTGGTGCAGCATGGCCGTGTGCGGCAACCGCATGAAGGTCGCCGCTTTCCGGGCGCGCAAGGACGCCAGATAGCGCCTGCCGGGCAAAGCGCCGGGCAGGCAACACCATGTATTTACACTGACAGGAGTTACCGCAATGACGACATCAAGCTACCCCGACACCCGCCTTCTGATCGCCAATGAATGGGTGGACGCCACCGGCGGCAAATCGATCCCCGTGCAGAACCCCGCCACCGGCCAGACCATCGGCACGGTGGCCCATGCCAGCATCGCCGACCTCGATCGCGCGCTCGCCGCCGCCCAGCAAGGCTTCGAAACATGGCGCGACGTGCCGGCCGCCGAACGCGCCGCCATCATGCGCCGCGCCGCCTCGCTGCTGCGCGAACGCGCCGTCGATATTGCCCACCAGATGACCCGGGAACAGGGCAAGCCGCTGGCCGAGGCGAAAGTTGAAATAATGGCCGGCGCCGACATCATCGACTGGTTTGCCGCCGAAGGCATGCGCGTGTATGGCCGCATCGTGCCGTCGCGCAACCCGGCCGCTCAGCAGCTGGTGCTCAAGGAACCGGTCGGACCGGTCGCCGCCTTCACGCCGTGGAACTTCCCGATCAACCAGATCGTGCGCAAGCTGTCGGCCGCACTGGCCACCGGCTGCTCGTTCCTGTGCAAGGCGCCGGAAGAAACGCCGGCCTCGCCGGCGGCGCTGATGCAGTGCTTCGTCGATGCCGGCCTGCCGCCGGGCGTGCTGGGCCTTGTATTCGGCGACCCGGCCGAAATCTCCGGCTACCTGATCCCGCATCCGATCATCCGCAAGGTGACGTTTACCGGCTCGACGCCGGTGGGCAAGCAACTGGCCGCGCTGGCCGGCGCCCACATGAAACGCGTGACGATGGAGCTGGGCGGCCACGCGCCGGTGATCATCGCCGAAGACGCCGATGTGGCGCTGGCCGTCAAGGCCGCCGGCGGTGCCAAGTTCCGCAATGCGGGCCAGGTCTGCATTTCACCAACCCGCTTCCTGGTGCACAACGCGGTCAAGGCTGAATTCACGCGCGCGCTGGTCGCGCACGCCGAAAAACTGAAGCTGGGCGACGGCCTGCAAGCCGGCACCACCTTGGGGCCGCTGGCCAATGCGCGGCGCCTGAGCGCCATGGCAAAGGTAGTCGAAGACGCCCAGGCCAAGGGTGCGACACTGGCCACCGGCGGCAGCCGCGTCGGCGATGCCGGCAACTTTTTTGCCCCGACCGTGATCTCCGACGTGCCGCTCGACGCGAGCATCTTCAACGACGAACCGTTCGGCCCGATCGCCGGCATCCGCGGCTTCGACCGTCTTGAAGAGGCCATCGCCGAAGCGAACCGCCTGCCGTACGGCCTGGCCGGCTATGCCTTCACGCGCTCGATCAAAAATGCCCACCTGCTGATGAACCGCATGGAAGTCGGCATGTTATGGATCAACCAGCCCGCCACCCCGAGCGCTGAAATGCCGTTCGGCGGCATCAAGGATTCGGGCTATGGCACCGAAGGCGGGCCCGAGGCGCTCGAATCGTACCTGAATACCAAGGCAGTATCGCTGGTCGGCGTGTAGGCTGGCAGTGCGGCAGCGGACTTTTCAGGTCCGCTGCACTATTTCAATGGTGCTGTGGACGATTTCCTCGTGGATGCCGATGCGTGCCCGCAGCCTGGCTGGCGTCAGTGCCGGGTCGCGGCTGACCACCGACAGCGCGCACGAATACAGCTGCTTGCCGACGCGCCAGACGTGCAGGTCGACGATGCGCGGCGTGTCGCCACCCTCCTCCACCTCGACCGCCTCGCGGATTTCCTGCACCACCGGATGATCCATCTCGCGGTCCAGCAAGACCTTGCCGGTCTCCTGCATCAATTTTTTCGCCCACAACGCCACCAGCACGGCGCCGGCCACGCCCATCACCGGGTCGAGCCAGTTCCAGCCTGCCAGCCAGGCGCCCACCAGCGCCAGCATGGCCAGCATCGAGGTGGCGGCGTCGGCCAGCACATGGATATAGGCGGCCTTCATGTTCAGGTCTTCGCCATGGCCATGGTGATGGTGTCCATGATGATCGTGGCCGTGATGGTCGTGCCCATGATCGTGATCGTGGTGGCCGCCCAGTATCAGCGCGCACACCAGGTTGACCGCCAGGCCGATGCCGGCCACCGCCAGCGCCTGCGGATAGTGAATTGCCTGCGGCGAGAACAGCCGCTCGACCGAGGCGACCACCATCAGCACGGCCACGCCGAGCAGCAGTATGGCGCTGGTATAGCCGGCCAGGATTTCGATCTTCCAGGTGCCGAAGGCAAAGCGCGGATCGCGCGCATAGCGGCGCGAGGCGGCATAGGCAAACGCGGCCAGGCCGATCGCCAGCGCGTGCGAACTCATATGCCAGCCGTCGGCCAGCAGCGCCATCGAGTTGTACCACCAGCCGGCCACGATCTCGAGCACCATGGTGGCCAGGGTGATCAACATGACGACGCGCGCGCGGCGCTCGGCCTTGCCGTCGCTGGTATCGAAGACATGTTCATGGGTCCAGGCCGACAGGTCGTCGGCGGCGTGCACTTGCGTCATGGTGGCTCTTTCGTTTATTTGAGGTAGGTGCGCAGGATGGCGACGATTTCATCGGCCCCCTGCGCCCGTTCGGCATCGCTGGCGATATCGGGGCTGGCCACGTGTTCGCGCAGATGCTCTTCGATCACTTCGGCCATCAGGCCATTGACGGCGCCGCGCACGGCAGCGATCAGCTGCAGCACGTCATTGCAATCACGCCCTTCCTGCAGGCCCCGTTCAATACCTTCGACCTGCCCCCTGATGCGCTTGACGCGGTTCAGCAACTTGTCCTTGTTCTTCGATGTATGTCCCATGCCGGCTCCGGATAAATACCATAGGGGGGTATACTATCAGACGCACATTACGTTAGCAAAGCGTGTTTTTCCGACACATATCGAAATTGATATTAAGCAATAAGAATTATTGATTGGATAAATATTCCGGCGCGCTCTACCATCAGCCAACTGCACGGGCATTGCCACCGCGCGGACCATAAAAATATCAGGAGACACGTCACATGAAATTCAATGATTTGAAAATCGGCCGCCGGCTGGGCGTCAGCTTTGGCGCCATTATCGCCCTGCTCCTGATCCTGGCACTTGTGGCAATTACCCGGGTCAGTGAGCTGGGCGGCGAAATTCGCCGCATGAACGACGACCATTATCCAAAAACCGTACTGGTGCACGCGATCAAGGACGATGTCAACGAAACCATGCTCGCCATGCGGAATATCTTCCTGACCGTCGACGTGGACCTGGCCGCCAAAGAGGTGCAGCATGTCGAGCAGATCGCGCGGCGCATCGATACGGTTGCCGGCAAGCTGGAACGGCTGCCGGCGTCCGCCGAGGGCCGCAGCCGCCTCGCCCGCCTGAACACGGCGCGCCAGCAATTTGACGCCGTCAGGAAGGACGTGATCAAGCTGATAGCGGAAGAGCGCAAATTTGAAGCCAAGTCCCTGATGCTCAAGCAGTTGCAGCCGCGCCAGCAAGCCTATTTTGCCGCACTCGAACAACTGGTCAGCTACCAGACCGGCCTGATGGAGTCTGCCGGCCAGGCCTCGGCACAACAGGCCGAGCAGACCCGTTTGATCATCCTGCTGCTGTCTGGCGCCGCGGCGCTGGCCGGCATTTTGCTGGCGGTCCAGGCCAGCAACAGCATCACGCGCCCGCTGCAGCAGGCGCTGGGGGTGGCGCGGCAGGTGGCGGCAGGCGACCTGACCAGCAAGGTGGTGGTTGGCACGCGCGACGAAACGGGCCAGCTGCTGCAAGCTCTCAACAGCATGAACACCAGCCTGCAGGACATCGTCGGCCAGGTACGCGGCGGCACCGACACCATCGCCGACGCCTCGCAGCGCATTGCCAGCGGCAATCTGGACCTGTCGGCCCGCACCGGCCAGCAGGCGGGGTCCTTGCGCCATACGGCCGACTCGATGGCGCAACTGACGTCCACCGTGAAACAGAACGCCGGCCACGCGCGCCAGGCCAACCAGATGGCGGCGCTGGCGTCGGAAGTGGCCGTGCGCGGCGGCGCCGTGGTGGCGCAAGTAGTCGGCACCATGGGTGCGATCAACACGTCTTCGAAAAAGATCGTCGACATCATCGCCGTGATCGACGGCATCGCCTTCCAGACCAATATCCTGGCGCTCAATGCGGCGGTGGAAGCGGCGCGCGCCGGTGAACAGGGGCGCGGCTTCGCGGTGGTGGCGTCCGAAGTGCGCAACCTGGCGCAGCGTTCCAGCCAGGCCGCGCGCGAAGTCAAGGCGCTGATCGACGATTCGGTCAGCCAGGTGGCGGCCGGCAGCAAACTGGTCAACGAGGCCGGCGCGACGATGGACCAGATCGTCGACAGCGTGCGCAGCGTAACCGACATCATGGGCGACATCAACGGCGCCAGCCAGGCCCAGGAAGCGGGCATCGAACAGATCAACCTGGCGATCGCCGAAATGGACAAGGTGACGCGCCAGAACGCCGCACTGGTCGAGCAGGCGGCGTCCGGCGCCGAGTCCTTGCAGGATGAAGCGAGCCGGCTGGCGCAGGTGGTCAGCCGCTTCCGGCTGGAACGCGGTGCGGTGATGCTGCGCGGCTGAGTCCATGCGACAATGCGATCTTACTTAATCAGAAAACAAGCATGCCCTGCCTGTCCGTTGAACTCGATGGAAACCACGTCACCATGATCAGCCTGGCGGGCATGGACGTGATCGATGTATCGGTCCATGGTGCGCTCGACCGCAATCCGAAAGCGACATTGCACGCCATGGGCGGCGACTACAAGGCAGGTGGATGCGGCAGCCTGATCTGGATAGTCGAACAGCCACTGCTGGCCGGGCAGGTGGTGCGCGTGACCTTGCTGGACGCTTGCGAGCAGCCTGACCGGGGCAAGACAATGGAAGAACTTTTTCCTGATGAGGAGCCTTGTACCCAAACCGACTTCACCATTAACAATGCGATGGCGGCGGAAATACGCTCCCGGCCACGGCTGCATCAGTCATTTTCCGTGCAGGCAAGCACCTCGCAAGGCCAGCAAGCAATGACCACAAGCGACGAGCAAAGCACGAGTTTCACGTTTGGTGTCGTGTGGGATTTTGCCGGCCCGAACCAGGCGCGCGTGCGCCTGACAACCCACTGCCTGGACGACGTGCTGGCACGACGGGCTGGTCCCTCTCACTTGGAGGTCATGCTGGCATTGGGCGACAGCGCGTCGTTCATGCTGGTCGCCTGAAAGGAGCTGGCCGCCAGCGTGCTTACAACTGGCCGGCCAGCGCTTCCTTGCGCACAAAATACATCGCCTGCGGCTGGTCGACCAGCACGCACTGCTTGCCGGTGCGCTTGCAATGGTCGTGCACGCGCCAGTAGGCGTCGTGGCTGACGCAGCCGGTCTGGCAGATCACCAGGTCGGCCGCCAGCAGGCTCGCTTCGAGTGCGGCCACATCGTCGACGCCATCGTCGCCACCCGCATGGTGCAGGAAGCGCCCGCCGGCCTGCTCGATGGCCTGGCCCGGAGCCCGACCCGCGACATGGCCGACATACAGCACGGATTTTTCGTGCACGCCGGCCAGCAGATCGGGCTGCAGCACCGGCCCAGGCACCGGTCGCCACTGCAGCCGCAGCAATTCACGCATCAGGTCCTGCACCCGTTCGCCGAGCCACTCGACCCGGCGCGCCAGTTTCACGCGTGTCGGCAAGCCGGGCGCCGCTGCAGCCAGTTCCGCCAGCTCCTCGCGCGCCAGCGCCAGCTTCGTGTCGCGGATGATCACCTGCGCCTGGGTGCGCATCAGCTGCGATTCGAGCTGCATGATGCGTGCCGCCTGCCCGGCCAGCTGTGCGCTGCAGCGCGCCTGCGCGCGTGCATAGGCGCCCAGCAGCACGCGATGCTCTTGCGCGATCATGTCTTCGGTACCCGCCTTATTCCCCATCATGCCTCCTTTACCATGCGCACCCTGCCACATTCCAGTGCATTATAAATGAGAATCATTACTATCCATGCATGGGCCGTGCTCGCGATAGGGGTATAGTGTGGCCTTCGCCATTCCGCGAGCACGTCCGATGCGATACTTTCCGCGCTTATTGTTCACCACCATGCTGGCACTGCCCTTGCAAGGAAACGCCATGTCCGACCAGCCACTGCAGGTCAGCGCCCGCTGTACTGACAACCCCGGGTGCATATTTACGGGCGAAGATCTGCGGATCACCATCCTGATCACCAATACCAGCGAACAGATGGCCGGCTATCCGCTGGCCTATATGAAAAAACGCGGCCCGACCATCATGCTGCGCGACCAGGCTAGCGGACGCAGCCAGCCGCAGCGCATCTCGCTGGCCGACCATGCTCTGCGCAGCGTATTGACGCCCATCGCGCCGGGCCAGTCGATCGCGCTGGGCGATGTAATCCGGGCCAGCCAGTTGCAACAGTTTGGCGAGCATATTGATGTGATGGCCGAGATCGGTGTGTCGGCCACCATCGCCGTGGGTGCGGACGGGGCAATACAGCCGTTCAAAGGGACGGTGAGCTTGCATATTGCCAGTCAGCCAGCCAGCCGCCCGCAAACCCCGCCTTGACCAATCCATCGCGCAAGTACAGGTTGCGCCGCATCAGCCGCCACGGAAAATCGTGCAGGTGGTTGTCGAGCATCAGCAGCACCGGCCCGTCATTGATGCCGAAGCGGTAAGGCGAGACCCAGCGCACGCCCTGCTCCGTGACAAACACCGTTGAACGGGCATGGAACACGTCATGCTGCTGCGCCAGGGCTGGCAGCACGACGTCGGGGGCGAACGGCAAGGACGCGGCCACCGCCCACGGCGCCAGCGTGCCATCGTCAAAGCCCCAGGGCGCGCCGCGGCCCACGTAGTCGCGAAAGCCGCGCCGCACGCCGTGCGCCTGCTGGATGGCGGGGCCGGGGCCATCGCTGGCGCTGATGCCCCAGCAGTGTTCGCCATAGCCGGGAAAGCCCAGCGGATTATCGATCGCATAGCGCTGCTGCACCAGGGTCGCGCGCCGGCTGTTTTCAACGTAATCGAGGCCGTGCGCGCGCATGAAGTCGTCCTGGATGCCGCGCAGGTCCAGCCAGCAGTGCGACATCTGGTGGATGAACAGCGAACCGGCGTACAGGTAGTCGATGCCGTAGATGGATTTCCATTCGAAGCTCGCGGTCCAGGCATCGTAGCTGGCGCGCTCGATGGGAAAGGTGGGCGAACCGAGCGCCAGTACATACAGGATCAGCGCCTCGTCATAGCCACGCCAGCATTTGCGCAGGAAACCCGTTTCCGGTTTCCAGCCATGGCGCAGCAACTGGCAGCGCGCGCGCATCCATTGCCAGTCGATCCGGCGGTACAGGAAGCCGGCCAGCGCGCCGATCTCCTGCTCGTCATCGCTATCGCCATCGAAATATTCGCCGGCGGCCAGCACGCCGGCGATCAGCAACGCCGTGTCGATGCTCGACAGCTCGCAATCCCAGGCGCGCCGGCCATTGTCCATGTCGAGGAAGTGATAGTAAAAACCCTTGTGACCGGTGGCGGCGGGCGAATCGCCCTGCTCGCTGGCGGCAAAAAAACGCAATGTCACCAGCGTGCGTTCGATCGCCTCGTTGCGCGCCAACCAGCCGCGTTCGACACCGACGCAATAGCTGGTGAGCGCCAGGCCGACAGCGGCGATGCTGGCCGGCCAGCCCTGTTTGTCCTTGTCGCGCACCAGGCCATTGGCGGGGTTGACCTGCGCCAGGAAATAGGCGAAAGCCTCGCGCTGCAGGGCCAGCAGCATGGTTTGCTCGTCAATGAGGCCGGAGGGGAGCGGAAAGCCGGGAGGTTTCATGGAAGCGCATGTGCAGCGGTTGGTGGTGACAAGGAACAGTATGGCAGCGGCGGCAAAAAAGCGCTTGGCGCCAGCCGAACAATTTATATCACGTTGTGATATATTTGCCGTCTTTCCATTTTCAGGAATCCTGCAATGCCCCTCTCCTCTGCCGCCTTGGGCAAGTCCGACTTCACGACCTTGTCGGAATTTCGTTACCAGATGCGCCGCTTCGAGCGCTTTTCCGACGATGTGATCCAGACCCACGGCATCACGCCGCTGCAATACCTGCTGCTGCTGCACATCAAGGGCTATCCGGGCCGCGACTGGGCTACCGTGGGCGAACTGGCCGAGCGCCTGCAAGCCAAGCCGCACGGCGTGGTCGCGCTGATCACGCGCTGCGAAGCGTCGCATCTGGTAGAGCGCCGCCACAGCAGCGCCGACCGGCGCCGCGTGGAGATTCATCTGCTGCCCGAGGGCGAGGCGCTGCTGGCCAAGCTGGCCCAACTGCACCGCACCGAACTGCTGTCGCTCGAAGGCATATTCACGATTCCCAAACTGGGCGCAGACAGCCATGAGTAAGCCCCATTACGACAGCCGGCGCGATTTCGACGGCCAGGCGCGGTTGATGCTGATCTCCAGTCTGGCCGCCGTGGTCGGCGCCCTGAGCACCGCCACCGCCTGGGCGCTTCTGCACGCCATCCATTTTTTCACCAACCTGTTTTTCTTCCAGAAGTTCTCGACTGCCTTCATGTCGCCGGCCGGCCACACGCTGGGCGCCTGGGTGATCGGCATCCCGGTGCTGGGCGGCCTGCTGATCGGCCTGATCGCGCGCTACGGCACCGAGCAGATACGCGGCCACGGCATTCCCGAAGCGATCGAAGCGATCCTGTTCAAGAAAAGCATGATGTCGCCCAAGGTGGCCGTGCTCAAGCCACTCGCTTCGGCCATCGCCATCGGCAGCGGCGGCCCGTTCGGCGCCGAAGGCCCGATCATCATGACCGGTGGCGCGGTCGGCTCCTTGCTGGCGCAGCATTTTCACCTGAGCGCGGGCGAGCGCAAGACCTTGCTGGTGGCCGGCGCCGTGGCCGGCATGACGGCCGTATTCGGCACGCCGGTGGCCGCATTGCTGCTGGCGGTGGAGCTGCTGCTGTTCGAACTGCGTCCGCGCAGCCTGGCGCCGGTGGCGATCGCCTGCGTGATCGCCGGCTTCTTGCGCCCCGCACTGATCGACAGCGGCCCCTTGTTCCCGCTGCACACGGCCGTGCTGCCGCCGTCGGCACTGCTGTCGTGCCTGGTCGCCGGCCTGCTGTGCGGCGCGATGGCGTGGATATTATCGACCTTGCTGTACAAGGTCGAAGACCTGTTCCACCGCCTGCCCGTGCACCGGATGTGGTGGCCGGCGATTGGCGGGCTGGCGGTCGGCATCGGCGGCTATTTGCAGCCGCGCGCGCTGGGCGTGGGCTATGACGTGATCGCCGACCTGCTGAACAACCATCTGGCCGCCGGCGCGCTGCTGGCGCTGTTGGCCGTGAAAGCCGTGATCTGGCTGCTGGCGCTCGGTTCGGGCACCTCGGGCGGGGTGCTGGCGCCCTTGCTGATGCTGGGCGCGGGCCTGGGCGCCCTGCTCGGCCCTTATTTGCCCGGCAACCAGCCGGCCATCTGGCCGCTGGTGTTCATGGCCGCCACCCTGGGCGGCATGATGCGCGCGCCGATCATGGCGGTGGCCTTTGCGTTCGAACTGACCCATGACGTCAATGCGCTGCTGCCCGTGATGGCCGCCTCGGCGGTGGCCTACGCGTTCACGGTGATGTTCATGCACCGCTCGATCCTGACCGAAAAAATCGCCCGCCGCGGCTATCACATCTACCGCGAATACGGCATCGACCCGCTGGAGCGCCACAGCGTGGCCGAAGTGATGACGGCGCAGCCGGCCAGCATCGACGCCGATACCACTGTCGCCGCCGCCATGGACAGCCACTTCGGCAGCAGCCAGCGCCACCGCGCCTTTCCCGTCACGCGCGACGGCGCGCTGGTCGGCATGCTGGATCGACCTGTCCTGGAACAGCAGCTGGCATCGCATCCCGGCATGACGGTGGGCCAGCTGTTCGGCGCGAACATGCCGGTGGTGGCGCTGGCTGACGAAACCTGCCGCACCCTGGCCACCCGCTTGGCCGTGCATGCGCTGGAACGGCTGCCGGTGGTGAGCGACGCAAAAACGCTGCGCCTGATCGGCATCGTCAGCCGCAGCGACCTGGTCAAGCCGGCGCTTGGCTTGCAGGCGGAGGAGTGGCAGCGGCAGACGGTGCGCAGTGTGTGGCCATTTACTGCACGCTGAACCTGCGGCTCAGGACTGCGCCCCGCATTTGGGGTTCATGTCCTGCATCGCCCCATCATTTTTTCTGCGTCAGGTCCTTGAGATTGACTGGGACTGGGCTGTTGGGGCTGGGGCTGGGGTTGCGTATGTGCTGGCCGCTACTGCCTGAAGTGAGGGGAGGCGTTGGCTGCTGCGCGGCCAACGGCCGCGCGAAGCGCGGTGGATGGGCGATTCGGGGAGCCTGCGCGGCCCTTAAGGGCGCGCAGTCTTCGAATCCCACCGGCTCCGTCCTCCACAAATAAAAAAGCCTCCCGCAGGGGAGGCTTTTTTATTTGATTCTGGCGGAGACGGTGTCCGTATAACATCCCTATGAAAAACCAAGCATACGTCGGCGCTACCCCCCTGCCTACCCCCATAGAACGACTGGGGTGGAAAGGTTGTTAGTCAATGGCAAAGTGAATCGCCAGGAGTCTGCCAGACAACCGCGAACCGTTCAAAATTGCTTCGTTAAAGCTCTGCTAGCGAGAGCCAGTCATCAGAACCGTGGCGGCAAATGGGATGTAGCACATTTCGATTTAGTCGACGATATCCAGCCTGGCGTCCTTCCTGTTTGGAGAGGTCTTCTGCGCGAAGGTTCTGTCTCACTGACCGAACGGCAGGCTGCTCGTGACGATCAGGCGGCTACGTTCGTACAGCGTCGCGATCACCGGGAAAAACAAGTTCGCCTGCAGGAGGTTCATCTGCAGATACCGACTGGATCGGAAGTCACGCGTTTCCTAATGATCCAATGTGGTATGCCAATTTGTGTGCAAGATGCGCAGTAGCAGGCTCCCCGTTCGGGACGCAGAGGCCGGAGGTTCGAATCTTCTCACCCCGACAAAAAAAACCTTTATAAATCAAGGAAATTTCAATTTTCGGCGCCTATGGTTTGACATTTTTTGCCGCATTAGTGACAAATTAGTGGCAAAGCTTGCGGTTTGACCGCAAAAAATATAAGCCGAAGTCATTAGACCTTGCTCCATAACTTAGGAGCATAGCCTCATGGCATCTATTGAAAGCCGCTCCCGCTTCATCGTCACTGTGAGTTGCCACGGGAGCTGGTGGTCAAGAGTTCCATCAAACACTATCGCGATTCGGACTAGAAAACCTGAAGGATGCTCCTGCCACCAAGCCATAGCTGACGTGGTGACGACTAAAGATTATTGAGGAGGCGCCTAAGGTCTTGGTTAGAGCCGAAATCAGATAATGCTTCGGTAACGAGACTCCGAATGGAGATGTCGGCCCCACCACCACCTTGGCTCAATAGGCGCAGAGCAGAATGCCAGGCCGCGCGGCCATTACTACCAAGTTTTAAGGTAGCAACGTTACCACCTGCCCGAGACCATATTTCCTGCTCCAAAGGTCCCTGCGGATACAGCGAAGCTAACAAGTCTTCGAGTTCACGTGGATTTGTCGAGATGGCAGGCGAAGATTCTGGTAATGGGTTTTCCGCAGACTTCAGCAGACCACCTTTGCGCAGCGAGACAGGAAAATTATCGTGCGTTCGCGTCGTCAATATAGGGTTCTGCTTAGGGTAAGCAGCAGGAACAGTTTCTGATAAATAGTGAAATAGGTCCAAGACTCGAATTAGCCCATCAGAACGGTCATCCACGGCTCCTTGAAGACCTTTGAGAAGGACTTCCGTAAAAAGGCTATTGCGATGATTTTGAAGGATAACGGAGCTTTCCTCAGATGCGCTAGCTGAGATGATGACTCTGCCTTTCCCTTGCGCCAGAGCGTCCAACCTTGGTCCGCCGAAGGCCCACTTAGTGATGTTTTCGGTGTCACCCTTGAGTCGCGCTGCGGCTCCCGAGTGGCAGGCGTCAACCAGGACCAAAAGGCGCTCTGCAGGAATTTGGTTCAGCAGCTCGGAAAGTTCCTCAGCTTCTATGCCGGTCTCGCGTGGCCGAAAAATGTCGAACTCAGGAGGGCACAGATACGTTCCTGGGTCTGCTCCAGTCGTCCATTGCGCACCGTGACCGGAGAAGTAGACGACAACTGTGTCACCAACCTGTGAACTTGCTGCTAGTTGTTTGAGTCCATCTAGGATGGCCGTACGAGTTGCTTCAGCGTTGCGAAGAACTTGCACGTTAGCGACCGGATAGCCGCAGTGCCTAGGACTATTCAGTAATTTCGCAACATCGTCTGCGTCAGATACAGGGGCAGAACCGAGCGGAGAAAGCAAGTCGTATTTACCAACCCCGATAACGAGGGCTCTACCATATTGAAATGTTTTGTTCATGATTTTATTCTAGCACGCAACTAACTTGCAGCATTTTCAGAACAAGGTTTCCACTGAAGTCCCGCAGGGCTGTACGCAGGAGGTCAGATGCTGACGGACCGAATCCCGCACGTACTTGCTTAATGCAGCGATGCCACTGTGCGAGTCCATTGCCTTCTGTAATTAGCTGATTATCTCTGCCTCCGCTGCGACTCCAAAATTCTTGGTCAGTGGGGCCATGGGGGTAAAGCTCTGCCAAGGAGTCTTCAAACATTTTCCAGGCATCGTCTGTGGGAATTTTAGCCGGCCGGCCGGTTCGAAAACGCACCGCCCAACTGTCCAAGACACCCATAACACCCACGCACTCTTTAGCGATTATTAAGAAGTCGTCGCGGAAGGAGCTATGGGTAGCCGCTCGCGATGCCGCCGATGTCCACTTCCTGGACTGAATCAGCTGTCCTATGGCAGCAGCAGGAGCTGATGGCAATCTATACGCGGGTGTATTCGCGAGTGAGTCCAGAAGGTTTGCGCATTCATTGTCATTTGCAGGATAAAGCGTATCGATGATTTTAATGAAATTTAAATGCGCATTTTTCGCAAGAGACGCCATGAAAGGCCCCGCCTTAAGAGCGGACCTGACTTCGCTGTGCAGTGGCTCCTCGATGGCCGCTGTGCTGACTTGGCCGTCTAACACTGCTGCAAGCCAAGCTTTGGCGGTTTGACCGACAACTTTTGCAACCAGCGAGTCGGGTATTAGCGTCCAGGCATGCTCTCTGTTGGGAACAATCAACAGGTCCGCAAGTGCAGCTCTAACTAATGGCCCCCAGATTCGTGCCGACCGCTCGCCGCGCTGGATGATGGTTTGAAGGCCCTGTGTTCTGTTTTCTATCTCGTTACCTGCATTCACGTTACTCGCAACTACTTTGTCCAAGATGTCAAACCACACCGGAAAATTCCATTTAAAGTTACGCAGAAGTCTCGGTTCGTTTTTTACGACGTCCGCTGCGAGGCTTGTAACCTCTTCAATATCTTCACGGATTGCAATTTCTATGCGCTCACTCGGCGCAGCCCTTGAGAGGGCGGACTCTACAGCGGTATGCCGAGCTGCCTTGGGTGGGCAGTATTTCAATACATCTAGCAGAGCCCGAGAAGCGTCGTAGCGGGTGGCTAACGCAGTTCCACATAGCTGCCACGCTCCACGCTTCGCGCTTTCTTCAGCGACCGCGTCTATTGTGACGGTGGATAGGCCTAAGAAAACAGTATTCGTCAATCCATTGAGATACCCTCTGGCATCAAAGAGATTTAGCACTGGCAAAAGGCTCTCTGGGTGCTTCTCGATAGTCTCCCATGCCAGACAGCCGATGCCTAAACTATCGGGTTTAATCGTGTCGGTGTAGGCGGCAAGTACGTCGGTACTCCACCACGCTTGTTGCGCTGCTCCGCGGACTGCCTGGTCAAAGAGCTTGCAATCGTCCTCAGTAACACTCACTTCGTCAACGCGGTTACGAATCCAGTCTTTCACGGTATTGCTCAGGCTATTTGCGTCAAAGCGCTCTAACTGTAAGTTACGCATTGAGAGGATGTCGGTCGGCTGCCATTTGAAAGACGTATTAATGAGCCTTTCTAAAGCAGACTGGCGCACTTCACTCGCTTGTTGCGAATCGCCCGACTTGGCAGCTAATAGACGGACCAGGCCTATAGCATCACTGACTCCGGACGGATTTTCCCAGAGGCGAAAGGCTTGCTCCAGCAAGATAAGGGAGGACGAAGACGGCAAATCGAAGGCAGCCGCTTCACCGAAGTCCAACAATGGGCGGCCTTCAGGCATATTTAAAAGCGCAGCAACGCCTGTGCTCAGAGGGTTGTCTGACGCTGAAAGTAACTGATTTTGAGGGTATCGCGAGACCAGCTCTGTCGGAATGGCGACTGCGGCACATGCCACCGAGTCTTCTACGGTGAAGCTCAAACTGAAAAGAATTTCGCGTCGCAGCAGACGAGGAACAACCTGCAGCAAGCTGAGCATGATGTCGTCGAACCCCGACTGCCCGACATGGATGGCTGGCCGTGACCTACTGGAGATTAGCGCACCTGCCAATTCTAGCAACAGCGGCTTCTTTATGTTCACTGACGGCTCGGAAGCTTCGGCAGTTGCCACAAAGGGTGTACGCTCGACAGAATCCTGGGATTCACGCAGATTGTTAGCCAACGCGGCAAAGTCAGGCAAAAGCGGCAGCTCGCTTAAAAGGATAAATGCAGCGACCGAATCGACCATCCCGGCTCTTGTCGTGTCGCGGCTGCTCCTGGTATGAATAAGGACAAAGTAACCCTCATGGATGGCTGTGCGAAAGTAAGGCTGCCATTGCAAACCTGTCGGAACAGTGCCAGGGAGGTCTGTGAGCCAAGCTGCTTGTCGAAAGACGGTTTGCAAACCAGGGTCCGTTGAGGAGAGGAGTGAGTGTCCGCCTTTGGGGCCATACCAAGCTTTATGGATAAGCATTAGTTGTGCACAGCATTTGCAAGTTCGGCGATAGGCATAGTGAGGTCTGTCGTTTGTGTTCCCTCATTAGAAATTGCCCACCCCATATGTTCCGCCCCCTTGTAAATGAAGTCTTTGTTTGGAGATTCTTTGGTAAGGGCGACTCCCGTTGCGGAGAGACCGAAGACTAGAATGTCGCTTTTCTCCCAATTGTTTTCCAAAAAACTTGCAAAGAGCGGTAGTTTTTCGCGTAGCACTTCTGCAGGCTTTGTTCCTTCTGGGAGTTTGAGCTCATCCCAGCACGTCAGAAGCACCGCAAGTGCTGGTTTCTCTTTGCCTGTCCGTGAGCGGCGTGTGTAAAGCAGCATTTGCAGCAGTTCGACAAGACGCGCTTGCGAAGAACGTTCAATCGAAAACCCTTCTGGACGAGAAGATTTCAGGTCACCGAGCGGTCTCGAGAATATGTCATCTGCTAACGGCGCACTCTTGGGCCGAACCAGCAATACCCATCCATCTGCAGCCTCGACGCGCTGATGCCATGAGGCCGGAACAAGCCGTTCGTCCAGGAGTGAGCTTACCTGCTCGCCTGCATAGTCTGGCCAGCTCAAGTCGATCGCCACATGCGCTTCGGTTACTACAGGCAGAATGGTTTCAGTGTAGCTTCCTGCCGCTGTGTGCGCTCCCGGAACTCCTCCGCTGAGTGACTGAACAACATCATCAAACGCTGTCAAATCAAGCGCTGCACCGCGCATCCGTAACATCCCTGTTTCGGCGTTCAAACGACCTATAAGTTGTGCCCCGTAGTGGCTCTTGCCAACATTGGATTCGCCAAAAACGGCAATGTTAAGTGGTTTATCAGGCATAGACTCCTCCCAGTTGACGTAACATATCCCGTTCGGGCTGTGCGCCGGACGCGCTTCGGAAACGCGCGTCCGGGACTGTCAGCATCCATTCGAAAAGCTCAACCAATCCCTGCCCGTTGTTGTAGGAGGCCTGTCCAGGAGCGGAATGCATGCTTACCCTGAACGTCTGATAGCTACCGAGGACCAAGTCCGCCGCTTGAGTCACTGCCTGCTGCATTTCTGGTTCGACGTCGACGTCTCCCTTTGTCCATACTAAAGCAACAGGTCGGCCACGCCGCTCAGCAGCTACACGCCGAAGTAGCGAAACCAAGTTAGACCTTGCAACACCTAACTTGGGCCCGGCAAGCGCCAGGGAATCCGCCACAACAATAAGGACATCTGATGCGTCGGAAAGCCAAAGTGCGCCAGTTGCATCATCCGCATCGCGTCGCACTGCCCAACGGCTGAACCATTCGCCAGGCGTGTCAGCGAAGAGGATATCGCGTCGGGTGCCATGAAGGTTCAAGTCCAGATGTAGGAGACCTGGATGCCGGCCCGCTCCACTCGATGTATGCGGTGGAAACGCAGGGCCGTGCGCTGAGTTCCAACGAAGGCTCCCTGCAATATTCTCCCAACCCTCCAAGGTTAATGAGCCGGCGAACGAGATGCCATCAGGGCAGATGCCACGCCCGACTAGCAGATACCAAGCTCCTAGCAGGGAAGTTTTCCCGCTATCAGAGGCACCAAATATACCTACAAGCCGTGTTCTGGCTCTACCTGCCAAGAACGCGGTGTCCATAGAGCCTAAAGCGTTACCAGTCCACGGCAACCTTGCTCCATCCTCCACCGCACCGGATGCTTCGCGCACTTCTGCGTCACTTTTCTTCTGCCAGTGCTTGCAAAGGTGAGGCGCGGATTCACCCTCGAGGCATCCAACCTCGTCTGGAGCGATACAGGCTAATTGAGCACAGAGCCCGTTCACGCTTCCTCCGAGGTTTCAGAAATCTCGTCTGGTATATTCAAAGACTCCAATACTTTGACTTCCCGTAAGAGCCAGATTGACCACTCAGCGAGTGTCATGCTCATTTCCGGTGCGACGCTCATCTGGGATAGCTCTGCTCTCCCAGATAGAGATGAGTTCGCTAGCGCTTGAATGAACAGACTTCTGGTCCCCAAAGGGATGCGCTGTTCTTGAAGCCATTCATGTCCACGAACGGCTGTAGACCTCATCATAGCTTCCAGCAAGTCCTTAGTATTGATTTGTTCTTCGTTTTTGCTGCCAGCAACTGCGAGCACTGCTTCTGTGACAAGCGATTCGACTGCCGGCGGATAGACCTCCGGCAGCAGGTCCGCAACGTCAAATGCCGCATAAAGTGCAACAAGCGGCAACTGCAATTGGCGATACGGTGTATCTGCGGTCTCAGAGTAAAGCGCCTGCCGCCACCATAGCAGCTTGTTTGAAATGTTCAGTTGATTGCTGCGGGATTGTTCCGAGCGGACGAACTCGTTTAGTTTCGCGACGACTGCTTCACCGAGAGCCTTAAATGCTTGGGCACTTGCCTTCAGCGCAGCGTTGGCTGCCTTATCATGGACATCGACAAGAATTGGGGCCATCCGGTCCGCGAAATCATACGACCAATTCGCCGGCTGATTAGTCCAGTGAGGATTAGGGTTTTGAAGAGATGTGCCGTCTCTCTGCTGTGGCCCGGCTGAAGCGGCCACTTCTTTGTGCCAGGCGGTGGAGTCCGTAGCTTTTATAGCAGGGATTGTCGGCGCCTTCAAGGCAGCGCTGGGTGCAGAGGTTGACTGCGTTGGCCACACGCGCGCTAAGCGTTCCGTTTTGATTTGACGCGCGCGGTCCAAAATCTTAGACAAAATCTTCTCTTCCAGACCCACATTCAAGTACGGTAACACGTTGGCGCCAATTAAGTCCACAGCAACCGCCAATGTACCTTGCTGCTCCATGGCTCCCTTAACCGCTTCGAGAATAATGGCGCGGTACAGAGTAAGTGGTTCGTCTTGGAACGCCGCCCGAAAAGTAGGCCAGTGTTTTTGCAGGAGCTCACCTATATCGAGAAGAGATTGATGGGAGCCCGCAGCGGGGTCCCACGCGGCAAGGAGTGATGCTACGGCGGCTTTAGGATTTCGCGCATACTGTTGAGCCAGTTCATGGGCTGCGTCAACCAATTTTTCAAGGCGAGAGTCTTCTGCTCCGATATTCAATAATCGCAGGGTTAGAAAGTCCTGCAGTATGCTTATTTGCATTTTTTGCTCCGAGTTCATAGCTGGCAATGTCATTGGTTTAGTATCATACAGGCAACTTCAATTTCTGTACGAGTTTTAGCACCGTTTCCCCTTGTTATCGAAGGGCGTAATATGCTTTGCATAGCGTCTGTTGGGGGCAACCGCCACAAGTGGTGTATTTTCCGCCTATCAAGGTGTTCTCGACGATTAGACCCCAGCACCCAACCGCTGTCGGGATTGTGTCCCTTCAGGCATCCTTCACACGTTGAGCACGAAGTGCGAATAAGCAGGTGTGAAGTTAGCTAACCGGCCCGCCGGTTAGCTAACTTCACCTATCCTGCCCCGCTTCGCGCAGCGACTGAACCACTAAAATCGTCGGACGCAACGTCAACCAAACCCCTTTTTTGGCACGGCTGAAAGCAAATAAGGCCTTATAAGGCCTTATTTGTGCCATATCTGCTTCAACCGTGTCAGATTTGTGATTCAACCGTGGCAGATTTGTGGTTTAACCGTGCATGTTCCGCACGACATGAGGGCGATTAAATACCATGAAGAATCCTGTGCAGAACAACTGCGTGCCTGGCTCAAACGCCACCACCAGCGAAGGGCGGCCAGAATTTCGTCGCATTTCTGGCCTTCAGCGACGATACCCGCAGCAACAATCAACTGGCTATGCAAGGATGGCGATCCGGTCTGCGCCATTGCCGTCGTGCTGGCACCGATCCCGCATCACCGCTGAAGAGAAGGGCCTCCCAAGTGACACCGCCCTCCACGCCACAGTACCTTGGCGCGCCAACGCTCAACGAGGCGCGCTTCAGCCGCCTGCCTGAAGTGTCGGCAAGCAGCGGAAAATAGGGTAGCAGGATCTAAGCAAGCGCCAAGGAAGACACCTTCCTGGCCTCCGTAAGACTCCAGGGCCGCTTGCAGGCCTGGTTCAGGAACGCGTGCCAGCACGGGATGCGGACAGTGGCTGCAAGGCGCCTGAACACGCATGCCAGTCCTCAGCCTGCGCAAGGATACTCCATGGGATATCCCATCACACGACAGGCGGTGCGGGATTGGTGCAAAAGTCAGACCATGCCTGCATCAGCACGATACGCTTGTCGAACAAGTCGCCGCGCCGGTAGGCCGCTTCCACCCTGTCCGGCAAGCGGTGCGCCAGCGCATGCTCGCATACCTCACGTGAAAAGGCGTTGGCTGCCGCCTCGGCGCACCAGTCACGGAAGGAAGAACGGAAACCGTGCACGGTGATATCCTCAAACTGCATGCGGCGCAAGACTGCCGTCAAACTCATGTCCGACAACTGCGCGCCATGCTTGCGACCTGAAAAGATGACGCCCCCCTGACGCGGCACTGCGCGCAGCAGCGCAAGCGCCTCACCAGACAGCGGCACGCGATGCTCCTTGCCGGCCTTCATACGCTGCGCTGGAATCGTCCACAGCGCCGCCTCCAAGTCAATCTCAGGCCACCGCGCCCCCCTGACCTCTCCTGAGCGGGCGGCCGTCAGAATCGCAAACGCCAGCGCCCTGGCAGCAATCCCTTCCTGACCCGCTAAGGCGGCCATGAATCTGCCGATCTCTTGCCACGGCAGGGCCGGCCGGTTCTTCACTGGAGAAACCTTGTTCGGATTGGCCAGCAGATTCTCCAGATGGCCTTTCCAGCGCGCCGGATTTTCCCCCTGACGAAAGCCACTGACCGTTGCCCAGTCGAGTATGCATTCGATTCTGCCGCGTATGCGCGTTGCCGTCTCCGTCTTCGACAACCAGATTGCACCGAGCACCTTGACGACCAGATCGGTGTTGATCGCCGCGACAGGCAGCGCCCCCACCACCGGGAACACATAAGCGGCCAGGGTGCTTTCCCACTGCGCCACATGTTTGGCATTTCTCCAGCCATGCCGGTGCGCAGAGATATAGGACGCCGCGCACTGCTCAAAGGTCATTTGACGCGCACGCGCCAGCATACCTGCCTGTTCTTCTTGGCGGCGCATTGCCAGCGGATCGTGCCCTTCGCTCAGCAGCAAACGGCATTGCCGAGCCTTTTTGCGCGCCTCGGCCAGATCGACTGCCAGACAGGAGCCCAGCCCCATTTCGCGACGCCTGCCAGCGATGCTATAGCGAAACAGCCAGCTCCTGGCGCCAGCGCCGGATACTTGCAGCACCAGGCCGCCGCCATCGCCGTAATACCCTGGCTCCCTGGCGCGACCTACGACCAGCGCCGACAGCTTGTTCATCCTGATTGTCATTACCCCACCCCCGCATTGCGAGAACCCGTACTAAATTTTAGCGCGCGATCAAGCGCGTGCTGGCAACGACACTTGATCCCGCGCAAGGCCAGTTGCGACAACAGGCGGGACATAACAGGACCGGCGACGTACGCTTGAAGGCAGCGCGCACAGCCATTCCTACCCCCCAGCCTACCCCCCAGCAGATGCTGGATTGACGCGGCAGGCAGCGGACGCTGGCGGATGGATTGACGTGGTTTCTCCTATGAGGAGCGGAAATGAAAAAACCCGCCGAAGCGGGTTTTTAAAAATACTGGCGGAGACGGTGGGATTCGAACCCACGATACAGGTATAAGCCGTATGCATCCTTAGCAGGGATGTGCCTTCGGCCACTCGGCCACGTCTCCTAGCTGATTACTCAACTATGTCGTTTCAGCTGACTGCGCTGCAGCGACGAACGTCATAATATCGATTGCACCCCCTTTGGTCAAGGGCGTGCGGTGATATTTTTACTTGTTTAAGCTTTTTCCAGCTCGAACGCCTTGTGCAGGGCGCGTACGGCCAGTTCCATGTATTTTTCGTCGATCAGAACCGAGATCTTGATTTCCGAGGTCGAGATCATCATGATGTTGATGCTCTCTTCCGACAGGGTGCGGAACATTTGCGAAGCGACGCCGACGTGGCTGCGCATGCCCACGCCGACCACTGACAGTTTCGACACCTTGGCGTCGCCGGTGATGCTGGCCGCGCCCAGTTGTTCGCGGTTTGCTTCCAGCACGGCCAGGGCGCGTGCGTATTCGCCGCGCGAGACGGTGAAGGTGAAATCCGTTTTACCGTCGACCGACTGATTCTGTATGATCATGTCGACTTCGATATTGGCCTCGGCCACCGGCCCCAGGATGTGGTAGGCCACGCCCGGGCGGTCAGGCACGCCGAGCACGGTGATTTTGGCTTCGTCGCGGTTGAAGGCGATGCCGGAGATAACTGCTTGTTCCATATTGGTGTCTTCCTCAAACGAAATCAGGGTGCCTGAATTGGCTTCTATTTCCAAAGGCAGCATCGGGTCGGTCAGCGACGACAGCACGCGCGTCGGCACGCGGTAGTTGCCGGCAAATTCCACCGAACGCGTTTGCAGCACTTTGGAGCCCAGCGAAGCCAGTTCCAGCATTTCTTCAAAGGTGATGGTCTTCAGGCGGCGCGCCTCGGAGACCACGCGCGGATCGGTCGTGTAGACGCCGTCCACATCGGTAAAGATCAGGCATTCCTGCGCCTTCATGGCGGCGGCGATCGCCACGGCCGAGGTGTCGGAACCGCCGCGGCCCAGGGTCGCGATATTGTCGTTCTCGTCGACGCCCTGGAAGCCGGTAATGATGACAATCTTGCCGGCATCGAGGTCGCGTTTGACTTTTTCGTCATCGATCGACTGGATGCGGGCCTTGGTAAAGGCGGAATCGGTTTTGATCGCGACTTGCCAGCCGGCGTAGGATACGGCTTGTTTGCCGATCGCCAGCAGTGCCATCGACAATAGGCCGACGGACACTTGTTCGCCTGTCGAGGCGATCATGTCAAGTTCACGCGGATCGGGTTGATCCATGATTTCCCTGGCCAGTCCAATCAGGCGGTTGGTCTCGCCCGACATGGCGGATGGCACCACCACGATTTGATGCCCAGCGTCGTGCCACTTGGCAACGCGCTTGGCGACATTCTTGATACGGTCAGTCGAGCCCATCGACGTACCGCCATATTTGTGGACGATTAAAGCCATAAGAGTGAAGTTTCCGCTCAAGAAGAATAAAAAAGAGGGCTTTACTCTACATGCCGCAATGCAAAATAACAAGCTATTAAGCGCATTAGCTCATACCGATTACGCATATGGAAATAACCGATCCATGCAGTGTGCACGCCAGTCCACACCGCATGGCAGGCCGCTCAGGCAGCGGCCCAGCGCAAGGTGACGCGTGGCGCATCGTCGGCGCCGAGGCAATGGCAATCGAGGCCGATGCCGGCGGCAAACAGCAATTGTTGCGCCGCACAGACAAGCGGCAGGCGCTCGCGCTCCCAGGCCGGCACGTCAAACGCCTGGTAATGGTATTTCAGGCTCTTGGTCGGGCGGTTCAGCGCCAGCTTCAAGCGCTCGCCACCCTGGCGGAAATCGATGGTCAGCAACTGCGACTTGAGCCAGCCGATATCGATGCCCTGCCCGCCCTGGCCCACCGGATCGAAATGCAGCACGCCGCCATAGGCGGGGAACGCCAGGCTCGCTTCGCCCTGCCAGTGAAAATCCTGGCCGGCTTTTTCCAGGCCCGGAATATTCGCGTCATCACGCTCGCGCATGCCGGCCAGGTCTTCCAGTTTCGGCGTCAGGTACAGCCGGTCGCGGTGGCGCCGCACATGGCATTCCGGATGCGTCACCAGCAACTGCGCATCGGGCCGCGCTTCGAGCAGCTGCGCCAGCATTTCCGCCAGCCACGCCGTCGACGGCATGCGCAGGTTGCGCGTGCCGAACCAATGGCGCAGCAGGTTGTAGCAGCGGTCCTGGCTCAATTCACGCAATTTCGCCAGCTCGATGCACTCGCCATCGAGGCAGTTGGCGAGATCCTGCGTCGCCAGTTCCGTCAGCAGGCGCTGCGCCGACTGCGCATGCTGGGCGCTGCGCGCAAAGCGTTCCTGGAAGCCGGGAAAGGCCTGCGCCAGCACCGGCATCACCTGGTGCCGCAGGGCATTGCGGGCAAAGCGCGCATCGTCGTTCGACTCGTCGTGGATATGCGCGATGCCATGTTTCGCCACGTAGCTTTCCAGCTGCTTGCGCGACACCGGCAGCAGCGGGCGCGCCATCACCAGGTCCGGATTGGCCAGCAGTTCGGGCGCGCTGTTGGCGCCATCCATGCCCGACAAGCCGGCCGTGCCCGAACCGCGCAGCAGCTGCAGCAGCACGGTTTCGGCCTGGTCGTCCTGGTGGTGGGCGGTCAGCAGCAAACGCACGCCGTGTTGCGCACACAAGGCACCCAGGGCAGCATAGCGGCGCTTGCGGGCCGCCTCTTCGGTACCCGTCTTCGGGTTGATCTCGATGCTGACGCGGGCGGCCTCGAACTGCACGTCCAGGCTGGCGCACAGCTGCTCGCAATGCACCAGCCAGGCGTCGGCGTTCGGACTGAGGCCATGGTGCACGTGGAAGGCGCGCAGCGCCACGCCGTGCTCCTGCGCCCAGGCATGGGCCAGGTGCAGCAGGGCCGAGGAGTCGAGGCCGCCACTGAGGGCGATACCGATCGTCTGGCCGGCTTGCGGCGCGCAGTCTTGCAAGGCGCGCGCAAAGATATCGGCGACGCTGGCGGTTTGTTGCTTTTTCATATGGGTTCCGGGAATGCAAAGAGGGACAGGCAGGTAGTCGAAGATGTTCGGCTACCTGCCTGTCCCTGGTGTTTTATGCTTGCTTTAGCCCAAGACCTTGAAGAGCTGGGGTCAGTCCCTGCGGGATTGGAATGCGCGCCATTGGCGCTCATTCCCCCTAAGGGTCTGACCCCGGATTCTGCCGTTGGGTTAAATAAATCTTACTCGCTCGGCGTGGTTTCCTTGAACTTGCCATAGCTCAGCAGCTTTTCATGGCGCGCTTGCAGCAGGTCCTTGGTTTTCATGCCGTGGAACTGGCGCAGGGTGTCGGCCAGGGCGCGTTTCAGCAAGGTCGCCATCTGTTTCGGATCGCGGTGGGCGCCGCCCAGCGGTTCGTTGATGATCTTGTCGATCAGGCCCATGGCTTTCAGGCGGTGCGCGGTCAGGCCCAGCGCTTCGGCCGCATCGGCGGCGCGCTCGGCGCTCTTCCACAGGATCGAGGCGCAGCCTTCCGGCGAGATCACGGCGTAGGTCGAGTATTGCAGCATCAGCACGGCGTCGCCGACGGCAATCGCCAGCGCGCCGCCGGAGCCGCCTTCACCGATGATGGTGGCGATCAAAGGCACTTTCAGTTCGGCCATCACGTACAGGTTGTGGCCGATGGCCTCGGACTGGCCGCGCTCTTCGGCGTCGATGCCGGGGAAAGCGCCTGGCGTGTCGACAAAGGTGAAGATCGGCAGGTTGAACTTTTCAGCCACTTTCATCAGGCGCATGGCCTTGCGGTAGCCTTCCGGTTTCGGCATGCCGAAGTTGCGCATCGCGCGCTCTTTCGTGTCGCGGCCTTTCTGGTGGCCGATGACCATGCAGGGCTGGCCGTTGAAGCGGGCCAGGCCGCCGACCACGGACAAGTCGTCGGCATAGCTGCGGTCGCCATGCAGTTCGTGGAAATCGGTAAAGATTTCGTTCACATAATCCATGGTGTAGGGGCGCTGCGGGTGGCGCGCGATCTGCGCCACTTGCCAGGGCGTCAGCTTGGCGTAGATATCCTTGGTCAGCTGCTGGCTCTTCTTGGCCAGGCGGTCGATCTCTTCCGAGATGTCGACGGCCGAATCGTCTTGCACGAAGCGCAACTCTTCGATCTTGGAATCGAGTTCCGCGATCGGCTGTTCAAAATTGAGGAAAGTCGTTTTAGTCATTGTACCTCCAGGGTTTTACCAGCCGCGTCGCCAGGGCGCGCGGCGTTATTGATGGTTATTTTACCGTACCGGCTCAGGCGCGGGGGCCTGTATCGCTGGCAGAAGCGGCCACGACGGCAGCGGCAGGATCAAGACTGCGCCATAAATACCAGGTTGCCACGGTGCGCCACGGTTCCCAATTGGCGGACACCTCGCGCGCATCGCTGCGTGAAACAGGTTCGCCGGAAAAGTAATTGACGCTGATGCCCTGGATCAAGCCGGGGTCATCGAGCGGCAGCACATTCGGCCGCAACAGGTTAAAGATCAGGAACATTTCGGCGGTCCAGCGGCCGATGCCGCGGATTTGCACCAGTTCGGCGATGACGGCTTCGTCGTCCATTTCGCCCCACTGGCTGGCGTGCACGCGCTTGGCCTTGAAATGGTCGGCCAGGTCCAGCAGGTATTCGGTCTTGCGCTTGGACAAACCACAGGCCGACAATTGCTCGGCGCCCGCCTTGAGCACTTGCGACGGCGTGCATTTCGGGCAGGCCAGCAGCAGCTTTTTCCAGGCCAGGTCGGCGGCCTTGGGCGTGATCTGCTGGCCCACCAGCGAGCGGGCCAGGGTGGTAAACGGGTCGCTATGGCCGACCAGGTGCAGGTCGCCAAATTGCGGGATCAGCTTTTTCATGATGCGGTCGCGCTTCATCAGCTCGATCTTCGCCTCTTCCCAGTAGGCCGGCACCTGTATTTGCGCCGGCGCCACGGCTTCGCCGTTTTCCCTGGTGTTGGACATCATGCGCGGCGCCAGTTGGTCGAGCCGTCAGGCTTGTCTTCCAGGATGATGCCGGCCTGCAGCAATTCGGCGCGGATCTTGTCGGACTCGGCAAAGTCACGCGCTTTTTTCGCGGCGCTGCGCGCGGCGATCGCGTGTTCGATGGCGGCTGTCTCGTCATTGCCGCCGGCGGCAGTGCCCACGGTGGCCTGCAGGAATTGCTGCGGCGTGCGTTCCAGCAAGCCCAATACGCCTGCCAGGCCCTTCAACTGACGCGCCAGCGCTGGTGACTTGCTCTTGTTCACTTCCGTGGCCAGGTCGAACAGGGCCGCCACCGCCAGCGGCGTGTTGAAGTCGTCGTCCATTGCCTCGCTGAAACGCACGGCGTGGGCTTCGCTCCAGTCGATTGCGCCCTCTTCCACGGCAACTTCGGCCAGCGCCGTGTACAAACGCGTCAGCGCCAGGCGCGCGTCGTCCAGGTGCACGTCGGAATAATTGAGCGGGCTGCGGTAGTGCGCGCGCAGGATGAAGAAGCGGATCACTTCGGCATCGAACTTTTGCAGCACTTCGCGGATGGTGAAGAAATTGCCCAGGGACTTGGACATTTTTTCATTATCCAGGCGCACGAAGCCGTTATGGATCCAGTAATTGACGCTGGCATGGCCAAACGCGCCTTCGGATTGGGCGATCTCGTTTTCATGGTGCGGGAACTGCAAGTCGGCGCCGCCGCCATGGATGTCGAACTGTTCGCCCAGCAAGGCGCAGGCCATGGCCGAGCATTCGATATGCCAGCCCGGGCGGCCCTTGCCCCATTTCGAATCCCATTTGACTTCTTCGGGTTCGGATTCCTTCGACGACTTCCACAGCACGAAGTCGAGCGGATCGCGCTTGCCGGTGTTCACATCGACGCGCTCGCCGGCGCGCAGGTCGTCGAGCGACTTGCCCGACAATTTGCCGTAGCCGGGGAAGTTGCGCACGGCGTAATTGACGTCGCCATCCTCGCCCTGGTAGGCCAGGCTATTCGTTTCCAGGCGCTCGATCAGGCGCAGCATGTGCGGCACGTAGTCGGTGGCGCGCGGCGAATGATCGGGCGCCAGGATGCCCAGCGCGGCCGTGTCTTCGTTCATGTACTGCGTAAAACGCGTGGTCAGCTGCGATATCGTTTCGCCATTTTCCACCGCGCGGCGGATGATCTTGTCATCGATATCGGTAATATTGCGCACATACGTGACGTCCAGCCCGGACGCCTTCAGCCAGCGATAGATCACGTCGAACGCCATCATCATGCGCGCATGGCCGATATGGCAGTAGTCGTAGATGGTCATGCCGCATACATACATGCGGACCTTGCCCGCTTCCATTGGAACGAAGACCTGCTTTTCGCGTGCCAGGGTGTTGTAAATCTTTAGATTGCTCATCGTGCTTTACTGGTAGAGCGGCAGCCAGCCCGGGGAAAACGACAGACAGGCGCGGACACCGTGGGTGCCGCGCCACTCTACTGCCGTGTGCGCCGAGACTGACCTACCCGCTGTATTGTTGTTCTTGTTTGTTAGAATTGGGCGTTAGCGGGCAAGTATAACATTGATAAAAACCAGACTGGCCCGATATGAATCAGGTTTTTACGAAGTTCAACCGAAGTTCAACACCTAGTTGATTTTTTTGCCATTCAAGCAAGTTTAAAGAAAAATAACGATCAAGGACACCTTATGCAAGCAACAAAATCCCCGCGCCTGCCGTTCCTGGCCCGCTTTTTCACGCTGTTTGCCGGCCTGGCCCTGGGTGGCGCGGTGGTGGCGGCTACCCCGGCGGCGCTCGATCCAACCCCGCACGTGGCCCTGAAAACCAGCATGGGCGAGATCGTGCTGGAACTGGACCAGGAAAAAGCGCCGAAAAGCGTGGCCAACTTTCTGCAGTATGTCAAAAGCGGCTACTACAAGGGCACCGTGTTCCACCGCGTGATCGACGGCTTCATGATACAGGGCGGCGGCTTCGACAAGAACATGAAGCAGAAAGCCACCAAGGCGCCGATCCAGAACGAAGCGCAGAACGGCTTGCAGAACGTCACCTACAGCATCGCCATGGCGCGCACCGGCGACCCGCATTCGGCCACCTCGCAATTTTTCATCAACGTCGGCAATAATGGCGCCCTCGACTATCTGGGCCGCGATGGCTTCGGCTATACGGTGTTCGGCAAGGTCGTCAGTGGCATGGATGTGGTCGACAAGATCAAGGCGGTGCCGGTAGCCGACAAGGGGCCGCACCAGAACGTGCCCGTTACGCCGGTGGTGATCGAATCGGCTACCTTGCTCAAACAAGCGCCCGCAAAACTGTAAAATAGCGTTTTTGCCGCCCCGGCCAGCCGCGCCGGCTAGCCGGGGCACGAAATATTTCACCTAATGTAAAGGACTATCATGACTTCCGTAATCATCACCACCAACCTGGGCAAGATCACCGCTGAACTGGACGCTGAAAAAGCGCCGAAAACGGTTGCCAACTTCCTGGCCTACATGGAAGCCGGCCACTACAACAACACGATTTTCCACCGCGTGATCGACGGCTTCATGATCCAGGGCGGCGGCTTCGAGCCAGGCATGAAACAAAAGCCGGCCGACACCACCGTTGAAAACGAAGCCAAGAACGGCCTGAAAAACGATACCTACACCCTGGCCATGGCCCGTACCTCGGATCCGCACTCGGCGTCGGCCCAGTTCTTCATCAACATCAAGAACAACAGTTTCCTCGACTACCCGGGCCAGGACGGCTGGGGCTACGCCGTGTTCGGTAAAGTTACCGATGGCAAGGAAGTGGTTGACGCCATCCGCGCCGTGAAAACCACGCGCGCCGGCATGTTTGCCGATGTGCCAGCGACGGACGTCATCATCGAAAAAGTCGAAGCAGCGTAATCCACGCAACATGAATCACAGGCATTGCCACGTTCTTCTTACTTCCATGCACAATCTTGATCAGGGGAGCGTTGAACGATGACAATGCCTGCCGCACTCTTTATTTCCGACCTGCATCTGCAGCGCTCGCACCCGCGCACCAGCGCCGCCTTTCTTTCCTTTCTTGAGCACCATGCGCAGCATGCGCACGCCCTGTACCTGCTGGGCGACCTGTTCGAATATTGGGCCGGCGACGATGATTTGGAAGACCCGTTCAATGCGCGCATGACGGCAGCCCTGCGCGCCCTCAGCGATGCGGGCGTGCATGTCTACTGGATCGCCGGCAACCGCGACTTCCTGGTCGGCTCAGGCTTTGCCGCCGCCGCCGGCGCCACCTTGCTGAGCGAACCGCACGTCACCACCATTGCCGGCCAGCGCATCGTGCTGCTGCATGGCGACGCCGAATGCACCAGGGATGTGGCCTATATGGATTTTCGTGCCATGGTGCGCCAACCGGCCTGGCAGCAGCAGTTCCTGGCCACGCCTTTGACGCAGCGCAAGGCCATTATCGACGGCTTGCGCAAGAACAGCCGCGAGCACAACGGCGAGAAGGCGATGGACATCATGGACGTAACGCCAGAAGCCGTCGCGCAGGTGTTTGCCGAACAGGCCGCAACCATCATGATCCACGGCCACACGCACCGCCCCGCCCTGCATGAAGTGAACGGCACCTTGCGCTACGTCCTGCCCGACTGGGAATGCGATGTGCAAGCCGGAGAAACGGCGCGCGGCGGCTGGATCGCCATCGCTGGCGACGGCAGCATTACGCGCCACGCGCTGGACGGCGCCATCATCGACTAGCCTGGCGCCGACGCCGCCACAAGGCGCTGTCTGACAAGCCTGCCTGTCTGGCTCTGCTGTAATGGTGGCATGTCCACACTGTATATCGGCACGGCCGGCTGGGGCATTTCCAGCGCGGCCTCGGCACATTTCCCCTCTGACGGCAGCCATCTGCAACGCTATGGCCGGGTGCTCGGCTGCGCCGAAATCAATACCTCGTTCTACCGACCTCATCAACCCACGACCTATGCGCGCTGGGCCGACAGCGTGCCCGAAGATTTTCGCTTCAGCGTCAAGCTGCCGCGCACCATCACGCACGAGCTGCGCCTGAAAGATTACGCGGAGCAACTGCAGCGCTTTGCCGGCGAGGTGGCGCACCTGAAGGAAAAACTGGGCTGCGTGCTGGTGCAACTGCCGCCCAACCTGCGTTTCGATACTGCCGTCGCCGAGGCATTTTTTGACAGCCTGCGTGGCTATTTCGCCGGCATGCTGGCCTTCGAAGCACGCCACGCCAGCTGGTTCGGCGAGGCCGCCACCGCCCTGCTGCGCGAACGCCAGATCACCCGCGTGCGCGCCGACCCGCCCGCCGGACAGCCGGGGCCGCATGAAGCGACCACCGAAGTGGCGTACATTCGCCTGCACGGCAGCCCGAAGATTTATTACTCGGATTATTCGGCCGAATTTCTGGACGCCCTCGCCACCGAGCTGCGCACACAGGTGGCGGCTGGCAGCTGGTGCATCTTCGACAATACGGCCTCCGGCGCGGCGCTGCTCAATGCGCTGGACTTGCAACAACGCCTGAAAGCATGAAGTTGTTGATTTTTTAAATCCTGGTGTTATAGTTAACTACAACACCAATTCATTAAATCACCCCAAGGAGCTTCGATGCCAGCCGCATGGTCCTCACGTCCCTCCCTGTCAACCTTGCCGGAGCGCATTCCATGAGCGCCGACTGGAACGACAACAGCCCGATCTACCGTCAGCTCAAGGCGAAAGTGGTCGGCATGATGCTCGATGGCGCGCTGCAGTCCGGCGACGCCCTGCCGTCGGTGCGCCAGGTGGCGGCCGACTATCAACTCAATCCCATTACCGTCTCGCGCGCCTACCAGGAACTGGTGGACGAGGCGCTGGTGGAAAAACGCAGAGGACTCGGTATGTATGTATTGCAAGGCGCCCGCGACAAATTGCTGGCCAGCGAACGCGAACGCTTCCTGCGCGAAGAATGGCCGGCCATGCTGGAACGCATCGCGCGCCTGGGCCTCGACGTGGAACAACTGCTGCAAACCCATAAAGGAGCGACCCCATGAGCGAACAACTCGACAAGGGCAGCGTGATCAGCGCGCGCGGCCTGCGCAAGCAATATGGCAGACAGGCGGCGCTCGACGGCCTCAGCTTCGATATCGCGCCGGGCCGCATCGTCGGCCTGATCGGGCCGAACGGCTCGGGCAAGACCACCACCCTGAAAGCCATCCTGGGCCTGACGGGCTTCGACGGTGAACTGTCGGTGCTGGGGCGCGATCCACGGCTTGCGCGCGACGCCCTGATGGAAGACGTGTGCTTTATCGCCGACGTGGCAATCTTGCCGGGCTGGCTGCGCGTGGCCGATGCGGTCGACTTCGTGGCGGGCGTGCATCCGCGCTTTGACCGCAGCAAGGCCGAGCGCTACCTGGCGCTGACCAAGCTGTCGCCGAAGATGAAGGTGAAAGCCATGTCCAAGGGCATGGTGGTGCAGTTGCACCTGGCGCTGGTGATGGCGATCGACGCGAAACTGCTGGTGCTCGACGAGCCGACCCTGGGCCTGGACATTCTTTACCGCAAGCAGTTTTACCAGAACCTGCTGGAAGACTATTTTGACGAAAACAAGACCATCGTCATCACCACCCACCAGATCGAGGAAGTCGAGCATATCCTCAGCGACCTGATGTTCATCCGCGACGGCAAGATCGTGCTGGCCGCCACCATGGAAGAAGTGGGCGAACGCTATATCGAGGTGATGGTCGGGCCGCAGCAGGTCAATGCCGCGCGCGCCCTGCAGCCGATCAGCGAACGCAGCGTGTTCGGCAAATCCGTGATGCTGTTCGACGGCGTCAACCGCGCGCAATTGGCCGTGCTGGGAGAACTGCACACGCCCAGCCTGGCCGACCTGTTTGTCGCCACCATGAAAGGAGCACAGCAATGAGCATCTCGCCTGTCAACAAGATGAAATGGCTGCTCCGGCGCGAACTGTGGGAGCACAAGGGCATGCTGCTGTGGACGCCTGCCGTGATCGGCATCGTATTGACGGTGCTCGGTACGCTGCTGACCATGACCACCATCGCCAGAACCAGGACGCGCACCGCGCTGACCATCAACGGCGAAGACGTGTCCTGGAGCGCCGTCTTCAACGCGCCGTCCTTCGCGCGGCAAAAGAACGAGGTCATCGATGCCGTCGCCAACAATTACGCCTACCTGGCCGCGCCGCTGTTTCTGGCGCTGGGCTTCCTGGTGTTTTTCTATTGCCTGAGCGCTTTGCACGATGACCGCCGCGACCGCAGCATCCTGTTCTGGAAGTCGCTGCCCGTATCGGACGGGCTGACAGTGCTTTCCAAGGCTGCCATCGCGCTGCTGGTGGCGCCGATGATCGTGCTGGCCGCAGCTTGCCTGACTTCGCTGGCATTGTTGCTGGGCCTGGCGGGGGTGCTGGAGCTGAACGGCATCCATGTGTTCGGCGAACTGGCCGCCAGGCCAGGCCTGTACTTCGCTCCGCTGCGCCTGTTCGGGCTGCTGCCCGTGTATTGCCTGTGGGCCTTGCCGACGGTCGGCTGGCTGCTGATGGTGTCGAGCTGGGCCCGCAGCAAGGTCTTCCTGTGGGCTGTCGGCGTGCCACTGCTGCTGGCCGTGCTGCTGGTGTGGGGCGGCGAACTGGCGCAATTGCAGGCGCAGGCCAACTGGATACAGTCGAAGGTAATCGCGCGCACCTTGCTCGGTACCTTGCCGGGCAGCTGGTACCTGTTCGAACCGGAGCTGCTGCCACAGTTGCGCGCCGCCGCAGGTGGTTCGCACATGGCGCAGATCGACGTATTCGGTAATTCCTGGTCCAGCCTGGGCCTGCCGGCCGCCTGGCTGGGTGCGGTAGCGGGCGCGGCCATGATCTGGGTTGCCATCCGGTTGCGCCGCTGGCGCGAGGAAGGCTGACAAACGGCTGACAAAGGGCTGAACCTGTTTGTTCCCGAATTGCCCAACGCCCCGCCAGCCGGGGCGTTTTTCATGGAAAATTGCCTTTTATTTTCACGCCCCGATAATAACTATTTTATCGATAGTTATTCACTCCAGACCATTTCACCAATCAGGCTATTAAATCAATACCCTGAATTGAATATCAAAATAATAAATAATTATTTCTATCGCACAGCCACTGCAATTAAATTAATCAATAACAAGACTGAAAAGCCACAACTACATTTTCGATAGTCGAATATTTTCATCCCGAAATACATGAAAATAGCTTCGTTAAGGCAAAAACGCATGACATTCTATTCATTCGGTGAGTATTGGTGCCTATTCCCGTGAAAGAACTTTGTCAGAATATAGTTATTGATTGTGATTAAAATGAAATTGAAAGTTTCAGATTTGAAACTACCATCATAGGGAAGACGGCGCCGCCAAGTGCGCGAAACCGCAGCTTCCCTGCGGCATGTGGCCCAAAAAACGCCCGTGCTTTCCGATCAGAATCGGCATACAAACAAACCAGGAACGGCATCGATCTTATAGATCGCACGCCTGATTCTTTTCAGTCAGCAACGCTTAAATAAATATGCTTTACTTGCACCACCCACAGCAGGGATACATCAGCATAAAAACACGGCCCAAGCCACGCCGGAGAAACCAGGGATGACGACTTACTCATCCATCAATGAATTCTGAGAAACAAGCAACACTCATAACCTATTCGGAGATCTTCAAATGGCCACCACCCCCACCCCAGCCCAAGTTCCTGCCAGCACCAGCGGTGCAGCAAACATTCTCGCCGCGCAAGCGGGCAATAGCGCTGCGGTGGCGCCTGCCAAAAATGCCGCCAGGGCGCAAAACAACAATCGCAAGCTGCTCGACGAAGACGAACTGGAGCAAGGCGCCGATGTGGCACAGTCCATGCCACCTGAAAGCGTGGTCGAAGTGCTCGGCGAAACGGGCATGGGCACGTCAGGCGCTGCGCTGGCGGGTACGGCCGCGGCCACTGCGGTCGCTGCCGGCGCCGGTGCGGGCGGTGCTGGCGAAGCCGGCGGCCAGGCAGGCGTCGATGGCGCGGGAGCAGGAGTGGGAGCAGGAGCAGCAGCAGGCAATAGCGGCGGCGCGGCGGCCATTCCCGGCGGAAGCGTGGTCGATGTCGCCGGCAGCACTCTGACCGGCGCCGGAACGGGCACTTTTGGCTCCCTCAGCGGCCTGGGCGCATTGGGCGCGCTGGGCGGCATCGGCCTGGTCGCCGCTGCGGCAACCGGCGGCAGCAGCGCCGCCCCAGCCGGCATCGGCGGCGGCACGGGCGGCACGGGTACGGGTGGCACTGGCGGCACGGGTACGGGTGGCACTGGCGGCACCGGTACGGGTGGTACCGGCGGCACTGGCGGCTCGACTGGCGGCCAGGGCGATGGCAGCTCCACCTTCATCATCACCGGCGCCGCCATCGCCGCCGCCACGACAGCACAGGCCGCCGCTAACACCGCGCAGGCCGCAGACGTTGCAGCGGCAACTGCCGCCAGCAATGCCGCTGCAACACAGGCCACGGCCAATGCGGCCACCCTGGCAGATCAGCAAGCTGCGCAGGCACAGGTTGCGGCAACGCAAGCGCAAGCAGCCGCCACCGCAGCAGCGGCAGCCGACGCGGCGGTGCCAGTCGCCGCTGCTACCGCAGCCGCCTCGCAAGCGGCCGCACAAAACGCGGTCGCCGCCGACAATGCCGCCGCCGCCGCCAATGCCACTGCCGCCGCCGCCAACGCCGCCGCCAGCGCCGCGCAAAACGCCGATGCTGCAGCCACCACCACCACGCAGGCGGCAAACGCCGCAGCAGCCGCACAGGCGGCAGCCGCTGCGCAGGCCAACCTCAGCGATACGCCAGCGCTGCAGGCAGCGTCCGATAGCGCCGCCGCGACTGCCGCCGCCGCCAATCAGCAGGCCAGCCTGACTGATGCGCAGGCGCTGGCCACCGCTGCCAACAATGACGCGGCCAATGCCGCCAACACGGCCGCGCTGGCCAACGCTTCGGACGCCGATGCGCTGGCCACGGCGGCCGCCGCTGCCACCGCACAGGCAGTCAACGCCGCCACGATTGCCGGCCAGACCGATGCCGTCGCCCTCGGTGCGGCCGCCAACACGGCCACCGCGCAAGCGGGCGCCGCCCAGGCGCAAGCCAACACCACCGATGCCGGCGCACTGCAGCAGGCCGCAAGCGCCGCGCAAGCCGCCGCCCAGGCGGCAGCCACGCAAGCGGCCGCCACCGACACCGCCGCCCTGAACGCCGCCGCCGCCGCCGCCGCGCAAAATGCCGCCAACGCCTCCGCTGTTGCCAACCAGACCGATGCAGCGGCGCTGGGACAAACCTCCAGCAACGCCGCCGCGCAAGCGGCCGCCGCCCAGGCGCAAGCCGACGCCAGCGATGCGCCGGCACTGGCCGTGGCGGCCAACACCGCCGCCGCGAATGCCGCCAATGCCGCCAATGTTGCGGCACAAACCGACGCCGACGCCCTCGGCGCGGCAGCGGCAGCGGCCGCCGCGCAAGCTGCCAGCGCCAACGCCGTTGCCAACCAGACTGATGCCGCCGCCCTGCAAACGGCGTCCGACAACGCCCAGGCCGCATCAAACGCCGCCGCGGCGCAAGCTGCCGCCAGCGACGCCAGCGCGCTGGCGCAAGCCGCCGACGCCGCCAATGCCGCAGCCCAGACCGCCGCCAATGTTGCCAACCAGACCGATGCCGCAGCGCTGGGCGCCGCCTCGGCCAGCGCCAACCAGGCAGCCAGCGACGCCGCAGCCATCGCCAACCAGACCGATGCCGCCGCACTGCAAACAGCGTTTGACAATGCCCAGGCCGCATCCGACACTGCCGCCGCGCAAGCCGCCGCCACCGACGCTACCGTACTGGGCCAGGCCGCCAACGCCGCCACGCAAGCAGCCCAGGCCGCCGCCACCCAGGCCAACCAGACCGACGCCGCCGCGCTGGGCGCAGCCTCCGCCGCCGCCACGCAAGCGGCCAACAACGCTACCACCATCGCCAACCAGACCGACGCGGCAGCGCTGCAAACGGCCTCCGACGCCGCCCAGGCCGCAGCAGCCGCAGCGGCCGCGCAAGCCGCCGCCACCGACGCGACCATACTGGGCCAGGCCGCCAACGCCGCCACGCAAGCAGCCCAGGCCGCTGCCACCCTGGCCAGCCAGACCGATGCCGCCGCACTGGGCGCCGCTTCCACTGCCGCCACGCAGGCGGCCAACAATGCAGCCGCCGTGGCCAACCAGACCGACGCCGCTGCACTGCAGCTTGCCTCCGACGCCGCGCAAGCGGCAGCTGCTGCCGCCGCTGCGCAAGCTGGCGCCACCGACGCCACCGTGCTGGGGCAAGCCGCCACGGCAGCCGATGCGGCAGCCCAGGCCGCCACCAGCGTGGCCAACGCCACCGACGCCACCGCACTGGGCGCAGCGTCTGCCACCGCCACGCAAGCAGCCAATAACGCCGCGACCCTGGCCGCCGCCACGGATGCTGGCGCGCTGCAGATTGCCTCCGACGCCGCCCAGGCGGCAGCTGCCGCCGCCGCGACGCAAGCGGCGGCCACCGACGCCACCGTGCTGGGCCAGGCGTCGAATGTTGCCGCTAGCGCTGCACTCGCCGCCGCCACCCTGGCCAACGCCACCGACGCCGCCGTGCTGACAGGTCTCGCCAACGCCGACGCGCAACTGGCTGGCAATGCCGCCACCCTGGCCGCCGCCACCGATGCGGCTGCCTTGCAAATCGTCTCTGATGCGGCCCAGGCCGCAGCGGCGGCGGCCGCCACGCAAGCGGGCAATACCGACGCCACCGCACTGGTCCAGGCGTTTGACGCCGCCAATGCGCTGGCCGCCAACGCCGTCACCCTGGCCAACGCCACTGATGCCGGCCTGCTGGCTACCGCCGCCACGACGGCGGCGCAAACGGCCACCAATGCCGCCGCCCTGGCCGCCGCCACCGACGCCACCGCGCTGGGCCTGGCCTCCGACGCGGCGCAGGCAGCCGCCAGCGCCGCGCAAACGCAAGCGGACCTGACTGATGCCGCCGCGCTGACAGCCGCGTCGACTGCCGCCGCATCGGCGGCCGCCGCCGCGCAAACCTTGGCCGACGCCACCGACGCCGCAGTACTGGGCACGGCAGCGGCCACCGCAGCCACTGCCGCCACTGCCGCGCAAACGCTGGCCGACGCCACCGACGCGGCCGCCCTGCAGATCACTTCCGACGCCGCCACCGCCGTCTCGCAGGCAGCCGCCGCCCAGGCCGCACTGACGGATGCCGCCGCGCTGGCCGTGGTGTCCAACAACGATGCCGCCGCCGCCCTGGCCGCGCAAACCCTGGCCAACGCCACCGACGCCAATGCCCTTCAAGGGGCATCGAACACGGCTGCTCAAGTGGCGGCCAATACGCAATCGGTTGCCAACCTGACCGATGCCGTCGCGCTGCAGGCGGCCTACGATGCGGCGGCCGCCAATGCCGCCAATGCCAATGCGAACGCCGCCGGGATCAACCTGACCGCGCTGGTCAATGCAGCCGACGCCAGCGCCTTGCTGGCCGCCGCCGCCAATCTGACGGCGGGCCAGACCAGCGTGCTCGACCTGACCGCCATCGTCAATAACCTGCAGGGCAGCGCCGATGCCGCCAACCTGCTGGCCGCGCTCACCGATGCCGACGCCCTGGGCCTGGTCTCGACCGCCGATGCGATCGCTGCGGGCTTGCTGCAAACAACGGCCGACCTGACCGATGCCGCCGGCCTGGCCGCTACCGCAGCCGCCGCAGTCCAGGCAGCCGAAAGCGCCGCCGCGCTTGGCGGTATCGATGCGAGCGCCGTGAGCGCCGCTGCCGCTGCCGCTGCCGCATCGGCCGCCGCCGCCGCCACCGCCGCCCTGACCGACGCCGATGCGCTGGGCGTGATTTCCACCGCCGCTGCCGTTGCGGATGCCGCCGCGCAACTGCTGGCCTCGCAAAGCGACGCCACCGCGCTGGGCGTGCTGTCGAGCGCAGCGGCAGCCGCCGCCACCGCCGCACAAAGCACCGCCGACCTGACCGACGCCGTCGCCCTGGGCCTGGTCTCCACCGCAGCGGCCGCTACCGCCACCACCGCGCAAACGGCCGCCAACGCCACCGATGCCGTCGCCCTGGGCCTGGTGTCGACCGCCAATGCCGCCACCGCCGGCGCGCTGGCCACCATCGCCAACCTGACCGACGCCGCCGCCCTGGGCCTGGTCTCGACGGCCAACGCCACCGCCGCCACCACCTTGCAGGCGACCGCCAACCTGACCGATGCCGTTGCGCTGGGCGTCATTTCGACAGCCGCTGCCACCGCCTCGACGGCAGCGGCCAACCTGGCCAACCTGACCGATGCGGTCGCCCTGGGCAATGCCTCGACCGCCGCCACCGCCGCCGCCAATGCCGCGCAGGCAACCGCCAACCTGACCGACGCCGCCGCACTGGGCCTGGTCGCCACCGCCGATGCGGCGCTGGCCGCCACCGCGCAAACAACGGCCAACCTGACCGATGCCGTTGCGCTGAACCTGGTCTCGACCGCCGCCAATACGGCTGCCGCCGCCGCCCAAGCCACCGCCAACCTGACCGACGTGGTGGCGCTGGGCACGGTATCGACCGCCGCCACGCAGGCCGCCAATGCGGCCGCCGCCACCGCCAACCTGACCGACGCCGTTGCGCTCGGTCTGGTGTCGACAGTCGACGCGGCTGCTGCCGCCACCTTGCAAAATACCGCCAACCTGACCGACGCTGTCGCGCTGGGACTGGTCGCAACTGCCGATGCGGCCGCCGTGACCACCGCCAATGCGCTGGCCGGCGTGCTCGACGCCGTCGTGCTGGGCCTGGCCCATACGGTCGATGCCACCGCCGCCACGCTGGCCGCCACCGTTGCCGCGCTGACCGATGCGCCTGCGCTGACCATTATCGCCAATAACGACGCCGCCACCGCTGCTGCTGCCGCCGCGTATTCGGCTTCGCGGCCGCTTGACCTGGTGGCGGCGCTGGCCGCCACCACCACCGCCACGGCTGCCACGCTGTCGCGCGCAGCAGCCAATGGCGCCATCGCCGACGACGCCAATGCCGTCACGGCGGCGGCCAATTCCGCCGCCTCGCTGGCCAGGCTCAATGAAGCGATTGCGGCCGACAACGCCGCCACCGCCGCCGCCACCCGCGCCGCGCTGTCGCAAGTGGCGGCGCAAACGGCACTGGCTGACGACGCCGCCGCAGCGGCTGCCGCCACTGTGGCAGCAACCTCGCTGGCCGCCACCCAGGCCGCGCAAGCGGCCGATGCCGCCGCCGCATCGACCGCCGCCACCGCCGCCAATGCGCTGTCCGCATTGAACGCGGCGCTGGCCGCCGATGCCGCAGCCGTCACCGCAGCCGCCAACGCCGTGCTGGCCAATGCCGCCACCGCCGCCGCTGTCGCCGACGATGTGGCCGCCGCGCTGGCCGCCACCACCGCCACTGCCTCGCAGGCCGCCGCCAATGCCGCGCAAGCGGCCGACGCCGCCGCCGCCAGCGCCGTCACCATCGCCAACAATGCCATCGCCGCCCTCAACAGCGCCCTGGCCGACGATGCCGCCGCCGTCAATGCCGCACTGAATGCGACCAATACCCTGGCCGCCACCAATGCGGCAATCGCCGCCGACACGGCTGCCAGCGTCGCCGCCAACGTCGCCGCCATCTCGGCAGCTGCCACAGCCGCTGCCCAGGCCGACGACCTGGCCGCCGCCACGGCCGCCACGGTTGCCGCCGCATCACTGGCCGCCACCCAAGCGGCGCAAGCGCTGGACAACACGGCCGCCACAGCGGTTGCGACCGCCAACGCCGCCCTGGCCGCCTTGAACAGCGCGCTGGCCGACGATGCCGCAGCGGTAGCGGCGGCGACCGCCGCCAACAATGCGCTGGCTGTCCTCAACGCGGCGATTGCCGCCGATACCAACGCCGTCAATACCGCCGCTGCGGCGGCACTGTCGCTGGCCGCCACCACGGCGGCCCAGGCCGACGACGCCGCCGCCGCCACCGCCGCTGCCGTGGCCGCTGCGGCGCAAGCCGTGGCCGACACCGCGCTGCTCAACGATGGTGCCCTGCAAGCTATCGCCACTTTTGCCGCGGGCGCCCTGGCCGCCGCCAATGCGGCCCTCAATGACGATAACGCCGCCGCCAACGCGGCTCACATCGCCGGCATTTCGGCTGCAGCCACGCTCGCAGCACTCAACGACGACGCTGCCGCCGTCGCCGCCAACCTGGCCCTGAATGTGGCGATCGGCGACCTGAACGTCGCCGTCGGCGCCGATGCCGATGCGCTCAGTGCGCAAAGCCTGGCCGACGCCGATGCGCTGGTAGTGATCAACTCGCGTTCGGCGGTGGCCGCCGCCGACCAGGCCAATGCTGACGCCGCTGCAGCGCTGGCCGCGCTGAACGCCGCGCTGGCCGACGACGCCGCAGCAGCCGCTGCAGCCGCAGCCGCTGCCACCGCGCTGGCCGCCGCCAACGCGGCGCAATCGGATGACCTGGCCGCCGCAGCCGCAGCCGCCCAGGCAGCCATCTCGGCCGCCGCCACGGCTGCCGCGCAAAGCGACGATACCGCCGCCGCCACCGCCGCCACGGCGGCAGCGGCAGCGCTGGCCGCGCTGAATACGGCGCTGGCCGACGACGCCGCTGCCGTTGCCGCACAAACAGCCGCCGCCACCGCGCAAGCGGCGGCGACAACTGCGCAAAATGACGACACGGCCGCACTGGCCGCCGCCACCGCCGCAGCACTCGCGCTGGCCGCCGCCACCGCCGCGCAAGCGGACGACACCTCGGCCGCCACGGCTGCCGCCAACGCCGCCAGCGCGCTGGCAGCCTACAACGCTGCGCTGGCCGACGATGCGGCGTCCGCCGCCGCCGCCGCCGCCAACGCCGTGGCCCAGGCCGCGCTGCAAGAGGCGCAGGCTGACGATGCGGCAGCCGCCGCCGCACTGGCGGCTGCCGCGATTGCACAAGCAGCCGCCACCGCCGCGCAAAATGACGATACGGCCGCCGCCAGTGCCGCCAATGCGGCCGCCAGCGCTCTGGCCGCCCTGAACAGCGCACTGGCCGACGATGCGGCAGCAGCCAGCACGGCTGCCGCTGCCGCAGTGGCCGCCACCGCCGCCCAGGCAGCGACCGCCGACGACGCGGCAGCCGCTGCGGCCGACGCAGCAGCAGCCGTCGCGCTGGCCGCAGCCACCGCTGCGCAAAACGACGATGCCGCTGCGGCCCAGGCGTCGGTGGACGCCGCCGCCGCCCTGGCTGCGCTGAACGCCGCCCTGGCAGCGGATGCCGCCGCCGCCACCACGGCAACGGCAGCAGTCGCTGCTGCGGCAGCCGCGCAAGCGGCCTTGAATGACGACGCCGCCGCATTGGCGGCCGCCACGGCGGCAGCCAATGCGCTGGCCGCTGCCACGGCTGCGCAAAACGACGATGCCGCCGCCGCCCAGGCAGCGCTGGCCGCAGCCACTGCGCTGGCCGCGCTCAATGCAGCCCTGGCCGACGATGCCACCGCCGCCACCGCCGCCACCAATGCGGCGCTGGCCGCCGCTGCCGCTCAGGCGGCGCAGGCCGACGACACGGCCGCCCTGGCCGCAGCCGCCAATGCCGCCGCTGCCGTGGCCGCCGCCACCGCCGCGCAAAACGACGATGCCGCAGCCGCCCAAGCCGCCGCCAGCGCCGCCGCCGCACTGGCAGCATTGAATGCGGCACTGGCCGACGACGCCACTGCCGCGCAAGCGACAGCTGCCGCCGCCGTGGCCGCCGCCGCCGCACAAGCGGCGCAAAACGACGACGCGGCCGCCCTCGCCGCCGCCACGGCAGCGGCCAATGCGGTGGCCGCCGCTACCGCCGCGCAAAACGACGATGCGGCAGCCGCCCAGGCCGCAGCCAATGCGAGCAGCGCCCTGGCCGCCCTGAATGCGGCGCTGGCCGCCGACACTGCCGCCGCCAATGCGGCCCAGGCTGCGCTGGTGGCCGCCAGCGCGGCGCAGGCGGCGCAAGCCGCCGATACGGCCGCCCTGGCCGCTGCCGCCCAGGCCGCGCAGGCTGCCGCCACGCTCGCCGCCGCACAAAACGACGACGCTGCTGCCGCCACCGCCGCTGCCAATGCCGCCACCGCCCTGGCCGCGCTGAACGCCGCACTGCTTGATGATGCAGCAGCGGCCGCCGCCACGCAAAACGCCGCCACCGCCCTGGCAGCGGCGCAGGCTGCGCAAAGCGACGATACGGCCGCCCTGGCCGCCGCTGCCCAGGCTTCGGCCGCGCTGGCCGCCGCCAATGCCGCACAAAACGACGACGCCGCAGCGCAGGCGGCCGCCGCCAATGCTGCCGCCGCCCTGGCCGCCTACAATGCGGCGCTGGCCGACGACGCCAGCGCCGCCGCCGCCGTGCAATTCGCCGCACAAGCGCAGGCCAGCGCCCAGGCCGCGCAAGCGGACGACGACGCTGCAGCGCAAGCGGCCGCCCAGGCCGTGATTGCGCAGGCCGCCGCCACGGCGGCGCAAAACGACGACGCCGCCGCACAGGCCGCCGCCGTCATTGCGGCGGCCGCCGTAGCCGCGCGCGACGCGGCCCTGGCCGACGATGCCAATGCAGCCGCCACCGCCAATGCCGCCAGCACCGCGCTGGCGGCGGCTACTGCCGCCCAGGCAGCGGACGCCGCAGCAGCATCGGCAGCGATCCAGGCGGCCAACTCGCAGGCGTCGCTGCAGGCAGCGCTGGCCGACGATGCGGCGGCCGCCGTCGCCAGTCAGAACGCGGCAGCCGCCCTGGCTGCCTACAACGCGGCGCAGTTCGATGATGCCGCCGCCGTGCAGGCGCTGGCGGCCTACGACGCGGCGCAGGCCGCCGCGCTGCAAGCGATCGCCGTGGCCGCGCAAACCGACGCCGGCGCACTCGGCGCCATCGCCGCCACCGATGCGCAAGCGGCGGCCGGCCTGCAATCGATCGCCGACCAGACCGACGCCAGTGCCTTGACCCTGCAAGCGCAGGTCGATGCGGCAGCGGCCACCGCCGCCGCCAACGCGGCGGCAGCGACCGATGCGCAAGCCTTGAGCGTGGCGGCCGATGCGGCCGTCGCCAGCGCACTGCAGGTGCAGGCACAAGCCGACCTGACCGATGCGGCATCGCTGACGGTGGCCGCGAATGCCGATGTGGCGACGGCGGCCGCGGCGCAAGCCCAGGCCGACCTGACCGACGCGGCGCAGCTGTTTACCCTGAGCCAGCTGGCCCAGCACAGCCCGCAGACCCTGGCCGACTTCCAGGGTGGCCTGCCGGCCGCTGGCGGCGACGTGATCGACATGTCGGCGATTGCCGACCTGACGGCGTCGGTGGCGGTCGGCGTGTCGCTGGGTACCGACTTCGGCAACGACAACATCTTCATTTTCAATGAAACGGCGGTGTCGATCGGGGCGGCGGCCAGCGCGATTGCGGCCGACGACAGCGTGCTGTCGGGCCAGGGCTATATCGTGATCCGCGATATCGACAATGCGGGCGCGGTGACGGTCTACCACTCGACCGACCTGAGTTCGGCGCAGTCGCTCGATACGGCGCTGGTATTGCTCAGCAACGTCAATATCACGCAACTGACGGCGGCCAACTTTATCGTTTGATGGCGGGCAGCACGGCGGGAGGCATGCCAGGCTCCCGCCGACCTTGAACCTTCAGGCTTCTGGTGCCAGAAAAGACAGGATGAACTTGACCGATTTTCCAGTATTGACTGCACGGCGCGCCCTTGCCGTGTTGATAGCCGCGAGCCTGGCAACCCTCACGCCTTCGGTGCTGGCGCAAAGCGCCACCGCCTGGAGTTTCGACCAGGTACTACAGCAAGCGCTGCAAAGCCACCCCGCCGTCCAGGGAAAGCGCTCGGTGCAGGCAGCCGCGCGCGCCGACCTCGAAGGCGCGCAGTGGCAGCGCTTTCCCAGCCTGTCGGCCGAAGTGCCCACCGGCTCGCAGGAAACCGGCGGCGTGGTGCGCATCGACCAGCCGCTGTGGAGCGGCGGGCGGATCGACGCCGGCATCGATGCGGCCGGCAGCCGGGTCGACGCGGCCGGCGCCGGCATCGAGGAAGAACGCCTGACCTTGTCGCTGCGGGTGATCGCCGCGTACACCGAAGCGCTGCGCCAGACGGCGCGGGTGCAGGTGGCTGAAACCGGCATGGCCGAACATGACCGCCTGCTCGACATGATACGGCGCCGCGTGGCGCAGTCAGTCAGCTCGCAAACCGACCAGCGCCTGGCCGAATCGCGCGCCTACCAGGCCGCCAATGATGTGTCGAACGCGCGCCAGGCGCTGGCCAATGCGCTGGCGCAGCTGTCGCAGCTGGCCGGCAAGCCGGTGCGCCTGGTGACCCCCACCGGCATCGGCGTGGGCGAGCCGCTGCCCGACGCCAGCCTGGAACGGGTGATGCGCCAGGCCATCGCCTATTCCCCCACCCTGCGCCGGCTCGATTTCGAGGCGCAGGCGGCCGACTCCGAGATCGCCCTGCAGCGTTCGGCCTATATGCCGAAAGTGCTGCTGCGGGTGGAAAAACCGACTGGCGGCATCAACGCCGACAACCGCACGCGCGCCATGCTGGTGCTGCAGGCGCAGCCGGGCGCGGGCCTGTCGGCCAAGGCTGGCGTGGACGCTGCCGTGGCGCGGCGCGAAGGCGCCCGCTCGGCGCACGACGCGGCCGAACGCGACGTGCGCGAACGCTTCAGCATCGACTGGAACGAGGCCGAGGCCAGCCGCGAACGGCTGGGCAACGCGGGCGAATCGAGCACCACCTCGACCCAGGTGTTCGAATCGTATGCACGCCAGTACGTGATCGGGCGCAAGAGCTGGAACGATGTGCTCAACGCCGTGCGAGAGGCCACGCAAGCGCAGTTCGTGCTGGAAGACACGCGCGCCCAGGCGATCGCCGCCAGCCTGCGCCTGGCGGCCCAGACGGGCACCCTGGCCGGGCGCACCGCGCCAACCAATTAAAAGCTTCAAGGAGACAGCATGGAACCCTCCATCAAACACGGCCTGCTGCCAATGGTCGACCAGGCGGCCAAGCTCACCGGCCAGCACCTGGCTGCGGCCCGCCTGGCCGACCTGCAGCGCCAACTCGACAACCTCGACGAGGACGGCGGCGCGGCAGCGGTACTGAGCCAGGTCTGGCAGGCGGCCGGGCTGGAAGGCGCGGCGCGCCTGCTGCACGATCCGACACCGGGCGAACTGCCGTTTGCCATCTACAGCGACAGCACCGGCTGGGGCCTGCTGCAAGCGCGCGCCGGCGACGGCGCCTGGCGCGGCGAGGGCATGGATGGCCGCCCCTTGCAACTGGCGTCGCTGGCGGGCCTGGCCTGCATCGGCCTGCCACGGCGCAGCGCACAAAGTACCGGCAAGCTCGGTGCGCTGGGCCTGGTGCGGCGCGCGCTGTGGCTGAAAAAAAGCGTGTTTGTCGACGCCGTGCTGGCCACCGCCATCGTCACCCTGCTGACCATGGCCACTTCATTGTTTTCGATGCAGGTGTATGACCGCGTGATTCCAAACCAGAGCTTTGCCACCTTGTGGGTGCTGGTGGTAGGCGTGGCGCTGTCGATCGGCCTGGAATTCATCCTCAAGCAGGTGCGCAGCCGCATCGTCGACCACTCGTGCAACGAGGTCGATCATGAACTGTCGGAGTGGTTTTTCCAGCGCATGCTGGGCATCCGCATGGAAGCGCGGCCAGCCTCGGTCGGCACCCTGGCGGCGCAGGTAAAAGGCTTTGAAATGGTGCGCGGCGTACTGACGTCGACCTCGCTGTTCGTGCTGACCGACGTGCCGTTCGCGGTGCTGTTCCTGATCATGATCACGATTATTGGCGGCTGGCTGGTGGTGGTGCCGCTGGTGGCGCTGCCGCTGGCCCTGGTGTGCGGCCTGATGTTCCAGCGCGCGATCCAGGCCCACACCCGCAACAACCTGAACGCCAGCAACCGCAAGGCCGGGCTGCTGGTCGAAGCGGTCGATGGCGTCGAAACCCTGAAAGGCAGCAGCGCCGAATGGATGATGCAGGCGCGCTGGGGCGAGCTGGTGGCCGAAACCAGCCACGCGGAACAGAATATCCGCGACTACGCGGCGCTGTCGCAAAACATCACGGCCGGCTTCCAGCAACTGACCAACGTGGCCCTGATTTCCATGGGCGCCTGGTTCGTGGCCGAAAACCAGATGACCATGGGCGCCCTGATGGCCTGCACCATCATCAGCAACCGCGCCCTGATGCCGATCGTGCAGCTGCCTGCCGTGATGGTGCAGTGGGCCCATGCGCGCGCCGCCATCGACGGCCTGGAACAGGTAATCAGCCTGCCCAATGAAGCCGACAACGCGGCCCACGCGCTGACGCCGCGCGGGCTGGACAAGGGCCTGCGCTTCGAGCGCATCCGCTTCAGCTACGGCGGCGCGCAGAAGGTGGCGCTGGAGGTCGATGCGCTGGCGATCCGCCCCGGCGAAAAAGTCGGCTTGGTGGGCGCCATCGGCTCGGGCAAGAGCACCCTGCTGAAACTCGCTTCCGGCCTGTTCCAGCCCTCCGAAGGCAAGGTCTACCTGGGCGATGTCGACATGGCGCTGCTGGCGCCGCCGGTGGTACGCGAAATGGTCGGCTACCTGCCGCAGGATACGCGGCTGTTCAGCGGCACCCTGCGCGACAATCTGCTGTTGGGCCTGGCCGATCCGGGCGAGGAAGCGATCCTGGCGGCGGCGCGCCGCACCGGCCTGATCGACCTGATCACCGGCCAGCCACGCGGCCTGGCGCTGGCGATTACCGAAGGCGGGCGCGGCGTGTCGGGCGGCCAGCGCCAGTTGATCGCGGTGACGCGCATGCTGCTGGCGAAACCGAAGATATGGCTGCTGGACGAACCGACCGGCGCGATGGACGCCAAGACCGAAGCGCGCATCGTGGCGCTGCTCGGGGAATTGTCGGCCGAAGGCGTGACGATGGTCGCCACCACCCACAAGAACGCCCTGCTGCCGCTGCTGGACCGGCTGGTGGTGCTGCAGGCCGGGCGCGTGCTGCTCGACGGCCCGCGCGACGCGGTGCTGGCGAAATTATCGGGCCGGCCACAAACCGTGCAGGCGGTACCGGCCGCGCCCGCCCCTACCCCCATCGTTGCCCAGGGAGCCGTGGCATGAACAATCTCAACCGCGTGACGAAAATAGAAGTCAGGAAGGAAGCCAAACGTGGCCGCATGCTGATCTGGACCTGCAGCATCGCCCTGCTGGGCGTGATCGGCTGGGCCTCGTGGGCCGAGCTGGACCAGGTGACGCGCGCCAACGGCCAGGTGATCGCCAGCTCGCGCAACCAGATCATCCAGGTAGCCGACGGCGGCGTGCTGGCCGAGTTGCGCGTGCATGAAGGCAGCATCGTCAAGCGCGGCGCCCTGCTGGCCCGCTTCGACCGCACGCGCGCCGAATCGAGCTACCTGGAAAGCACCGCCAAGGCGGCCGGCCTGAAGGCGGCCGTGGCGCGATTGCAGGCCGAAGTGTTCGGCGGCACGCCGAAATTCCCGCCCGAGCTGCAAGGATTTCCGGAATTTCGCGCCAACCAGTTGGCCTTGTTCAGCAAACGCCAGGGCGCGGTGCAGGCCGAAGTCAGCGCCCTGACCAGCAGCATGCAGCTGATCAAGGAAGAACTGGAGATGAACTTGCCGCTGCTGGAAACCGGCGACGTCAGCCGCGCCGAAATCCTCAAACTCCGACGCCAGGTGGTCGACATCCAGGCTCAGATCACCAACCGCCGCAACAAATACCTGCAAGAATCCCAGACCGACCTGGTGAAAGCCCAGGAAGACCTGGCCGGCGTGCTGCAGACGGTGACCCAGCGCAAGGAGCAGCTGGGCTCGACCGATATCTACGCGCCCACCGACGGCATCGTGCGCAATGTGCGCCTGACTACCCTGGGCGGCGTGGCCAAGCCCGGCGAAGAAATCCTGCAGATCGTGCCCACCGACGACGACCTGATCATCGAAGCGAAGGTAAAACCGGCCGATATCGCCTTTATCAAGCCGGGCCTGCCCACCGCCGTGAAACTCGATGCCTACGACTACGCCATCTACGGGCGCCTGCGCGGCACCGTCAGCTACATCAGCGCCGATACCCTGAGCGAAGACAACAAGGGCAACGAACAGCCGTACTATCGCGTCCAGATCAAGACCAGCGGGCGCAATCTTGTCGGCAAGAACGGCGAGCCGATCCTGATCCAGCCCGGCATGACGGCCACGGTGGAAATCAACACCGGCCGCAAGACGGTCTTGCGTTATTTGACCAAGCCGATCACCAAGACGTTTTCGGAGTCGATGGGCGAGCGGTGATGACGCTTTTTATCGAGACAGCTGTCGAGCGCGCAGTTGCGCGACGGCGAGTAGAACTGCCGTACGCCTACAGGCAGGAAGACTTCATCGGACAAGCCGTCGAAGACGCTGACCAACCGGCCATCTCGCATGTCGAACGCCCCCAGCACGTTATTGGATAACTCATAGCGTCCGGCGTAACGCATGAGTGCGTCGGCATCGGTCTTGATGATGGTGCGCTGTTGGCGGGTTTCTCACCGTTCAGCACCTCGATCACGGCAGGCAGCGGCACATTGCTGGCGTAGCCGTAAAAGCCATGCACGGTCAGCCCGGCGTTGTGGCTCAACAGCCTGCGCAGCGTTATCTTGCTGCCGGCCGACAGTTCGCTGTCCGGCAGTTTCCAGCTCGACAGCCCGGTGTTGACGTCGTCGTCCAGCGCCAGCTTGCCTTGCTCTTTCGGCGTCGATTGAGGAGCGCTGGCGGCACTTCGCTGCCAGGCAGCGAAATTGGCAGATACGCCACAATAACAAAAAATAATTATCAATAATGATTACCAAATAGCTAATTTCTAATTGGAAATGTTATGCTTCAAGTCAACTCCCGGACTTGTTGAGCATGCATGTCACCCGCCAGTCCGGCGAGCGCAGCGGCAGCACGCCGCTGTCGTCATTCTCCATTCGATGTCCGTTTCGCGTTACGTCACGCAGGCCTTGCCTTGCGGGTCCTGGCGCATCCATTTGAAGGGTCTTTCATGCAATCCATTTCCCATTTTTTTCACCGCCTGCCCGGACTGGCGCGGCACCGTGCCGGGCTGCTGGCCATCGCCGGCACCCTGCTGTGCCCGGCATCCCAGGCGGCGCCCGCAGCGGCCGGCACTTATACGCTGTTCAAGAATGCCAATATCGTCGACATGGAAGACGGCGGCAGCACTGCGCCGCGCGCCGGGCAAGTGCTGGTGCGAGACGGCGACATCGTTGCCATCAATACCGAGGCCGGCATGGTGAGCTGGCTGCGCGAGCACCAGATCGGTCAGGTCAGCAATACCATCGACCTGAACGGCGATATCCTGATGCCGGGTTTTATCGAACCACACGCCCATCTGGCGACCATGGCGCAGATGGCGCAAATGGCCGACATTTCTCCATGCTGGCCAAGCAGGTTTGAAACGCGCAAGCCTTATGACAGCACGGCCACAGACAATTCGGACGCCTGTCCGCTGTACATCAACGATGCCGTGACGATGCTGTATTCCGGACAGAACGCCAAAAGCAGCAAAGGGAAGTGGATCGTCGGTAACGGCATCGATCCATCGCGCATGACAACGGTTGCGGCACCCGGCAAGGATCAGACGCGCGATTTCGTGAACGATCCAGCGCGTTACCTTGCGACACAGTTCCGCGATACAAAAAACCAGCCTCTATTCCTGCTCGATCAGTCCGGGCACGTGGCCTACGTCAACCAGGAGGCGATGCAACGCGTCCTGAAGAATTGCAAAGCTGACAAGCAATGCCCGAACGTCTCCAGATCTGCCATTCAATCAAAAAAATACCAGCCGGATGATCCTTCAGCTCGATACGAATTCCACTGTACCAAGGTCACTCGTGGCTGCAATTACACCGGTCGCCTGCTTGAAACGGGCGCATATAAGGTTTTCCTTGAGCACATTATTCTGCAATTGGCGCAAGGAGAGTATCTGTTCAATGAATCGCCTTCGCGCTTTGTCGAGGAAGCACAGCCGATTACCAATGCATTGGCCAAGGCCGGCGTAACCACCCTGGCCAATGGCGGAGCGATGAATCACAAGGAAGTCAGCGATTTGCAAGCCTTGCTGGCCCCCACATCGCAAGGCCTGGATGACAAAACCCCGCTTGCACCATTGCGCGTGGTCACTTTGCTGGCGTGGAATGCAGACATGCAGGCCAAAAAAGGCAGCAAGGATGAAATAGTCTTGCCCCTGAGCGCCCAAGGCCTCGATATCTGGCAACAGCCGGGCCAGCGCTTCGGCATCCAGGGAGTCAAGCTTTGGGCCGATGGTTCGACCCAGGGCTGTTCAGCGGCACTGACCAAGGATTACGCTAAAAAAGGCCTGTGTGCCAAAGCGCGCAAAGGCCATGCCAACTACACCGCGGAGGATATCCAGACAAATCTGCAGCCATTCTGGGATGCCGGCTGGTATATCAACGTGCATGCCAATGGCGACCACGCGATAAGCAACACCATCAGCGCGCTCAAGGCGCTAGGCAAAGGATGCGCATCGGCAAACGCTGGCGCATGCGGCAAGACGCATACCCTGATTCACTTTACGGTCAGCGGCAATGGCGCTGCAAATAACCAGGTTGTGCCGGACGAAGTCAAAAACGTCCTGGCAGCGCGCGCCAACCATATTGACCTCACAACCAGCTTGCTGATCGGTCACGTCGCCTATTGGGGCGCCGCTTTCCAGAACATCCTCGATGGCGTACCGAAGAACCAGCAGAACGATTCTTCCGATCCGCATCAGCGCGTATCTCAGCTCGACGCGGCACGCTCGCTGCGTGACAACAATATCCCGTTTTCGCTGCACAGCGATGGACCGGTATCGCCCACGGTTCCACTGTGGCTGGCCGAGCAGGCCGTCACGCGCCAGAGCTGGGTCTACCCCAACCTGGGCACGGCCGGCAAGTCGCAGGCGATTACCATGCCCGGCGAGCAAGGCATCTCGTTTCACGATGCGCTGCGCGCCATCACCGTGGTGCCGGCCAAGCAGCACCAGTTGTTCGACCGCATCGGCTCCATCCGCGTCGGCAAGAAAGCGGACTTCGTGCGGCTGGCAAAGAACGACTATGAAGCCGCGCTGCTGGACCCGGGCAAGATCAGCGCCATCAAGGTGATCGGCACGTATCTTGACGGCACGCCCGTCGATTACTTCCCGACAGCGCAGTAATTGCGGCCCGGCTGGCAGCAAGATATATACCCTTTTGCGCCAGCACAAACAAGCGGCAATCGGCCCCTGACAGCGGCCGCCATCGCCCTACACTGTGTTTCCCAGCAGCATGGAATACAGGCGCGGCGATGGCATATCCGAAGATTCCCTATGTGACCGGCAGCGAGCAGGCGCTGCTGCAGTGCGGCCGTCCGCCGGAGCAACTGGTGCATGTGCGCGTGCGACGCGAGCTGCCCGGCAACGTGATCGTGATCCACGGCGTCAACGACGTCGGTACCAGCTTTGGCGCGGTGGAAAAAGGCTTGTGTCAGGGCCTCGATGCGCGCCTGTACGGCCTGCGTGAAGGCGGGCCGGGGATCTTGCGCCCCGCAGCCTGGCGCATGCCGCAGCCAGATGACAAGGACAAGCTGGAGCCGGACCCGGATGCGATTTTCTTCAAGCGCCAGCTGGTCGACACCACCAACAGCCCGGTGATCCCGTTTTACTGGGGTTTCCGCGAGCGCAGCAATGCGGCCAAGGTCGTCAACGGCCAGAACACCGACCGCCACGGCAACCGGCTCGACAAGGACATGTCGAAAAATGGCGGCCCCTTCGGCAACGCCACCAATACCCTGCCCGACATGTGGAACAAGGGCCTGTATTCGCCGCTCGATGTCGGCGGCGATCCGGTACGGCCATTGATGACGGCGCCGGGACGCATGTACATGGTGCTGGCCGCCAAGCGCCTGGCGGCCCTGATCGCCATGATCCGCGACTACGACAGCAACGACGTGGTCTCCATCGTCGCGCACAGCCAGGGCTGCCTGATTTCGCTGCTGGCGCAAGCCTTTCTGCTGGACGAAGGCAAGCGCCCGGCCGACAACCTCATTCTCACGCATCCGCCCTACAGCCTGGTGGAAGAGACCAGCATGTTTTTCGGCACCATCGAAACGAGCCGCATCTTCGGCGGCGGCAAGGATGCCGCGATGGATGGACAGTACGAGGCCATCAACAACCGCCAGACCTTCCATGCGCGATTGCAAACCCTGGTGCAGATCGTGCAGGCAGTGGTCGCAAAAAAACATGGCGTGCCCGCCTTCGGCCAGCTCAAGGATGACGCGCTGTGCCACGGCATGACCGGCGTACCCTGGCGAGCCGAGGCGGACCGCGACAACCGCGGCAAGGTGTATCTGTACTTCTGCCCGGAAGACATGACGGTCGCGCTGGACAATATGCAGGGCATCGGCTGGCAGGGCGTGCCCGATCACCTGGAGGGCAACTGCCTGTCGACGACGAAAGGCAAGAAGGAAAAAAGCACCTGGGGCAACGGCCCCACCTACTGGGAGAAGGAAGACCAGCAGCGCCTGCCCTTGCGCGAGCTGGGCGCGGGATTTTACCAGCGCGTATTTACCGGCAAGCAGCGGCTTGATCCGGCGAAAAAGACCAGCGGACCGGTGCTGGTCGGTTTGCCGCCGCACGATTTTGCGCTGCGTCTCGATGGCGAAGACGACCACGCGCATGTGGCCGGCGCCAATCGCGGCCATCGCGCCAGCCACGACGAGGCGCAGTGGCCACCCGTCAAACCGAGCAAATGGAATATATTTTCGACCGAAGCGGGCCGGCGTAAAGGCCTGCGTACCATCAATGGCGAAGCACTGCGCGTACCCAAAGCGGCCGTGCTCGATGGCGGGGAAATAGCCCCGGGCCACCTCCCCTCCACATCCAGCCAGGCCACGCTGCCGCGCAAGGAGCAAGGCCCGTGCGAAGAGGTTGACCCGATCGACGCGGCGATTGCCATTACCAGCAGCAAGGGACTGCGGCAACTTCCGCAGGAAATCGTTGCTGATCCGCGACCTGTGACGCCCCGGATTCCCGGCGAAGGCAATGGCTTCTTTGGCTCCGGCCCGCATCATCAGGTACAGCAGGCCTGGAACCTGAACAAGCATGTGAACGACCAGTGCAGGCTGATGCGTATCAGCCGCCATCCGGGCGGCGGCGATCTGCTGTTCGTAATACGCGAAGAAACCCCGAACGAGGCGCGCAAGCGCTGGCAGCAGGAAGTTAGCCCCAAGTCCTTTCACGGCGCAATTATCGGCAATGCAGAAAATCACCGGCATGTGACGGCGTATGACGTGGCCATTGGTGGCGGCAAGGCGAGCAGTGATCCGAGGTTTTACCGGTATTTGTGTGCGGTGGCCGATTGGCGGTTGCAGAAGCACATAAAAGCACCTGAACGCCAATCAATATTGCGATGGAAACAATTCCTTGAAAAATTTTCCCTTTTTTGGGCTGCAGAATCCGCATCTCGCAAGGAGCTCATCGAAGGCAACGCTGAGTATTACAGCTCGGGAGTGCTACCAGCTTCCATTCCTGCATTGCAAGCAGGACTGCCTTCAACTGTTGTGTGTGAAACAGTCAGCGGGCGACGTACCGAATCTTCCTCTCCATCCTTGAGCCGTCGGGCCATCAACGATACCCAAAAATGAAAAATACGACATTCTTCGAGGAGCAAGCAATGACCAGCCCAATAGGAAAGTACCTCCAATTGCTTTTGTTGATACCGCCCATCATCGCCGCAAGCTTGCTCGGCTCGCGCTGGTTCAACCAGCCCAAGCCTGCACCTGCACCCGCAGCCAAGCCGATCACGCAAACAGCACCGGTCACCGAACAGTCCCGGCGCGAATATGTGCTGGAAGTCATCGGCTTGGGCGTAACGCTGGACAAATATCGCCAGGGCAAACTATGGGAAGCCCTGCAAAAAGGAAACGCGCATGCCACCATACGCGAACAGGATATCCAGAAATATACGTGGGACGAAATGGAAAGATCCGGCATCGCAGGTGGCCGTGGTGGAGATACGCTGGAAAATGGCGCGAGCAAAACGCCGATGTACTTCGGCGTACCTGTATTTAACGCCGAGCCGCCCATTCATGATACCGATATGCTGGATACTCCGGACTCTCCATCAATAGGCTTGGCCGCTGGTGCCGCCCCTTCTGGCATGCACTGGCATCTGTTTCTCGCGGGCGCACGCCGCTTCGGTGAGTATCCTGACCGTATCCTGGAAGACGTCTTTGCGTTTTTTGACGCTAACCCCGATGTGCCTTACATCGTGCTCAACACCGAAGACAGCATGTCCACTCGCGATCTGTACCGTCCCGACGGCATGCCATCGCTGGTCAGGGACGGTTACTACATCCCCGAAATGCCCGACGCCTCCGCCCTGTTCGTGCTGGCCCGGCGCGAGCGCATCGATGTCGTGCGCAAGTTTGCTTTTGACGATGCCCCGCCCGAGGACAGTGTCGACGACCTCAACAACTATGGCGTGGCGCGGCGGCTGTATCTTGCTTATGATGAATTGACGCGCAAGGTTCCCAGGCCGGAACCGGATTCACCGGTTGGAAGAGTACCTCTGATAGAAGAATGGCTGCCCGTAGCCGCCCAATTCGCCCGCCGTACCGATATTCGCGGCACCGGCAGCTTCAGCATGCTCGACAAGCTCCACGGCCGCAACTACCATCCGCCAAAAGACTGGCAGCCGACGCCATGGTTTCCCGTGCCCTTCAACCGGGAGCAGCTGGCGCAGCTGGACCGCCTGCCCACCCTGGGCCTTATCCACCGCCCCACTTTCGTGAAAATGGTCGACGAGCACGGCAAGCCCCTGATTCGCCGCGACCAGCGCGAACGGGCCTTGCAGGCGGGCTGGCAGGAAGCGCTGCGCACCTTGCCCGAGACAGAACGGCCAGCGGCGCCGGCACGCCTGGTGGCGGCCACCGGCGGCGATACGCAACAGTTAATCACGCTGCACAAGACCTTGATGAAGCACGCGGAAGACGGTGGCACCGAACTCGACAGCGGCAACCCCGCGCAATGGATCGACACCGACCGGCGCCTCGGCAATACGGGCGCGGCGACCTGGTTCGTGCAGATGGCGATCGCCGTGATGGGCAGCTACCGCGATGGCGGCGTCAGCGCGGCGGTCAACCTGCGCAACCCGCAGGAAGCCTCGATCGTGCTGGTCAGCCCGCCGTCGGAGGAAAAGCGTCGCACGCAGAAACATCCGAATGGCGGCGACGTATTTGCGCACCACGGCACGCCGGCGATCGATCCGGCAAATTATCCGGCGAATTAGCCAGTTTAAAAGATGGCGCAGCAGCAGTAGCAGCAAAACGGACACGTCGCATGCCTGCCATCTGATCTGCTTCAGCCATGGCCGCATGCGTTTCCACGTTGGGCACCTTTGAGCGTGAATGGCATCAGCCCGCCCTTGCCGCCCTGATGCCCTCGCGCTGCGCTGCAACCAACGAGTGATGCATCGTCTCCAGTTTGATACTTGTGGTCGATAAAGATGGGCTACACTTGTCTTGAAGAGCGCTAAAATAGCGTCCTTCGCTTCATCCGCTTATCCGGGCAATATCACGCTCCCCTGACTCATGGCACTCGATCCCTCCACCATCCTCATCCTCTCGACCGCGCTAGCCGCCGCCGCCGCGCTTTACCTGGCCGTGGAGTGGCGCAGCGTGCGGGAAAAATCGCTGCTGTTCTGGAGCGCGGGGTTCGCCGTCATCACCGTCGGCTGCATCCTGGCCCTGCTGCGCACCAGCGGCTACTTGCTGATCGGGATCTGGTTTGCCAACGGCTTGCTGATCGCCGCCCACTGGCTGTTCCTGGCTGGCGTCGCCAGGTTCACCAACATGCGCCTGTCGCGCGCGTGGTACCTGCTTGCCCTTGCCTGGCTGGCCGTGCTGCTGCTGCCCGGTGCGGCATGGTGGTCCAAGGCAATGTTCGTTATCCAATCGCTGCTCATTGCGGGCGTCAGCCTGCGCGCCAGCTTCCTGCTGCGCCCCCATGGCGTGTCCCTGAGTGTGGGCGCGGTGCAGCTGCGCTACGTCCTGCTGCTGCATGGCCTGTTTTATTTTGCCAAGGCCGCATCGATTGTTGCGCTCGATACCTTCGTCGACCTGGCTGTCTTCCGTGGCGAGGTGATCCAGATTTCTCTGGTGGAGGGCGCCATGGCGATCATGCTGATCGCCTTGTCCATGACTGGCACGGAGCGCCACCGCCGCGAAGAACGCATCGAGCAGCTGGCCGCGCGCGACCCGCTCACGGCCCTGTACAACCGCCGCGCCCTGGACCAGCGCGCGCCCGCGCTGCTGGCACAGGCTTCGCCGCACAGCCCCGGCGCCCTGCTGCTGATCGATATCGACAATTTCAAGCAGGTCAACGACCTGCACGGCCATAGCGCCGGCGACAAATTGCTGGTGGCCCTCAGTGAAATGATCTGCAATACGCTGCCACAGGGCGCGCTTGCCGCCAGGCTGGGCGGGGATGAGTTCCTGATCCTGCTGCGCGGGGCCAGCAGCGACAGCGTGATCACGCTGGGGAATGCCTTGCGCGGCATGTTCGCACAGATGGCGCAGCAGGCATTTGCCACGCCCAAGGCAGTGACGCTGAGCATGGGCGCCACGCTGTTCGAACGGCCGCCGGCAAGTTTATCCGCGCTGCTCGAACTTGGCGACGCCGCCTTGTACTCGTCAAAACGCGAGGGGCGTGACAGCGTGCGGGTGGTGCGGGCAGCCTGATGCCAGGCCGGTGCCGCGAAATCAGGCAGACACTGAAAAAGCGAAAGAACTGGCGCTATCGCTCGCCGCCGTGCACCAGCCGCGCGTATAGCTCGGCCACGCGCTCGGGCGTGATGCCCTCGTGCTGTTCCACGGCCAGCGGATGGTCTGTCGGCTCCAGTTCAACATACGGACGCACGCCGTCGTCGCGCAGGTGCACGCGGGTTTTCAGGTTCAGGGTTTCGGGATACACGAAGAGCTGCGTGCTGAGCCAGCCAAAGAAGGGGCCGATGTGGGCGCGCTTCGCATCGTTGAAGCAGGCGTCCCAGGCGTCGAAACTGTCGCCGCCGAGCGATACCCATACACCCCAGCTGAACGGTTCATCCGCGCCATGCACGGGAATGTCGATGGTGGCGCGCACGAAGCAGTGTTCTCCATCTACGATGCAGGCGTCGCTGTCGAGCTGGCAGCGCGCCGTCCGTTCGGCCGGCGCCATCTGTTCATACAGCCACGGCGCATCGGCGCCAAAGGTGGGCATGCCCGTGTGAGTTTCGCCGCAGGAGCGGCACAGGAAGGAAAAGCTCACGCGTAAGGACGCTTATTCAAACTGCTTGCGAAACGCCTCGAACTGCGCCGCCAGGCCATCGAAATCGCTGCGCAGCTGCAGCACTTCCTGTTCCAGTTGGGCCACCCTGCTGCCCTGCTGCGGCGCGCTGACGGCGCCGGCGTAGCCTGCCGCCGTCTCGAACTGCGCCAGCGCTTCGGCGCCGCCGAGCAGGTGGCCGTAGCGTGGTTCCTTGGCGCCGGGGGCGACGGCCAGCTTGGCCACCAGCGGCGGGTATTTGTCGATCAGGAATTGCAGGCCCGATTCCACTTCGGCCACCGATTTGAATTCGTGCACGCGACCGCTGCGGCTGCGGATTTCGCCGGCTGTCTGCAGGCCGCGCAGCATCAGGATCGCCAGGATGGCCAGCTTGTCCTGTTCCAGCGACCATTTGATGCGCATGCGGTGTTCGTACTTGGCGACGCGCGCGCCGGCCTGGGTGATGCCGTTGACGAACTTGCGCTGCATCAGGCGCTGCAGCACGTCGTATACGGTTTCTTCGGACAGGGCCATCACCGGGTCGCGGCTGGACAGCTGGTTGCAGCCGTTGGTCAGGGCATTGAGCGACAGCGGGTAACTGTCCGGCGTCAGTGCTTCCTTTTCGGCCAGCACGGCCAGTACGCGGATCTCGAACGGGTCGAGCAGGTTGGGATTATCGGTGCTTGCTGCGCTTGCTTCAGTACTCATGCGTCATCCTCTTTCACTAGTCCACCAGCTTGTTCATCTGTTCCGTATCCAATTTATCACACTCGGGCACGCCCTGGCAGCAAATGCCGGCGCGCTTCAGGGTCGCCAGGATGGTTTCGATGCGCTGTTCCTGCGCCACCGCGTGCGTGATCAGGCCCTGCAGCGCTTTCGACAGCGGATCGTCGCCGTTCGGCGTGACGCCATAGGCGGCGAACAGATGGGCGGTGCTGCCTTCGCGCAGCGTGTTGAGGTCTTTTTGCACGATATGCGCGGGGTTGCCGACGGCGGTGGCGCCGGACGGCAAGGGTTTGAGCAGCACGGCGTTCGAGCCGACCTTGGCGTAGGCACCGACCGTGAAACTGCCCAGCACCTGGGCGCCGGCGCCGACGATCACGCCGCGCTCCAATGTAGGGTGGCGCTTGCTGCCGGTATGCAGCGAGGTGCCGCCCAGAGTCACGCCCTGGTAGATGGTGCAGTCGTCGCCGACCACCGCCGTCTCGCCGATCACCACGCCGAAGCCATGGTCGATGAAGACGCGCCGGCCAATGACGGCGCCGGGATGGATTTCGATGCCGGTGATGATGCGCGCGAGATACGAGATAAAGCGGCCCAGCCACTTCATGTGGCGCAGCCAGCACCAGTGCGCCCAGCCGTGCATGACGATGGCGTGCAGGCCCGCATAACAAGTCAGCACCTCCCAGCCGTTGCGGGCGGCCGGATCACGTTCGATGATGCTGTTGATGTCTTCGCGCAGGTGGTGGAACATGGGACGTGTTTCTTAATCGGTGACAGGATGCAAATGGTAGCGTATTGCGCGGGGGCTTGCTTGGGGGGCAGATAAACAACCGCCGCCTCAAGGGCGGCGGCTAAATATCTGGAAGCGCTAAAAAATGCTCAGGGCAAGGCGCATTGTCGAAGACAGTACGAATAGTACGGCAAGACAATGCAACGCCGCCATGGGCGTTTTTTATGCTTCCAGTGCGATGCGCTGGCGGCGGGCTTCGTATAGGCAGACACCCGACGCCACCGACACGTTCAAACTCTCGACCGAACCGAACATCGGGATATTGACGAGGATGTCGCAGGTGTCGCGCGTCAAACGGCGCATGCCTTCGCCTTCGGAACCCATCACCAGCGCGGTCGGGCCGGTGAAGTCGGCTTCGTACAGGCCTTTTTCGCCATCGTCCGAGGTGCCGATCAGCCAGATGCCGCGCTCTTTCAGTTCGCGCATGGTGCGCGCCAGGTTGGTCACGGTGATGTACGGCACGGTCTCGGCGGCGCCGCTGGCGACCTTGGCGGCGGTGGCGTTCAGGCCCACGGCGCGGTCTTTCGGCACGATCACGGCATGCGCACCGACACCGTCGGCCACGCGCAGGCAGGCGCCCAGATTGTGCGGGTCGGTGATGCCGTCGAGGATCAACAGCAGCGGCGGGCCGTCGACGGCGTCGAGCAGTTCGTCCAGGTTGCGCGCCAGCGACAGCTGCGAGGCAAACGCGATCACGCCCTGGTGGCGGCGGGTGCCGACGATCTTGTCCAGGCGTGCCGAATCGACGGGCATGACGCGCACGCCGGCTGCCTTGGCGGCGGCGATCATGTCCTTCATGCGGCCGTCGACGCGGCTGGCGTCGACAAAAATTTCTTCCACTGACGACGCTTCATGACGCAGGCGCGAGGTCACGGCGTGGAAGCCGAAAATCATTTTATTCTTCATTGTTTATCGTTTCTTCTTGCTTGTTTTCGAACCGGTTCTTGCTGCGCGTGGCGCCGCCGCGGCAGATGCCGCGACCGGGGTGTTGCTGTTACTGCTGGTGGACTTGCCACGTTTCGGCTTGGAAGTGCCATTGCCGCCATTGCTGCCATTGGCGACGCCGGCCTTGATTTCATGGCGCTGCTCGGTCGCGGGACCTGGCTTGACCATGGATTTCTTGTTGCGCTTGCCACCGGCAGGCTTGTCGCTGGCGTCTTCGCCAGCCACTTCGCCTTCCGTCACCAGACGCAAATCGATCTTGCGCGTTTCCAGGTCGACGCGGGCGACCTGCACCGTCAAACGGTCGGTCAACTGATAACGCTTGCCGGTGCGCTCGCCGCGCAGTTCATGGCGCGCATCGTCGTACTGGAAGTAGTCGGTGCCCAGCTCGGTGACGTGCACCAGGCCTTCGACAAACAGGGTATCCAATTGCACGAACACGCCGAAGGTGGTCACGCCGGTGATGGTGCCGGTGAATTCTTCGCCAAGTTTATCCTGCATGAAGTAGCACTTGAGCCAGGCTTCGACGTCGCGCGACGCTTCGTCGGCGCGGCGTTCGTTGGCCGAGCAATGCACGCCGAGCGCATCCCAGATGGTGAGATCGGTTTTCTTCGGCTTGCCATCGGCCTTGTCCTTCGCCTGCTGCTTGCGCGTGGCGTTCGAGACGTTGGTGTTGAGCACGGTCTTGTCGGACAATTTCGGCTCGTACTTCTTGCCTTGCAAGATGGCCTTGATGGCGCGGTGCGTCAGCAGGTCGGGATAGCGGCGGATCGGGCTGGTGAAGTGGGCATACGCTTCGTACGCCAGGCCGAAGTGGCCGATATTGTCCGGGCTGTAGACGGCTTGCTGCATCGAGCGCAGCAGCATGGTCTGCAGCAGGGCCGCGTCGGGACGCGCCTTGATCTGCTGCATCAGGGTCTGGTAATCGGTGGCCGTTGGCGTGTCGCCGCCGGTCAGGTTCAGGCCGACCTGCTTCAGGAAGGTACGCACTTGCGTGAGCTTTTCCTTGGTCGGGCTGGCGTGGATGCGATAGGTGCCCGGATGCTTGTTGCGCAGCAGCAAGTCCGCCGCACACACATTGGCCGCCAGCATGCACTCTTCGATGATCTTGTGCGCCTCGTTACGGGTGCGCGGGATGATCTTTTCGATCTTGCCGGCACTGTTGCAGACGATATAGGTTTCGGTGGTCTCGAAATCGATGGCGCCGCGCGCGGTACGCGCTTTCAGCAAGGCGCGATACACCAGTTCCAGGTTCTGCAGGTGCGGCAGGATGTCGGCGCGGCGCGCAGCTTCCGGGCCTTTGGTGTTGCCCAGTACGGCGGCCACTTCGTCATACGTCAGGCGCGCGGCCGAATGGATCACGGCCGGGTAGAACTGGTAAGCCTTGATCTCGCCCTTGTCGGTGACGACGGCGTCGCACACCAGGGTCAGGCGGTCGACCGCCGGGTTCAGCGAGCACAGGCCATTCGACAGTTTTTCCGGCAGCATCGGGATCACGCGGCGCGGGAAGTACACCGAGGTGCTGCGTTCGAGCGCGTCGGTGTCGAGCGCGTCGTTCGGCTTCACGTAATGGCTGACGTCGGCGATCGCCACGATCAGGCGGAAGCAGTTGGCGCGGCCGACTTTCACCGGTTCGCAGTAGACGGCATCGTCGAAGTCGCGCGCGTCTTCGCCATCGATGGTGACCATCGGCACGTCGCGCAGGTCGACGCGGTCTTTCAGGTCGGCGGCGCGTACTTCGAACGGCAGCTTTTCAGCCTGCTTCAGGGCGGCGGCGGAAAAGATATGCGGCACATTGAATTTGCGCACGGCGATTTCGATTTCCATGCCCGGGTCGTCCAGCGCGCCCAGCACTTCGACGATCTTGCCGACTGGCTGCTTGAAGCGCATCGGCTGCTCGGTCAGTTCAACGCTGACGATCTGGCCGGCTTTCGCCTTGCCCACCGATCCGGTCACCAGGATGTCCTGGCCGATGCGCTGGTCTTCCGGCGCCACCACCCAGGTGCCGTTTTCCTGGATCAGACGGCCGATCACATGGGTATTGGCGCGGTAAGTGACTTCCACGATGGTGCCTTCCGGACGGCCGCGGCGGTCGGTGCCGACGATGCGGGCCATGACCTTGTCGCCATGCAGTACTTTCTGCATTTCTTTCTCGGGCAGGAACAGGTCGGCGCTGGCGTCGTCGGGAATCACAAAGCCGAAGCCGTCGCGGTGGCTGGTCACGCGACCGGCCACCAGCGCGCTCTGGTCAGCCAGGCTGAATACGCCGCTGGCGTCAGACTTGAGCTGGCCGTCGCGCTCCATCGCCTTCAGGCGACGTACGAGGACGTCCATGGAGTCGGCATGCACTTGCAGCGTTTTCCCGAGTGACTGCGGATCGAGAGGCGCGTTGACGCTGCGGAATATGCCGAGAATGTCCTCCCGGCTGGGGATGGTGTGGGTATTTTGGCTCAAAAGTATTTCTATAGTTGTATTGACAGTGATCAAACGGAAAACAGGCCGATGACATCACCGTCAATCGACACGGTGATAGGCCATAGTGTACCGGAGGACGCCCAGGTTTGCCTAACAGACAGCGTACCGGGAACAGGCCTGGCCCGTCCCCTGATGAAAATGTGCGGAAAAGTGCACCAGGCATTTGACATCGGCAAATATTGCTCTATAATCCTTGTCTCTTGCAGCGAAACACCTTCACTGGTGCGACGCTACCAAGAAAGCGGTACAGGGTTGATGTGCAGTATGGAGCGAAAGCTCATCTGGCGCAAAACTCTTCAAGTCGCTATAATAGCAGCATCAGTGCCCACGTGGCGGAATTGGTAGACGCGCATGGTTCAGGTCCATGTGCCTTTGGGTGTGGGGGTTCGAGTCCCTCCGTGGGCACCATTACCGAATTCGCAAAAAGCCGCAAACTCTCACGAGTTTTCGGCTTTTTTCATTTCTTCCCGGCATATTCTGGCTGTCGGACTTTCTGACAATGCATGGCGACCAACATCCTGTCTTCAACGCAAGTCCCTGATTATTAAAGACGAGCATGCTTTTTGCGTGGTGATGACATTCCCCTCACTCCGTGGAGCCACCATGAACATCCGCTCGCTTCTTCTCTGCCTGGCCGCCAGCCTGCCCCTGAGTTGTTTGGCCGCACCCATCTTCAACCTGCAGTACGTACCCGGCACCTCGCTTCAGGCGCAGCAAGGCTTTCAGGCCGCCGCTGCACAATGGTCGCGCGTGCTGAAAGACAACGTCACCATCGAACTGACGGTCGGCTTCAATTCGCTGGGCAACAGCATCCTGGGGCAGACCGGGTCGAGCGAAGCCTTTTACCGTTACGCCGACGTGCGCAATGCGCTGGCGCAGAACGTCACCTCGGCCTACGACCGGCAGGCAGTGTCAAACTTGCCCGGCGGCGACAGTTTCGGCGTACTGATCAACCGCACGGCGAATAACCCGAACGGCGCCGGCAGTGACGTGCCATATGTCGACAACAATGGCGACGACAATAACCAGTACCTGTTCATGAGCAATGCTGTCGCCAAGGCCCTGAACCTGGCGCCACCAGGCCAGTCACTGCCCGGCTGCCTGGGCGACTGCGACGGCTTTATCCAGTTCAATAGCGATTTCAGGTTTGACTTCGATCCCGGCAACGGCATCGCGCGCAACGCGATCGACTTTATCGGCGTGGCCATGCACGAGATCGGCCATGCGCTGGGCTTTCTTAGCGGCGTCGACATCCTCGACTACAACGCGCCACCGAACGCTGGCCCGTACGACGATATCGAATTTAGCTATGTCTCGCCGCTGGACCTGTTCCGCTACTCTGCCGAGAGCACGGCGGCCGGCGTCATCGACTGGACAGCCGACAACCGCGACAAGTATTTTTCGCTCGATGGCGGCGTGACGCGCGGACCGCTGTTTGCCAACGGCGTCTACCACGGCGAAGGCGACCAGGCCAGCCACTGGCGCGACCAACTTGGCCTGGGCATCATGGATCCGACCGTGGCCTATGGGCAACGAATGGTACTGCAGCCCAATGACCTGATCGCCCTCGACGCCATCGGCTGGGACGTCGCCCTGTTTGCCGTCCCGCTGCCCGGCACCCTGCCTCTGCTGGGCCTGGGATTGGCGCTGATGGCCTTGCTGCGCCATAAAAACAGGCAGTTTTCATAGGGGCGGCGCTTTTTTCACGCGAAAACCGTCTTTCTTGAAGAAAACAGCAAATGTTGATTGACCGAATGCACGCCAACCCTTATGATTTTGTCCGTCGCTGCAGAACACGCAGCGATGAGCAAGATGGCAGCAAACAAGCAGCACAATGCCCACGTGGCGGAATTGGTAGACGCGCATGGTTCAGGTCCATGTGCCTTCGGGTGTGGGGGTTCGAGTCCCTCCGTGGGCACCAGCAACGGGCAGTTTTCGTTGTTATCCGCAGCAAAGCAGTAGCAGTAATGGCAGTCGGTAGTACATAGCCCACGTGGCGGAATTGGTAGACGCGCATGGTTCAGGTCCATGTGCCTTCGGGTGTGGGGGTTCGAGTCCCTCCGTGGGCACCAGCAACGAGTTTTTCATCGTTGTCTTCCGCAGTAAAGTAGCAAGGTAAAAGCAATACAGCAGCATAAGTGCCCACGTGGCGGAATTGGTAGACGCGCATGGTTCAGGTCCATGTGCCTTCGGGTGTAGGGGTTCGAGTCCCTTCGTGGGCACCATTACCTAATTCGCAAAAAAGCCGCAGACTTTCATGAGTCTGCGGCTTTTTTCATTGTGCCTGTGCTTTTATTTCACCAAGGCTGCCTTCACGGCATCGGCCAGGCTGGTGGTCGGACGGCCAATCAGGGCACTCAGTTGCTTGCCATGCTCTTCCAGGCCACCCTTGGCCACGCCCGCGTCGGAGTCGGCCAGCATGTCGGCAAAGCCTTCCGGCACGCCCACGCCCACCAATGCCGCCTTGAAGTCAGCCTGCGGCAAGTCCTTGTAGACGATCTGCTTGCCCGACTGGCGCGCCACTTCGGCCGCGTACTCGCTCAGGGTAAAGCTGTCGTCGCCGGCCAGCTCGTATATCTCTTTCGGCGAAGCCGCCGTCAATACGGCTGCGGCTGCGGCTGCATAGTCGGCACGCGCGGCCGACGAGAAACGGCCGTCCTGCGCCGCGCCCAGCACCACGCCGTGTTCCAGCACCGGCGCCAGGTGTTCGGTGTGATTTTCCAGGTACCAGCCGTTGCGCAGGAAGCTGAACGGCACGCTTGAGGCGCGGATCGCCGCTTCGGTGATTACATGTTCGGCCGCCAGGCCCAGCGGCGTGGTGTCGGCGCGCAAGACGCTGGTATAGGCCAGCAGCGCCACGTCGGCGCGCTTGGCCGCATCGATCACGTTCTGGTGCTGCTGCGCGCGTTGACCCACTTCGCTCGACGAGATCAACAGGATCTTGGTCGCGCCCTGGAGTGCCGCGTCCAGGCTGGCGCCGTCGTTATAGTCGGCCTGGCGCACTTGCACGCCTTGCGCGGCCAGGCTGGCGGCCTTGGCCGGATTGCGCACGGCGGCGATGATGGTATTGGCAGGAACGGTTTTCAGCAGGCTGGCGATAACGTGCTGGCCCAGCTTGCCTGTGGCGCCGGTGATGACGATCATGATAAATCCTTTGTTGTTGGGTAAGAAAAATCTATAATAGCCTCACCACTTACGAAATGTAAGTACGTACCTTTTGGTAAGTATGGAGTTTCTTTTTTCAAGGCCGACTATCATGACCGAAGACATACCGGGCGCCAGCATGCGCGCTGCGCTGGCCAAACAGAACCAGAGCGCCCATCTGATGGCGGCCGCCTGCCCTTCGCGCGGCGTGCTCAGCCACCTCACCAGCCGCTGGGCGGTGCTGGTGCTGGTCTTGCTGCTGAGCGGCACGCGGCGCTTCAGCGAACTGCGCCGCGAAGTGGGCGGCGTCAGTGAAAAAATGCTGGCGCAAACCCTCGACGCCCTGTGCAGCGACGGCTTCGTGCTGCGCCAGGCCTATCTGGTGATACCGCCCAAGGTGGAATACAGCTTGACGCCATTAGGGCGCGAGGCAGCCGAAAGGCTGGCCGTGCTGGTCGACTGGATCGAAGACAATTACCCGCGCATCGAACAGGCGCGCGCCGACCTGGCGCAGGCCGCGCCAGCGGAACAAGCGGCTTGACGCGCCAGCGAGTATTGCTTTTTGTTACCAGTGGAACATTTACAGTGACTAGCCTTGATGTAATACTAGGCCCACGAACAGGCGTCATGATTGCCACACCATGAATCAGTTGATTTCCTCCATCGCCGGCCGGGCCAGGGTCTTGCTGGTCAGCAGCGCCACCAGCGATATGCGCGAACTGCTGTATGTGCTGGACCGGCATAACCTGGGCACGGGCGTAGCCGGCGATATCGATGCGGGCGTGGAACTGGCCGCCGGCGGCACCGACCTGATCCTGCTTGACGCGGCGCTGGCCGGCGGCAATATCGGCGCCACCTGCCTGCGCCTGCGCAATGCGGCCGAGCGCCATGGCGTGCCGCTGCTGCTGATGTCGTCTTCGCCCAGCGCCGAAGAACAGGGCCGCAGCGTGGGCGCCGGCGCCAGCGACTACATCAAGATGCCCTTCAATGCGCGCGACGTGGCAGAAAAAATCCTGATGGAACTGGCGCTGCACAAGGCGCATAAAAATGACGCCGTCAGCGAGCCTGCCGCCGCGCCGCCGCGCCCCGTGCATCCGCAAACCCTGGAAGTCAATTACCACTCGATCCTGGCCGGCTCGCCCGATGCGGTGCTGCTGTTCGACATCGACAATGCCCTGCTGATCGATGCCAACCACCTGGCCGAAAAGCTGTTCGGCATGCCGCTGGCAACCTTGCTGCAAGGCGGTATGGAACACGTCTTTCCCAGCCGGCAGGCCGATGGACAAGCCTCGACAGCGCTGCTGCAGGAAAAAATGCGCGACACCCTGCAAGGCAAGATTGTGGTCTTTCGCGCCGATTGCTGCCACCGCGACGGCCACGCCATCGCCTGTGAAATCCGGCTGATGCGCCTGTCGGTGCCGGGCCGCCAGTTGGTGCATGCGCGCATTATCGACCTGACCGAACGCAACCTGGCCGAAGCGCTGCGCGCGGGCCAGAACGCGCTGCTGGAAATGATCGCCAAGGGTGCGCCGCTGGTGCCGACGCTCGATCGCCTGCTGCTGCTGATCGAAGCCCAGTCGCGCGGCGTGTATTGCTCCGTCATGCTGCTCGATGAAGACGGCCGGCGCATGCACAGCGTGGCCGGCCCCAGCCTGCCGCGCGAGTACCTGGAGCTGCTCGACGGGGTGGAGATCGGCGCCGGCGTCGGCTCCTGCGGCACCGCCATGTTCCTCGGCGAGGCGGTGGTCGTCAGCGACATCGAGCACGATCCCCTGTGGGCGCCCTACTGCGGCATGGCCGCCGCATTCGGCCTGCGCGCCTGCTGGTCGCAGCCGATCTTCGGCCCGGACGACAAGGTACTGGGTTCGTTCGCCATGTATTACCGAGAGGTGCGCAGCCCCGTGCCGCAGGAACTGGTACTGATCGATGTTGCCGCCGACCTGGCCGGCATCGCGATCGCCCGCATGCGCCACGAACAGGAATTGCAGCGCCACCGGGTCCACCTGGAAGACCTGGTGGCCCGGCGCACGGCCGCGCTGACACTGGCCAATGAACAATCGGAACAGGTCAACCGGGAACTGGCGGCCGCCCTCGAACACCTGTCGATTACCCAGCATGAACTGGTGCGGCGCGACAAGCTGGCCGCCCTCGGCGCGCTGGTGGCCGGCATTGCGCATGAACTCAATACGCCGATCGGCAACGGCCTGGTGGTGGCCACCACCATGGCCGAACGCACGCAGGCCCTGCAAGCGGGCCTGCAGGACGGCTTGCGCCGCTCGGAGCTGGAAGCCTACCTGGCACAGGCCGGCGAAGCGGACGCCATCGTGCTGCGCAACCTGCAGCGCGCGGCCGACCTGGTGTCGAGCTTCAAGCAGATCGCCGTCGACCGCGCCAGTTCGCAGCGCCGCCACTTCCTGCTGCGCCAGTTCATCGCCGAACTGATGCTGCCGCTGTCGGCCACGCTGAAGGGCGCCGGCCACATGCTGGCGCAGGATGTGGCGCCGGAGCTGGCGATGGACAGCTACCCCGGGCCGCTGGGCCAGGTGCTGAGCAACCTGGTGGAAAACTGCGTGCGCCACGCCTTCGAAGGACGCAGCGGCGGCGCCATCGGCATCACGGCGCGCGCCAGCCCTGACGGCGAAATGATCAGCATCGCAATTGCCGACAATGGCGCGGGAATTGCCGCCGGCGACCTGGCGCGCATCTACGACCCTTTCTTTACCACCCGGCTCGGTTCGGGCGGTTCGGGCCTGGGCCTGCATGTGGCGCACAATATCGTCACCGGCGTGCTTGGCGGCCATATCGATGTCGCCAGCAGCGCAGCCGGCACCACCTTTACGCTGCACCTGCCGGCTGTCGCGCCGCAGGCCGGCCCTGTCGCTGGAGAATGAAATGAGCACGATGAAGCACCTGATCGCGGCAGGCCTGCTGGCGGCCTGCACGGTGGCCACGGCCGCGCCGGCACCCTGGTACAAATGGCGCAGCAAGGTCGACGGCACCTTGTCGTGCGCCCAGTCGACCCTGGGTTTCGGCTGGGAACGGGCCTCGGGACCGTACAAAGATAGCCGTTGCGAAAAACCGGCGCTTGTTAAATAATGGGTGCATAACAACACGGGGCAACCGGCTTGACAACAAGCGATGGCAATGCAGTGCCGAAGAGTATTGGAAGATAAAACGTATCTATTCAAACCGAGGAGACCACATGTTTACCAATCCCGAACAATTCGCATCGGCCACCAAGGCCCTGTTTGAATTCCAGCTGATGACCTTCAATACCCTCACCACCAAGGCGGTGCAGGGCGTGGAGCAGGTGCTGGCATTGAACATGGCCACCGCCAGAGCCGGCGTCGAAGACAGTATCGCGGCCGGCAAGGAAATCAGCCAGGCCAAGGATCCGAAAGCGGCCATGGCAGCCGCCGCCGCACAGCTGCAACCGGGTGTGGCAGGCGCCAAGGCCTACAAGCAGCAGCTCGATGACATCATCAAGGATATCCACACCGAGTTCACCACCGCCGCCGAAGCCCACGTGGCCGAAGCGAAAAGCAATCTGAGCGCACTGATCTACGACGTGACGAAAAACGTGCCGCCCGGCTCGGAAAACGCCGTCGCCATCGTCAAGGCCGCCATCGACAACGCCTTTCTCGGCTACGAGCAAGTCACCAAGGCCACCAAACAGGCCGTGAAAACCGTGGAAGAACAGATCGCCAAGGCCTCGGCGCAGGTAGCGCAGGCGTCGGACAAGGCAACGGCAGGCGTACAGGAAGCGGCTGAAAAAGTGGCGCCGAAAGCGGCCAAGGCAGCAAAGAAATAAGCGTAGGTCGGATTAGCGGCGAAGCCGCGTAATCCGACAACATCGTTGACCATGACCGTGGTGTTGTCGGATTACGCGCAAGCGCTAATCCGACCTACGCCACCCTTACCGGGGTTATGCGGTACACACACCTTCTTCCCCCCTCCAGCAGATACTCGCTGCGCTCCACCGTGCAATCGTCGCCGAGCACGCGCTGGAAGACCGCTAGTTCCGAGCGGCAGAATTTCTGGCACGACGTCGCCGCCGCGCAGATCGGGCAATGGTTTTCCACCAGCAGCACGCTGCCGTCCGGCTGCGGTTCGGCATCGGCCATATAGCCTTCGCCATCGCGGGCGACGGCCAGGCTGGCCACGCGGTCCGACAACTGCGCGGCGTCATCGATTAACGCGCGATACGCCGCCTCGCTACTCGCTTCACGCGCGGCGATCAGCTTGTCCATGCCTTCGTCGCCGAACAGCTGTTGCACCTGGGTGATCAGTTCCAGGGTCAGGTCGGCGTGGCGGTCGGGAAAGCGCGCATGGCCGGCGTCCGTCAGCGACCAGCGCCGCGACGGCCGGCCCACCTTGTCGGCCACGTCCTCGAACGCCACCAGGCCCTTGCCATGCGCCGCTTCGAGCTGGCGCCGCGCCCCCATCGAGGTGATATCGAGCAAGGCCGCCAGTTGCTGCGCCGTCTGCGGGCCGCGCATTTTCAGCAGGAACAGCGTCTGCTCCGAGGTAGCCACGGTGACACTCATGCGGCCGCCTTCAGCTGCGGCGCATCGGTGGCATTTAGGTGACGGCGCCAGCGGTTCATGCGCCAGGCCGACCAGGCCGCGCACAGGGCGCCTACGATCAGCACCAGCCGCGTGTCGATCAGGATCAGCAGCGAGCCGCCCAGCGCAACGACGATATTGGCGATGCAGAAGGTGGTCGACAGCAAGCCCATCACGGCGCCCTGGCCGTGGGCGCTGAAGCGCTCGGCGCACCAGCCCTGGACCACCGTGTTGTACAGCGCGTTCGGGATGCCGAACAGGACGATGGCGGCTATGCCGACCCAGATATTGCCGACTGCCAGTACCAGGATGGCCAGCGCGATACCGCAGCCATACCAGCCTGCGCGCTGCAAGGGCGCATGGCGGCTGGGTCCGCCCGCCAGCAGCGAAGTAATCGTCATGGTGCCGCACAGGCCCACATTGACCCAGGCAATCGCCTGCGCGTTGTAGTGGGCCGTCTCGACCAGCCACAGCGGATAAAACTCATAGAAACTGGCCACGCCGCAAGTCAATGCCAGTTGCACGATGAACAGCGTGCGCAATTCCTCGTGGCGCAGCAGGTTGAGCGAATGGCGGTCGCGCGCCACCTGCCACCATGAGGTGGTCAGCAGCGACGGCGTTTCGCGCGGCAAGCCGATGGCCACCAGCACGGCCACCAGCATCAGTGCGCCGGCGGCAATCCAGAACGGTACCGTCACGCCCCACACCAAGGTGGCGCCGGCCAGGATCGGCCCCACCAGCCAGCCCAGATAAAAGGCGCCGTTCAGCCACGACATGGCGCGCAGGCGCAGCGGCCCTTGCAACTGGTCGGCCAGCATGGCGCGCGCCACGGCGCCATTGCCTTCGAGCAGGCCGGTAATAAAGCGCGCGACGATAAACAACGGATAGGACTGGATCACCAGAGCCCAGGCCGTGATCGCATGGCCGATGGCGGCGCCGACAGCGGTGCGCATCAGCAGGGGGCGGCGGCCATAGCGGTCCGACAGCGGCCCCAGCAAAGCTGAACCGATCAGCAGGCCCAGCGGATTGATGGTCAGCGCCAGGCCGAACAGCAGCTTGGACGGCAGGCCCATGAAGTTGTTGAAGGCGTTCGGTGCTTCGGCGGCGAACAGCGGCGGCAATATTGGATACGGCAAGGACGCGCCGATGGTCGACAGCAGGGCCAGCATGCAGGCGGCGGTGATCAGGATAGCATTTTTCATACGCCAGAATATACGGCCCTCCCGACAATAAGTAAACATTTTTGATTATTTATAATGACTGGCGCAACGCCGGTGCTGCGCGGTACGGAAAACGCTGGGCAAGCAGGCCGCCAGGGTTTAAACTGTATATAAACACAGTAAAACCATATCTAAGTAACATCAAAGAGCCTGCCTGCCCCACCATGTTGAGAGTCCTGGACAATCCCTTGTACTATCTGGAAAACTTCCAGGGCGTGCTGAACTGGATCAGCGAGCGCTATGCCGATCTGCTGAGCGAGGAAGAAACGCAGTTCATCGCGCAGTTCGCGCCCCTGCCGCAAGCATCGCGCGCGCTGTTCGTGCGGCTGGTGATGCGCAAGGGTTGTCTGTTTCGCGCCAGCAAGCTCAACTATGCCGAGATCGGCGACACGCGCGCAGCCGCCCTGCCCCTGCTGGCCGCCGGCTGGGTGGTGGCGGACCCGGCCATCGATATCGACACCCTGTTCGAGCTGCTGCTGAAACCCGAACTGCAGCAGGTGTTCTGCATGGCCGGGCCCTTGAAAACCGCGCGCAAGACGGAACAGCTGGCAGCACTGCGCGAGCAGCATGCCGGCGAACAGCCGTTTTCCGCCTGGTATCCGGCCTCGAACGATGTGCTCTACAGCATCTGCAACCAGCCCCTGTGCGACCGGCTGCGCCTGATTTACTTCGGCAATTATCACCAGGACTGGTCGGAATTCGTGCTGTCCGACCTGGGCGTGTATCAATATGAAAAAGTCGAGTTTTCACTCGCTTCGCGTGGCTTTCGCACGCGCCAGGATATTGCCCACTATGAAGTACTGCACCAGTGCCGCGAGCGCTTCAACGACGAGGCTGCGCCCGCACCTGCCGACGAAGTGCTGCAGGAACTGGCCGCGCTGGCCTGTGACCCCGGCAACGCCTGGCTGGCCAGCCGCCGCGACAAGCTGCAATTCCAGATCGCCCAGCAGCTGGAAAAATCGCAGGACTGGCCCGCCGCCTACCGCGCCTATGCCGATTGCCGCTATCCGGGCGCGCGCGGACGGGCCATACGCGTACTGGAAAAAGATGAACAGCCGGGCGCCGCCTACGAGCGCCTGACGATCGCCCTGCAGGCGCCGGAAAGCGAAGCCGAGCGCCAGTTGCTGCTGCGCATGGCGCCCCGCTTGCGGCGCAAACTGGGCCACGCGAAACAGGCGGCCACGCCAGCGGCGCCGGTCGAGCGCATCGATCTGCTGCTGCCCTTCCCGCAAGAAAGCTGCCATGTGGAAGGCGTGGTGCAGCAGCACCTGATGCAGGACGACGCGCCGGTCTATTACGTGGAAAACACGCTGATCAATTCCCTGTTTGGCCTGCTTTGCTGGCATGCCATTTTCAAGGCGATACCGGGCGCCTTTTTCCACCCGTTCCACCGTGGCCCGGCCGACCTGCACAGCGCCGACTTCCATGCGCGCCGCCTCGACGACTTTACGGCCTGCCTGGGGCAGCTCGACAATGGCGACTACCGCGCCAGCATGCGCGCCACATACGACGCCAAGCACGGCATCGTGTCGCCATTCGTCAGCTGGCAGGTGTTTGATGGCGAGCTGCTGGAACTGGCGCTGGCCTGCATTCCGGCCGCGCACCTGAAAAAGGCGTTTGAACGCATCTTGCTCGACATTAAAAGCAACCGCACGGGCTTTCCCGACCTGATCCAGTTCTGGCCGGCCGAACAGCGCTACCGCATGATCGAAGTAAAGGGACCGGGCGACCGCCTGCAGGACAACCAGCAGCGCTGGATCGCTTATTGCGCCCAGCATGCGATGCCGGTTTCCGTGTGCTATCTGCAATGGTCGCAGGCGGTGGCGGCGTGAAAAAATACACCATTGCCGTACGCGCGCTGTGCGAGTTTACCGCCAAGGTGGGCGACCTGGACCTGCGCTTTACGCCCTCGCCCACGGCGCAGGAAGGCATCGCCGGCCACGCCACCGTCACAGGGCGGCGCGACGACGATTACCAGCGTGAAATCAGCCTGGCCGGCGACTTCGGTCCGCTGCATGTGCGCGGCCGCGCCGACGGCTACGATCCGGCCCGGCGCCAGCTGGAAGAAATCAAGACCTACCGCGGCGACCTTTCCATCATGCCGGCCAACCACCGGCAGCTGCACTGGGCGCAGGCGCGCATCTATGGCCATTTGCTGTGTCAGCAACTGAACCTGCCGATGCTGCGCGTGGCGCTGGTGTATTTCGATATTGCCAGCCAGAAGGAAACCATTTTGCATGAAGAGTGCACCAGCGAAGCGCTGCGCCTCTTCTTCGAGCAGCATTGCACCTTGTTCCTGGAGTGGGCCGAGCAGGAACTGGCGCACCGCGACAGCCGCGACCGGCAACTGACGGCGATGGCGTTTCCCCATGCCGGCTTTCGCCCGGGCCAGCGCCAGCTGGCCGAAGCCATGTACAAGGCCAGCAACCGCGGCTGCTGCCTGCTGGCGCAAGCGCCGACCGGCATCGGCAAGACCGTCGGCAGCCTGTTTCCGATGCTGAAAGCCACGGCAGCGCATGGCCTCGACAAGCTGTTTTTCCTGGCCGCCAAGGTGCCGGGCCGGCAGATGGCGCTCGACGCCTGCGCCATCCTGAAAAACAGCGCGCCGTTGCTGCCGCTGCGGGTGCTGGAGCTGAGCGCGAAAACCAGCGCCTGCGAGCATCCGGACAAGGCCTGCCATGGCGACTCGTGCCCATTGGCGCGCGGCTTCTACGACCGGCTGCCGCTGGCGCGCGAAGTGGCGCTGGCCAGCGGCCTGATACTCGACAAGGAAGCGGTGCGCGCCATCGCCCTGCAGCAAGGCGTGTGCCCCTACTACCTGGGCATGGAACTGGCGCGCTGGAGCGATGTCGTGATCGGCGACTACAACTATTATTTCGACCTCAGCGCCATGCTGTACGGCATGACCCTGGCGCACGACTGGAAGGTCAATGTGCTGGTCGACGAAGCGCACAATATGGTGTCGCGCGCGCGCGGCATGTACACTGCCGAACTCGAACACATCCAGCTGAAAGGCCTGCGCAAGTTCGCGCCCGAGCCCTTGAAAAAGCCGCTGGACCGGCTCAACCGCCAGTGGAACGCCCTGTTCAAGGAGCAAACCGACGACTACCTGGTGCATGCCGCCTTGCCGGAAAAATTCTTCGGCGCGCTGCAGGGCTTAGCCACCGCCATCGGCGACCATATGGCCGAGCATGCGGCCTCGCTGGACGAAGACTTGCAGCGCTTTTATTTCGACGTGCTGCTGATCAACCGTCTGGCAGAAAGCTTTGGCGACCATTCCCTGTTCGATGTGAGCAAGACGGCGACTGGCTCGACCATCTGCATCCGCAATATCGTGCCGGCGCCCTTCCTCAAGCCGCGCTTCGAGGCCAGCCACAGCACGGCACTGTTTTCCGCTACCTTGAGCCCCTGGAATTACTACAACGATACGCTCGGCATGCCGCCCGGCACGGCCTGGGTCGACGTCGAGTCGCCGTTCCTGGCCGAGCAGCTGGCCGTGCGCGTGGCCGACAATATTTCCACGCGCTACCAGCACCGCGCCGCATCCCTGTTGCCCATCGTCCAGCTGATGGCCACGCAATATGCGGCAGCACCGGGCAACTACCTGGCGTTTTTCAGCAGCTTCGACTACATGGAAAAAACCGCCACCCTGTTTGCTCAGCACTTTCCCCAAGTTCCCATCTGGCAGCAACCGCGCCGCATGGACGACGCGGCGCGCACGCAGTTCCTGGGCCGCTTCGGTCTGGAAACACGCGGCATCGGCTTTGCCGTGCTCGGCGGCGCCTTTGGCGAAGGCATCGACTTGCCCGGCGCGCGCCTGATCGGCGCCTTTATCGCCACCCTGGGCCTGCCGCAGATCAACCCGGTCAACGAACAGATACGCCAGCGCATGGGCGACATCTTTGGCGCCGGCTACGATTACACGTATCTGTATCCCGGCATGCAAAAGGTGGTGCAGGCGGCCGGCCGCGTGATTCGCACGCAAACCGACAAGGGCGTGGTCTACCTGATCGACGACCGCTTTGCGCGGCCCGAAGTACGCCAGTTGCTGCCCACCTGGTGGGACGTTCAGCTGACAGACAAGCTCAACCGACCAGCAGCCTGAGTTTTTGATAGCCTGACTTACTCACGGGAATGCGCGTGCCGTCGCGCAGGATCGCCACATGGCTGTCTCTCGTGGCCGGTTCGATGCGGCTGATGCCATCGATATTGAGCAGATACGACCTGTGCACGCGCATAAACTTTTCCGGGTCGAGCTGGGCTTCCAGCTCGCTCAGGCGCTGGCTTTTCAGCCAGCATCTGCCATCGGCGCAGATGCTGACGTAGTCGTCCTGCGCTTCGACATAAGCGATGCTGGCCACCGGTATCACATGTACCGTGGCGCCATCGCGTATCAACACGCGCGACAGGGGCGCGGCGCGCGTGGCGGCCTGGTGCACCACCGTTTGCAAGGCAGCAGCCGGCATGCGATGTGCGCGCGCATGGGCCAGCGCCTGTTCGAAGCGCTGCTCGCTGTACGGTTTCAGCAAATAATCAAGGGCATGGCATTCGAAGGCCTTCAGCGCGTACTGGTCGTAGGCGGTGACAAACACCAGCCGGGTTTTCGCGCCGATCAGCTCGGCCACTTCGAAGCCGTCCAGGCGCGGCATCTGTATGTCGAGAAACACCAGCTCCGGCGCCAGTTCGGCGATGGCCTTCACGACTTCAAAGCCATTGGCGCATTCGGCCACGATCTCGATATCGTCATGGCGCGCCAGGTATTCGCGCAACACGGCGCGCGCCAGCATTTCATCGTCGACGATGGCTACCCGCATCTTGCCTTGCATTATTCCTCCTCTGTGGCACCGGTCTGTGCCGGCATGGATATGCTCACCTCAAAACCGCCGTCCTGGCGCGCCCAGTGCACACTGGCTTCGTGGCCGTAGGCGCCCAGCAGGCGCTGGCGCACGTTGTCGAGCCCGACACCATTGCCGCGCGGCGACAGTTGCTCCTGGTCGACCGGATTATTCACCTGTATCCGCAGCAGGCTGCCCGTGCGCCGCACGGTGATCGCGATCACGCCTCCCTCGGTCAGGCCGCAGATACCATGCTTGACGGCATTTTCCACCAGCGGCTGTATCAGCATGGGCGGCAACAAACAGTCCAGCGCTGCCTCGTCGATGGTTTCTTCCACCTGCAGGCGCTGGCCGAAGCGCACTTGCTCGATTGCCAGGAAATGGCGGATCTGCACCAGCTCCTGCGCCACGCTGATGTGCTTGTGCGCTTCCAGGCTCAGGCTTTGCCGGAAAAAGCTGGCCAGCTCCACCGTCATGGTGCGGGCGCCCGCCGGATCGATCGAGGTCAGCGCACTGATCGAATTCAAGCTGTTGAACAGGAAGTGTGGATCGATCTGCGTGCGCAGCATGCGCAGCTGGGCTTGCTGCGCCGACAGCCGCGCTTCCAGCCCGCGCTGCTCGGCAGTCCTGGCGCGCACGAATTCAAGCAGCAGATAATGCACGGCGCCAGCCAGGCAGTACAGCAGCACGCCGAGGCCAAAAAACAGCACCACCAGATTCTGGCTCAGTGGCACGCCCAGCCATGGCAGTTCGATCAGCAGGCTGAGGCTATTGATGAATTGCAGCAAGGTCGCCCACAGCAAGCCCGCAAACAGAGCCGCCACCAGCATTACGCCGAGGATGGCCCCAGGGTGGCGGCGATTGAGCGGATAGGCGCGGCACAGGTAAAAAGTGGAAAACCCCGTGCCGATGGCGTACACCAGGGTGGCCGGCACCACCAGCAGCACGGCGTTGAGCCAGCGCACCGGCGCCGAGCGCGACAGCACGAACGCCAGCGCCAGGCCCAGCGCCAGGCAGACCAGGAAAGCCACCACGGCGACGCGCCGTCTCGACAGGGCTGCACTCATCCGGATGCCGGGCCTAGTTGCGGATTTCCAGGCCGCCCATAATGGCGTAGCCACTCACATACAGGCGCTTGTGCTGGTGCGGCGGCACGATGGTTTTTTCTTCAAAGCCACCGAGGATGGGCGTGCCTTGCAGGATCACGCTCCAGTCGGGCGGTACCTTGATGGTGATGCCGCCGCACAGGGCAAACACATTGAGCACGGCTTCGCCGTCGATCGAGGCCTGGCGCAGGTCGATTTCGCAGCCGGCCATGATCACATTGATGTCGCCGCCACGAAAACGCTGCGACGACACACGCCGCACGAAACCACCGAGTATGGCCGACACTTCGATGATGCTGTCATCGTCGTGCCCGGAAGCGGCCGTATCTTTATCGAGGTTGATGCCGCTCGCGGCACTCATGCCAGCCATCGGTGCGGCCGCCGGTGGCACCGGCTGGACCGGTTCGGCCCGGTTGAAACGGCGTTGGCGCTGGCGTTGACGGCCACCAGGCAGCGACTTGGTCACGACGGCAATACCGATGCCGATAATAACCAGCGGCCACAGCATGTTCCAGCTGACATAAAACAGACCCATGGCGCGGAAAGTCCAGGTCACGCCCAGCAAGACCAGCACGCCGCCCAGTACATAGCCGGAACGGGTGCGGCTTTGCGAGATCTTCAGCAGGCCGAAGATGATCAGAATGGTTGGCCAGAAACGGAAGGTATAGCGCACGCTGATAAAACCGAGGTTATCGAGCAGGAATACCAGCCCCAGGCCGATCACCAGCACGCCCAAGATGATCTGCGATGGCGAATTGAGTGGCGTGTTATTTTTCATGCTCTGACTCCCGGTAAGCCATGAAGTGTTTGTTCAGCAGTGGTTCGAGCACCAGCCCCACGCCCCAGGCGATCAGCAAGGCGGGCCAGCTGCTGTAGAAACTCAGGTTCCACAGTTCCTCGTACGACACATACCACCAGGCAGCGAAAAAAATCAGCCACAGCCCGCTCAGAACCTGCTTGGCCGAGACCGGCGCCACCAGTTTGTTGATGCCGAAAAGCACCATGATTACCGGCCAATAGTGCCATAGCTGGCGATAGTCGCGCAGGTAGATGATGTCGAGCCGGTCGAGCAGGAAGACGGCGCCGACCACGATCAGCAGCACGCCCCACAGCAGCTGGGTACGGCGCCAATAAGCTTGTTCATGTTTCACGAGACCCCCCGGTTGTTGGTTGATCGTAAAGATACGCGCTGGCACGCAAAAAGGAAACGCCTGTTCGGCGAATGGCGCACGGGTATCGGTGAATGGCGGAGAAGACGAAAAAAAAGGCCGGCTGAGCCGGCCCTGAAGGGGTCATTACCAAACTAACGCCGGAGAAAAAATGTACCGCGAGCGGTGTCGCGCGTGGCGTTTGATCACAAACTCCACGCGCTGGAAACTGGTGCCGATCCTTGAGGCGACCGGCTGACCTGCTGGAAGATCGAACATGCCGCCAACTTCACGGCAGTGCGCCTCAACCGAAGCGAGACCATCATAACCGCTATGGCCCGCGTGCACCGTTCGCCAGCACACATAGCGCTCGCTTTCTGACCTGTATCAATGCGGCGGCTGCAACATATCGTGCTTGATCCAGTCCAGCACGGCCGGGCCACCTGGGTGCCAGCCCAAGGCGCGCGCCCGTTCGCCACGTACGCGGCTGTTCGAACCGAGGCCATACGAGGCCATTTCATAGCCCCATTCGGCGATGGCGTCGGCCAATGGCCAGTCCTGCGCCGCCCCCAGTCCCATTGCCTCGGCGATTGCTGCCGTCATGTCGCGAAACGCCGCTTCGCCGGTCTCGACAAAGTAAAAGCTGCCAGCCGGCGACTTTTCCAGCGCCAGCAGATACAGCGCCACCACGTCGTCGATATGCACGTTGGACCAGATGTTGCGGCCCGGCCCCACGTGGCGCACGATGCCGCTCTTGCGTGCCTGCTTGAGCAAACGCGGCAGCTGCACGCTGTCGCGCGGCAAGGCGCCGTGGCCGTAGATCAGGGTATTGCACAGTACGCTGGCGCGCACGCCTTGCTTTGCGCTGGCCAATACCAGGTCGTCGATGGCGACGCGGGCCGCCTTGTCGGCGGTGGGCGCCGGCAGCTTGTCTTCGTAATAAATGTGTTCGCTGCCCTCGCCGCCCGAGGCGTCGCCAACGATGGACGAGCCGCTGGTGTGCAGATAGGGTTTGTTGCTGCCGGCCAGCGCTTCGATAATGGCCTCCACCGCGCCGCGATGGTCGCTGCTGGCGGCATTGATGACGGCGTCGGCCGCCCTCGCCTGTTCAATGATCAGTTCGCGGTCGTTCAGGCTACCGAGCACGCCGTGTACGCCGATGCCGGCCAGCTCGGCTATTTGCTCCGGTTTGCGCACCAGGCCGGTCACACTGTGGCCGGCGGCGACCAGCCCTTTTGCGATGGAACTGCCGATAAAACCTGCCGCACCTGTCAGAAATACTTTCATGGCTTGCTCCTTGTTTGCTGTGAATTACAGCCAACAAGTATGCGCCGTATGCTGCCGCGCAAACAGCGGTGGTGCGGCAAATGATTTATGCAGGCACAGCAACAATCAGCGGTTGGCCTTGCCAGGCGGCAGCACGGCGATATAGCGGCTTTGATACGCAGGGTCTTGCGGCGTCAATATCGTCAGGCGGTCGCGCGCGCGGGTGGCGGCCACGTAAAAACGGTTTTCTTCTTCCAGCGGATCGGACTTGCTGCGCGGGAATTCATCGACCGCCAGATACGGCAGGATCACGTGGTTGTATTCCAGGCCCTTGATCTGGTCGATGCAGGCAATCACCAGTTTGGCCTTGCCGGTCGATACCGTCACGGCCTCTTCCATTTCACCGAGCCAGCCGGCAAAGCCGCCAAGGGCTACACCGGCTTCGGTGCAGACGGCAATAAAGCCGTGCAGCGAGCGCGCCACCACGCGCGCCTGGGTCGGGTCGACATAGATGCGGCGCGCCGTCTGCTCCAGCTGCAGCATGGCAAACACATGCTGCAAGGCGGGCCCGGCCGGCGCGTCGGCGGGCTGCGCGCGCAGGTACTCGACGGCGGCCAGGGTCAGGGCCGCCTTGTCCTGGTTGACGGACTTGGCCAGCTGGTTGGTCAAAAAACCTTCCAGCAGTTCCGGGTAGTTGGCCACGTCGGCCTTGGCTTGCTGCAGTTCGGCGCGCGTAAACGGGATTTCCGCGAACGCCACCAGCGCTTCGAGGATCTCGCCACGGCGCGGGCCGCTCTTGATTGCGTGCAAATCCTGGCGGGCAATCGCGACCATGCCGCGCAGCATCAGCACTTCCTGGGCAAGCAGGTAGCTGTGCATGTCGACCAGGTCATAGGCGATGCCGTTCTGGAACAGCGCCGTTTCCACACGGATCGCCTGGTCGCGGTCGCGCAGCAAAATCGCAGTGGTGCCGGCATGCGCATGCTCGAGCGCGGCGATCAGCTGGGCGCTGCACGCTTGCGGCTGGGTATGGTCGTAATGCAGCACCTCAACCGGCGTGCTGCGGCTCAGCGCCGACACGCTGGGCTTGTTCTTCAGCGCTCCCACGGCCTGGGCCAGTTGCGTGCCGTAGCGGTAGGAGGCCGTCAGCGGCATGCGCTGCAAGGCGGGAAATTCCTGGTCGAAACGCTGGCGCAGGAAGCGGTGGTCGGCACCCGACCAGGTATAAATCACCTGGTCCTTGTCGCCGGCGCCGCAGAAAAACGCATTGCCGCGCCGTATCAGCATGGTCAAGAGGCGAAATGACGCTTCGTTCAGGTCGTGCAGTTCATCGGCAACGATAATTTGATAGGCAGGCAATTGCTGGCACAGCGGCTCGTCGTCGCCCAGCATGCGCACCAGGTCGTAGGTGGCGTCGAACGGCGCGCGGAACTGGATCTCGCCCGTATCGGCTCCGCGCAAGGCTTCGTATTCGCGCAGCCACAGATAATGCGTGCGCGACATGCCCAGTAGTTCAAGATTGTCTTCCAGCGTATTGCTGTCAAAATCGGGCGCTTGAAAATCCAGCCTGGCCTTGGTGCGCAGCTGCAGTTTCAGGAACTCGGCAATGGCCGCATTGGTGGTATTGATTTCCAGCGGATAGCGGTGGGCATATTTCTCGGACACCACTTCCAGTGCCTCCCAGGCGATGGGCCGCAGTTCTTCGTCGCTGCGCATGAAGGCCATTTGCACGCCCTCGAGCTGGCGCAGCACCTGGGCGGCAAACGCGTCAAAGGTGTCGATGGTCAACCGCTTGAGAACGCCAAGCGGCACGCCGATATCGAGCAGGCGCTGGCGCAGGGCCACGCGTGCCGCTTCCGTAAATACCAGCGCCAGCATGCGTTCGGGCGGGCGGCCCCGGTGCAGCGCTTCGGCCAGGCGCAGCGCCAGGGTGGTGGTTTTGGCGGCGCCCGCGTTGGCGTCGATCAGCACGACTTTCTTTTGCGCCGTCTGGATCGCCAGCTGTTCTGGCGTGGGCGTGATGCGCTTGGGAACAAATTGTGCGGTGTTATCTATACTCAAGGGAAATCCTGTGTGATGGTGTCCTGGCGCGATCTTTACCAGGAGCAGGTGCGCAGGCCGGTAAAACCAGCGCCGCGTTCCGGCGCCTGGAAGGCGCGCATGCGCGGCGAGACCAGCCGCAGCGGCGTGGCAAACGAGGCGCCGCGCAATACCTGGTGGTGCATGAAGTACGGCGCCGAATATTCGCGCCAGGCATCGGGCACGAAACCCGGATACGGCTCGAACGGCGTCGCCGTCCATTCCCACACCTGGCCCCAGCGAAACAGCGGATGGCCGGACGCCGCAGCATACTCCCATTCGGCCTCGGTCGCCAGGCGGCGCCCGATCCAGGCGCAATACGCTTGCGCCTCGTACAGATTGACATGGCGCACGGCTTCCTGTGGCGCCAGCATGGCCGGCTTGCCGAAACGCCGCGTGCGCCACTGCATCGCCTCGCGTTGCCAGTACAAAGGGGAAGAACGCTCCTGGCGCATCAGCCAGGCGCTGCCGGCCGCGCTCCAGAACTGACGATTCTGGTAGCCGCCGTCAGCGACGAACTCGGCAAACCGGGCGTTCGTCACGGGCGCGCTGTCGATGACAAACGGCGGCACGTAACAGGTTTGCGGCGGGCATTCGTTGTCAAACGCGAAGCCGGCACCGCGCCTGGAACCCAGTTCGATGGTACCGCCTGGAAAGGCGATCTCGCCAACGTTCGACGGCATGGCGCCGCTTGCCGGCACGATAGCGGGCGCGGCCACACCCAGCCACTGCAAGCCGGCCAGCATGGCTTCGCCGCACTGGTCTTCATGCGCCAGCGCCAGGCGGTACGGATACAAGGTGCTGTCGAGATTGGCCACGCGCGACAGTTTGTCGAGCACACGGTCCAGCACTTCATGGGCATACATCCTGACCGCGCCAGTACCCGGCAGCTCCAGGTTCCAGCGTGCGCGATGCGCCACCATGTTGGCGTCGAACAGGTCGTCGCCACGGGTCAGCAAGCCGTTGTAGACGGCGTCGGCCGGGTGGCTGGAAGGCGCTTCGCGCAGGATGAACCATTCCGCAAACCAGGCGATATTGCCCAGTTGCCACAGCGGCGGCGTGATTTCAGGTGCTTGCGGCACGCGGGAAACGAGGTCGTAGCCGGCCTCGGCATAGCAGTCGAACAGCGCCAGCGTATGCCGGCGCGCTGCCGTCAAGGCTTGCGCCAGCTGCTGCGCACTGGCGTGGCGAAAGGAAACGTTGGATAAAGTCATGTACTGATTGTAACGACTTTCCCCGCATTGCACGGGGCGCGGTGGTTGCGCGCTTACTTGACCAGCAATTCGCCCTGCACCGGACTGACGACCGATTTTGGCATGCTGACGATAAAGCTGCTGCCCTTGTCGGTGTCGGACTGGATCGCCAGCGTGCCGCCGTGGCGCAGCAGCACATGCTTGACGATGGCCAGGCCCAGGCCCGTGCCTTGCGTTTCGCGCGAGCGGCTCTTGTCGACGCGGTAGAAACGCTCGGTCAGGCGCGAAATATGCTCCTGGCTGATGCCGATGCCGGTATCTTGCGCGATGAATTGCGGGCCGGCCGGGCCATCCTGCCAGCGCAAGGTGATGCTGCCGCCCGCTGGCGTATAGCGCACGGCGTTCGAGGCCAGGTTGCCGAAGGCGCTGTACAGCTCGTCGTAACTGCCCAGTACGTCAGGACCCTTGTATTCGAGCTTGATGTCATGCTTGCCACCCGACAAAGCCCTGGCGTCGCGCGCCACCTGCTGCATCAGTTTCTTCACGTCCACCGCTTCGGGCCGCAGCGGATAGTCGACCGATTCCAGGCGCGACAACGTCAGCATGTCCTCGATCAGGTGCTGCATGCGGTGGCCCTGCTCGGTCATCAGCTTGATATGGGCGGCGCGCGTGGTGGCGTCGAGGTCCAGTTCGGTGGCAATTTCCAGAAAACCCACGATCACGGTCAGCGGCGTGCGCAGTTCGTGCGAGGCATTGGCGATGAAGTCGCGCCGCATGCGTTCGAGGCGCTCGGTTTCCGTCACGTCGTGCGTCACCAGAATCTGGCGGCGGTTTTCAAACGGGATGATCTGCACGATCAGCTTGCGGTTGCGGAAGGTGATCGTCAAAGGCTGGTCGTAGCGGCCCAGGATGATGTAATCCATGAACTCGGGGCTGCGGATCAGGTTGGTCACGCGCATGCCCTTGTCGCGCTCGTGCGTCAGGCCCAGGTGTTTCTCGGCGGCCGGGTTGCACCATTCGAGGAACAGCACGTCGTCCATGATCACCACGCCGTCCGGCAACAGATGCATGGCCTGGCGAAAACGCGCCAGCCATTCGGTCAGCTCGGCCTGGTTTTTTTCGTCGTCGCGGCGCATGCGGTACAGGCGCGCGAAAATGCTGGTCCAGGCGCCCCAGCCATCGGGCAGCCTGGCGCTTTCGGGGTTGTCCAGCCAGTTACTGAGCTGGAACAGATACGACAGTTGCACGAACACCATCATCGTCATCAGCGCAAAAGCGATGCCCAGCGCATAGATGGCGCCAAACAGATACCACACCACCGCCACACCCACCAGCGAGAGCGCCATGCGCAGTGCGGCGGGCACCCAGAACAGCAATTTCGGATTCATATGAGGCAGGCTTTATTTTTCAGACAACATGTAGCCAACGCTGCGCACCGTCTTGATCAGGCTTTCGGCCTCCTTCAAGGCTTTGCGCAAGCGCAATACGTGGACGTCGACCGTGCGTTCCTCGATCACCACATGGTCGCCCCACACCTTGTCGAGCAGCTGGCTGCGCGAAAACACGCGCTCGGGGTGGGCCAGCAGGAATTTCAGCAGCTTGTATTCGGCATGGCCGATATCGATCTTCTGTTCATCCATCATCACGGTGCAGCTGACCGGGTCCAGCGCCACGTTGCCGGCGCGCATGGGCGCCTGCGCGTGTTCCGGGCTCTTGCGCCGCAAGAGAGCCTTGGCGCGCGCCAGCAGCTCGCGCGGCGAAAACGGCTTGGTGACGTAATCGTCGGCGCCGCTGTTGAGGCCGGCCAGCTTGTCCTCTTCCATGCTCTTGGCCGTCAGCATGATCACCGGGATGGCGGCAAAGTTGCGGTCGGCGCGGATGCGCGACAGCAGGCGCAGCCCGGTCTGGTCCGGCAACATCCAGTCGAGCAGGATCAAATGCGGGGTGCGGTGCTGGATGAATTCCCAGGCATCGGCGACATTTTGTACAGAACAGCAATTCCAGCCGGACTCGCGCAGCGAATAGGTCACCAGTTCAACGATGGCCGGCTCATCTTCAACAATCAATACCGTGGTTTTATCAGATGCCATAAATCTTACTCAGGGAGCTCCTCGGAAATGGCAGGGGCAGACGATTTGGTGTGGCGGATATCCTTGCCGTCCACCACGTAAATCACGTACTCGGCGATGTTTTTCGCATGGTCGCCGATCCGTTCGATGGCCTTGGCCACCCACAGGGTGTCGAGCGCCGCCGAGATCGTGCGCGGGTCTTCCATCATAAACGTAATCAGGTTGCGCATGATAGAGCGAAATTCATGATCGATGATGGCGTCCTGGGCAATCAGGGCCAGCGCCTGCTGGCCATCGTTGCGCGCAAACGCGTCAAGCGCGTCGTGCAGCATGTCGGTGGCCGTGTTGGCAATGCCGCGCACCATTTCATAATGGTTGACGACGCCGTTGCCGCGCTGGTGCAGATTCTTTGCCACGCGGGCGATTTTTGTCGCTTCGTCACCCACGCGTTCGAGATCGGTAATGATCTTGATGGTGGCCATGATGGTGCGCAAATCGTTGGCGGTAGGCTGGCGGCGCACGATCAGGTGGCTGCAGGCGTCGTCGAGCGACACTTCGAGCTGGTTGACAACGTCGTCTTCGCGCATCACGCGGTCGGCGCGCTCCGGGTTGCCGATGCGAAAGCAGGTCATCGCATCGAGGAACTGGGTTTCAACGATGCCGCCCATCAGGAGCACTTTCGAGCGGATCGCTTCGAGTTCGTTGTCGTATTGTTTGGATGAGTGTTCGCCTAGCATGCTGTCTGTCTCCGTATTCAGTAATGGGGGCCGCTTGCGGGGCGGATCAGCCGAAGCGGCCGGTAATGTAATCCTGGGTTTCCTTGCGCGCCGGATTCATGAAGATCTGGTCGGTCTCGCCGAATTCCACCAGTTCGCCCAGGTACATATAGGCCGTGTAGTCGGAGCAGCGCGCCGCCTGCTGCATATTGTGCGTCACGATGGCGATCGTGTAGTCCTGTTTCAGTTCGCTGATCAACTCTTCCACTTTCGCGGTCGAAATCGGGTCCAGCGCCGAGGTTGGCTCATCCAACAGCAGCACGTCCGGTTTCACCGCCACGCCGCGCGCGATGCACAGGCGCTGCTGCTGGCCGCCCGACAGCGACAGGCCGCTCTTGGACAGCTTGTCTTTCACTTCGCCCCAAAGCGCGGCTTTTTTCAGCGCCCATTCGACGCGTTCGTCCATCTCGCCCTTCGACAGGTCTTCATACAAGCGCACGCCGAAGGCGATATTGTCGTAGACCGACATCGGGAACGGCGTCGGCTTCTGGAACACCATGCCGACCTTGGCGCGCAGCATGTTGACGTCCTGGTCGGCGTCAAGCACGTTGCGGCCGCGATACAGGATCGAGCCTTCGGCGCGCTGCCCCGGATACAGGTCATACATGCGGTTCAGGGTGCGCAGCAGGGTCGACTTGCCGCAGCCCGACGGGCCGATAAAGGCCGTGACCTTCTTTTCATGGATGTCGAGATTGACATTGTGCAGGCTTTGGGTCTTGCCGTAGAAAAAGTTCAGGCCCGAAATCTCGATGGTTTTTTTCTTTGGTGCCAGTTCTTGGGCAGGATTCATTTGGGTATTCATGATTTCGCTTTGCTTTTTGAGCTGCAAGGATTAATTAGGGACTTTTTGGCTGAACACGGTACGCGACAGGATGTTCAGGGCCAATACGCTAAAGGTGATCAACAATGCGCCACCCCAGGCCAGCGAGCGCCAGTTGTCGTACGGGCTCATGGCAAACGAGGCGATCACGGACGGCAGGTTGGCCATCGGCGCGTTCATGTTGAAGCTCTGGAACTGGTTGTTCAGGGCCGTGAACAGCAGCGGCGCAGTTTCGCCGGCGATACGGGCCAGGGCCAGCAGCACGCCGGTGATCACGCCCGCTTTCACGGCGCGCAGACGCACCAGGGTGGCGACCTTCCAGCGCGGCGCGCCGAGGGCAAACGCGGCTTCGAGCAGGCTGTTCGGCACCAGGCGCAGCATGTTGTCGGTGGTGCGCACCACCACCGGCACGGCGATCAGCGACAGCGCGATGGCGCCGGCGTAACCCGAGAAATGTTTCACATGCGCCACATACAAGGCATATACGAACAGGCCGATCACGATCGAAGGGGCCGACAGCATGATGTCGGTGACGAAACGCGTCACTTGCGCCAGCTTGTTTTCTTCGCCGTATTCGGCCAGGTAGATGCCGGCAAAGATGCCGATCGGGGTGCTGACCAGGGTTGCCAGGCCGACCATCAGGCCACTGCCGACGATGGCATTGATCAGGCCGCCGCCTTCGCTGCCGGGGGCCGGCGTGGTATTGGTGAACATGTCGATCGACAGCGCGCCGAAACCCTTGATGATCAGGGTGAGCAGTATCCATACCAGTACCGTCAGGCCCAGCACCATGGCGCCGACCGACAGGGCGATGCCGATGCGGTGCATCAGCAAACGCTTGCGGTAGACAGGATTCATGGCCGGCTTGGCCGGAACGTCGAGGGTGCTAACTTGGCTCATTTTGTGCCTTCTTTGCGGGACATGCCAGCCAGCATCAGCTTGGCGGCGGACAGGACGATAAAGGTGATGACAAACAGGATCAGTGCCAGCGAGAACAGCGACGACACATGCAGTTCCGATTGCGCTTCGCCAAATTCATTGGCCAGCAGGGAAGTGATGCTGTTACCGGCGGCAAACAGCGACCACGACAGCTTGTTGGCATTACCGATCACGAAGGTCACGGCCATGGTCTCGCCCAGTGCGCGACCCAGGCCCAGCATGACGCCGCCAACCACGCCGGTCTTGGTGTAAGGCAGCACGATCTTGCGCACCACTTCCCAGCGCGTGCAGCCCAGGCCGTAGGCCGATTCTTTCAGCACGGCCGGCACGATCTCGAACACGTCGCGCATCACCGAAGCGATAAAGGGGATGATCATGATGGCCAGCACCAGGCCGGCCGTCAGCAGGCCGATGCCCATCATCGGGCCGCTGAACAGCGGGCCGATCAGCGGCACATTGCCCAAGGTGGCTTTCAGCACCGGCTGCACGTAGTCGGCAAACAGCGGCGCGAACACGAACAGGCCCCAGATGCCGTAGATAATCGATGGCACGCCGGCCAGCAGCTCGACGGCCGTGCCCAGCGGGCGGCGCAGCCAGGCCGGGCAGATCTCGGTCAGGAACAGGGCGATGCCGAAGCTGACGGGAAAGGCGATCAGCAAGGCGATGACGGAGGTAACCAGGGTGCCGATAATGGGAATCAGGGCGCCGTACTGGTCATTGACCGGGTCCCATTCGGCGGACACGATAAAGTGCAGGCCGAAGGTCTTGAAAGCCGGTATCGATTCGAGGATCAGGGAAATGATGATGCCGACCAGCACCACCAGCACCGAAAAGGCGAACAGCATCGTCACCTTGTGGAACAGGAAGTCCTGGATGCGCTGTTTGCGCATCACCGACATCATGGCTGTGTGGCTGATGGAGTCGGTCATGGAGCCGCCTGGCATGGGGATCGTGGAAGAGGTAGATTGTGCGCTCATATGGGACCAAGTTTGGTGGTACTGACGGTACAGCTGGATGACTGTTTTTTACTCGTTTAGCCGGGACCGCCTGCCAGGGTGGCGGGCGGTCCTGGCTAACTCCCTGCCCCGCCGCTGGCGCGGCGAAGCAAGGAAGGGACCTTATGGTGACGCCATGTACTTAGTAGATCGCCTTGCCGGAAGCATCTTTCAGGTTGGCTTTCCACGATTCCTGCACCAGCTTCACGACCGATGCCGGCATCGGCACGTAGTCCAGTTCAACCGCAGCGGCGCCACCGTTCTTGTAGGCCCAGTCGAAGAATTTCAGCACTTCCTTGCCCTTGGCTGCGTCAGCCTGGGCTTTGTACATCAGGATGAACGACACGCCGGTGATCGGCCAGCTGTTCTTGCCAGCCTGGTCGGTCAGTACCACGCCGAAGCCAGGGGTCTGGGTCCAAGGCGCCGAAGCAGCAGCTGCCTTGAAGTTTTCATCGTCAGGCTGCAGGAAGTTGCCGTCCTTGTTTTGCAGCTGGGTGTGCGACATATTGTTTTTCTTGGCATACGCCCACTCGACGTAACCGATTGCGCCCTTGATGCGCTGCACGTTGGCGGCAACGCCTTCGTTACCCTTGCCGCCCACGCCCACGGCCCATTTCACGGCCGAGCCAGCACCGATCTTCGATTTGAATTCCGGGTTGGTTTTCGACAGGAAATCGGTGAACAGGAACGAGGTGCCCGAACCGTCGGCGCGGTGCACCACGGTGATTTCGGTGTCCGGCAGCTTGACGCCGGTGTTCAGTGCGGCGATTTCCGGCGCGCTCCATTTGGTGATCTTGCCCAGGTAGATATCGGCAACGACCTTGCCGGTCATTTTCAGCTGGCCAGGTTTCACGCCGTCGAGGTTGACGATGGTGACCACGCCGCCCATGATGGCCGGGAACTGCATCAGGCCCGCTTCTTCCAGTTCTGCTGCCGTCAGCGGCATGTCGGACGCGCCGAAGTCAACGGTCTTGGCCTTGATTTGCTTGATGCCTGCGCCGGAACCCACGGATTGATAGTTGAGGCCATTGCCGGTATTGGCTTTGTAGGTCTCGGCCCATTTGGCGTAGATCGGGTACGGGAAGGTTGCACCAGCACCTGTCATATCTGCCGCCATGACGGAAGCGGAAGAAAATGCCATCGCTGCCGAAGCACCCACGACGATAAATTTGAACATTTGCTTCATTTGCATATCAAGTCCTCAGGTTATTACAAGGTTGTTGGAGCGTCATGCCCCGGTGAATGCTGTGCAGTCTAGCAAGCGAATGTGACAGCTTTATGACATGCCTTGAAATTGTTGAAATATTTGCCTACGCCCCGCAAACACGCTTTTTGAGGGCGCTTCATGACAGGCCGCACGGCCATTTATGACAGCCGATGTCACAGGCGCGTCATATTTCATCGTTACACTATTGACACGTCACAACCACGCCTACGCGCCCGAATACGGCTAGAATTAACTATCTGTAAAGTTAAAAGAATATGAAACCTGAACTGCACACGGAAGTGACCAAATCGGGCATCCTGCTTGACCGGGAATTGTCGCAACTGACCTTTAACCGGCGCGTGATGGCGCAGGCGGAAGATCCGAATATTCCCCTGCTCGAACGCTTGCGCTATCTGTGCATCGTCAGCAGTAACATGGATGAGTTCTTTGAAGTGCGCGTGGCCAGCCTGCTGGCGGCCGGCAGCATCGGCGGCACCCTGGCCGGCCACCCTGCCCTGGCGGCCAATCTGCAGCGCATCGACAAGGAATGCCATGCGCTGGTGGAACAGCAATACGAGATATTGAATAACGACGTGCTGCCGGCGCTGCGCGCGGCAGGCGTGCATTTGCTGCGCGACCATGACCGCAACGAGGCGCAGCGCGCCTGGGTCAAGGATTATTTCGACCGCGAAGTGCGCCCGCTGCTGACGCCAATCGGCCTCGACCCGGCCCACCCGTTCCCGCAGGTGGTCAACAAGAGTCTCAATTTCATCGTCTCATTGAGCGGCAAGGATGCCTTTGGCCGCGGCACGGCGATCGCCATCGTCAAGGCGCCGCGCGTGTTGCCGCGCGTGATCAAGCTGCCGGACGAGATTTCCGACGGCGTCTCCTTCTGTTTGCTGTCTTCGGTGATCCACGCGCATATCTCGGATCTGTTTGCCGGGCGCGAAGTGATTGCCTATTCGCAGTTCCGCGTCACGCGCGACAGCGACCTGTGGGTCGACGAGGACGAAGTCAAGAACCTGCGCCAGGCCCTGAAGGGCGAACTGGTAGGCCGCCAGTTCGGCACCTCGGTGCGCCTGGAAGTGGCGCGCAACTGCCCGCAGGAACTGTCGCAATTCCTGCTCGACCAGTTCAACCTGGACCAGAGCCGCCTGTACCGGGTCAACGGCCCCGTCAACCTGGTGCGCCTGTCGGAAATGATCGACCATGTGCAGCAGCCGGCCTTGCGCTTTGCGCCGTTCATCCCGGGCCAGGCCCATAAAGCCATCGGCACCGATATCTTTGCCACCCTGGCCAAACACGACATCCTGCTGCACCACCCGTTCCAGTCGTTCCAGACCGTGATCGACTTCATCCGCAGTGCCGCGTATGACCCGGCAGTGGTGGCCATCAAGCAGACGATTTACCGCACCGGCATGAATTCGGACCTGATGGAATCCCTGATCATGGCCGCCAAGCTGGGCAAGGAAGTGACGGTCATCGTCGAGCTGATGGCGCGCTTCGACGAGGAAGCCAATATCAACTGGGCCGACAAGCTGGAACAGGCCGGCGCGCAAGTGGTCTACGGCGTGGTGGGCCTGAAAACCCACGCCAAGGTGGCGCTGGTGATACGCCGCGAAGAAGGCGCGCTGCGCTTCTATGCCCACCTGGGCACCGGCAACTACCACCCCACCACCACCAAGCTCTACACCGACTTTGGCCTGTTGACGGCCAAGCAGGACCTGGCAGTGGAAGTCAATGAGGTGTTCATCCACCTGACCAGCCTGACCAAGCCGCACAACCTCAATCACTTGTGGCTGGCGCCGTTCGGTCTGCAAAGCGAAATCATCAAGGCGATTCGCAACGAAGCAAAGATCGCCCGCTCGGGCAAGCGCGGCCGCATTATCGTCAAGATCAATGCGCTGGTCGATGAATCGGTGATCCGCGCCCTGTATGCAGCCTCGACCGACGGCGTGAAGATCGACCTGATCGTGCGCGGCGCCTGCACCCTGAAGCCGGGTGTGCCGGGCTTGTCGGAAAACATCAAGGTACGCTCGGTGATCGGCCGCTTCCTGGAGCACAGCCGCATCTATTACTTCCGCAACGACCTGGCGCACGATGTTTACCTGGCCAGTGCCGACTGGATGAGCCGCAACCTGTTCCGTCGCGTCGAAGTGGCATTCCCGATACTGGACCGTGCCTTGAAACGCCGCGTGATTGCCGAAGGCCTGAACCCGTATTTGAAGGATAATACGAATGCCTGGGAACTGGAACCGAGCGGCCAGTACACGCGCCGCAAGCCGCGTGCCAAGCAGACGCCGTTCAGCGCCCAGCAGTACCTGATGCACAACCTGGGCACGCCCGCCCCTGACGTGGGCGAGTAAGCCCACCGCCAACCGCACCGACCAGGAGGAACACATCATGGATCTTATCTTGTGGCGCCATGCCGAAGCCGAACCGGGCGTGCCCGACCTGGAGCGCGCACTGACCGTCAAGGGCCAGAAACAGGCGCGCCGCATGGCCGAATGGCTCGCTTCGCAACTGCCCGACAATTGCCGCATCCTCGTCAGCCCGGCCGTGCGCACCTTGCAAACGGCCGAGGCGCTGGGCCGCAAGTTCAAGCTGATGCCGGAACTGGCGCCCGGCGCCGAAGCCGAAGATATCTTGAAAGCGGCCAACTGGCCCGGCAACAAGGAAACCGTGCTGATCGTCGGCCACCAGCCCACCTTGGGCCAGGCTGCCGCGCTGCTGCTGACCGGCGAAGAGCAGGACTGGGACATGCGCAAGGCCAGCGCCTGGTGGTTTTCGCAAAGGGAACCGGGCGACGCCCTGAGTGTTTATCTGAAGGCGGTAATGGCGCACGACCTGGTGAAGTAAAGATCAAGCAGACGCAAGACGCCTGTGCCGTTTGCTTGTAAAGCGCCGGCTATCTGCTAGAGTTTAATTGCATCAACTACGCGTCGTGGCAACGCTGCGGCGCATTGAGCAACCCAGCGGACAGCCGTCCAACGGCGGCTGAAACATCATGTTGACCTTTCTTGTCTTTCTCTTTATCGCCATCTTCGCTGCCATCATCGGCTTTGTTGCCTTTGAGCTGGTCGAAGAAATGCGCGGCAGCCACCACAAACTGATGGACCGCTATCACGAGTAGCGCACCACAGCTCCAATCAATGGCGCCAGTGACGGCATCACCGTCCCTCGCGCCATTGCTGTTTTCAGACGCCCGTTTTGAACTTGGTATAAATGCGCGTCATCAGGCGGCGAATGTCGGCCGTGATCGCTTCAGGTGCTGCCATGCGCTGCTTGTCGGCGTCCGGCAGGAAGATCGCCTTGTTCTCGGCAATATCCTTGCGCACATATTTCAGGCTCGGCACGTTCGGGTTGGCATAGAACACCTTGTTGGTCAGGCTGGCATGCACTTGCGGACGCAGGATGTAGTTGATAAAGGCGTGCGCATTGTTCGGATGCGGCGCGTCAGCAGGAATAGCCATCGTGTCGAACATCAGCGCCGCCGTTTTCGGCACCAGCACCTGGATCACATTGCCGTTCTTGGCGTCAATTGCGCGCTGGCGCGCGATATTGATGTCGCCCGACCAGCCAAGCGCCACGCAGACCGAACCGTTGGCCATGTCGTTGATATAGCCAGACGAGCTGAACAGGGTCACGTACGGACGGATCGCCTGCAGCACCTTGCCTGCTTCCTGGTAGTCGGCCGCCGTTTTCGAATACGCCGGCTTGTTCAGGTACTGCAGCGCGGCCGGCAGCACTTCGGACGGCGAATCGAGGAAGGAGACGCCGCACGATTTCAATTTCGACACATACTTGGGGTCGAAGATCAGGTCCCAGGCGTTGTCCGGCATCGGCATGGTGCCGAGCGCGGCCTTGACCTTGCTGACGTTGATGCCCACCGTGGTGTAGCCCCACAGCCAGTCGACCAGGTAGTCATTGTTCGGATCGATCTTCGACAGCTTGGCCTGCAGGCTGGCGTCCAGGTTGCCGATGTTGTTCAGCTTGCTCTTGTCGAGCTTGCGCAACAGGCCCGCATCGATCTGCAGCCGCGCCCACTGGGCCGTCGGCACCACGATGTCATAGCCCGACTTGCCGGCCACCAGTTTCGCGTTGAGGATTTCGTTATTGTCGAAAACATCGTAGCGCACCTTGATGCCGGTCTCCTTCTCAAAGTTCTTGATCGTCTCGTCGCCGATATAATCGGACCAGTTGTAGATATTCAGGACTTTTTCTTCCTGCGCATGCGCGGGCACCGCCAGCACGGCCGCCGCCAGGCTCATTCCAAGTACGATGCGTCGTCCTGCCTGCCATTTGCTTGCCATATCCCAACCTCCAGAGTCATCGAAAAATAGTGCTGATGATAGCAACAAGGGCGCGGTCAGGTCCAGCCTGATCGCGCCCCCGCAGCGGTGCTGTCTTGCAGCTTATACTTTATCGAGCCCCACCTGCGCGCCCGTAAACACCAGGTTGCCGCCCTGGGCATCGATATGGATCTCGTCCTTCGGACCAAAACGGCCTTCGAGGATCAATTTGGACAGCGGATTTTCGATCTGCTGCTGGATCGCCCGTTTCAATGGCCGCGCGCCATATACCGGATCGTAGCCCGCCTCGGCGATCTTCTGCAGCGCCGCGTCCGTCATCGACAGGCTCATGTCCATGCGCGCCAGACGTTCTTCGAGGATTTTCAGCTGGATCTTGGCGATCGCGCCGATATTTTTCTCGTCGAGGCCATGGAACACCACGATCTCGTCGATACGGTTGACAAACTCGGGACGGAAGTGCGAACGTACCTCGGCCATCACCGCCAGTTTCACCACCCCGGGATCGTCGCTTTCCATCGCCTGGATTTTATGCGAGCCCAGGTTAGAAGTCATGATGATGACGGTATTCTTGAAGTCCACCGTGCGGCCCTGGCCGTCCGTCATGCGGCCGTCATCGAGCACCTGCAGCAGCACGTTGAACACGTCGGCATGGGCCTTTTCCACTTCGTCGAGCAGGATCACGCTGTACGGCTTGCGGCGCACGGCTTCGGTCAGGTAGCCGCCCTCGTCGTAGCCCACATAGCCGGGTGGCGCACCGATCAGGCGGGCCACCGAGTGCTTCTCCATGAACTCGCTCATGTCGATGCGTATCATCGATTCTTCCGTATCGAACAGGAAGGTCGCCAGGGCCTTGCTCAGCTCGGTCTTGCCGACCCCGGTCGGCCCCAGGAACATGAAGGAACCATACGGCCGGTTCGGGTCCGACAGGCCCGCGCGCGAGCGGCGGATCGCATCGGCCACGGCCGTGATCGCCTCATCCTGGCCCACCACGCGTTCATGCAGCTTCTCTTCGATATGCAGCAGCTTGTCGCGCTCGCCCTGCATCATGCGCGAGACGGGAATCCCGGTCGCGCGCGACACCACTTCGGCGATCTCTTCGGCGCCCACCTGGGTGCGCAGCAGCTTCGGCTGGTCGGACGGTACTTTCGCCAGCCCGCTGTCAGCCTGCTTGAGCTGGGCTTCCAGCTGCGGCAGTTTGCCGTACTGCAGCTCGGACACCCTCTGCCAGTTGCTTTCGCGCGTGGCCTGCTCCATCTGCAGCTTGACCTGTTCGATCTCTTCCTTGATATGCGTGCTGCCCTGCACCACCGCTTTTTCCGCCTTCAGGATTTCCTCGAAGTCATTGTATTCACGCTGCAGCTTGACGATCTCTTCGTCGATCAGGCCCAGGCGGCGCAAGGACGCCTCGTCCTTCTCTTTCTTGACGGCTTCTTTCTCGATCTTCAGCTGGATCAAGCGGCGTTCCAGGCGGTCCATCACTTCCGGCTTGGAATCGATCTCGATCTTGATCTTGGCCGCCGCCTCGTCGATCAGGTCGATCGCCTTGTCGGGCAGGAAGCGGTCGGTGATATAGCGGTGCGACAGTTCCGCCGCCGCGATAATGGCCGCGTCGGTGATCTCGACCTTGTGGTGCAGCGCGTATTTGTCCTGCAGGCCGCGCAGGATGGCGATCGTCGCCTCCACCGTCGGCTCGTCGACCAGCACCTTCTGGAAGCGGCGTTCCAGCGCGGCGTCCTTCTCGATATATTTGCGGTACTCGTCGAGGGTGGTGGCGCCCACGCAGTGCAGCTCGCCACGCGCCAGGGCGGGTTTGAGCATATTGCCGGCGTCCATCGCGCCTTCGGCCTTGCCGGCGCCGACCATGGTGTGCATCTCGTCGATAAAGACGATGCTCTGGCCCTCATCCATCGCCAGTTCTTTCAGTACCGATTTCAAGCGCTCTTCGAACTCGCCGCGATACTTGGCGCCAGCCAGCAGGGCCGCCATGTCCAGCGACAGCACGCGCTTGCCTTTGAGCGACTCCGGCACTTCGCCATTAACGATGCGCTGCGCCAGGCCTTCGACGATGGCCGTCTTGCCGACACCGGGTTCGCCGATCAGCACGGGGTTGTTCTTGGTGCGGCGCTGCAGGATCTGGATGGTGCGGCGGATCTCGTCGTCGCGGCCGATCACCGGGTCGAGTTTACCCTTGCGGGCGCGCTCGGTCAGGTCCAGCGTGTATTTTTTGAGCGCCTCGCGCTGGCCTTCGGCTTCCTGCGAGTCGACTTTATTGCCGCCGCGCACGGCCTCGATGGCGGACTCCAGCGACTTGCGGCTCAAGCCGTTTTCGCGCGCGAGCTTGCCCGCGTCGGACTTGTCGTCGGCCATCGCCAGCAGCACCATTTCGCTGGAAATGAACTGGTCGCCGGCTTTTTGCGCTTCCTTGTCAGCCAGGTTCAGCAGCGCCGCAAATTCGCGGCTGATCTGCACGTTGCCGTCGGTGCCCGACACTTTCGGCAGGCGTTCCAGCGAGGAGGTCAGCGCCTTGGACAGGCCACCGACATTCGCGCCGGCGCGCTGCAACAGCGAGCGCGCGCCGCCGTCGTCCTGGTTCAGCAGGGCGGTCAGCAGGTGCACCGGTTCGATATACGGATTGTCGTTGCCGACGGCAAGGCTTTGCGCGTCGGCCAGGGCTTCTTGCAGTTTGGTGGTGAGTTTATCTTGTCGCATGATGAAAAGTGCTCCCGGTTAATTCGTTGTGAATCAAATTGGGGTGTGGCAGAACTTTTCAAGCATACACATTGCAACAAAATAATGCAGTGGCGCTGCGCCGGCGTCTATCGCAAGCTTGACCTGCGAGGCCGGTTTACAAGGCGCGCCACTTGTCGAGCGCCGTTTCATCGGTCACACGCGCATCGACCCAGCGCGCGCCCTCGGGCGTGTCTTCTTTTTTCCAGAACGGCGCCTCGGTCTTCAGGTAGTCGATAATGAATTCGCAGGCGGCAAACGCCTCGCCACGGTGGCCGGACGATACCGCCACCAGCACGATCTGCTCCTGCGGCATCAAAGGCCCGACGCGGTGGATCACCAGCGCACCAGCCAGCGGCCAACGCGCCTTCGCCTGTGCCACGATGGCCTCGATCGACTTTTCCGTCATGCCCGCATAGTGTTCCAGCTCCATCGAGGCCACGTTGAGGCCCTCGTTCATGTCGCGCACGGTACCGACAAAGCCCACCACGGCGCCCACCTTGGGATCGTGCGCGCGCAATTGTGCAATTTCGTGACTCAGGTCAAAATCGGCTTCCTGGATGCGCACGCTGGTGTTCATTGCGCGCCACCGATACGGCGCAGCAGCGCCTCGATGCGGCTGGCCGTGCGCGCGTCCGTCAGCGCGGCGATCGCGCACAGCTGCATCAGCTGCGAGGCCTGGGTGAGCGGCTTCTGGCCCGATTTCAACGATGACTGCAGCACGTCGACCTGCATCTTCAGGCGGTCTCGCGCGAACTCGGCACCGCTGTCGACGCCGGCGACAATTTCCAGGCGCAGCACTTCGTCCAGCAGGCGCGGCACATTCGCTTGCAGCTTGGCCACATACGTGACGCTGCCGTCTCCGATGGCGGCCAGCGCGGCGGCAAAGCGCGTCTGCAGGCTGCGTTCGTATTGCGCGTCAAGCGGCGGCAAGGCGCTCCAGCGTTCGGTCCAGGCCTGCGCATCGACTTCGCCGCCGTCGGCCAGCTCAAGTTCCAATGCCTGCACCAGGCGCAGCTTGTCGCGCATGGCGTTCGCCTGCGCCGCGCCGGCGCGCTGGGCGATGGCGTCGGCCTGCGCCTGCAGCGAGGCGATGGCGTCCTGGTAGCGTTGCTCGATCTTCGCTTCGCTGGCGCGCGGCACCGGGCCGGTGGCGTTCCAGGCAGCGCGCGTCTCGCGCAGCAAGGCATTGATGAAGGCGGTGCGCTGCTTGTCATCGCCCTCGGGCACGACAGCCGTTTCCAACGCGGCGCACAGCGCCTCGCGCGCATGCAGGTGTTCGCGCCGTTCATGGTCGGCCGCATGCGCGGTTTCCTTGCGCCTGGCAAAGATATCGTCGCAGGCGGCGCGGAAACGCTGCCACAAGGCCTGCTCGGCGCGGCGTTCCAGCGGCAGGGCCTTGGCCAGCTCCTGCCATTTGTCCTGCAGGGCTTTCAGCATGTCGACCGTGTTGCGTTCGGACGGTTTCAGCAGGCCTACTTCGATGATCAATTGCTCGCGGCGCGCCGTTTCGATCATGCGCTGCGTATCGAGTGGTTTGAGCAGGGCGTCGAGCGCCGCGCCGAATTCGCCGTCCAGGCGTTTCTTTTCCTTGCGGTCGATGGTGCCCAGGCGCGTCCAGGCCTGGCGCAGGCGCTGCGAACTCGACGCCACGTGCTTCCAGTCGGTGCTCTGCTGCGTTGCCAGGGCAGCGGCTTCGTCTATCAGTTCCTGGGCCTTGGCGGCATTGCCGTGGCGCTCTTCGGCCAGTTGCTTGAAATGCAGTGCCGCCGGCGCATAGGCCACCGTGCAGGCCGCGTCGAAACGCTCCCACAGCGACTTGGGCGCCGGGCCGGACAAGGTATCGAGCGACTTCCAGCGCTCGCGCAGGCTGCCGACCTTTTTCGCCAGCTCGCTCATCGGCAACGCTTGCGCCGGCAATTCCTCGCCGGCCTTGACCAGTTCCTCGCGCGAAACGTTGCCGCCCCAGCGCGCCCAGTCGGCCAGTTGCTTGAACTGCGCGCGCACATGGGCCAGGCGGTCGGCCTGGGCCGGCGTCAGGCGGCCGTGCTTGCTGTCGCGCAGGGTTTTATCGTGCTCGGAGGCCATATGCAGCAAGCCTTCGGCCAGCGCCGCTTCCATGGCGTCGAGCGTCTTGAAAAATTGCTCGTTCGCTTCTTTCGACACCGGCGCCAGCTCGACGCGCACCTTGCGCATGTTCGAGCCTGATTCGGCAGCTTTGGCCGTTTCCGCGGCAAGCGGAACCTCGGGCGCCGGCGCGCTGGCCAGAACCAGCTGGAATTGCTGCTGCAGGCTGTCGGACAACGGTGATTCGGGCAGGCGTGGCAGCGCTTGCCAACTACGCCTGAGCGCATCGGCGTCCAGGGTGGCGGCGTCCTGCGCCTGCCATTCGGCCAGCGCCGCATGACGGGCGTCGAATACGGCCTGGTGCTGCTGCAGCGCCAGCAAGGCCGACTGCGCCTGCGCGCGCGCCTGGTCAAAATCAAGCGCCAGGTGTTTCGGCAGCGAAGCGCGCTCGGGCGACTGCACGTGCTGCGCATGTTCGGCGTCGAGACGCGCCAGGGCCTGGCTCAGTTCGTCTGCCGACTGGCCAGCACCAGCCAGCTGGCGGGCGGCAGCCACGGCGTCGATCACCGCGCGCTGCAACGCCACTTGCGCTTCCAGGCGCAACGCCAGGGCGGAGCGCGCGGCGGTGAACTGTTCGGCCAGTTCCGGCGTGGCCTTGATGACCTGCCACTGGCGATCGAGCTCGGCGACCTGGTTCGGACTCAGTTTTTCATCGTTCAGCAAACGCTGCGCGGTGGCGATGCCGGCTTGCGCACGCTGGGCTTCGGCTGCCTGGTGGCGTATCAGGTCGATGCGGCCCTGCACCAGCTTGGCAACGCGGCGGTCGGTATTGCGCATCGCCTGGTGGACTTTTTCCAGCAGCGCCAGCGAATGCACGTGTCCGGCCGCGATCAGGCGCGCTTCGGCAAATTCACTGGCGATAATGAAATCGGCTGCGGCGGCCTCATCGCCGGCCACGGCATGCGCGCGCGCCAGCTGTTCGGCGCGGCGCGATGCGCTCTGCGCCGTAGCGGCGGCCTGCTCTGCCACCACAGGATCCGGTGCGGTGGTTTTGCCAGCCTTGCTGACTTTACTGGCAGAACGCTTGAAGAGAAATTCGAACATGACGGGTTTCGCGTGGATCAAAACCACCATCATAACAAAGCCAGGGGCATTGCATCAGACAGCAATGAAGTAATTATCAAATAACAAACTTAATCATTTTCTCATGAAAAAGCCGTGTCATCGCTTCATGCCACCTGGTGTTGTGCCCCCACGGCGCCGGCAGTGGCGCCGCAGTTGGCGGCCACTGCCGGTGCATGCACCGGAGCGGCGGCCAGGGCAGCGCTTGCCGGCTGCACAAACGGCAACACGCGCGCCAAACTGCGGCGGTTTTCTGCCACCCGCGCGTCGTGCGCCAGGAACTGGTAGGCGATGGCAAACCAGGCTTCGCCAGCGATCACCCGGCGCGCCAGCGCAAACAATTCACGCTCTTCCATTTCCAGGCGCGCCATCAGGGCCGCACAAAAGCTGTCGATGGCCGCGCCCAGTTGTTCCACCTGCTGCCCCGGACTGTCGATCGAGGCCATGGCGCGCCGCTGCACCAGATTGATGCTTTCCAGCGCAGCATGGTTAAGCTTGGCCAATTCTTCCAGCAAGCCATCGGCGTGCGGCGTCGCCTGCCGGATCGCGGGCACCAGATACTGGTCCACCTTGCGCCAGTAGCCGAACTGATACAGGCGGTTCAGCCAGTCACCGGCATAGTCCAGGTGCGCCAGGGTCAGCTGGCGCTGCAGGTGCAATTGCGCCTGCATATATTGCTGAAATGACAGCAGGCTGACGCGGATGCTGGCCTGCTCGACCGACAAGGACACCAAAGTATATGTTGCTGTTAGCATGCACTCACTCCCATAAGCACGGTCAAGACGGAACCGTGAATTGAGAGTGTAAAGACTGCCGACACGGGCGGGTTTGATCCTGCACAAACCCTGGCCAGCGCGAACTCACTCGCGCAAGCGGATATGCAGGTCCACCACGCCCGGCTCTTCCGATGGCGTGACGGTGCCGCCAAAGCTTTTCACCAGCCGCTGCATGCCCTTGTTGCGCGCCATCGCCTCGCCCACCAGTTCCTCGGTGCCGCGGCTGCGGAAGTAGTCGACCAGCTTTTCAAACAGGATATGGCCCAGGCCCTGCGCCTTCAGTTTCGAGCGCACGGCAATCGCGAAATCGGCCGTGATATTGTCCGGGTCGGCCACCGCGCGCACCACGCCCAGGGTTTCCGGTTCGCCATCGGGGCCCGCATGGGTGGCGATGAACGCCATCGCGCGGTCGTAGTCGATCTGCGTCAGGCGCGCCAATTGCGACAGCGGCAGCTCGCGCATCGAGGTAAAAAAGCGCAGCCGCACGTCGTCCGGGTCAAGCGCATTGAACAGATCCACATGCTTCTGTGCGTCCTCCGGGCGGATCGGGCGCAGCACGATCGATTGCCCCATCCACGTCACCTCCTCTTCCAGCTCCTGCGGATACGGGCGGATCGCCAGGCGGTCGGCGCTTTGCCCCGGCTGCAGGCGGATGCGCGCGTCGAGCGCGATCACGCCGTTGGCGTCGGCCACCAGCGGATTGATATCGAGTTCGGCCAGCTCGCCGATATCGGCCACCAGTTCGGCCACCTGGATCAGCGCGTAGCAGATGGCGTCGATATTGGCCGCCGGCTGGTTGCGGTAGCCGGCCAGCAGTTTCGACACGCGCGTGCGCGAGAGCATGTCGCGCGCCAGCACCATGTTCAGCGGCGGCAGGCCGATCGCATGGTCAGCCGTCACTTCCACCGAAATGCCGCCCTGCCCCACCAGGATCACAGGGCCAAACGCGCTGTCGGTGGTAACGCCGACGATCAGTTCATGCGACTGCGGCCGGCGCGCCATCTGCTGCACCGTGAAGCCGTCGATCAGCGCATCGGGCCGCATCTTGCGCACGCGCTTTTCCATCGCGGCGGCGGCCGTGCGCAGGATCTCGGGATTGTCGAGGTCCAGCGCCACGCCGCCGACATCGGATTTATGCGCGATATCGGGTGAATGAATTTTCAGGGCGACCGGATAGCCGATGTCAAGCGCCACCGCCAGCGCTTCTTCCACGTCGGCCGCCATGCGGGTGGTGGCCACCGGAATGCCGTAGGCGGCCAGTATCTCTTTTGACCTGCATTCGCCCAGCACCGTCTGGCCGGCGGCGATCGCCTGCGCGACGATTTCGCGCACGCGCGCGCGGCGTGGCGTGGCTGACAGCGGCAGCTGGGCCGGCACCTCCATCAGGGTGTCCTGGTTGCGCCGGTACTGCACAATCTGCATGAAGCCATGCACGGCTTTTTCGGGCGTGTCGTAGGTGGGAATGCCGGCGCGGTTGAACACCTGGCGCGCCGGCGCCACCGTGGTGCCGCCCAGCAGGCAGGTCAGCACCGTGCGCGAGGTGGCCTTGATCAGCGGCGTGACCGCTTCGGCGATCTCCATCGACGACACCATGGCAGTGGGCGCATGCAGCAGCAGCATCGCGTCCGCTTCCGGTTCCGATAGCAAGGGTTTGATGGCGTCGACATAGCGCTGCACCGGCGCGTCGCCGGCCAGGCCGACCGGGTTGTCGTGCGACCAGCCCGGCGGCAAGGCTTTTTCCAGCGCGATCACGGTCTCGGGCGACAGTTCGGCCAGCTTGCCGCCCTTGCCCACCAGCGCATCGGTGGCCATCACGCCCAGGCCGCCGCCATTGCACAAGATCGCCAGGCGCTCGCCGCGCTGGGCGCGGATATGCGTGAGCGTCTCGACCGCGTCGAACAGTTCCTCGGCCGAATACACGCGCAGCATGCCGGCGCGGCGTATCGCCGCGTCGTACACGGCGTCGGAACCGGCCAGCGCGCCTGTATGCCAGGCCGCCATCGCCGCGCCTTCGGCTTCACGCCCGGCCTTCAGCACGATCACCGGTTTGCTGCGCGCGGCGGCGCGCGCGGCCGACATGAATTTGCGCGCCGCCTGGATGTCTTCCATGTACAGCAAAATGGCGGCGGTATCGATGTCGCCGGCCAGGTAATCGAGCAGGTCGCCAAAATCGATATCGGCGCTGCCGCCCAGCGAAATGAATTTTGAAAAGCCCACGCCGTGCGCATGCGCCCAGTCCAGCACGCCCGACACCAGCGCGCCGGACTGCGACACGAAGGCGATCTTGCCGGCGGTGGCCCCCACATGCGTAAAACTGGCGTTCAGGCCGATTTTCGGCACCAGGAGGCCCATGCTGTTCGGTCCCAGGATGCGCAGCAGATGCGGCTTGGCCGCCTTCAGCATCAAATGGCGCTGCTTGCCGTGTTCGGCATTGTCCAGGCCCGCCGTCATGACGATGGCCGCGCGCGTGCCCATCGCCCCCAGATCGCGTATCAGGCCCGGCAAGGTGGCCGGCGGCGTGCAGATGATGGCCAGGTCGGGCGCCTTCGGCAGCTGGCTGAGCTTGTGGTAGCAGCGCAGGTCGTGCAATTGATCGTACTTGGGATTGACGGGATAAATGGCGCCCTGGAAGCCGCCTTGCAGAAGATTGCCGAGGGCGATGGCGCCCAGGCTGTGTTCGCGCCGGGAAGCGCCGATCAGGGCCACCGAGGCAGGCTTGAACAGCTTGTCGAGATTACGGATACTCATGCTCTGGCCTTATGGACTGTGCTGGCGATCTGCCCGCAGCGGCTGCGCCAGTGTATAGGATGCGCCGGCAAAAAAACTTGACCTTGTGGTGCGTTTTATCAAAAAGTGATGGCAGCGCCACTACCAGCGCGAATGGTGGCTTTCCGTCACGCCCGCCAGCTGGGCCACGATACGCTTGGGCGCCTGCGTGCTGGCACGTACCCAGCCGCTGAAAGTGCCGATCGGCTGGATATAGCGGCTGGCCGCCAGCCACAAATTGCGCTCTTCGCGGCGCGCGCCTTCGGGCTTGAAATGCAGGTCCAGCAGGTCGTCGTCGGTCCATACATGCCAGGGCGCCAGCGGGTTGTCGGGATTGAAGTCAAAATGGGCGCGCGCCAGCGGATACAGCTGGCCGTCGAGCCACAGCACGTTTTCCTGCGCGCCGAAGTAGCCTGCCTGCAGATTGAAGCCCAGGTCCAGCCCATGCGCCGAGGCCCAGCGCCATTCCGTCTCGCGCGCCAAGAGGCCGTTCGAATAATCGAAGCTGGCCACGCCATCGTCAAGGCTGTAGCCAATGGCGCCGCAGCGCACCGTTCCCCACAGCGGCAGGCCGCCCGACTTTTGCGTCGCATGCACGCTGCCGCCCTCCACCGGGCCGACGGCCAGCAGAACCGGCGACACCGACGGGCCGAATTCGGCGTCGATGCCAAAGTGGCCGCTATCGAGCAGCAAGCGGTAGCGGTGCTGGGGCACCGCCTCGATATCGATCGTCTGCGACAGGAAACGAAAGCGGCTGCCGGCGGCCGCATGCGGCGCCACCCTGGCCGACAGGCCCGGCACGCCATCGCGCGAGAAAGACGCCACGATCTTACCCTTGCGGCGGTCGAACGCATAGGCGAAGGCGGTGCTGGTCCAGCCCAGGTCGACGATGGCCACCGCGCAGAACAGTTCAGGCGTGGCCAGCGCCACGTAATGCCAGCGCTTGTGGTGGAACAGCCGCCACAGCGCACCGCGCGCGTGGGGCGGCGCCAGCTGCGCCCAGTCAAACGCGGGCGCCAGGCCGGCATAGCGGCCGAACAGCGGCGCGCCGCTGGCGTCAAGCAAGCTGGGTGGTGCTGGCGGCAAGGTCATGCGGCTGGCCTCCTGCCCGGGGTGAACCGGCGATGTTCGCGATCAGGTCTGTTCATGCGATAAAGATACCGCATTTTGCCCGCGCGGCTCGCATTTTTGCCACACCAGCCGGGCGCCGCACGGCGCGCTTGACAGGCCAGGGAGGCTGCGATAATGTGACAAAATATTTCCATGCGGAAATTAAATCCCCCGGCATCAATGATCGTTCTGTACACGCCCCGCGCGCGCGGGCGGTGCTTTGGTGGCTGGCAAACCTTCTCATCCATAACAAATAATCAAGGAAGCGTTCATGACTCAATTTCGGCATAGCCTGCGCGCAGTGCCACTGCTGCCGCTGGTGTTGGCGCTGGCGGCCTGCGGCGGTGGCGGTGGCAGCGAAACAACGGCTACGGCAACCGCGGCTGCGGTGTCGCCTGCGACGCAGCTGGGCGCGGTCGTCTCGTCGGAAACCGTGCTCACGCCGGTCGGCGCGACGGCCAGTTCGGCTGAACGGGGCGACCTGTCGGCGGCCGCCGCCATCGACCGCAACGACAGCACGCGCTGGGGCAGCGGCTTTACCGACGGCGAATACCTAACGCTCGATTTCGGCGTGTCGAAACCGATCACGCGCGTGCGCATCTCGTGGGAAAACGCGCATGCCAGCGCCTACCTGCTGCAAGTGTCGGACGACCTGAACAACTGGACCACCATCCGCAGCGTGGACAACAGCAGCGGCGGCGTCGAGGACATCACGGGTCTGACGGGCCAGGGCCGCTACCTGCGCATGCAAGGCGTCAAGCGCGCCGGCCAGTACGGCTATTCGATTTTTGAAATCCAGGCGTTTTCGGGCACGCCCGCCACCGTGCCGACCGAGCCGCCGGTGACGCCGCCGGTGGTCCCAAGCGACCCGACCCAGCCGGGTGTCTTGCTCAAACCGGTCGCCGCCACCTCGTCGCCAGTGGAAAACCCCGGCATGTCGGCCGCCATGGCGATCGACGGCAAGAGCGCCACGCGCTGGGCCAGCAGCTTTGAAGACGGCGCCTGGATCCAGTTCGACTTCGGCGCGCCGACCGCCATCGGCTATCTGCAGCTGCAATGGGAAAACGCCTACGGCAAAGAGTATGCCTTGCAAACCTCGAACGACGGCAACACCTGGACCCAGGTTCGCTACGTCACCAACGGCAAGGGCGGCACCGAGGAATTCTTCAACCTGGGCGTCAGCGCGCGCTTTATTCGCCTGCAAGGCGTGGCACGCGCCACCCAGTATGGCTATTCGCTGCTCGAAGCGGTATTCAAGTCGCCCGGCAGCGACAACACCTTGCCGGTACAAGTAACCTCGGCACTGAAATTCCCGCTCGATGGCAGCGCTTTTGCGCCCCTGCCCGCCGCCCGCGAGCCGCTTGAAACGCTGCAGTTCTCGCTGGCCGACGGCACCCTGGTGACGCGCTTCGGCGCGCGCGGCCTGGCCCGCCATGGCCGCGAACGGGGCGAGGAATGGAACGAAGCCGGCTATGGCCCGAACGAGACGGTCGATCCGGTGACCGGCCTGCCAGTCGACAAGGGGCCGGGCAACTATCTCACGTTCGTGCCGCAGTACTTCAAGAACCGCACCTGGGGTGTCGAGATCATCGACAACAGCAAGGTTGCCGGCGTGACCAAACCGACCTTGATCGTCAACCAGTACACCACGGTCGACTTCCTGTCCGGCGGCGTGGCCTTTTTCCGCGGCTTCGACCGCCCTGGCGTGACCGGCTACGGCTGGATGTCGCCGGGCGAACTGGTCGACCGCAACGTGCCGGTATGCAAACCGCTGGCCTACCCGGCCGCCGGCAAGCTCAATACCGCCAACGGCATCAACGGCGCCTGCACCCTCTTGATCAAGGACTACCCTGGCCACGGCGGGCTGGACGCCAACGGTATGCCGAATGGTCTTGATGTCAAGGCACGCGCGCTGGTATCGGGCGACATCATCGAAGTGTCGCCGTCGATGTTTTCCACCAAGGAAGCGATGGCGGCCCAGGGCGACGACGGCGGCATCCGCTACTATTCCTATGAGTGGACGTATGTGGTGGGCGCCGGCCTGCGGCCATGGTATGGCGTGCAGCCGCGCCTCAATTCGGTGCCGCTGCCGGCCGAGACGCTGTCCGGCGGCCTGGGTTCCGTGTCGTACAACTACTCGGACAACGCGCTGTTCATGTTCCAGCAGCCGCACAACCATATCGGCATGCAGAACATGCAGCGCTTCGTCGAAGGCCGGCGCCTGGTGCATACGAACTTCCGTACCGGCGAACACAATGAAGGCGGCAATGACCGCTACGCGCCAGCCGTCGGCCTGCAGGGCCAGCGCTACACCCAGTCGGCCTGCATCGCCTGCCACGTCAACAATGGCCGCAGCCCGGCGCCCGCTTCCATCAACCAGCGGCTCGACATGATGGCCGTGCGCGTCGCGGCGCTCAATGCAAACGGCCAGCAGGTGCCGCATCCGCAATACGGCACGGCGATCCAGATGAACGCGGTATCTGCCAGCGGCGTAGCGCAGAACTGGGGCAACAGCGTCAGTGTCGGCGGCTTCGAGACCAGCAAGGTTACCCTGGCCGATGGCTCGGTGGTCGAACTGCGCAAACCGGTACTGGCCTTCGAAGGCGCCGTGCCGGCCATTGCTTCGCTGCGCGCCGCGCCGCCGATGATCGGCACCGGCCTGCTCGAAGCCGTACCCGAAGCCGACATCCTGGCCCGCGTGCGCGCCACGCCCGACGCCGACGGCGTCAAGGGCCAGGCCAACTTCGTGTTCGATCCGGAATCGGGCGCGGTGCGCCTGGGCCGCTTCGGCTGGAAAGCCGCCAAGGCCACCTTGCGCCAGCAGGCGGCCGAGGCGCTGCTGCTGGACATGGCGGTGACGTCGCCGGTCTATCCGAACCGCGCCTGCATTGCCGGACCTGCCGCCTGCGCGGCCGGCGGCAAGCAGGCCGGCATTTCGGAATCGGACCTGCAGTCGATCTCGCACTACCTGGCCCTGGTGGCGGTACCGGCCCAGCGCAGCATCGCCAGCGGTTTCCCGAAAGGCGTGGCGCCGATCGACGAACTGAAGGTCGATGCGCAGCAGGTGGCAGCCGGCTCGAAACTGTTCCAGGGCATGCGCTGCGCCGCCTGCCATACGGCTGAAATGAAGACCGGCTCCGGCCATCTGTTCGCCGAACTGCGCGACCAGACCATCCGCCCTTACACCGACCTGCTGCTGCACGACATGGGTCCGGGCCTGGCCGACAAGTTCGCCGAAGGCCAGGCGCAAGGCGCCATGTGGCGCACCGCGCCGCTGTGGGGCATCGGCTACACGGAAAAGGTAATGGGCAAGGAAGGCAAGGCCGGCTACCTGCATGACGGCCGCGCACGCAGCCTGACCGAAGCGATCCTGTGGCACGGCGGCGAAGGCACGCGCGCGCGCCAGCGTTTCGAGGCGCTGTCGAAGGCGGAACGCGAGTCGCTGCTGGCGTTCCTGAAGTCGCTGTAACGTTGCAAACAGGCCGGCGCCAGCGCGCCGGCCATCCTCTTCAGTCCTTTTTCTTGATCAGCCCCGCCAGCGCCGCGAACGGATTGTGCGTCGCCGGCACCAGCTCGGCCGACAGCAGGCCGGCGCCACGGTCCGCTTCCAGGTAGCGCGAGTGTTCGTTGTCGTGGCAGTACAGGCACAGCAATTCCCAGTTGCTGCCGTCGGGCGGATTGTTGTCGTGATTATGGTCACGGTGATGCACGGTCAGCTGCTGCACGTTGGCGCGCGTGAATTCGCGCATGCAGCGCCCGCAGATCCACGGGTACATTTTCAGCGAACGTTCGCGATAGCCGCTCTCGCGCTGGTCGGCGGCGCGGCGCGCTTCGGCGACGATTTTGTCCAGCCGGGCGGCATCGGGCTTTTTGGTCTGCATGGCAGGCAACTTTCAAGATGGAAGGGAGAAGCCGCCATTTTAGCGCCAGCGCCAGCCAAACAGGCAGCGGCGGCAGCACCTTGTCACGGCTGGACAACTTTTTTAGCTTGAATTGCGCCATGCGGCCTTGATTTAAAGCAAAATAGACTGAGCGAACCACCCTTCCACGACTCTTGCGCGCAAGCATATCGATGACAAGAACCCTGCAACGCTTGGCCAGCCGTGTTTATAACATCAGCCTGCTTCCCCTGTTCGCGCTGCCGCTGCTGGTCGCGCTGTGGGGCGGCCTGTTTTACCAGGTGGGCCAGGAGCGCGCTGGCGCCCGGCGCGACGCGGTGGCGGCCAGCCAGTCGCTGGCGCGCACCCTGGCCGACCATACCAGTTATATCCTGCGCCAGACCGATCACGCCACCCAGCTGTTCAAGCTGCAATATGAAGCCACCGGCGCCCGCCTGCCGCTGGCCCGGTTCACGCGCACGCAAGGCCTGATGGACAGCGTGCTGCCGTCCAAGCCGGAGCTGCCGATCGCCGTCACCGATGGGCTCGGCAATATTATCGACAGCGACAACAATTACCCGTCCGGCAACCTCGCGGGCCAGCCCTTCTTCCGCACCCTGGCGGCCACGCCCGGCGATATTGCCCTGGTCGACACGCCCGTGGTCGACGCCGCCAGCAAGAAGTGGATGATACGCTCGGCGCGCCGCCTGAACGATGCCGAAGGCGGCTTTGCCGGCGTGATCGTGATCCTGGTCGACCCTACCTATTTTGTCGACGACCATGACCGCCTGAACCTCGACGAACACGGCGCGCTGATGCTGGTCGCGCGCGACAGCGGCTACTCGGTGGGCCGCATCGGCGAACGGCTGGTCATCAGCGACCAGATCGACTTTCGCATGCCGGGCCCGCCCACCCATGCACCTGATGAAGCGGAAATCGCGCCGCCGCCGGACGCCACTGCGCGCATCTACAGCTACCGCGACCTGGGCCGCTATCCGCTGCTGGCGGTGGTCGGCGTCAGCAGCGCCACCGCGCTGGCGCATTTCGAACACCGGCGCCGCGTGTATATCGGCGTGCTGCTGGCCGCCAGCGTGCTGATCATCGCCTTCACGTCCTTGCTGATGCGCCAGAGCCGACGGCTGCGGCGCAGCATCCGCCAGGCCAAGGACGCGCAGGCGCTGTTGCGCGCGGCGCACCAGGGCAGCCTCGATTCGGTGATGCTGCTGAAAGCGTGGCGGCCGGCGCCCGGCAAGCCGCCCGAAGATTTCATTTTCGCCGACGTCAACGAGCGCGCCGCCGAAGTACTGGGCAAGCCGCGCGCAGAATTGCTGGGCCAGCGCGCGCTGCCGCTGGCGCCCGTGCTGCGCGACGAGCGCTTCTTCCAGCGCTTCGTGCTGGTGATGGAGTCGGGCCAGCCGCTGGAAGACGAGTTCGAGCTGACCCTGCCACACGGCGGCACGCGCTGGCTGCGCCACCAGATCGTGCCGATCAGCGACGGCGTGGCAGTCACCTCGCGCGACATCAGCGCGCGCAAGCACGACGAGCTGGCGCTGCAGGACAACCGCAGTTTCCTGCAGTCGCTGGTCGATCACCTGCCGGTGCTGGTGTATGCCAAAAGCGCGCGGCCTGAAAATTTCGGCAAGATGGAAGTGTGGAACAAGGCCGCCGAAGATATCACCGGTTACCTCGCTGGCGACGTGATCGGCAAGACCGACTGCGCCGCCTTCCCGGCGGACTTCGGCCTGCACGACGAAGCGGACGACCGCGCCATCCTGGCCGAACGGGGCGTGATCGACCATCCTGAAAAGCCGCTGCGCCTGCCTGACGGCAGCGTGCGCCACCTGCATGCCGTGTCGGTACCGGTGTTCGACGAGCGTGGCCAGGTCGAGCATATCCTGTGCATCGGCGAAGACATCTCGCAGCGCCGCCAGCAGGAACTGGCACTGCGCCAGAACCAGGCCGAACTGGCGGCCGTCAACGACGCTTCGCCACTGGGCCTGGTGCGCCTGGACCGCGAGCGCCGCTGCACCTATGTCAACCGTACCTTCGAGGCGATCACCGGCCAGCCGCGCGCCTCGGCGCTGGGTGCCGGCTGGACCAGCGCCCTGCATCCCGACGATTTTGCGCTGATGCACGCGGCCCTGGAACAGCTGCGGCGCAGCCACACGCCGCTCCAGTCGACCTTGCGCTGGCTGCACCGCGACGGCAAGCTGGTGTGGGTGTCGATGAAGATTGCGCCCATCCTCGTCGACGGCGGCATCGAGGGCTATGTGGGCAGCCTGGACGACATCACCATCCTGCGCGAATCGGAGGTGGCGCTGCTGGAAAGCGAAGCACGCCTGCGCACCATCGCCAACGCCCTGCCGGCCATGATCGCCTATGTCGACGCCGACGAAATCTACCGCTTCCTGAACCTGGCCTACGAGCGCGAGTTCGGCCTGATCGGCTTGCAGGCGCTGGGGCGCAGCGTGCGCGACACCGTGGGCGCCGTACGCTACGCCACGGTGGCGCCGTATATTGCGCGCGTGCTGGCCGGCGAAACGCTGAGCTTTGAAGAAGACGACGTCAAGGAAGGCATCGAGCGCTGCATGGAAGTGATCTACATCCCGCAGATCGGCGAAGACCATCCGCAAGTGGCGGGCTTTCACGTGATGCGCCAGGATATCACCGTGCAGAAGCGTGAAAAACAGCGGCTGCTGCAACTGGCCCAGGTCGATGCGCTGACGGGCCTGTCGAACCGCGCCGGCTTCGTGCAAAAGCTCACCGACGCCATGCACGCCAGCCGCAAGCAGGGCCGGCTGATGGCTGTCATGTACATGGACATCGACCGCTTCAAGCCCGTCAACGATACCCACGGCCACGGCACCGGCGACGCCCTGCTGCGCGCCTTTGCCCAGCGCCTGACGCAAACCATGCGCGCCACCGACATCATCGCGCGCCTGGGCGGCGACGAATTCACCATCATCATGGAGCGCATCAGCCGGCCCGAAGACGCGGCCGTGCTGGCCGCCAATATCGTCTACGCCATGCGCCAGCCGTTCGAGCTCGACGGCATCACGGTGAATATTTCGGCCAGCATCGGCGTGGCCTACTACCGCAACGAAGACATCTCGCCGGCCGCCCTGTTGCAGCAGGCCGACGTGCTGCTGTACCAGGCCAAGCAGGATGGCCGCAATACCTACCGGGCCGCCACCATGATCGACTAGGGCAGATGGTATATTGGCGCTTTGCCCTTCCCACCGATTCCGCCATGCGCCTGCTGCACACTTCCGACTGGCATCTGGGCCAGACCCTGCACAATTACGAGCGCGGCTACGAGCACCAGCACTTCCTCGACTGGCTGCTCGCCACGCTGGTCGCGCAGCGCATCGACGTGCTGCTGGTGGCCGGCGACGTGTTCGACAACGCCAACCCCTCGGCCGCTTCGCAAAAGCAGCTGTATGTCTTTCTGCAACAGGCACGCGCGCGCCTGCCTGCCCTGCAAATGATCGTTATCGCCGGCAACCACGATTCGGCCGGCCGCCTGGAAGCGCCCGCCCCTTTGCTGGCCGGCTACGGCACCCACATGCTGGGCCACATCTTGCGCGACGAGGCCGGCCAGATCGACCTGGAACGGCTGCTGCTGCCATTGACCGGCGCCAGCGGCGACGTCGAGGCCTGGTGCCTGGCCGTGCCCTTCCTGCGCCCCGGCGACGTGCCGAAACTGCCGGCCGGCAGCACCCAGGATGCTTATCTCGGTGGCATCGCCCTGCTGTACCAGCAGCTGACCGAACTGGCGCTGGCGCGGCGCACGCCCGGCCAGGCGATCATCGCCATGGGCCACTGTCATATGGTGGGCGGCGAAATGTCGAACGACTCGGAGCGGCGCATCGTCATCGGCGGCACCGAAATGCTGCCTTCCGGGATCTTTGACCCGGCGATCGCCTATGCGGCGCTGGGCCACCTGCACCTGGCGCAGGCGGTCGGCGGCCAGCAGCATATCCGCTACTGCGGCAGCCCGATCCCGCTGTCGTTCGCCGAAGTGCATTACCGCCACCAGGTGCTGTGCCTCGATATCGATGGCGAACAGCTGCAGCAGGTGCGCGCCATCGAGATTCCACGCGCCGTGCCGCTGCTGCGCGTGCCAGACAAACCGGCGCCGGTGGCAGAAGTGCTGGCGCAGCTGGCCGCGCTCGACCTTCCCGGCGCGCTACACGAAGCGCAGCCGCTCCTGGAGGTGCGCGTGCGCCTGGACGCGCCCGAGCCCGGCCTGCGCACGCGCATCGAAGCGGCGCTCGACGGCAAGCCGGTGCGCCTGGCGAAGATCGAAACGTCGAGCGCGGCCAGGTCCGCCACGATTGAATCGATGACGCTGGACCAGCTGGCCCAGCTGCAGCCGGACGAAATCTTCCGCCGCCTGTACCAGCAAAAATTCGGCAAGGAAGCGCCGCCCGAACAACTGTCCGCGCTGGCGGAACTGCTGCTGCCCGGCGCCTGAGTCTCACTGCGTTTTACTATCAAAGCACCATGAAAATCCTCACTATCAGCGGCAAGAACCTGGCTTCGCTGGCCGGCGAATTTACGGTCGACTTCGAGCAGGAGCCGTTGGCGTCCGCCGGCCTGTTCGCCATCAGCGGCCCCACCGGCGCTGGCAAAAGCACCCTGCTCGACGCGCTGTGCCTGGCCCTGTACGACGCCACGCCGCGCCTGCTCAAGGTACAGGGCCGCAACGCCCTGCCCGACGTCGGCAAGGAAACCGTCAACGCCCAGGATACGCGCACCCTGCTGCGCCGTGGCACGCCGGAAGGCTGGGCGCAGGTCGATTTTGTCGGCAACGACGGCCACAGCTACCGCGCGCGCTGGAGCGTGCGCCGCTCGCGCACCAAGGCCGAAGGCGCGCTGCAGGCGACCGCCATGCGCTTGCACAAGTTGCCGGAGATGCAGGAGATCGGCGGCACCAAGACGGAAGTCAAGGAAGCGATCGAACAGCGCATCGGCCTGTCGTTCGACCAGTTCACGCGCGCGGTGCTGCTGGCGCAGAACGAGTTCTCCACCTTTTTGAAAACCGAGGACAACGAGCGCGGCGAGCTGCTCGAAACCCTGACCGGCAGCACCATCTATTCCGATATTTCGATCCGCGCCTTTGAACGCGCCAAGCAGGAAAAGCAGGCACTCGAACGCCTCGCCGACAAGCTGGCCGACCAGCGCCCCTTGCCCGCCGAAGAACGCATGCAAGTGGAACAGCAAAGCGGCGAGGCGGAAGCGGCCTTGCAGCAGCTGGAATTGCGCAAATCGGTGCTGGAACTGCAGCAGCGCTGGCATGGCGACGCGCAGCGCCTGCAGGCGCAGGCAAAAGACGCCAGCGACGCGCTGGACCTGGCCCGGCAAGCCTGCACCGCCGCCGAAACGCGCCGCGACGCGCTGGCGCAATGGGACTTGCTGCAGCCTGCCCGCCCGCTGCAGGCCGATGTCGCGCGGCTGGCCGCCGACAGCGATGCGGCCACGCTGGCAGTATCTGCCGTGCGCCAGCAGGCGCAGGAGGCACTGGCCGGCCAGGAACAATTCGCCTTACTGGCCCTGCAGGCCTCGACCCAGTTGCAGGCGCAGGAAGCGGCGCAGCGCGCTGCGGCGCCGCAGCTCGACCACGCCAAGGCGCTCGACGCCGGCATCGCCGCGCAACTGCCGGCCCACCGCCAGGCGCGCGACGCCGCGCAGGCCGCCGACGCCGCCAACGATGCGGCGCGCGCCCAGTTGCTGGCGCTGCAGCAGCACCAGAAAGACTTGACCGCGCAGCAGCAAACGGCATCGCAATGGCTGGCCGGCCACCGGCAATGGCAGGCGCTGGCGAAAGACTGGACCTTGTGGGACCAGCTGTTTGCCCAGGCCGGCCAGGCTGCCGCGCAAGCCGACATGATCGATGCCAGCCTGGCGCATGCGCAGCAGCAGGTAGCCCAGGCCACGCTGGACGCCGGCACCGCGCAGGACGCGCTGACGGCCGCAGCCGAAAAGACGGCCACGCTGGAAGAACAACGGACCGCAGCGATGGCCACGGTGCAGGCCATCGACGGCGGGCAGCTGCCGCTCCAGCGCCAGCAACTGGAAAGCCACGCCCGGATCTTGATTGCTGCCGACAAGACCTGGGCCGAACTGTCGCGCCAGCAGCAACAGCTGGCGCAATGGCAAGCAAGAAAGGCAGCCCTGGCACAAGCCGCCGATGCCGAAAACGCGGCGCTGGCGCAGGAAGCGGCAAAAACACCCCTCATCGAGGCAGCGCTGGCGCAGGCTGAAAAATCCTTGAAAGGCGCGGAGGCGGCCTGCGCGGCCAGCGTCGAGCAGCTGCGTGCCACCTTGATCGATGACGCGCCCTGCCCTGTGTGCGGCTCGGTTGAGCACCCCTACCAGAACGCCGACCATGCGCTGCACGCGATGCTGGCCAGCTTGCAGCAAGGCGTGCAGGACTGCCGCGCGCAGGCGCAAGCCAATACCCGCCAGTTGGCGGCGCGCCAGGCCGCATTGAACGGTTTCCTGCGCGAGCAGGCCGCAGCCGCGCAGGAGCTCGATGTGCTGCCACCAGTGATTGCCAGCCTCGCCGCGCAATGGCAGACACAGTGCGCCAGCCTGGCAGTTCCCGAGGAGAGCTTGCGCAGCGCGTGGTTCGGCGAACAGATCGCCGCCAATCAGGCCGGCCTGCAGGCGCTGGCCGAACAGGAAAGCACGCTGCGGCAAGCCAGCGCCAGGCGCGAACAGGTGCAAGCGGCGCATGAACAGGCGGCGAAAGAGCAGGCACGCCTGACGGCGCAGTTATCGCAAGCGCAGGCGCGGCTAGCGCAGCTGCAAGCGCAGCAGGCGGCGGCCAGCGACAAGGGCCAGGCGGCGCGCGCCAATCTCGACGCCTTGCTGGCGCAACTGGACAGCGCGTTTGGCGACGCCGACGGCGCCGAAGACTGGAAAGATACCTGGCGCCAGGGACCGGCCGAGTTTCGCGCCGCGCGCCACGCCGAAAGCCAGCAATGGCTCAAGCAGCAAGCGTTTCAAGACGAGCGCAGCCAGGCGCTGCTGACGGTGGCGGCGCAACTGGAGGCGTTCGATACGGCGGCAACCAAAGCGCGCCAGGCGGCGCAAGACGCCGATACCGCCTTCAAGGCGCTGGACACGAAACTGATCGCCACCCAGGCCGAACGCGCGGCGCTATGGAATGGCCAGCCGGTGCTGGAGGTGGAGCGCGCACTGGCTGCCGCCGTCGAGCATGACCGGACCACATTGGCCGCGCGGCAGGCGGCGGTGCAGCAGGCCAGCTTGCAGCGCACGCGCCTCGACGAAGCGCGCGCGCAAGGCACGCAGCGCCTGCAGACCTTGCAGGCGCAGTCAAGCGCTGCGGCAAACGCGCTGGAAGACTGGCTGCGGCAGTTCCAGCAACAGCATCCTGAACACGCACCGGCGGACACCGCCATCCTGCGCGAACGCCTGAACCTGGCGCCGGAAGCCATGCGCGCCGAGCGCGACGCATTGCAGTTGCTGGACGCCCAGTTGGCCGAAGCACGCACGGTGCTGGCCGAGCGGCTGCGCCAGCAAACCTTGCATCAGGAGCAGCCACCGGCCAACCTGGAAACCGATGTGGCGATCCTGCAGGCAGCATTGGACGCACTGCAGGCCGAACGCCAGCAGGCCATCCAGGCGGCTACCGCGCTGCGCCTGGCGATTGCCCAGGATGATGCGCGGCGCCACAGCGCGCAGGCGATGCTGGCGCAGATCGACGCACAGGCAATTGTCGAGCGGCGCTGGGCCAGCCTGAATGAATTGATCGGTTCGGCCGACGGCAAGAAATTTCGCAACTACGCCCAGCAGTTCACCTTGGAAGTGCTGCTCGGCTATGCCAACGCGCACCTGAACCACCTGGCGCGCCGTTATCAGCTCGAGCGCATCAGCAACCCCAACAACCCTTCGCTGGGCCTGATGGTGCGCGACCAGGACATGGGTGGCGAGCTGCGCTCGGTGCACTCGCTGTCGGGCGGCGAATCGTTCCTGGTGTCGCTGGCGCTGGCGCTGGGCCTGGCCTCGCTGTCGTCGAACCGGGTGCGGGTCGAGTCGCTGTTCATCGACGAGGGTTTCGGCAGCCTGGACACGGAAACCCTGCGCGTGGCCATGGATGCGCTCGACGGCCTGCAGGCCATGGGCCGCAAGGTGGGCGTCATCTCGCACGTGCAGGAAATGACGGAACGCATCGCCACCCGGATATTGGTGCAGCCGGGCGCCGGCGGCAAAAGCGTGGTCAGCGTGCGCTGACGATGGCGTCAGCGCGGCACGCCGGCTTTTTTCAGCTGCAACAGATGCCAGCCCAGTTCGCGGCGTATCTGTTCGGGCGCCGGTGGCGGACGGCGCCGCGCCAGTTCCGCCTTCAGCCACTGTCTCACGAGTTCCTTGTCTGCCAGTATGCGTTGTTGCATGATGCGACCTTTCGAAGCCCTGATGGCTTATCTTCCCACTCAACGCGCCGGCGTTCGGGGCGTTGACACACACAAGGCCGCACGTGGCGCCTTTGCAACACCGGGTAGATCCAGGCCGCTTGCGTTAAAATCTCGCCCTCAGCAATCAAGCCATCGAACAAGGACACCCATGAAAGCCGCCCGCAGCCTTACCTTCAAATGCGTCAAATGCCAGAAAGCCGTGCAGGTCTACCTGCAAAAAGTGTCGGCCTGCTCGCATATCCAGCCCTACCAGGGCCTGTGCCAATGCGGCGAACTGAAGCGCCACGCCACCGGCCAGGCCGACGCTGTCAAATCGTATCTGGAGTCGGCCGATGGCAGCTGGTCGCACCACCATCATTGATTGTTACAAAGAAGTTTTAAAGCTCGCGCCGCCGCTGCCGTTAATTCCGATACAACGTTCATTTGGATACCACCATGGCCACTACCCTGCCCCAGCTTCCCGCCCTCGGCGCGCGCCAGACCGGCGCCAGCACGCTTGCCGGCCAGCAGCCGGCGAAAACCGGCGGCAATGCTTCCAGCGCCGCCGACGCACTGATGCAGCGCACTTCGCAAGACGTGGTGGCGCTGTCGAAAAAAGGCCTGGACCTGTCGGCGCAGGGGCTGGCAAAGCGCACCGATGCGCTGGGCAACGCCACCGTCGACGTGGCGCAGGACTTCCTCGGCAATATGGCGCGCCAACTATTTGGCGACGGCGCGGCCATCAGTTTCGACTCCATCGACCTGTCCGCCGCCTCGGGCTATGCCGCGCAGGCGTCGAGCAGCTCCGGCGCGGACGGCACGCGCAATGCGGCCGCCTTCAGCCTGGCGGAAAACGCCCACTTCATCGGCAAGGGCACGATTACCACTGCCGATGGCCAGACCTTCGATTTCGAGCTGGAGGTGCAGTACGAATCAAAGATCAGCGCCAGCGCGGCGTATGAAACCAGCAACGAGGAACAGGCAGCCGACACGGACGACGGCGGCGGCCTGCCAACCCTGCAACTGCCATCGATGAATTTTGCCGGCAGCCTGGGCGACCTGTTCAAGATGCTGGGCCAGCAGCTGCAAAGCAGCATCTACAATGCCGGCCAGGACAGTGCGGACGCAAGCGACGCCAAGCCCGGCGACCAGGTCGGCAGCCTGACCTTGCGCCTGCTGAACCTGCTGCAACCACCGAAGACCGTCGACGATGCGGCCACGCCTTTGGCACTGCCCACCGACGCCGCGCCGGAGCTGACGCCGGAAGCGCAGGCCCGCGCCCGCGCGGTGGCCGAAGCCTACGGCGGCAAGCCGGCAGCATCGGAGTAGACGTGAGGGACGTATAATGAAAGACGGCCTGCGCAGGCGACCATGCCGCGCGCCACCTTCTTTCGATTGAATCCCATGCCTGACACCACATCCACCACCGTTCATCCGCAGATACACTGGAGCGAAAACGGCGTCGAACAATCCGCCCGCTGGCGCTCGGAAAGCGGCATGCCGCCACCGAAACGCGTCGTCATCGCCGACGACCGCACGACGGCCGACCAGGCCTACCGCCTGGCCTGCGAAGGCACGGCCATGCTGTGGCGCGGCGACTTCCAGAACGCGCGCCAGCTGCTGCAGGCGCTGGCCCGCCGTGCCGACCACAAGAACGACAAGCCGAGCAAGAAAGCGCTGGCCGCCAAGCTGGCCAAGCCCGAACCGAGCGCCACCGACGCGTTTCACCTGCACCGCCAGGCCCAGTCGCAGCGCGCCCGCACCCTGGCCATGCTGCTGCTGCCGTTCGACGCCGACTATACGATTCCACTGCGCCGCGCGCCGGACGTGAAGCTCGCCTGCAATGAAGCCTATGGCCGTGGCGAAACGCAGTTTGTCGCTTCGCTGCGCGAACTGCTGGGCCTGATCGGCGCCCACGAATGGCGCCGCACCGGCGTGGAACTGCCGGCCCTGGGCCAGCGCATCCACCCGCACTACGGCGTGTTCGCGCCGATCCGCGGCGAATACGTGGGCCTGGTGGCCGACGCGCCGCTGCCGCCACGGGCCAGCCTGGCCTTCGATATCGGCACCGGCACCGGCGTGCTGGCCGCCGTGCTGGCACAGCGCGGCGTCAAGCGCATCGTCGCCACCGACCAGGACCCGCGCGCCCTGTCCTGCGCCCGCGAAAACCTGGCGCGCCTGGACCTGGCTGGCCAGGTGGAAGTGATCCAGGCCGACCTGTTCCCGGCGGGCCGCGCGCCCTTGGTGGTATGTAACCCGCCCTGGCTGCCGGCCCGCCCCAGCTCGCCGATCGAATACGCCGTCTACGACCCCGACAGCCGCATGCTGCGCGGTTTCCTGGCCGGCCTGGCCGACCACCTGGATCCAAACGGCGAAGGCTGGCTGATCCTGTCCGATTTGGCCGAACACCTGGGCCTGCGCCCGCGCGAACAGTTGCTGGAATGGATAACCTCCGCCGGCCTGAAGGTGATCGACCGCCTGGACGTGGCGCCGACCCACCCGCGCGCGCAGGACGCCAGCGACAGCCTGCACGCGGCCCGCTCGAAGGAAATCACCTCGCTGTGGCGCCTGGCGGCGGCGTAATCCCGGCAGCCATTGCGCAATGCAGCAAACCCCGCTATAATTCGCCTGCGGGGTGGAGCAGTCTGGCAGCTCGTCGGGCTCATAACCCGAAGGTCACAGGTTCAAATCCTGTCCCCGCAACCAATACTGAAAGCCGCTGAATCTTGTAGAGATCAGCGGCTTTTTCATTTGGCACATGCTGCGCAGCCATGTTAAATTGCTACTCCAATTGATACGGGCCACACCTTGGACACATTTCGCACCACTATCCTGCTTGCCACCCTGTACTTTTCCTGCGCGGCGCACGCCCAGTCGCAGGCACAGCGCGATGCCGAATATCTGCAGGAGTTCGTGGTGCCGCTGGCCCGGCTGTCTCTGGAAAGAAGTGGCCAATTCCTGCCGATCGGCGCAGCCCTGGAGCAGACCGACAAATTCGTGCTGATGCCGGTGCGCGAGTCCGACGCCACGCTGTCGTCGCACGACATCATCAAGCTGCTGCAGGATATGCTAGCGCAAGGCGCCGACGACGGTGAGTACAAGACCACCGCGCTGGTGTATGACGCCACCATTCCGCTGCCCCCAACCGGCAAGCAGTCCGACGCGATTGCCGTCGCGCTCGACCATCGCGACGGCTATTCGGTGGTCACCTTCCTGCCCTATGAACTGCGCGGCAAGAAACTCCAGATGGGCACACCGATTACGCGCCGCGGAACGGCCTCGGTTTTCCAGCAAAAACCAGCGCCCGAAGCAGGCGTAGCAAAGATCGTTCCCGCGACGCAGCAAACTGGTATATAATTCGCCTGCGGGGTGGAGCAGTCTGGCAGCTCGTCGGGCTCATAACCCGAAGGTCACAGGTTCAAATCCTGTCCCCGCAACCAATACAGAAAAAGGCTGATCTTGCGATCAGCCTTTTTTGCATTCCGGCCCCTGCATTGCCTTACCCCTGCTGCATCATCCGTATCTGCTTCGCCGCCGCCTGCAAGCTGGCGGTGACACGGTCGAGCTTGTCTTCGCCGGTTGCGTCAGACAGGGCGGCAAAGGCGCTGATATAAAAGGTGGCGACCATCATCGGCGGCACGCTGCATTCGAGGGCGGCCGTGCACAGTTCGGTGCCCGCTTCAAGGAATGCCGCGCTGCCCGCCTCGAAGGCTTGCTTGGTGTCGATCAGGTCCTGGCCGCCTTCCGCTTTCGCCAGGCAGTCATCGACTTTTTGCTGGAACGCGGGCAGCAGATCGCCTTCGGGCGCGGCTACCTCAGGCGCTTCTGCCGGCGCTTCCTCGGCAGGCACCGGCACAGGGACCGGTTCTGGCTCAGGCGGCGGCGTGTCGTGCAGCGCCAGCCAGCGCTCGACGGCCAGGTAATCGGTAAACGATTCAGCCACCTTGGGGTTGACCAGCCACACTTCGCCGGTGCGCCAGTCGATCTTGGAGTTGCGCTCGTTCCTGGCCAGCAGGATATCCTTGCCGCCGGCGGGATTCGAGACGCGGCCGATCTCCAGCCAGTTCAGCAATTGCGCCTGGCGCGACATTGCCTGCACGCGGTGAAAAAAGGCCATCCACAAGAATGCGGCGATCAGGGCCAACAGGATACCGCCTACCAACCACATCATCTTTTGCTCCGCAAACATCGTCAGTGTTCATTTTCGCACACGCGGCCTTGCTAACAAGAAACTTCAAGCGGCGCGCCAGTGGTGTTTGCACAACGCGGCGCGGCTGCCGATTGCCTGGCGCAGCGCCCTGCGCTACAATGAGAACAATTCTCATTTAGATCGCGCTGCGCCATGCTGTCCTTCCATCCTCCGCAGTCCGACTTCCAGACGCTGTACAGCGAGCACCACGGCTGGCTGCTGCAGTGGCTCAAGCGACGCCTGCACGATGCGGGGCTGGCGGGCGACCTGGCGCAGGATACCTTTATCAAGGTGCTGGTGGCGCGCGGCTACGACGACATCATTGCGCCACGGCCTTTCCTGGCCACCATCGCCAGGCGCCTGCTGGCCAACCACTGCCGGCGCGAAGAACTCGAGCGCGCCTATGTCGACGCCCTGCTGCATTTGCCGCAGGCCAGCGCGCCGTCGCCGGAAAGCATCAGCATCGTGCTCGAATCGCTGCAGCTGATCGACCGCGCGCTGAGCAAGCTGCCGGCCAAGGCCCGCTCAGCCTTCCTGATGGCGCACCTGGAAGGCATGAGCTACGCCGAGATCGCGGTGGAACTGGCCACCAGCACGCATTCGGTCAAAAAATACCTGACCAAGGCCAATCTGCTGTGCTTTTTTGCCGTACCCGATTTTGCGGCCGGCTGAGATGCGCAATGCGCCGCAGCAGGTCTATGCCGGTGGCCAGCCAATCGACCTGAAGATCGCCATGCAGGCGGCCGAATGGCTGACCACCATGATGAGCGGCCAGGCGACAACGGCCGAACAACAGGCCTGGCGCATCTGGCGCGCCCAGCATCCCGATCATGAACGGGCCTGGACCCATATCGAAAAAGTCAGCGGCGGCTTTCGCGATCTCGATGCGCAGGCCAGCCTCCAGGCCCTGACGAAGCGCCCCGGCGCGCGCCGGCAAGCACTCAAGCTGGCGATGGTGCTGGCGGCGTTCGGCGCGACCGGCGCGCTGGGCTTGCGCACGCCAGCGGCACGCAGCGCGCTGGCCGACCTGTCCACCGGTGTGGGCCAGCGCCGCGAACTGCTGCTGGCCGACGGCACCAGGCTGCACCTGAATGCCGACAGCGCCGTCAATCTGCATTACAGCGCCAGCGAGCGGCGCCTCGAACTGCTCAGGGGCGAAGTCTTCATCACCACCGCCAAAGAACAAGGCCGGCCGTACCGCCCCTTCCTGGTCGAGACCCTGCACGGCCAGGCCAAAGCGCTGGGCACGCGCTACTCGGTGCGCCAGGAAGACACGCACACCGTCGTTGCCGTGGAACAGGGCGCGGTGCGCTTGAGCGCGCGCGATGGCGGCGCCAGCCAGGTACTCCAGGCTGGCCAGGGCGCCAGCATGACGGCGCAGCGTGTCGATGCCGCACAAGCCGTCTCAAGCGATGTATGGGGCTGGCGCCAGGGGCTGCTGCTGGCCGACGGCATGCCGCTCTCCGACTTTTTGCGCCAGCTGGGCCGCTACCGCCATGGCCTGCTTGGCTGCGACGATGCGGTCGCCGGCCTGCGCATTTCCGGCGTATTTCCGCTGCAGGACACGGAAGCGGTGCTGCTGTCGCTGCCCAACTCGCTGCCAGTCGATATCCACTTTCGCACGCGTTTCTGGGTGCGGGTGCAGCCAGGAACACGGCGCTGAAATTTATTTCAACTTTATTTTCACCGCACCGCAAAAAAAGATTACCCGTTTTCGAATCTCGCGTGTCCCGTAAAGGCAAGGCATTCGACGACTCAATCACAAGGTAACCATGTCCTCCTTTATCGCTTCCAAACGCACGCCGATGGCGCACGCCATCCACCTCGCCCTGATCGGCGCCGCCCTGCTGTTGTTCAAACCCGCCGCCGTCCAGGCGCAAGCGCTTGACGCCAGCACGCAGCAGGCCGTGCACGACTTCAAGGTGCCGGCCGGCGACCTGGCCGCCGCACTGCGCCAGGTGGCCAGCCAGTCCGGCGTGATTCTCAGCTTCACGCCCGAACAGACGCATGGCAAGACCACCACCGGCCTGTCTGGCCGCCACGGCGTGCAGTCGGCGCTGGCCGGCCTGCTGGCCGGCACCGGCTTGAGAGCCGAACGCAGCAGCGCCGGCAGCTATGCGCTGCGCGCGGCCGACACCGGCGCAGACAGGCAGGCGCTGTCGACGATGCCGGAAGTGTCGGTCGCGGCGCGCCAGGACGTCACCGAAGACAGCGGCTCGTATGTCTCGAAGGCAGCCACCCCCACTGCCACGCCGCTGGGCTTGAGCATCAGGGAAACGCCGCAATCGGTCAGCGTGATCACCAAGCAGCGCATGGAAGACCAGGGCATCACCACCATCACGCAGGCAATGGAACAGACGCCCGGCATCAAGCTGTTTTCACTGGGCAGCGAGCGCACCGGTTTTACCTCGCGCGGCTATTCGATCACCAACTACCAGCTCGATGGCGTCAGCACCCACTCGGAAAACCTGGGCCTCAATGCCCTGCCCTCGCAAAGCCTGGCCGACATGGCGCTGTACGACCGCATCGAAGTGCTGCGCGGCGCCTCGGGCCTGATGACGGGCGCGGGCGACGCCTCGGGCGCCATCAATATGGTGCGCAAGAAGCCCACTGCGCAAACCCAGGTCAAGGCCGAAGGCAGCATCGGTTCGTGGAACGACAAGCGCGCCATGCTCGACGCCGGCGGCCCGCTCAATGATGCAGGCACCTTGCGCGGCCGGGCGGTGGCCGTGGTGGAAGACGGCGACAGCGCCATCGATCATTACAACCGTAATAAAAAAGTGGTGTATGGCGTGCTCGAAGCCGACCTGGCGCCCGGCACCTTGCTGACGGCGGGCGTGACGCACCAGCGCAACCGCTCGAAAGGTTCGATGTCCTACCTGGGTTTTCCGCTCTTTTACAGCAATGGCCAGATGACCGACCTGCCACGCTCGTTCAATCCGGCCGCGAAGTCGAACCGCTTCAGCACCAACTCGACCGATGTCTTTGCCGCGCTCGAGCACCAGCTGGGCAATGCCTGGACCTTGAAACTCGCCGCCAACCACCTGACGTCGTCGCAGGACGAACGTTCGGTTTATCTCGGCGTGAGCGACACCTTTGCCGACCAGGCGAGCGGCGACGGCCTGCTGCTGAAAGCCAATGCACGCAACTACAACCTGAAGGTCAACAGCGCTGATATCAAGGTCAGCGGCCCGGTGACGCTGTTCGGCCGCCAGCATGAACTGGTGCTGGGCATGGACTACCATGAGTTCCAGAGCGTCACCGACGGCAGCTTCGACTGGAACGTGCAGGACACGCCGGTCAACCTGAATACCTGGAACCGCAATGTGTCGCCCGTGTATGGCGAGCGCTATGTAACGTATGACAGCACGCGCCGCCAGGCCAGCGCCTATGCGGCCGGCCGCTTTGCGCTGTCGGACCAGCTGAAGTTCATCGTCGGTGCCAAGGTCATGCGCTACAACGAAAACTATGTGACGGATGCGCCGACGGTCGACTACTACAGCGAAACGCCGGCCAAGGAAAACCATGTCTTCACGCCCTACGGCGGCCTGGTCTACGAGATCAACAACGCGCATACGGCTTACGCAAGTTACTCCACCATCTACCAGCCGCAGGCGGCGCAGGACCGCAACGGCGCCTTGCTGGCGCCGCGCCAGGGCAAGACGTTCGAAGCGGGTATCAAGAGCGCGTGGCTTGACGGCCAGTTGACCACCGCGGTGGCCTTGTACCAGATCCGCCAGAAAAACCTGTCCGAATCGGACCCTGGCTACACCGTGCCCGGCACCACAGACCCGGCCTACCGCACCGTCAAGGGCGCCAGGACCGAGGGCCTGGACGTGGAAGCGACGGGCGCCATCAGCCGCGACTGGAACGTGTCGGCTTCGTGGTCGTACAGCGCCACCAACAACCATGCCGGCAAGGTGATCCAGACCACCTTCCCGCGCCATCTGGTGAAGCTGTGGACCACCTATCGCCTGCCGGGCGAACTCAATCGGCTGACGGTCGGCGGCGGCGTCAACTGGCAAAGCACCGTGTATTCGAACATCGAAGCGTGGCAGATCGAACGCACCCTGCGCTGGGAGCAGAAAAGCTATGCGGTGGCCAGCCTGATGGCGCGCTACGACGTCAATGACAAGCTGTCGGCAACGCTCAACGTGGGCAATCTGCTGGATAAAAAATATACGGCGTCGGTGTCGGACTGGTGGTATTCGGGCATGGTTGGGCAAGGGCGCAATGCGTCGCTGAACCTGCGCTACCAGTTCTGATCGAGCACAGTTACTGCGCTGGACGGACTGCATTGAAAGGCCAAAAAATTGCTATTTAGAATTAAAATAGACTGGCCTTCCCTTGCAGCGCCCTACCTTCAACCAGCACAGGAACCGTATGGATCACACCGCAGCGCTACGGCACATTGCCGCCACCTATTTTGAAGCATCGCTGGGGCTGTCTTTTGAACAGCTGCTGGCCCCCATCGCCAGCGACAGTCCTGCCGGCAAGTGGCTGCACAATACGCCTGCCTATCAGGCTTTGCGTCGCGCCCGCCACTTCGACGACCACAGCCCGCCCATGGGCGCGTGGGATCATGAACGCCAGCGCGCCGACTGGCCGGCCGTCAGCCGCATGACGGCAGATGTGCTGTGCCGGCAAGGCAAAGACCTCGAATGCGTGGCCTGGCTGTTCGAAGCGCGGCTGCACCTGGACGGCTTTGCCGCCATCGCACCCTGTTTGACCTTGCTGGACGCCTTGCTGAACCAGTACTGGGACAGCCTGCATCCGCTGCCGGACGGCGACGACTTCGATGCGCGCGCCAACCTGCTTCACTGGATAGCCGAAAAACTGCTGCCGGTACTGCGCCAGACGCCGCTCACCGCAGGCGAGGGCAATTCGCCATACGGCTGGGAGGATTGGGAACAGGGCCAGCGCAATTCGCAACACAGGACCCGCATGGACGGCAGCGATGAGTTCGTCGAAAGCCCCGAGCTGCCGCTGTTCCGCCAAGCCATGGCGGCGAGCAGCGGCGAACACTTCCTGCAACTGCACCGTGTGCTGTCGGAGGCGCTGCGGGCGCTCGACAGGCTGCGCGTGACGCTGGACAAATACTTCGCGCCATCGGCACCGAGCCTGGCAGCGATGGCCGGCTTGCTCGAACAGATACGCGGCCTCTGTGACGACGAGCTTTACTCGCGCGGCATGCGCCCTGTGCCGGACAGCGTGCGGCCACCGCCATTGCTGCCGTCTGTTTCGCCACCTCCGTCACCACCACCTCCGCCACTGCCGCCACTGCCACCGCTGCTGGTTGGCGAGCCTATCCGTGATCGCGCAGACGCTTATGCGCGCCTGGCCGAACTGGGCGACTACCTGATGTCGCTCGAACCGCACAGCCCCCTCCCCCATCTGCTGCGCCACGTCGTCAAATTGGGCAAGCTCAATACGGCCCAGCTTTACCAGGAACTCCTCATCGACTCGAACGGCATGCTGAACGTTTTCGAATTGATGGGAGTGAATGGTGCGAACAATGACGAGGGCTCATAAAGCAGCGACACAAACCTGACCGGCCACAAACCAAGCTGCTACAATTTCCCCCTTTGATTTTTACCCCGGAGATCCGTGTGAAACCCAACGACCCGCAAGCCCCGTCCACCGACCTGCCAGCCAATCCCGCGCGCCGCCGCATCTTCCAGGCCGCCACCGCGGTGGGCCTGGCGAGCAGCGGCCTGCCGGCCATGGCGGCGGCAAAACCGTCCGTGGTCAAGGGCTCGCTGGACGCCAAGCTGAAGGCGCACGTCAAGAACGTGGTCGTGATCTACCTGGAAAACCGCAGCTTCAACAACCTGTTCGCCAACTTCCCCGGCACCAGCGCGCCACTGTCCGCCGTGACGGCCGAACAGGCGCGGCAGCTGGACCGCAATGGCCAGCCGCTGGCGACCCTGCCGAAGATCTGGGGCGGCCTGGTGCCGAACCAGCAGAATGTCGGCGGCATCGACTACCAGATCAAGGAAGACCAGATTTCCGGCCTGGCCAACGCGCCCTACAAACTGAGCGACGCGGCCGGCAAGCCGCTGCCCGAAAGCATCATCACGCGCGACCTGGTGCACCGCTTCTATAACAACCAGATGCAGATCAACGGCGGCAAGAACGACGGTTTTGCCGCCTGGGCCGACAGCGGCGCTCTGGTGATGGGCCATTACGGCGAGACCTCGAAAAACCTCAACCTGTGGCAGATCGCCGAGCAGTACACCCTGTGCGACAACTTCTTCATGGCGGCCTTTGGCGGCTCCTACATGAACCACCAGTTCCTGGTCACGGGCCGCGCCAACGAATACTTCAATGCGTCCGAAACCGCAGCGAAGAAAAAGATCGCGGTGCTGTCGGACGGCCCGCAAGGCGTGCGCCTGGCGATCGCCGAAGACTGCCCGGCGTCTGCTTTGGACGGCAAGCCGAAATACGTCAACGACGGCGCGATCACCCCGGACGGCTACGCGGTCAATACCATGGCGCCACCGTATCAGCCCAGCTATATCCGCCCCGCCTACGACGGCGACCCGTTACATGCCGATCCGGCCGACGCCAATACCCTGCCGCCGCAAACCTATGACACCATCGGCGACCTGCTGTCGCGCAAGGGCGTGAGCTGGGCCTGGTACGGCGGCGGCTGGCAGGCCGCGCTCGATCACAAGGGCGGCGGCAGCAAACCGAACTTCCAGTTCCACCACCAGCCGCTGAACTACTTCAAGCAGTTCGCGCCCGGCACCGCCGCGCGCGCCGAGCACCTGCGCGATGGCGGCACCGGCGACAGCCCGATCTCGAACAAATTCCTGGCCGCTGCGGTGGCGGGCAAGCTGCCTGCCGTGACGTTCTACAAGCCACAGGGCAACCTGAACCTGCACGCCGGCTATTCGGACATCGAATCGGGCGACCAGCACGTGGCCAATATCATCCAGCACTTGAAAGAGTCGCCGCAGTGGAAGGACATGATCGTGGTGATCACGTTTGACGAAAACGGCGGCTGGTGGGATCACGTGGCGCCGCCAAAAGGCGACCGCTGGGGCCCGGGCACGCGCATTCCCGCCATCGTCATCTCGCCGTATGCGAAAAAGGGCGCGGTCGATCACAGCTTCTACGACACCACCTCGATCCTGCGCCTGATCACGCGCCTGCACGACCTGCCGCTGCTCGAAGGCCTGAAAGTGCGCAACGACGCGTTTGCGTCGCGTGGCGCCTTGCCGCCAGGCGACCTGACGGGCGCGCTGAGCTTCCGCTAAGCTTCCCACAATGCGGCATGCCTGTGATACACTGCGTGCCGCACTTTAGAATGGCGGTTCTGTTTCCTTCAGGCTGAAGTGCCCGGCAAGCAACCACATTTGAGCCCGACTCCTGTAGCCGGGCTTTTGTTTTGTGGGATTGGTTTGCAAAAGTGATCATATCGGCGGACAGCGGCTTGTTTGCTTGTCCGCTCCCCGGCCGTTTTGCCGGGGACCAGAGGTTCAGAAATGAGAGATAAAAAAGATAACGCCACCATCGACCTGCCCGGTTTCGGCCCGCCGCCAGCGCCTGATGCGCCAGAGCCAGCGCCCGAACCGCAGCGCCGCACGCGCGTGCGCAAGGCGGCCTTGAAGCAGGTGCAGCTTGAACTGCTGGAGCCGACTGATGCCTCCGGCCTGCCCGTCTGGACCCGCGACGAAGGCCTGGACCTGACCGGCCTGCCGATCTGGGCGCCTGATACTTGAATCAAGACGGCGGCTGTTTGCCGCCAGCACCACCCGCAACACCACCCGCACAAGGGCGTAGAACGCCTGTAGACTGTGCCCATCCCACCCAGTTTTTTACCGGCCACGCCCCATGACATCGACCACCGACACCACCAGCACGGCTTTTTCCAGCCTGCCGCTCACTCCTGCTTTTCTGGCCAACCTGGATTCGCTCGGCTACCACGAGATGACCACCATCCAGGCGCAAAGCCTGCCGGCGGTGCTCGACGGCCGCGACCTGATCGCACAAGCGAAAACCGGCAGTGGCAAGACGGCCGCCTTCGGCATCGGCATCCTGCACAAACTCAATCCGGCCTGGTTCGCGGTGCAGGGCCTGGTGATGTGCCCGACGCGCGAGCTGGCCGACCAGGTGGCCAATGAGCTGCGCCGCCTGGCGCGCGCGGCCGGCAATATCAAGATCCTGACCCTGACCGGCGGCGCGCCGATGCGCCCGCAGATCGCCTCGCTGGAACACGGCGCGCATATCGTGGTCGGCACGCCGGGCCGCCTGCGCGACCACCTGGGCCGCGGCACCATCAACCTGAGCCACGTGCAAACGCTGGTGCTCGATGAAGCCGACCGCATGACCGACATGGGCTTTTACGAGGAAATCGCCGGCATCGTCAGCGCCTGCCCGGCGCGCCGCCAGACCCTGCTGTTCTCGGCCACCTATCCGGAAGACATCCGCCGCGCCACCGCTTCCTTCCTCGTCAATCCGCTGGAAGTGACGGTGCAGGCGCAGCACGACAACGACAAGATCGAACAGCGTTTCTATGAAATCGGTTTCGACGAGCGCAATGGCGCCGTCGGCAAGCTGCTCAAGCACTTCAAGCCCGAGTCCACGCTGGCCTTCTGCAACACCAAGGTGCACTGCCGCGAACTGGCCGAAGAACTGCGCCAGCAAGGCTTCTCGGCACTGGCCCTGTACGGCGAACTGGAACAGCGCGAGCGCGACGAAATCCTGGTGCTGTTCGCCAACCGCAGCTGCTCGATTCTGGTGGCCACCGACGTCGCCGCGCGCGGCCTCGATATTTCGGACCTGGGCGCGGTGATCAACGTCGATGTGTCGAAAGACACTGAAGTGCATATCCACCGCATCGGCCGCACTGGCCGCGGCAGCAAAAAGGGCCTGGCCCTGTCGCTGTGCGCGCCGAACGAAAAGAAATGGGTCAAGCTGATCGAGCAGTACCAGAACAGCGCCGTCGAGTGGCACGACCTGAAAGAACTGCCGGAAGACGATGGTGTCGAAGCGCTGCCGGCGCCGATGGTCACGCTGTGCATCATGGGCGGCAAGAAGGACAAGCTGCGTCCGGGCGACCTGGTGGGCGCGCTGACCGGCGACGCCAAGCTCACCAAGGAACAGGTGGGCAAGATCAATGTGTTCGAGTTCATGACCTACGTGGCGCTGGACCGCACGGTCGCCGAAGCAGCCTTCAAGCGCCTGAACAACGGCAACTCGCTGGGCCGCGACTTCGGCAATATCAAGGGCCGCAGCTTCAAGATGCGGTTTATCGAGGCGTAAGCCTCGCTTGGTACCGGATTGTGCCGGGGCTTGCACGGCCCGGCGAATCCGACGCGCATGATCAAAACATCATTGGCAAGCCAAACAGCAGGAATACAAATAGCACGGCACTCGATACATGGGCCAGAAGGCTCAACACAGTGGCGCGCAACCATCCCGCAGGCAGGCCATTGCTGCGGATCGCGTTGCGTTGAAAATACCATGCGCAAGTGACGATGGGCCAGCACAGTATCACGTACGATGCGAGCTTGTCAGGCAATAGCGTGGACGGGGTCAGGCCGGTGATATTGGCGCAGGTCGTCAAAGTGGCCAGTGCCAGCGAATACAGGAAACAGTGACGCCAGCTGACGGTGATGCGGCGCATCAGCCTGGCGGCAAATTTGAGACAGAACGTAAATAAAAGCATTACCGGAAAAAACATCAGGCTTCTGTAGAACACATCCATATCCATGCAGGCACCGTTCCGGCAGATAAGAGAAGGTGATTGTACCTTGCCAAATCGGCCAGCTCTTTACGATTCGCTTGAAACGCATTTCAGCCAGCTATTGCCAGAGGCAAGCTGCGCGCCAGCGGCCCCTGCGCCGTATCTTCGATCTCATACCCCGCTTCACGTACCTTGGCGCGCAAGCCATCGGCATCGCCCCAGCGCCGCTCCCTGCGCGCTTCTTCGCGCTGCGCCATCCATTCGCGCACCTGCTCCGGCACCGCTACCACCGCCGGCTGCCAGTTGGCAAGGTCCAGTCCCAGCGCCGCATCAAACCGCACAATGGTGGCCTTTTTCACGCCATCGGGCAACTCGCTTTTCAGCAGTTCCCACAGCACTGCCAGCGCGCGTGGAGTGTTCAGGTCGTCGTTGATGGGGGCGGCGAACTTCGCCAGCCAGCCGGCATCGGCGTCGCCAGCAGCCTGGCCCAAACCATGCACCAGCGTGCGCAATCTCGATAGACCGCTGGCCGCCGCGCCCAGTGCTTCGTCGCTGAAATTGAGGCTGCTGCGGTAGTGGGCGCCCAGGCACAGGTAGCGGTAGGCCAGCGGGTCGATTCCCTGCTCGACCAGGGTTTGCAGGCGCAGAAAGTCACCTGACGACTTCGACATTTTCGCATCCTGCGTTTTCAAAAAAGCCCCATGCAGCCAGAAGTTGGCCAGGCGCGTGCCGTGGCGCGCCTGGGTTTGCGCGATCTCGTTGCTGTGGTGGACCGCGACATGGTCTTCGCCGCCGCAATGGATATCAAAATACGCGCCCAGGTGCTTTTCCGCCATCGCCGAGCATTCGATATGCCAGCCAGGGAAACCCAGGCCCCAAGGGCTGTCCCATTCCATTTGCCGCTGGCCCGGCGTGCCGCTGAACTTCCACAACGCAAAGTCGCAGATATCGCGCTTGTCGCCCAATTCCACCCGTTTGCCCGCCTGCAGGCCGTCGCGGTTCAATCGCGCCAGCTGGCCATAGTCCGGCTGGCGCGTGGTGTCGAAATAAATGCCGTCCTGCGTGCGGTAGGTAAAGCCCTTCGCTTCCAGGTCGAGGATAAATGCAATCTGTTCGGCGATATGGTCGGTGGCGCGGCACCAGACGGTGGGCGGCAGGATGTTCAGCAAAGCCAGGTCGTTTTCGAACGCCTGCGTGAACTGCGCGGCCAGCTGCCACGCCGACTGACCATTGCGGCGGCTGCGCGCTTCGAGCTTGTCGTCGCCGGTATCGGCGTCCGAAGTCAGGTGGCCGACGTCGGTAATGTTCATCACGTGCCGCACTTCGTAGCCATTGAAGGCCAGCGCACGGCGCAGGCCATCGACAAACAGATAGGTGCGCAGATTGCCCAGGTGGGCATAGTCATATACCGTCGGGCCGCAGGCATACAGGCCGGCCTTGCCGGCGTCTATCGATTCAAACGGGCGCAGGCTGCGGCTGAACGTGTCGTACAGGTGGAGTGTCATGCGGGTCTTTCGGAAGTGATTCGGCAAAAGAAAATGGCCACAGGTTTTTCAACACTGTGGCCATCGGAATGAGAATGAAAAGTTTAACGGCGCCGGGCCGCATCCTCGCGAAGCCACGTGGCCAAACACGTACACAGCGCGGCAGCGGCGCTGGAAACAGTGATCGGGAAGCGGAGGGAGGAGTTCATGAGCCTGACTATCGCATGGACTCTGGCGGGCAGTCAAGCCCGCCAAAGCCCGTTATTTTTTCGGCGCCTGTTCGATATGCGGCAGCAGCACCGTCAGAATACCCAGCAGCGGCAGGTAGGAGCAGATCTTGTAGACATAGGCGATGCCCGAAATATCGGCGATATGGCCCATGGCGGCGGCCGCGATGCCCGACACGCCGAACATCAGGCCAAAGAAAATCCCGGCGATCATGCCGACCTTGCCCGGCACCAGTTCCTGCGCAAACACGACGATGGCCGAAAACGCGGACGAGATCACGAAGCCGATGATCACCGTCAGCACGGCGGTCCAGAACAGGTCCACATACGGCAGCAGCAAGGTAAATGGCGCGGCGCCCAGGATCGAGATCCAGATCACGCGCTTGCGGCCGATGCGGTCGCCGATCGGGCCGCCCATGAAGGTGCCAGCGGCAATGGCGGCCAAAAACAGGAACAGGTAGAGCTGGGCCGCGCCGATGGTCAGGTGGAATTTGTCGATCAGGTAGAAGGTGTAGTAGCTCGACAGGCTGGCCATGTAGATGTACTTGGAAAACACCAGCAGCGCCAGCACGCCCAGGGCACCCATCACCTTGTTGCGCGACAGATTGGTGACATGGCCGCCCGCCTTCGGCTTGAAGCTGGCCAGGTGGCCGCTATACCAGCGGCTGACGCTGTACAGCACGGCTATGGCGAGCACGGCCAGCAGGCTGAACCAGGCGATATTGCCCTGGCCACGGCCCACGATCACGGCAGCGGCCAGCAGCGGCCCCAGCGCCGAGCCCACATTGCCGCCCACCTGGAACAGCGACTGCGCAAAGCCGTAGCGCCCGCCCGAGGCCATGCGCGCCACCCTCGACGCTTCCGGGTGGAAGGTCGAGGAACCGACGCCGATCAGGCCGGAGGCGACCAGCAAGGTAGGAAAGGTCGACACGATGGACAGCATCAGCACGCCAGCCAGGGTAAAGCACATGCCCACCGGCAGCAAAAATGGCAGCGGACGGCGGTCGGTGTACAGGCCGATCCACGGCTGCAGCAAGGACGCCGTGCACTGGAAGGTCAGGGTAATCAGGCCGACCTGGGTAAAGCTGAGGGTAAACTCGGCTTTCAGCATCGGGTAAATCGACGGCAGCAGGGCCTGGATCAGGTCATTGAGCAAGTGCACGAAGGCAACGGCGCCCAGTATGTGCATGGCCAGGCCGGACTGCTGCTGGGAAGAAGACATGTTCTTGGCCGGCGCAGCAGGCGTGGCAGGCGGGGCCAGGGTATCGGTAGTGGTATGCATGGTGCTTTCAGGATCGTGCGGCCCCTGGAACGGGCCGGCAGGAAAGCCAGTATAGTATGGGCGTCGAACTGACCACTTCCAATAATCGTCGCCCAAGTGACAAAAACCATGCAGATCACAAACCCTGCCCTGGCCGATGCCGACGGCATGCCATTTACGCGCAGCAGCAATTCCGGCGATTACCAGCATGTGCCGCGCCCGGTAGCGGTGATGTCCAGGCAATATGATGCCGCCGCCTACACGCCGCCGCACAGCCATGTGCGCGCGCAACTGCTGTTTGCTACCGAAGGCGTGATGCGCGTAACCACCGAGCACGGCGTGTGGATGCTGCCGCCACGCCGGGCCTTGCTGATACCCGTGGGCGTGGTGCATGAACTCGATATCCTCAGCGCCCTCAGCATGCGCACCGTGTATATCGATGCGCAGGCCGCTGCCGTGTTCGGCCCGGCCTGCAAGGTGCTGGAAGTGAGCCGGCTGCTGCGCGAGCTGATCCTGGCGCTGCTGGACGAAGAGGTGCACTACGAGATCAACGGCCGTGGCGACTGGCTGGCCAGCCTGATCCTGTCGGAACTGGCGCGCGCCGACACGGTGCCGATCGCCATTCCCTGGCCGCGCGACCGGCGCCTGGTGGCCGTCTGCACCGCCATCATGGCAGCTCCCGGCAGCCGGCGCAGCATAGAAGACTGGGCGCAGGACGCGGGCGCCAGCGCGCGCACGCTGATCCGATTGTTTCCGCGCGAGACCGGCCTGCACTACCGGCAATGGCTGCAGCAGGTCCACCTGGCCGAGGCATTTTGCCGGCTCGACCGTGGCGAAGGCGTGGGCGCCATCGCCTTTGCGCTTGGCTATGCCAGCCCCAGCGCCTTTAGCGCCATGTTCCGCCGCATCCTGGGCCGCACGCCCCAGCATTACCTGAGCGAATGGCGCGGCGCCGACCAGGCGGGCTGATGTCTCAGTTATTTTTCAGCAGTGTCATTTCAGCAATGCTGGGCGAACCAAAATAAATGGTGTTGACCTCGCCTGCCTGATCGAGTCCTGTGTACATGCCGGCCATGCTTTTTTCAGCCGGATCGTATACCAGCATGAAACGGTGGCCGCAATTGTGCGGCTCGCATACGCTGGTGAGCAGGCGCGGCGAACCATCGATATCGACAGGTGTGACCGGTGTCGTCACGCCGTCGGGCACCCAGCGCGGACGGCGGATATTGGCTTTCTTCAGTTCGATCAGGAAGGCCTGCCGGAAGGCGCGATCGCTTTTATAGACTTCAGGAAAATAGGGGCAGTCGCTAACCTCCTGGCAGGCCAGCGCCTGTTCGAGCGGCGCTATCGGCGCGGCGGCGGCTTGGGCCGGTACGTTGCACAGGGCCAGGCTGGTCAAGAGCGGGGCCAGCAGTCGAGTGGGCATGGCAACTCCGATGAAAAAACATGGAGTCCAGCATAGCAGAATGCGTGATTGGCGGGAGCCGCCTTACAGCGAACAGCGAATACCGACCACGCCGTTGACCTTGCCTTCGGGCCAGTGCACCTCGCGCCAGCGGAACACGCCGGGCGCAACAAAGATCAGTTGCCACTCGACCAGCTTGCCGTCACTCGTGCGGCGGGTTTCATTGTCGTAGCGCAGCGTCAGGCTGCGTTCCGTTTCCGCCAGCACCGTGGCGGCAAAACGGTTGGTTTCGCCCAGCTTGCTGACCCAAGTACGGTCATTGAAAATGGCCAGTTTCTGGCGATCATCGGACAATTGCATGCGCGACAAGCGCCGCGCGCCATCGCAAGCGCTGTTGGCATTGACGCTTTCGGCCCAGCTGCCGGACAGCTGCGTTTCATCGAAAGCAAGGGGTGCAGCGGTCACGGCGGCACTGAGCAGCAAGGTGGCAAGCATGGAGATCGAGAGTCGCTGAAAATAAAACAAGTTTACAGCATAGCAGTGCTTGCATAAAAATATTGTTACAAAGAATTAAATTAATGTAAAAATTTGCAGCTTGACGTGCGCTGCCAAGCGGTAACGGAAGTAGCATGGCGCCTGCGTCTTTCACACCCAAAAACAATTCCGGGCCCAGCGCGAACGATAGCGCATCAATGCTGTCAATTTTAATAATTCAAAAATGACCATCACACAATCAATTGCAGGCATCGCTATGCTGTTTGCGCTCACATGCAGCGCCGCTGGCGCGCAAGACAAGCACGCCGGCATCGACAGTAACCATCTGTTTGACAATGGCTCAGGAGTGAACACAGGCGATCTGAACAGTGCTCAAATGGAGAATCTGGCTGTGCTGGGCAAGGTATGGGGCTTCGTGAAGTATCACCATCCGGCCGTGATATCGGGGAAAGTGCAATGGGACTTTGAACTGCTGAAAATATTGCCAAAAGTCCTGGCTGCGAAAGATCAACCCGCAATCAATTTGATCTTGAAACAGTGGCTCGACAGCATGGGCAGTATTGCCCCTTGCGATCCATGTGCGCATTTTTCGCCAGACAATCTGTATATGCGACCTGCGCTCGGGTGGATAGATGATTCCACTTTTCTCGATGACGGTTTGCGCCAGCGATTGAAGCATATCAATACGAACCGGCCAGCCAGACAAGAACATTTTTATGTCAGCCAGACTCGGCTGGGAAATCCCGATTTTTCCAACGAGGCAGATTACAAATCGATTCATTTTCCCGATGCCGGTTTCCAGTTGCTGGCATTGTTCAGGCTCTGGAACATTATTGAATACTGGGCGCCCTATCGCGATTTACTCGACGACAACTGGGATCAGGTCCTGCAGGACGCCATTCCCGGCATTGCAAAGGCAGGCAGCCGGGCATCATTCGAGCTCGAAATGATTTCTGTCATCGCCAAAATCCGCGACACGCATACCAACCTGTGGAGTTCACTCAATGCCCGTCCGCCATATGGCAACTGCACACTTCCTGTCAGCTTGCGCTTCGTGCAGGGGTACGCGGTAGTTGATCAAGCCGATACTGCCTCTGCGCTACAGGTGGGAGACATCATTGAGGCGATGGACGACCATGACGTGAAGAGTTTGGTCAGCGCCTGGACACCGTATTACCCCGCATCGAACGATGCCGCGAGATTGCGCGATATAGCGCGCAATCTTGGTACCGGCGCCTGCGGAGCGGCGACAGTCAGAGTCAAGCGGGGCGCCGATCCACAGACACTCTCGATGGACAGAGTTCCTAAAAATACAATCAAAAAAAGATCTACCCATGACAGGCCCGGCGCGACGTTCCAATTGCTGAACGATGAGGTAGCGTATATCAAGCTGTCATCCATCAGAACTGCAGATATTCCATCGTATCTGGCATCGGCCCGCACAACGCGAGGCGTCATTATCGATATACGAAACTATCCCGGGCAATTTGTTCCATTCGCCCTGGGGCAGCATTTCGTCAGAGAGCCTTCAACCTTCGCCCAATTCACCGTCGGAGAAATGTCCAATCCCGGCGCATTCCGCTGGGGACCGAGCGCAACAATACAGCCCAAAGCCCCTTACTATCCAGGCAAAGTCATCATTCTGGTCGACGAAATGTCGCAGAGCCAGGCAGAGTACACTGCGATGGCATTGCGGGTATCGCCGAACGCGCGGGTAATCGGAAGCAGGACGGCCGGAGCAGATGGCAATGTTTCCCAGATACCGTTGCCTGGTGGATTAAGCACGATGATCAGCGGCATCGGCGTTTTTTATCCCGACAGGCAGCCCACGCAGCGAGTGGGCATTATTCCGGACGTCGAAATTCTTCCAACGATCGAGGCAATCCGGGCAGGTCGCGACGAGGTGCTGGATGCCGCCATCAATGAAATACGGCGCAGATAAAAAAAGCGCCACCCGGAGGCAGCGCTTCTTTTGAAAACCAGAACGGCGTCTTAGTTACGGACGACGCGCTTGTATTCGTTGGTACGCGTGTCGATTTCGATCACGTCGTCTTGTGCCACGAACAGTGGCACTTGCACGGTGTGACGGTGTGCATCGATAGCGTTTTCGATCTTGGCTTCTTTCAGGACGTTGCCCGAAGTGTTGCCTTTGACTGCAGGCTCCGAGTACACGACCTGGCGAGCGATGGTGGTTGGCAGTTCAACCGAGATTGCCTTGCCATCATAGAAAATGGCTTCGCATTCCATGCCATCTTTCAGGTAGTGCAGCGCTTCGCCCAAGTTTTCTTCTTCGATTTCGTACTGGTTGTATTCGGTGTCCATGAACACGAACAGCGGATCGGCGAAGTACGAGTAGGTCACTGGCTTTTTATCCAGAACCACAACGTCGAACTTGTCGTCGCCGCGGAACACGTTTTCCATTGGGGTGTTGGTCAGAAGATTTTTCATCTTCCATTTGTAGGTGAAGCCCGTGCGGCTCGAACCGTTGACATCAGAACGCAACACGATCATAGGCTTGCTGTCGACCATGATGATATTGCCAACACGAATTTCTTTTGCGGGTTTCATAGAAGTGTACGTAAAAAGTGGGTTGCATGAAGACCATCTGCCGCCGGAGCGCCATCGGCGCCGCAGGCTTGCGTTTGATCGGTTTAAAATCTGTCAGAAATAACCGGGCATTTTACCTCAATTTCGGGCCAGCGCCTATCGTGGCAAGCGCGCAAACGCCAGGATGTTGCCGGCCAGGTCGCCATTGCCCAGCATCAGCGCCTGCCAGGCCCCTGCCCTATCGGTGATGCGCGGCATGTCTGCCCGTAACGCCGGCCACAGGCCAGGCCAGGCCTCTGCTGCCGTACTTGCGCCATTCCAGTACAGGCTGGCCTCGACCAGACTGTCGATAACGCCGTGTGCATCAGCCGCGTAGCGCTGCAAGAAAGCGCGCAGTTTGACGTGATGCAGGTTTTCATCTTGCGGATAGATATGCCACACGAAAGGCTTGCCGGCCCATTGTGCGCGCACAAAGGAATCCTCGCCGCGCACGAAGTTGAAGTCGCAGGCCCACAGCAAGCGGTCATAGTCATCCTGCGGCACAAAAGGCAGCACGCGCAAGGTCAACGCGCCTTGCGTGCGCACCGCTCCCGCGACGGCATCGGCGCCGATAAAGGCGCTGACAGCGTCGAATGCCACCCCTTCAGGCACCAGGCACAGCATGGGCTCGCCACCACCTTGCCAGCTGGCCAGCAACTCGGCCACCGGCGCATGCGGGTAGCAAAATAGCGACACTTTGGTCGCCGCCATCTCCTGCGCAGTGACGCCAAACTGCGCCAGGAAGGCGTGCATCGCTGCCGGATCAGCCTGGAATTGCCGGCGCCGCTCTTCGAGCCCCGCTTCGCGCAGCAGGCCACCGGTTTTATCGGTAAAGCCTGGAAAGAAAAAGTGCTTGATCATGCCGTGGCGCGGCGACGTCAGCTTGTGGCAGCCTTCGACCCACTCTTCCGCCGTCAAGCCTTCCAGGTTCAGCCACACGGGATGCGGCTGGCGCTGCGCCATCGCCGCGATATACCCGGGCGGAATATCGCAGGCAAAGAATTCGATGACGATATCGGCAATATCCTCGGGCATAAAGTCGCCATCCTGGCTGCGCCAGTGCCGCACGGTGACGCCCGCTGCCGACTGGACATCGAGCGTCACATCGATCTGCGGGCAGATGCGCTTGAAACTGGCAAGGTCATCGACCCATAAGGTAACAAGCACGCCATATTCAGCCTGCAACTGGCGCGCCAGGCGCCAGCAGATGCCGATATCGCCGTAGTTGTCGACGACTTTGCAGAAGATGGCGAGGGTATTCACTGGGACTTTATCGGTGGACATATTGATTCGCGGCGCACATAAAGGCCGCGATTATGCCATTGATGCCAGCATTTGCTCAGCGTATCGCGCAATCACATGCGCCAGATCCTTCACCTTGCCGTCTGCATTGGGCTGGCGATGCGCTTCACAAATAGACGCCAGCTCATCAACAGAAAAGAAAAGATCATCGGGAAACAAGCCTTCCAAGGCCTCCTGGCGTCGATTACGCAGGTATTTTCCATCCAGAGCCAGTAATGCAATCATATAGATTGCGCTTTTATCACCTGTACCTGTTGGCAAGATCTGACCATCGACGGCATACAGGAAACGTTGCTCACAGCCAGGATCGGATGGCGCGATGTGCAGCGCCTCATCGAATTTTCCGCCTTTCGCCTGCCCGCAGTGCAGCGGAAAACGCGGCTCGACAAGCGTATTGCAAGAGCAAAACAGGTTGGCGTAATCCAGGTCCAGTGCCGGGTAGCTGTTTTGCGGCCGATAGTGCTCGATATGACTAGCAGCCTTTTCCACCTGTCGGCCGCAGTAGCAGCATACCCAGCCTTGCTCTTTCAGTAGCGCAGCATGCAGCTCGCCCTTTTCGGGCTGCTGCAAATCGCCATAGGCAGGCGCCCATCCTTCATCACCCTGAACCTTCCACAGCTCGAATGCCGGCGGAGCCTGGCCTTTGCCTACGTATTTCATCGCCCAATGATTTCCTTGCGACTGATAATGGCTTCGGCGCGCCCGACTTCAGGCAGGTTGGGCGCAAGCGCGGACAAAGTGGCAATGTGTTGGCGCGCCACGGCCAGTTCATTGCGCGCCAGCGCGGCGAATAACTGCGTCAACTTTTCTTCAATCGGCTCCGCGCGCATGGGAGCGTCCATCACCTCTTCCAGGATCTTGCTTGAATCAAGTCCGTAGCTTGCCTCCGGATGTGCCGTTCCTTCGACATCGAGCAAAATGATTTGTTCCGGCTGCAATTCCCCCAGCACCTGAGGCGAATGGCTGGACACAATAAACTGCAAGGACGGAAATGCCTGCTGCAAGCCGCGCGTGAGATCACGCTGCCAGCGTGGATGCAGGTGCATGTCCAGCTCATCGACCAGGATCACGCCTGGCGTATCGCGTATGACCGCATCACCCAAATGCGGATTGAGCAGGCAAAGACGACGTGCGATATCGACCAGCAAGCCGACCACGGATTTCTGCCCATCGCTGAGGTTGGAAAATGGCGAAGCCGGTTCAAAGGCATCATTTTTTTCCAAAAACAGGGTGCGCTGCTTCATGTCATAACGCAGCCCTTTGTAGCCAGGCAACACGGCTGCCAATGCACCATTGACCAAGGCCAGCTCATCGTCATCAATCGCATCAAAAGCGATGCCCGATTCCGACGATTTTTGATAGCGCTCCAGGCATTTCCCGATCACCCAGTTTTGCAGCGACGATGCGTCGAGCGAAGCATCCCACCAGCTGCTGTAGGCATCGAAGCGTGAATTACGCTCTTGCGCGGCGTGCAGTTCATCGGGCTGGCCTTGATCCCAGCTGCGCCTGGCGCGATAGAACAAGAGCAGAGGCAAAGTCTGTTGAGATTCGCCCTCCATCAGCTCACGACTGAAATCTCGTCTCAGGTACGAGGGGAAGATGCTGGAGAGTGATTCATACCCATTTCTCTGACGTCCCTCTCCTCCGACCTGCTCATCAAGCTGCGCCGGTGCGATAGGCGACTCCTTTTTCATACCCCAGTGAGCCAGTTGCTCGAATACCTCCCCCCACATCTGCACCTTCAGTGGATACTGAGGCTCAAAGCGAACCTGATGGCCATTCGGCACAGGCTGCAAACGCGCAAGGGCGGCATCCTTCAGGATATCGGGGCTTTTAACTTGAAGAAATTGCGTGAAGCCCATAAAGGTCTCGCAGATGGCATTCAGTATCGTGGTCTTGCCGCTACCGTTAATGCCGGCAAGCACATTGAAGCGCGCATGAAAATTGATTTTCAGGTCGCTGTAACGGCGGTAGTTCACCAGTCGAACGGTATCGATCTTCATGAGCGGTTCTCTGTAGGTGCGTCAAGCCGATGTCGGCATCAGTGCCAGCCATCGGCATGATCATTATAGTATCGGGATGGCGGATGCAGGAAAATGCGCACGAAAACAAAAAAGCCGCACTGTTACCAGGCGGCTTTTTTGTTGGCTGAATCAGCCGGTCTGGCGTCCCCAAGGGGATTCGAACCCCTGTACTCACCGTGAAAGGGTGATGTCCTAGGCCTCTAGACGATGGGGACAGAAACTCTGTCCTGGATGCGCTGCTTTGCATCCGGCCTTGCTTTGCTACTCGAATCTGGCGTCCCCAAGGGGATTCGAACCCCTGTACTCACCGTGAAAGGGTGATGTCCTAGGCCTCTAGACGATGGGGACAGAAATCTGTCCTGAATGCCGTGCTGCGCATCCTGACCCGGTACTGCTGCAATCTTGCAGAAACAAAAAAAGCCTGACTTGTCAGGCCCGTTCAGCACTGCAAAATACGTTACAACTAAAAATCCTGGCGTCCCCAAGGGGATTCGAACCCCTGTACTCACCGTGAAAGGGTGATGTCCTAGGCCTCTAGACGATGGGGACCTGTGCTGGTTTTACTCTCAGCGGACTCTTCGTTGAAGGCTTTGCTTGGCCCCTCAAAAAAGCGTGCGCGAAGTATAGCACGGGGTGATTCATGAAATCAACTGCCGGCCATCTTATTTTCCAGCTTGTCTCAAACCGGCTCGGAGGCATGCGATTGCATCAGTTGCTCAATTTCGGACGCATCCATGGCCAAATCAATTTTGAATGGCGTATAGGCCGAACTGCTGACAACAAGATGGCGCCCGTCTCGCGCTGCGAGCCTGATACCAGCCAGCAACTTGGCCACATTATGATTCAATTCAGGCGCAGCCCCGAGCGTGGCCGCATACTGGATCGAATGCGGGCCTGAGCCCATGAACAAGGCACTATCCGACGAGGACTCCTGCCACTCTTCCCGCCACAGCAATTCGATGGATGCCAGCACAAACGGCAGTTCCAGCACCCGCCAGTCAAAAGCATAATGTTCATGCACCTGTTGCAAGCAAATCGGAAATACCTCGAACCACCTCGCCACCGAAACTTCCTCAACGGCGAAATTGATCACCTCGCCGCTATCGAGCAGGAAGGAGGCAAAACTGTATTCCGAGTGCAGCGCCGTAATCGCACATCCCTTGAGCTTTGCGGCGCCGTCATAAGAATTCACTATTTTCGAGTAGGGCATGCTGTTCGCTTCCATTGGCATCAAAACAATGACATGAGACAGGGATTGCTCCACCAAAACCTACGCCATAAAGTCCACACATGCGCGCTGACAGCCTACCCCTAACCTCGAGGATGTAAGGCAATTAATTTACAGACGTAAAAAAAGCCGCTCAAGGCGACTTTGATTACCATGTGTTTTCTGCGCTGTTGGTGGAGGTAAGCGGGATCGAACCGCTGACCTCTTGCATGCCATGCAAGCGCTCTCCCAGCTGAGCTATACCCCCCGGGCGCAGAAACACTGCTACTACTTTTACTACCAACACCAGACCGAACTGGCGTCCCCAAGGGGATTCGAACCCCTGTACTCACCGTGAAAGGGTGATGTCCTAGGCCTCTAGACGATGGGGACCTTGGAACTACCTTTGCTACTTTACTTCTGCGCTGTTGGTGGAGGTAAGCGGGATCGAACCGCTGACCTCTTGCATGCCATGCAAGCGCTCTCCCAGCTGAGCTATACCCCCTTGGGCGCAGAAATAATAAAAGCCGCACTTGGCGACTTTGTTCCACTACTTGCTTTCCATCCAGAACCTGTCTTTTAACCGGCCTGAACTTACAACAATCAGTACAAACAACTGCCACTACTATAACACAACTACCTGGCGTCCCCAAGGGGATTCGAACCCCTGTACTCACCGTGAAAGGGTGATGTCCTAGGCCTCTAGACGATGGGGACCTCGGAACTTCTACCGCTACTGCACCACTTCAACGACAAACAAAACATACCTCTGTTTTGCTGCTGGTGGAGGTAAGCGGGATCGAACCGCTGACCTCTTGCATGCCATGCAAGCGCTCTCCCAGCTGAGCTATACCCCCGTTGGTGCAGAAACAAGAGTATAGCAAAGAAGTTTCACTCTGCAAATACCCTTTTTCGCCCATGACACACTTTTCACGGGCGAGGGTTTCAGATCCAGCCAGCCAGGCGCGCCAGCACGGTCTCGCGGCCGAACACCACCACCACCTGGTCAATCGCTGGCGTCTGCAACTGACCCGTCAGAATCAGGCGCAAAGGCATGGCCAGCAGCGGCATCTTGATGGTGTTGGCGGCCAGCACTTCCTTGATCATGGCGGCCACCGCCTCCTTGCTCCACTCCACCGTGGCGATGCGCTCGGCAAACTGCGCCAGCACCGGCTTGATTGCGTCGGTAATGTGCTGCGCGACCAGCGCCGCGTCTGGCTGCGGTTCACGGAAGAACAGCATCGAAGCAGCGGCCAGCTCATTGATGGTATTGGCACGCTCTTTCATCATGCCCAATACCAGCGCCAGCTCGGGCGCGCCGTCGAATACTGCACCCGCCTCCACCATTTGCGGGCGGGCCAGGTCGGCCAGGCGGGCGTTGTCGGCCTGCTTGATATAGTGGTTGTTCAGCCAGGCCAGCTTTTCATTGTTGAACTGGGCGGCGGACTTCGACAGGTGGTTCAGGTTGAACCACTCGCAGAACTGTTCGGTCGAGAACACTTCGTCGTCGCCGTGGCTCCAGCCCAGGCGCGCCAGGTAGTTCAGCATCGCTTCCGGCAGGAAGCCCTGCGCCGGGTAGTCCATCACGCTGACGGCGCCATGGCGCTTCGACAGCTTCTCGCCGTCCGCGCCTAAAATCATCGGCAGATGGCCGTACAGCGGCAGCGGTGCGCCGATGGCGCGCAGGATATTGATCTGGCGTGGCGTGTTGTTGACATGGTCGTCGCCGCGGATCACGTGGGTGATCTGCATGTCCCAGTCGTCGACCGCCACGCAGAAGTTATAGGTCGGCGTGCCGTCCGGGCGCGCGATCACCAGGTCGTCCAGTTCGCGGTTCGAAATCGTGATGGCGCCCTTGACCACGTCGTCCCAGGTCACGTCGCCATCGAGCGGATTCTTGAAGCGCACCACGGGCTTGCGATCGCCGGGGATGGCCGGCAGGGTCTTGCCCGGCTCCGGACGCCAGGTGCCGTCGTAGCGCGGCTTTTCGCCGGCGGCGCGCATGCGCTCGCGCATCGCTTCGACTTCTTCCGGCGACGAATAGCAGTGGTAGGCCGTGCCTTCGGCCAGCATCTGCGCCACCACTTCGCGGTAGCGGTCCATGCGCTGCATCTGGTAGAACGGGCCTTCGTCGTGGTCCAGGCCCAGCCACTTCATGCCTTCGATGATGGCTTGCACGGCTTCCGGCGTGGAGCGCTCCAGGTCCGTATCCTCGATACGCAGCACGAAGGTGCCGCCGAAGTGACGGGCGTAGGCCCAGCTGTACAAGGCGGTGCGGGCGCCGCCCAGGTGCAGATAGCCGGTCGGGCTGGGAGCGAAACGGGTGCGGACGGGAGTAGCGGTGGTGGTCATCGAAGTAATCAGGCCAAATTAAGTAAAACGCCATTTTACTCTGTTGACCGGCGCCGCTCCACTTGCGCATTTCGTATTACCCTACAGCGCCAGCAGCCGCCGTTTCACCTCGTCCGCCTGCGCATACAGCGCTTGCTCGAACAAGGCGACCAGCTGCGACAGGGGCCGGTGCAGCGGCTTGACGATATTCACCGTGAACGGCAGCGAGACGGCAAAGCGGCGTATCTGCAAGCCTTGGCCCGCAAAGTCCAGCGCCGTCAACGGGTTGACGATGGCCAGGCCCACGCCTTCGCGCACCATGGCGCATACCGACGCCGCGCTGTGCGTGTCGAGCGCCATGCGCCGCTCCACGCCGGCCTGGGCAAAGATGGCGTCGATCTGCTGGCGATACGGGTCGACCGCCGCCAGGCTGATAAACGGCAGGCCGTCGAAATCCTCCGGCGCCAGCACGGTTTTATGCGCCAGCGCATGGCCGTCGGGTAGCACGCACACTTCATCGACCGACATCAGATTGGCCAGCAGCGTGCCGGGTGGCGCGTTGCCCACCTCTGTCAGGCCGAAGTCATGGCGCTGGGCCGACAGCCATTCTTCCAGCAGCGGCGACTCCTGTGGCGTAATGCTGATGCTCACGTTCGGAAAATCCGCGACGAAGGACTTGCAAGCCTGCGGCAGCAGCGATTGTGAAAACACCGGCAGGCAGGCGATCGACAGCTGGCCCTGGTCGAACTGGCGCAGCGCGGCGGCCGTGCTGACGATGCGCTCCAGGCCAAAGTAGGCGCGCTGCACTTCCTCGAACAGCTGCAGGGCCTGGGCGGTGGGGCGCAGCCGGCCGCGCTCGCGCTCGAACAGCGTCAATTGCGTCAAATATTCGAGTCGCGCCAGCTCGCGGCTGACGGTGGGCTGCGAAGTATTGAGCATGGCGGCGGCCGCCGTCACGCTGCCGGTGGTCATGATGGCGCGGAAAACTTCGATATGGCGCAGGGAGATGGACATAGGTCATATCATAAATGAATAATGTCGCCTCAAATGGATATTTTATGTTTGGATCGAAAAGCGTGATGATGATGCCATTCACCCTCACACGAAAGCGCACGATGAAGCCCGTCAACGACCAGACCCTCGCCCAACTCGCCCAACAGCACGGCACGCCCCTGTGGGTGTATGACGCGGCCACCATCCGCGCGCGCGTCAAACAGCTGGCGCAGTTTGACACGGTGCGTTTTGCGCAAAAGGCCAACTCGAACATCCACCTGTTGACACTGATGCGCGAGGCGGGCGTGCACGTGGACGCCGTCTCGCTGGGCGAAATCGAGCGCGCGCTGCAGGCCGGCTACACCCCGGCGCAGACCAACGGCGCGGCCGGCGTGGTATTTACCTGCGACCTGTTCGACCGCGCCACCCTGGCGCGCGTGGTGGAAGCGAAGATCGAAGTCAATTGCGGCTCGGTCGACATGCTGCGCCAGTTGGGCCCAGTCTCGCCCGGCCACCGCGTCTGGCTGCGCATCAACCCGGGCTTTGGCCATGGCCACAGCAACAAGACCAATACCGGCGGCGAAAACAGCAAGCACGGCATCTGGCATGAAGAACTGCCGGAAGCGCTGGCCGTGATCCGCGCGCATGGCCTGCACCTGGTCGGCCTGCACATGCATATCGGCTCCGGGGTCGACTACAGCCACCTGGAAACCGTCTGCGGCACCATGGTCGGTCTCGTGAAAAACATGGGCCACGATATCGAGGCGATTTCCACCGGTGGCGGCCTGTCGGTACCGTATCGCGACGGCGAGAAGCCGGTCGACACCAACCATTATTTCCAGCTGTGGGATGCGGCGCGCAAGCAGATCGAAGCGCACCTGGGCCACCCGGTCCACCTGGAGATTGAACCGGGCCGCTTCCTGGTGGCCGATGCGGGCCTGCTGGTGGCCGAAGTGCGCGCCACCAAGCAGATGGGCGGCAACCATTTCACCCTGCTCGATACCGGTTTCAATGAGCTGATGCGCCCCGCCATGTACGGCAGCTACCACGCGATGACGGTGATCGCGCACGATGGCCGCGCACTCGATGCCCAGCGGGCCACGGTGGTCGGCGGCCCGCTGTGCGAATCGGGCGACGTGTTTACCCAGCGCGATGGCGGCGTGGTCGAAACGCGCCTCTTGCCGGCGGCACAGGTGGGCGACTACGTGGTGTTCGAAGGCGCTGGCGCGTATGGCGCGTCGATGTCGTCGAACTACAATAGCCGCCCGCATGCGGCCGAATACCTGGTCGACGGCGATGCGTCCCGTGTGATTCGCCGTCGCCAGACGGTGGCCGAGCTGATCGCGCTCGAATCGCTGTAAGCGGACGGTGCGCTGTCGAGCGCATCTGCTAACATCGGGTCAACCTTGATGAAAGCTCGCCATGCCCAGCACCACCCTGCTCTCGCGCCGTGTCAGCGCCCTGTTTTCGGCGGCGCTGTTCGCTGCCTTCCTGCTGGGCGGCTGCGCCGAACTGCCCTCGCTCGAGGGCCGCACGCCCAGCCTCACCCTGACCGATACAGCGCAGACGAAACTGGCCCAGGCCGTGCTGCCATTGGCGTCCCAGCATCCGGGCGTCTCGGGCATCCATGCGCTGCTTGATGGACGCGACGCGTTTGCCGCGCGCGCCCTGCTGGCAGCGGCCGCCGAGCGCACGCTGGACGTGCAGTACTACATCTGGCACAAGGACATTACCGGCACGCTGCTGTTCGATTCCCTGCGCCAGGCAGCCGAGCGCGGCGTGCGCGTGCGCCTGCTGCTCGACGATAACAACACGGCCGAACTCGACGACACCCTGACCCTCTTGGCCAAGCAGCCCAACCTGGAAATCCGCCTGTTCAATCCGTTCGCCCTGCGTTCGCCGCGCGCGCTGGGTTTCCTGACCGATTTCTCGCGCCTGAACCGGCGCATGCACAATAAATCGTTCACGGCCGATAACCAGGCCACCATCGTTGGCGGGCGCAATGTGGGCGACGAATACTTTGGCGCCGCCGGCGACGTGCTGTTTGCCGACCTCGATGTGCTGGTGATCGGCCCGGTGGTGGGCGCCGTGTCGCACGACTTCGACCGCTACTGGAACAGCCCTTCGGCCTACCCGGCTACTTCGCTGATCAAGCCGCCAAAGACGGGCGACGCCGGCGAGATCGCCCGCGAAGCGGACCGCATCGACGACACCGAGGCCGCCGAGGAATATGTGCAGGCCATGCGCACCTCGCCCTTCGTCAAGCAACTGATAGACGGCCAGCTGCCATTCGAATGGGCGCCCACGCGCCTGGTCAGCGACGATCCGGCCAAGGTGCTGGACAAGGCGCGCCCCGGTTCCGGCGTGGCGGCCAATCTGCAAAAGCTGCTGGGCGTGCCCGGTACGGAACTCGATCTCGTCTCGCCCTATTTCGTGCCCGGCAAATCGGGCACGCAGGCGTTTTCGGACCTGGCTAGGCAAGGTGTCAAGGTGCGCATCCTGACCAACGCGCTGGAAGCGACCGACGTGGCGGCCGTGCATGCGGGCTACGCCAAATGGCGCAAACCGCTGCTGGAAGCGGGCGTGACCCTGTACGAATCACGCCGCTCGTGGGACGAGGGCGACGCGCGCGAAAGGACCGGCCGCTTCGGCAGTTCGGCCTCGAGCCTGCACGCGAAAACCTTTGCCGTCGATGACCAGCGCATCTTTGTCGGCTCCTTCAATTTCGACCCGCGCTCGATAGCCCTGAACACCGAGATGGGCCTGGTGATCGACAGCCCGGCACTGGCCGGCAAACTGGGCCATGCCATGCGCAGCACCATCCCGCAGCGCGCCTACCAGGTGCTGCTGAGAGACGACGGCGCGCTGTACTGGATCGCGCGCGACGCCAAGGGCGGCATCACGCGCTACGACACCGAGCCGGGCACCAGCGTGTGGAAGCGCATGGGGGTGTCGATATTGTCGGTGCTGCCGATAGACTGGCTGTTGTAATAGCGACGCGGCACGTGAGCCAACGGTGATGTCGGATTACGCGGCTTCGCCGCTAATCAGTTTTACGACGGCACATGAGCCAACGGTGATGTCGGATTACGCGGCTTCGCCGCTAATCAGTTTTACGATGGCACATGAGCCAACGGTGATGTCGGATTACGCGGCTTCGCCGCTAATCAGTCTTACGACGGCACATGAGCCAACGGTGATGTCGGATTACGCGGCTTCGCCGCTAATCAGTTTTACGACGGCACATGAGCCAACGGTGATGTCGGATTACGCGGCTTCGC
>NZ_JBXAVX010000012.1:0-222462 GCF_057291295.1 Janthinobacterium sp. 1L-D-8-B-C4
GAATCGACATGCGCGATTCGCCGTAAAATGGAAGCCCAATGTGTAACCTATGTCTCCCGACAAAGTGTTACCCATGTCTGCCGACTAAACACCCTTAGGGTCTGACCCCGGCCTTTCAACTGGGTTGGCTGTAAGATTTTCCCGTGTCGGTTACAATCCCGCCTATGTATATCGATTCCCACTGCCATATCAATTTCCCCGAGCTGGCTGCTCGCATGCCCGAGATTCTGGCCAAAATGGCCGAGAACAAGGTGACGCATGCCTTGTGCGTGTCGGTTGACTTGCCCGATTTTCCGCAGGTGCTGGCCTTGGCGGAGCAGTATCCGCATATTTTCGCTTCGGTCGGCGTGCATCCTGATTATGAAGAAACGCCCGAGCCTTCCGTGGACGACTTGGTGCGCCTGTCCGATCATCCGAAAATCATTGCCATCGGCGAGACCGGGCTTGATTATTTCCGCCTGACCGGTGACCTGGAATGGCAGCGCGAGCGCTTTCGCACTCACATCAAAGCTTCAAGAATCACGCGTAAACCCTTGATTATTCACACAAGAGCGGCCAGCGAGGACACGATTCGCATCATGCGCGAAGAGGGCGCCGGCGTGGCGGATGGCGGCGTGGCCGGCGTCATGCATTGCTTTACAGAATCCTTGGAGGTGGCGAAAGCGGCCATCGACATGGGCTTTTATATTTCGTTCTCGGGCATTGTCACTTTCAAGAGCGCGAAAGACCTGCAGGCGGTGGCGCTGGAAGTGCCGCTGGAGCGTATTCTGATCGAGACCGATTCGCCTTACCTGGCGCCGGTGCCGTTCCGTGGCCGCATGAATGAACCAGGCTATGTAGCCCATGTGGCGGAATATCTGTCGTCCCTGAAAGGCATACCGCTGGCCCAGGTTGCGGAGCAGACGACTGCCAACTTCTTCAAGCTTTTCAATCAGATAGCGTAAGGACTTCATGCAAACTCTCATGCGTCAGATGGTTGCTTCCGCCTTGCTGTGCGTTTCCACCGCAGTAATGGCGGCGCCCGATCCGGTCAGTTTTTTCCGTGCCGTGTCGGTCGACAACGCGCTCGGCGTGCGCGATCTGCTGCGTGAAGGCATGAATCCCAACCTTCCCGATCAGCAGCGCGGCGATATTGCACTGGTGATAGCTTTGCGCGACGACGCCGACAAGGTCTTCAAGGTCTTGCTTGACGCCCCGGGCATCGACCTCGAAGCGCGTTCGGCCAATGGCAATACGGCGCTGATGATGGCGGCCTACAAGCACAAGCGCGAAGCGGTCGACGCCTTGCTGGCCAAGGGCGCCAAGGTCAACCAGAGTGGCTGGACGGCGCTGCACTATGCGGCCTCGGCCGGTGACTTGCCGATCATGCAGGTTTTCTTGCAACGCGGCGCAAAAGTCGATGCTTATGCGCCAACGAATATCACGCCGCTGATGTTTGCCGCCCGCGAAGGCCAGGAAGCGGCTGTCAAGCTGCTGCTGGCCTCGGGCGCCGATGCCACCCTGAAAAGCAGCCACGGCTGGACCGCCGCGCAATTTGCGCTGGCGGCCGACAAGCCCGGCGTGGCCGCGATCATCGACAAGTTCCAGCAGGAACGTGGCCAAGAGCGCAGCCGCCGAAACTGAAGCGGCGGGCAACCATTTCCGAACTGGCACGCAATTCCCCCTCATCTCCGCAGATGGCGTTTGATCCTGATTGACGATAATGCTCGTGTCGCATTAATCAGGAGTCACGCAATGGGCAGTTCCTTTTTCGCCAGGCGCCGGCTGTTTTGCCGCCGGCCCGCACGCAGCCCATGCGATGTCACTGCTTTCTGGAACGACAAAATCGAACCGAACACGGAACCAGCCCCCACGAGGACACCCATGCTGAATGAACGCGAGATCGAGAGTTGTTACCTGGGGCAATTCATCCCCGTGCATTACCATCACAATATGCTGATGGACCAGAACCGCATGCATGGCTTCAAATCGGCCATCGATTATGCGGTCAGGCCGGGCATGAAGGTGCTGGAACTCGGTGGCGGCACCGGTGTGCTGTCGTGCTTCGCGGCCGCCAAGGCCGACAAGGTCTGGTGCGTGGAGTTCAATCCCGACATGGTCAAGGAAGCGCGCAAGATGCTGGCGCTCAATGCCAATGGCGAAAAAGTCGAAGTCGTGCATGCCGATGCTTTCGAATACCTGCCACCCGAACCGGTGGACGTCGTCATCTGCGAGATGATCCATGTCGGCATGCTGCGTGAAAAGCAGGTGGAAGTGATCGAATCGTTCAAGCGCCGCTACCTGGCCCGCTTTGGCGGCCCGCTGCCGCTGTTCGTGCCCGAAGCGGTGATCATGGCGGTGCAGCCGATGCAGCAGGAATACGATTTCGAAGGTTTCTATGCGCCCATCGTGCAGTTCCAGGAAACCACGGCGATCCACCCCGGCGTGCTGGAACTGGCGCCGCCGGCCGTCTACAGCATCATCGACTTCACCCAGCCCACCGACAGCCTGTTTGGATTTGACGGCAAGTTTGTTGTCGAGCGCAGCGGTACCCTTAACGCTCTGCGGTTCGTGACCAAGAATATCCTGGCGGTGGTGCCCGAGCGTTCGAGCACCATCGACTGGCTCAACCACTACATGTGCTTGCCGTTGCCCCAGGCCATGGCTGTCAAGGCCGGCGACGTGCTGCAGGTGAGCTTCCAGTACCGCGCCGGCGGCTCGATTCCTTCGCTGGAAGCATCGATGAACGTGCAAGTGCTGTACGACGTCAACCTGCAGCCGGCGCCGCAGACGGTCGTCTACGCCTGACGCTTCCTTGTTGTCGTGACAACGCCGCAGCATTTGCTCCTGCGGCGTTGCGCCATTCAGGGTATATTCCGTGTTTTACCCACCGGACAGCTTTATTACTATGGAACAGATCGATCAGCGCTACCTCGTGCAGCAAAACAAAATCAGCGACGGCGAGACCCGCCCGCCCGTGTTTGCCAAGGTCATGCGCAGCAAGGAAGGCGTTTTCGAGGGCGTATCGTTTATCAAATCAAAAGACAAGGCCACGGTGATGACGATTGCCGAAGCCAACCAGGCCATCAAATGGGCCACCGGCAAGAAGCCCAATGCCCATGAATACATCACCAAAGTGATTTGCGTCGGCCAGTAAGCCGCTACGCTTCATTCCCGTTTTTCGTCCGCCCGTCACGCCTGCCTGCAGTTCATCGCATTGCCGTTGCCGCAACGCCAGCATGTTTTTATAGTGATGGCTCAGTAGCGGGGCAAGCGCGGCTTGCTCCGCACATTTATTTCGGGAGACGATGATGCTGGGATTCGTGCTGTGGCTGCTGCTGTTGATCGTGTGCTGGCCGCTGGCCTTGCTGGCCCTGCTGCTGTATCCGCTGGCCTGGCTGCTCCTGCTGCCGTTCCGCCTGATCGGCATCGGCGTCGAAGGCGTGTTCGAATTGCTGCGGGCGATTGTGATGCTGCCGGCGCGCGTGCTCGGCGGTGGTAGCCGGCGCTGATCTTCACGTGCATAAAAAATGGCGCCCTCGGCGCCATTTTTATATTCTGGTCAGGGATCAGTAATCGACCAGGAAACCGCCGCCGATCGACTTTTGCGAATAGTTGTAGTCGATCAGGCTCTGGCCGTAACCGGAAAACACCTGCAGATAGCCCTTCAGGTTGGCTTTAAGGGGAAACGCCCAGCCAGCCTGGACGGACCCGTGCTTCGTGCTGAAGTTGCGGCGCATGGTGGCCGAGAACTCGTGGCCGTCATTGCGGTAGCTCACGCGCACGTCGCCGTGGCCCAGGTAGTCCGTGATGTCGATATTGTCATTGTCCGACTTGCCATTGTCCAGGCGTTTCCAGACGCGCGCCGTGACGGCCAGGTTGTCATGCTCCATGCCCAGTTCCGCATACAGGCGGTTCCAGCTGCGCGACAGGGTCGAGGTCTGGCCGTTCGACTGGTGTACCAGGCCGAAGTTGGCATATTTGAAATCCAGGCCGGCAATCGACTTGTTGATCGGCAAGATCAGCATGGCCTCAGGCTGGTAGTTGGTTTCGCGGAACGGGCTCGACGCCTTGCGGTTATACGCTTGCCAGAAACTTTGCTGCGTATAGCCGAGCCACAGATCGAATGGCGAGCCGGCGATATCTTCCAGCATTTTCATCTTGAAACTCAGCTGGTAGGTCAGTTCCACGTGCTGCGACTTGACACCACCCGGCGTGAACTCCTTGAACGGCTGGTCGTTCGAGGCGCTGCTGTAATTAGCCAGCAGCAGATAATTGTCGCGGTGCGGGCGCAGGTTGAACAAGCCGCGCTTCGATGGCTCGTCCAGCTCCCACGCTTGCGTCACGCGCGAGATCGGCGCTTCCGGCGGCGTGGCGCCGCTTTGGGCGACTGCAGGCACGGCCGCATTGACCGCGGCCGGCGTGGCCACACCGGCCGGATTGGCCGCCGTGCTGGGCGAGACGGCCTCGGCTGCGGCCAGGGTGGCGCCGGTGGCGTGCGCATTGCCGCCGGTGGCGATCGTCGCCGCTTCCACGGCCTTGGCCAGCACATCGAAGCAGCCCAGGCGGGCGCTGGCGTCACCGAGTACGGCGCAGCGCTGCATTTGTTGTTCCAGTTCGCCGGCAATGGCAAAGGCTGGCGAGGCCAGCAGAGTGGCAATGATTATTTTTCTTGGGTCGATTTTCATAGGGCTATAGGGACATGTCTGTAAATGCAGCGTGTTTTGATCTAGATTGAACTTTGTTAATCTTATTCACCAGAAAGTATAGCGGAAAGGCCCGCCGTTTCCGGTCTGCTGGCGTGCGCGGCCCTCAGTGTGTTGTACGCATGGTAAACATGGCCCCGCGCTCGCGGTCTGCTACACTGATACACCCGCATCGTTGATTTTCCCGGCCCTGGCAAGGAGATTGTGATGACCCGCAGAACTCCCATCGAACGCTACCGCAATATCGGCATCAGCGCCCATATCGACGCCGGCAAGACCACCACCACCGAGCGTATCCTGTTCTATACGGGCGTCAATCACAAGATCGGCGAAGTGCACAATGGCGCCGCCACCATGGACTGGATGGAGCAGGAGCAGGAACGCGGCATCACCATTACCTCGGCCGCCACCACCGCCTTCTGGAAAGGCATGGCCGGCAACTATCCCGAACACCGCATCAATATCATCGACACGCCTGGCCACGTCGACTTCACGATTGAAGTGGAACGCTCGATGCGCGTGCTCGACGGCGCCGTGATGGTCTACGATGCAGTCGGCGGGGTGCAGCCGCAATCGGAAACGGTCTGGCGCCAGGCCAACAAATACCATGTTCCCCGGATTGCCTTTATCAACAAGATGGACCGCGTGGGTGCCGACTTTTTACGCGTGCGCCAGCAGATCGGCGACCGTCTGAAAGGCGTGGCCGTGCCGATCCAGCTGCCGATCGGGGCGGAGGAACATTTCACCGGCGTGATCGATCTCGTGAAAATGCGCGCCATCACCTGGGACGACGCCAGCTTCGGCGTGCAGTTCAGCTATGGCGAGATTCCGTCCGAACTGCAAGGCCAGGCGCAGGAATGGCACGACAAGCTGGTGGAACAGGCGGCCGAAGCGACGCCGGAACTGACCGAGCGTTATCTCGATGGCGGGGAGTTTTCCGAAGACGAGCTCAGGCAAGCCTTGCGCGCACGCACCATCCGCAACGAGATCGTGCCGATGCTGTGCGGCAGCGCTTTCAAGAACAAGGGCGTGCAGGCGATGCTGGACGCGGTGATCGACTACCTGCCGTCGCCGGTCGAAGTGCCGCCCATCATGGGCCATGACGAGCACGACAACGAAGTCGAGCGCCATCCGGCCGACGATGAACATTTTTCGGCGCTGGCCTTCAAGATCATGACCGACCCGTTCGTGGGGCAGCTGACGTTTTTCCGCGTGTATTCGGGCGTGGTCAACTCGGGCGACATGGTCTGGAACCCCACCAAGAGCGCGCGCGAGCGGCTGGGCCGCATCCTGCAGATGCATGCGAATGAACGCAAGGAAATCAAGGAAGTGTATGCGGGCGACATTGCCGCCGCCGTCGGCCTCAAAGCGGTGACCACCGGCGACACCCTGTGCGCGCCCGAGCATATCATTGTGCTGGAAAAAATGATCTTCCCGGAACCGGTGATTTCGCAGGCGGTGGAACCGAAGACCAAGCCCGACCAGGAAAAGATGGGCATTGCCCTGAACCGTCTGGCGCAGGAAGACCCGTCGTTCCGCGTGCATACCGATGAAGAATCGGGGCAGACCATCATGTCGGGCATGGGCGAGCTGCACCTGGAAATTCTGGTCGATCGCATGCGGCGTGAATTCGGCGTCGACGCCAACGTGGGCAAGCCACAAGTGGCCTACCGCGAAACCATCACGCGCGCTGTCGAAGATATCGAAGGCAAGTTCGTCAAGCAGTCGGGCGGGCGCGGCCAGTATGGCCATGTGGTGCTGAAACTCGAACCGCTTGAACCCGGTACCGGCTATCAGTTCGTCGACGCCATCAAGGGCGGCGTGGTGCCGCGCGAATTCATACCCGCCGTCGACAAGGGCATACTCGAAACCTTGAAATCAGGCGTGCTGGCCGGCTACCCGGTGGTCGACGTGAAAGCCACTTTGACCTTCGGCTCCTACCACGACGTCGATTCCAACGAAAACGCGTTTCGCATGGCCGGCTCGATCGCCTTCAAGGAAGGCATGCGCAAGGCTGCCCCGGTATTGCTGGAACCGATGATGCAGGTCGAGGCGGAAACGCCGGAAGACTTCATGGGCAATGTGATGGGCGACCTGACGGTCCGCCGCGGCATGGTGCAAGGCGTCGACGATATCCCCGGCGGCTCAGGCCGTATCGTGCGCGCGCTGGTGCCGCTGGCCGAAATGTTCGGCTATTCGACCACCCTGCGTTCACTGACGCAGGGCAGGGCGACCTACACGATGGAGTTCAAGCATTATGCGGCGGTGCCGAAGCATATTCTTGACCAGGTCGCTGCCGGGAAAACCAGGTAGGTCGGATTAGCGCTTGCGCGTAATCCGACACCACCACCGGCCGTGCCAACAATGTTGTCGGATTACGGTCCTCCGGACCTAATCCGACCTACGGTATCTGCGGTTCAACACCGCTCAATGCGCAAGGTTTTGGGCAATAATCGTATCAGCAATCTTCTCCGCATCCCCCACCGGCTGGCTCAAGGCTTTGGTGGTATATAACGCTGACGCTACCATCGGCTGGTCCAACGTTGCGCCTTCCGCATGGCTGGTGTCGACCGTTACCGTGGTGGACAGGCCAATGCGCAGCGGATGGGCGGCCAGTTCTTTCGGGTCCAGCGTAATGCGCACCGGCACGCGCTGCACCACCTTGATCCAGTTGCCGGTGGCGTTTTGCGCCGGCAACAGCGAGAATGCGCTGCCGGTGCCGGCCGACATGCCCAGCACCTTGCCGTGGTACACCACCTTGCTGCCGTACAGATCGGTCTCAATGGTGGCTGCCTGGCCGATGCGGATATTGCGCAATTCCGATTCCTTGAAATTGGCGTCGACCCACAACTGGTCCAGCGGCACGATCGACATCAACGGCGTGCCGGGCGTCACATGGCTGCCCAGCTGCACGCTGCGCTTGGCTACATAGCCGGAGACCGGCGCGATCACGGCGTTGCGGCGCACGGCCAGCCACGCTTGCACCACGTCACCCTTGGCCGACAACACGGCCGGATGGCTGGCCAGGTTGACGCCCGCTACGCCCGCCTTGGCGGACTCGGCCTGGCGTTGCGCTACCATCAAGGCCGCTTTCGCATCGTCGACCGCCTGTTTCGCGTGGGCCAGGTCTTCACCCGAAATGGTGTGGTCGGCAGCCAGCGGCGCGCGGCGCGACAGATTGCCCTGGGCGGTGCTCAAGGCCAGACGGCGCTGTTCGATCACGGCGTCGTATTGCGCCACGCTGGAATAACGCTCGCGCTCCTGGCGCACCACCGTGCCCAGCCGTGCTTCGGCCTGGCGCAATGCCAGGTCCGCATCGATGGCGTTGAGGGTAATCAAGGGCGCGCCGGCTTTCACCATCTGCGTTTCGTCGGCGCGGATTTCATCGACATTGCCCGTCACCTGGGCCGACAAGGTGACCAAGTTGCCGCCCACATAGGCGTTGTCGGTGACTTCCTCTTTGGACAATACCAGGTTGTAATACACGGCCCAGCCCAGGCCGGCGAGCACGAAGGCGGCGGTAATGGCGATCAGCACGGTTTTGCGCTTGCCAGGGTTTTCGGTGGAAACAGCAGTGTTGTCGTTGCTCATGGTCGGTTCTCGTATGGATTATTTGGTCGTCGTGTCAGCTGAAGCAAAGTCGCTGGCGCCGCGGTAGCCGCCGCCCAGTGCCACGTTCAGGTTGATTTCAGCGTTCTGGCGCTGGTTTTGCAGCTGCATGCCCAGGTCTACCTGGCCGCGCACGGTCATCTCCGCATTGAGCACGGTGGCGCGGTCGGCCAGGCCCTGTTTCAACCTGGCATTGGCGTTACGCAACTGCGCTTCGCTGGCGCGCAGGCTCTCGCCCTGCAGGCGCAGCTGGTTTTCCACCCCCTGCACCCGCGCGCCCGCTTGCGCCACGTCGCGCACCACATTGAATACGTTCTGGTTATAGTCGGCGATCAGCTCGTTGCGTTCGCTGCGCGCGCCGTTCAACTGCGCCTGCAGGCGGCCGCTGTCGAACAGGGGCAGCGACAGGGCAGGCCCGACGAACAGGGTGCGGCTGCCGGCCTGCAACAGCTTGCCCAGCCGGATCGCGTCGAGTCCAAAGGAAGCGCCCAGGTCGATATCGGGATAAAACGCCGCCTGCGACGCCTCGATGCGGTTCAACGACGCTTCCACCCTCCAGCGCGCCGCCTGCAGGTCGGGCCGGCGCGCCAGCAATTCCATTCCCAGCTTGCCTGGCAGTGCATGTGGCAACGCCTGCGCCGCGCGTAGCTGCAGACCGGCCAGCGCTGTGCCGTCCGCACCCAGCAGGGCGCGCAATGCTTCGCGTTCGGTGACGATCTGGGTTTGCAGCAGCGCAATCTGCTGCTCGATCAGGCTTAATCGCGTTTGCGCGGACAGATGGTCGTCGTTGACGCCCAGGCCGTTGGCGATGCGCTTTTCCTTGTCCGTTACCAGGGACTGCTGCAAGGCCACCAGTGCATGCAGATTGTCCATGCGGGCCCAGCTGTTTTGCATGCTGAAGTAATGACGGGCGATCTCGGCGGCCAGCATTTGTTCGGCCATTGCATATTCGGCGCGGCGCGCATTGACTTCGCCCAGGGCCGAGGCGATCTGCGCCTTGTGCTTGCCCCACCAGTCGAGGTCGTAATGGGCTTGCACGGTAACGGCCGCTTCATTGTAGTAGTTGCCGCCGATCGGCGCCGGCGTCAGGCCGTTGGCCGAATAGCGCTGGCGGTTGACGCTGGCGCTCACGTCCACGCGCGGGTCGCGGTCCGCATGCTGGTAGTCGAAAGCGGACAAAGCCGAGCCGATGCGCGTATTGGCCACGTCCAGGCTGGGGCTGGCGGACAGCGCCTGTTCGATCAGGCCGTCGAGTTGACTGTCCTGGAACTGGCGCCACCACTGGGCGGCCGGCCAGCCCTCGCTGGCGAGATGGATGTCGGAGGCCAATTGTATCCTGGCCAGGTCTTGCTGCGGCAACACATGCGTGTCGGGCGCAATGCTGGCGCAGCCGGCCAGCGCCAAAGCAATGATGGTGCACGAGAGTTTCATGAGAGGTAGTTTGGACATGGGGTTACTCCATCGCCGCGTGGTCGACCACGACAGGCGCATTTTTCTTCGGTGGCTTGATCAGCAGCAGCAGTGGCAGCACCAGGATGGTCAGCCACATCATCATCCAGAAGTCGTCAAGGTAGGCGATCATCGACGCCTGCCGGTTGATCTCGCCATTCAGGGCCGCCATGCCGGAGCCGGTGGACAAATCAAACACACTGGCAATCGCCGGGTCATGCAGGGCCGGGTTGGCGATATTGATATGCTCGGTCAGCGACGCATGGGCAATCTGCGTGTTACGCACCAGCAAGGTCTGCACCAGCGCAATACCGATACTGCTGCCGATATTGCGCACCAGGCTGTAGATCGCCGTGCCTTCGGCCCGCATCTGCGGCGACAGGGTGGCAAAGGTGGCTGCGCTCAAGGGCACGAATACCAGGCCCAGGCCGATACCCTGGATAATGCCGTTCCACACCACGGTTTTCGGCACCAGGTCGAGCGTGAAATTGGCCATCTGCCACAGCGAAAACGCCGTGATTGAAAACCCCACGCCCAGCAGCACGCGCGTATCGACCTTGCCGGTCAGCTTGCCCACGATCAGCATCGCCATCATGGTACCCAGGCCGCTGGGCGCCGTGACCAGGCCGGCAATCGCGGCCGGGTAGTTCATCAGCCCCTGCAGCATCGACGGCGTCAGCGCACGGGTAGCGAACAGCACCAGGCCGACGATAAAGATGAACAGCAGGCCGCTGACGTAGTTCGAGTTTTTCAACAGGCGGTAGTCGAGGAAAGACTTGCCGGCCGGCCGCAAGGCCGTGTGCGCAATGAAGTAGCACAGGCTCATCGCCAGCACGATCGCTTCGATCCACGTTTCGGTCGACGAAAACCAGTCATTCTGTTCGCCCCGGTCCAGCAGCATCTGCAGCGCGCCGATCGACAGGCTCAGGGTGGCAAAGCCGAACATGTCAAAGCTCATGCGGCGGTTCGGCGGGTCCTTGCGGATATAGCGCCAGATGCCATAAAACGCCATCGCGCCGATCGGGATATTGATAAAGAAGACCCAGCGCCAGCTATAGCTGTCTGTCAGCCAGCCGCCCAGGGTCGGTCCCAGGATCGGTCCGATCATCACGCCCATGCCCCAGATGGCCATGGCCGAGCCGTGCTTTTCGCGTGGATTGATGTCCAGCAGCACCGCTTGCGACAGCGGCACCAGCGCCGCGCCGAACACGCCTTGCAGCAATCGGGCGGCAACGATCTCGGACAAGGTGCCCGACAAGCCGCACAGCACCGAAGCAATCGTGAAACCGGCTACCGAGACCAGAAAGGTTTTCTTCTGGCCGAAGCGGTCGCACAGCCAGCCGGTCAATGGCGTGGCAATCGCGGCCGCCACAATAAACGAGGTCAGCACCCAGGTGATCTGGTCCTGCGAGGCCGACAAACTGCCCTGCATGTGCGGTAGCGCCACGTTGGCGATGGTGCCGTCGAGCGCCTGGATGATGGTGGCGAGCATGATCGAGATCGTGATCATGCGCCGGTTGAGCGTGGGATCTTCCGAGGCGGGAAGAGGTGTTGCTGCGGTCAAGGCACTCACGCGGATTTCTCCGTCGCCGCCTGCAGTGCTTCAAGTAGTTCTGTAGCGGCCAGCAGCTGCCCCGCATCGATACCCTGCAGCAGCTCCTTGCGGAAACTGTCCGCTTCTTTGCGCACCGTTTCATACACTTGCATGCCCGCCTCGGTGAGTACCACCAGTTTCACCCTCCGGTCGAGTTCCGACGGCTGGCGCTGCACGAAGCCCGATTTCACCAGCCGGTCCAGCATCGATACCATAGTGGGGTTTTCCACCCCCAATTGATGGGCCAGCTCGCTTTGCGACGGCGGTTGCGGCGACTTGGCGATCATGGCGATGCACATCCAGCTGGCTTGCCCCAGGTCCAGGTCTTTCAGCCGCCGGTCGATCGCATGGCGCCAGCCGCGTGCGGTTTTGTGGAGCGCGGCAGAGAAGCGCTCTTCAATAGAAATCATAAGATAAGTCGTCTAATGGTTAGGTGTCTAACTATTATTTTACCACTAGGAAATGGCGAGTGTGTAGGGCTTTATGATTTTTGCGGACGCTGCTACATTCAGGGTTGGTTCACTTTATCGGGGAGTATGGTCATGGCGACAGCAGAGCAGGGCAGCAGCGATTTTGTTATCACCCACACGTTTGACGCGCCGCGCGAACTGGTTTTCCAGTCGTGGGTCGAACCGGAGCGGCTGGCCCAGTGGTGGGGGCCGGTGGGGTTTGAACTCAGCGTGCTGGCGCTGGAACTCAAGCCCGGTGGCATTTTTCATTACGGCATGCGGGCCGATAATGGGTATGAGATGTGGGGCAAATTTACCTATCATTTGATCGAGGCGCCGGAGAAGATTGTTTCGGTTTTGTCGTTTGCGGATAGGGAGGGGAATGTGGTGCCGCATCCGGTCAGTGCTACTTGGCCACTCAAAGCGCATAACACGATGACTCTTGATGAGGTTGATGGGAAGACAAGGATGACGTTGAGGTCGGTGCCGCATGAGGCTTCTGAACTTGAACATGCGACGTTCAAGGAAGGGCATGAGTCGATGAAGCATGGGTTTGGGGCCACTTTTGCGCAACTGGCAGCTTATCTTGCACGCGTTCAGTGAGCTAATGAGTTTGTTTAAGAACGGCGGGCCGGGGACGCGAACCTGAGAAAATGCCGATGGCTGCGTTGCGGCTCCTTGCCGTACTTGCGTACTGTCTTCGCCGCCACGCCTTGCCCTCGGCATTTTTCAGGGCGGCGTGTGTGGTTCGCATGCATTAAAACCTAGAAAGAGCGGGCCGGAGACGCGAGCCTGAGAAAACGCCGATGGCTGCGTTGCGGCTTCCTTGCCGTACATGCGTACTGTCTGCGTCGCCGCGCCTTGCCCTCGGCATTTTTCAGGCCCGCTTGGCCCGAAGCGCCCATGCGTGCAGGTAGGCACGGTTTATATGATACTAAGATCTTGAACAGAAGATTTCTTGGTGTTTGAATGTTTCTGAAGAAATTTCTCCGCAGTATTGGATGAACAACTTACAAGGTGACAGATTTATAGCCAGAGTCAGCGGTCAAAAATATTCTAGAAAACCTATTCGCAGGAACTTTTTCTCTTATTAATTCTATTAATCTATCCCACTCATCTTTAAGATATATGGTATTTAATGCGCAATCAACAATTAGAGTAGTGTTTTCAGGATAGTCTCCATTTTGCAATTTTAAAATTTTTGCGGTAATTGCATTTAATATGATTGCTGCCATATCGGGTATGTAGGACTGATTGGTGTAGACGGTTGCCTCTGATTCTACTTCCCTCATACCTCTCTTCCCCTTTCCTGCCTTGATCCCATCCAAACCAAAGCCTCCTCCCTTGGAGTTAAGTAATTCCCGCATTAAATGTTCATTTTTATGCACGGCCCGTGTGACCTCCAATGTTCCATTCGATGGCCAATCACCTTGTTCAACCATATTTCCCTTGGCTTCCATTTTTGCATCAAATGACTGATTCCCGTCAATCCATCTGATAGATATGTAATTTCCCACGCCATAAAATGTCTGGATGTATCTGCATATAGGTAGTAACTCTTCTATCAATGGTTTGATCGCTCCCCTGCGTTCCCTTAGCTTGTGCGATCCATCTGGTTGGCTGATAATCCCGTCAAAAAATAGATATGCTAGTCGACAAAATTCTAGCCCATCTAGTAATTTGTCATGGAAGGCTTCTAGCTCTGAATAAATTTTAACTACTGGCTGCATATATATCCTTAAAAACTGCGCCGCTAGAATTGCTACCTTTTTCTGCGTCAATCAATAACATCTGCCGTATCACCGGCAAAATCATATTCCAGGCCGGCGATGTCGCCGCGAGTTCGTCATAGTGACCGGCGCCTTTAAGTATCAATACCTCCACATGGTCTCCATGCCTTCACTGCCTTGGCCGCATAATTATGTGCCACGGTGCGGGGTCATCGCACGGTGCAGGGTCAGGTCTGCCATTCCGGTACGGGCTCAACATTAAATAATCTATCACTTCTCAGGCGGCCTCTGTACAACGTGTCAACGTGTGCATGTACGCAAGCCCACCAATGCCGATATCGTGTCTAAATGGCAGACCCCATCCGTGGGCCGACTAACGCTTGCCGGTATTTATGCCTTGCATGCGGCAGCCGCCAGCTTGGCAATGAAATCCTTCGGATCTTTTACAAAGCGCGCTGCCCTGGACGAACTTATGGCCTGCAACAGTATTTGCTTTTGAGGCTCGATAAACTGCTTTCCCTCGACGTCAAAGTAACAGTAACCAAGATGCTGGGCCACCGCGCATAGGGTATCGAGCATTTTGTCATTGTCCGCACTGACGTCCAGTCTTGCCTTGACGTCTACCGTGTCCGTCTCGTCAAAGATCAAATCGATACGCGTACCTTTTTCATCGCCAAGCACAATCCAGTCTTCCAACATCAGCCAGGGCGGACCGAAGCAGCCGAGCAAATTTTCCTGGATAGAGCGCGCATTCCTGAGCGGCAGGCCCGGTATGTCCAGTCCATCTTCGGTATCCGAGGGCATCGCTGCGCCTTGCGGCATAAGGAACAAATCAAATTGCCAAGCTGCCATTTCTCTCTTTCGTCTGTGTCGCTACGCCGGCGGAAAATCGTCATAAGACTTCGGCAAATACCCCCAAATCCTCAGCACATCCCCACGCACTTCGAATTCCAGACCGATTTTCCTGACCACACTCGATATTTCTTCCGTATGGTCGATATAGGTACGTGCCAGCAGCATGCCTTTTGATGGTTCCAGTTCCTTCAAGCCGATATCGAACCATTCGACCAAGGCGAACGGGAAGGGCAGGTGGTAAAGCCACTCCACGTCCCAGCCGGAGGTAAAGCCTGTCACGGCCTTGTAGCGGTACGACGGCCACCAGTCTTCGCGTTCGCGGAAGTAATGGATCAGCTCGTCCCACTTCGTATTGTTGGCGGCGCTGGCCAGGTTGAGTTTGGCGACGGCGGCGTTGATCTTCTTGCGGATCGCATCGTTATGGCCGATGCCGGCGGTGGGCAGTTCAGGCATGGCTTATCTCCGTTCTTATCTCAGTTGCGGTGGTGTTGCGCGGTGTGGCTTCTTCGTGGAACAGGTCGGCCAGGTATTCGCACAGGTCGGCTTCGGCCACATCGGCGGGCACGATAAAGTCGGCGGGCCGGCGTTTGCCTTCGGCGCCCAGGTAGAAGGCATGCCATGCGCCGGGTGCGCCTTTGATGGCGATCAGGACGCCGAAGATATTGAATTTCAGTGTTTTCATCGGCTGTCGCTTTGCAGGCCCAGCATCTGCCGTATTACCGGCAAAATCATTTTCCACGCCGGTGACGTCGCCGCGATCTCGTCATAGTGGCTGGCGCCTGGCAGTATCAGCACCTCCGCATGGTCGCCGGCCTTCACGGCCTTCGCTGCATAATCATGCGCCACGCGCGGTGGGGAAATCGTGTCGAGTTCGCCTGTAATCAGGACGGTGCGTGTGCCGTTGGGGATCAGGTCGGCGGCGTTGGTGTCGCTGTAGATGTCGGGGCGGTCTGTGCTGGCGCTGCCAGCCAGTTGCGCGATGTCGCGGTCGCAGCTGCTTTTTATCAGTTTTTCTTCATGGCGCAGGTCGGCCAGGCCGCCCAGGCTGATGATGTTGTCGATCGGCAGAAAGCTGTCGCGGTACAGCGGACTGGTTTTCGGCAGCTGGCTGCGGCCTGCGATCCATTGCACCAGCTGGCCGCCGGCCGAGTGGCCCATGGCGACGATGCGGCTGGTGTCGAGCTGATACTGGCTGGCATGGCTTTGCAGGCTGTCGAGCGCGGCATGCATGTCGTGGTAGGTGCCGGGGTAGCCGCCGCCTTCCTCGTCGACCCGGCGGTATTCGACGTTCCACACGGCGATGCCCTGGCTGCTGAGGGCGCTGGCGACGTTGCGCATTTGTTTGATGCCGCCGAACTGGACTGTCCAGCAGCCGCCATGCACCAGCACCACTACCGGAAACGGCCCGGCGCCGCTTGGCCTGAACAGCTGCGCGTATTGCGAGGGGGCCGGGCCGTAGGCTATCTGGGCCGTGGCTTGCTGGCCGTTCAGGGCCAGGTAGTCGTCGAGCGTCATTGGGGCGGCAACGGCGCCTTGTGCTGCTGCAAGCAGGGCGGTGGCGATCAGGGAGGAGGGCAAGGGCATCGGGCGGCTTTTCGGCAGATAAAATGAAAGCAACACTCTAGCATGGCGGCCATCGTGCAAAAACCTGCTTGCAGGTCGCATTTTTTAAAAACAGTGTTCTGTCTTGCATTCTAAGAAACTTTGCGCCGTGGTATATTTCAGCTTCCATCTCAGCCTTACGGATACGGTGCACGCACACGACATACTTCACTTGCTGGACGCGGAACACCGCGCGCTGGGCGCCATCGCGGCGGGCGCGGCACTGGACGACGCGCTGGCGCAGCTGTTGCTGGCGCTGCAAGGCGACGACGACGGTGATGGCGACAAGCTGCATGGCTGCGTGGCGCTGATCGACGAGGTCGACCGCTTTTGCGGCCTGTGCGCGCCCAGCTTGCCAGACGACCTGTGCCTGGCCTTGCGCCATGACGGCGGCGGGCCGCATCCTTCGCCGTTCGGCACGGCGGCGTTTACGGGCGCGCCCGTGTATTGCGGCGATATCGCGCGCGAACCGGGCTGGAGCGCCGGGCGCAAGGAAGCGATGCTGCATGGCTACCGTGCCTGCTGGGTCGCGCCCGTGTTTGGTGCGCGTGGCCATGTGCTGGGCGTATTGGGCCAGTTCTTCCAGGTAGCGCGCCACCCGACCCAGGCCGATATCGACAGCATGAGCGTGGCGGCGCGCTGCATCGCCCACGTGATCGAGCGGAGCCGGCTGGAAAAAATGGCTGGCCAGAATGCTGCGCTGGAGAATCGCATGATACAGCGCACGGCCGAGCGCGACCGCATGTGGCGCCTCTCGACCGATATCATGCTGGTGGCCGACTTGCTTGGCGTAATCATTGCCGTCAATCCGGCCTGGACCGCCATCCTCGCGCGTGCGCAAAACGACACCCTGGGCATGGATTTCATCAGCCTGGTGCACCCGGACGACCACGCGGCCACCATACAGGGCCTGGCGCAGCTGGCCGTCAGCGGCGCCACCTTGCGCATGGAAAACCGCTACCGGCGTGGCGACGGCGAATACCGCTGCATCGCCTGGACGGTGGTGCTGGCCGAACAGCTGATCCATGTCGTGGGACGCGACGTGACCGACGAGAAAGAGGCGCGCCAGGCCTTGCTGCGCAGCGAACAGGCCTTGTTGCAAGCGCAAAAGCTCGAATCGATCGGCCAGCTCACCGGTGGCGTGGCGCACGACTTCAATAATGTGCTGCAAATTATCTCGGGCAATCTGCAACTGCTGAAACTGACCGTGGCCGGCAACCCGCAGGCGGCCAGCCGCCTCGATTCGGCCGCATCAGCCGTCGAGCGGGGCGCGAAGCTGTCCTTGCAGCTGCTGGCTTTTGCCCGCCGCCAACCCTTGCGACCGCTGGCCACCAATCTTGGCCATTTGCTCGCCAGCATGCAGGAACTGATACGGCGCGCGCTCGGTGAGCTGATTTTCGAGGAAACTTTTATCAGCGTGGGCCTGTGGCATGTGCTGGTCGACCCGAACCAGATGGAAAACGTGCTGCTGAACATGGCCATCAATGCGCGCGATGCGATGGAGCAGGGCGGCCGGCTGACATTTTCCTTGAGTAACGTCACCCTGGACCAGGCCGCGACGGCCGGCCACGCCGACGCACAGCCTGGCCAGCATGTGCTGCTGACGATTACCGATACCGGCCACGGCATGGATGCGGCGGTGATCGAGCAGATTTTCGAGCCCTTCTTTACCACCAAGAAAGAAGGCGAGGGCACGGGCCTTGGGCTGTCCATGGCGTATGGCTTCATTCGCCAGAGCGGTGGCCATATCCGGGTGCAAAGCGCGCCCGGCGCCGGCACCACTTTCAAGATCTACCTGCCACGCTCGTTCGAGACGCTGGCCGACCTGCCGCAATGGCGCGCCGGCCCGGTGCTGGGCGGCGCTGAAACAATACTGGTGGTGGAAGACGATGGCGCCGTGCGCAATACGGTGGTTGACATGCTGCGCGGCCTGGGCTATGAAGTGCTGCACGCCGACGACGGCGACAGCGCGCTGCGCCAGTTGCAGGCCGGCGCCAGGGTCGACCTGCTGTTTACCGATGTGGTGATGCCGGGGAGCATCGACAGCACCGAACTGGCGCGCCAGGCCAAGCTGCTGCTGCCCGGCCTGGCCGTGCTGTTTACCTCGGGCTACACCTATAACGCCATCATGCAGGGCGGCCGGCTGGCGCCCAGCGTCGAGTTGCTGAGCAAGCCCTACCGGCGCGAGGACCTGGCGCGGCGCATCCGCCACCTGCTGGCCGGCCGCAGCACGGCCGGCGCGCCCGATCCATCCGGGCGCCGCGTGCTGCTGGTGGAAGACAATGACGATGCGCGCCAGATGAGCATGGAGATGCTCAACATGCTGGGCCACACGGTGCATGGCGCGGCCAGCGCCGAGGAAGCCTTGCCGCTGTTGTGCCTGCCAGGCCTGGAGATTTTGCTCACCGACATCAGCCTGCCGGGCATGTCGGGCCTGGAACTTGCGCGCCGCGCGCGTGAGGAATGGCCACGGCTGGAAGTGATTTTCGCGTCCGGCCACGGCTGGGCGGCCAGCCTGGCGCATGGCCGCCAGGCGCGGTTTTTGCAAAAGCCGTTCGGCCTGGAAGAACTGGCCGCTGCGTTGAAACGCGCCTAGTCTGGCTGCAGCGCCTGCTGCAATTGCTCGACCGAAAACGGCTTGAGCAGGAAGCGGGCTTCTGGGTCTTGCACGCCGGAATTGGCTGGCGCGTGGCCGGTGGAAAACACTACTTGCAGCGCCGGATGGTCGCGCGCCGCCAGCGCCGCCAGTTCGGTGCCCGACATGCGCGGCAAACTGATGTCGGTGAGCAAGATTTCCAGGCCCTGCATGGCCAGCAGCGGCAGCGCCTCTTCGGCCGATCCTACCGCCGTCACCTCGTGGCCCAGCATGTCCAGCAATTCGCTGGTCATGGCGCGCGCGTCGTCATTGTCCTCCACCAGCAAAATGCTGCGTCCGCCTGAGGGCGCGGCGGCCGGTGGCGCCTGCTGCTCCAGCTCCTGCTGCAGGCCGCTCACGTGCTGGCGATTGGCCAGCAGATGGCGGATGCGCCGCGCCAGGTCCTCGCGTCGGTAGGGTTTGCTGAGCAGTTCCACGCCCGTATCGAGCCGGCCGCCATGCATGATGGCGTCCTGCGTATAGCCTGAGGTAAACAGCACGGCCAGGCCGGGCAGCAGTTGCCGCGCCTGGCGCGCCATTTCCGTGCTGGCCACCGGGCCCGGCATCACCACGTCGGTAAACAACAGGTCGATCGGCACCCCGCTGGCAACGATATTGAGCGCACCCTGGCCATCGGAGGCCTTCAGCACGCTGTAGCCCAGGCCGCGCAGCATGTCGACCACGGTGGTTTGCACGTGTGGGTCGTCTTCCACCACCAAAATGGTTTCCTTGCCGCCAAGCACCGGCCCCGTCAGTTGCAAGGGCAGCTCCGTGACGCCATCGAGCGAGCGCGGCAGGTAAATGCGGAAGGTGGTGCCTTCGCCCGGGACGCTTTCGACGCGCAGGTGGCCGCCGCTTTGCTTCAGGAAACCGTAAGCCATGGACAGGCCCAGGCCAGAGCCTTCGCCTTCTTTCTTGGTGGTAAAGAAGGGCTCGAAGATCTTGTCAATCAGCTCGGGCGCGATGCCGCTGCCCGTGTCGCTGATGGCCAGCTGCACGTACTGGCCGGGCGCCAGGTCTTCACTGCCGTCCTGCGCGCAATCGATGGTGCAATTGCGCAGCGACACCGTCAGCCTGCCGCGGCCATCCATCGCGTCGCGCGCATTGATGGCCAGGTTCAGTATCACGTTTTCCAGCTGGTTCGGGTCGACCAGCACCTGCCAGGCGTCGTCGGCGATCTGTACTTGCGTGTCGACCGTTTCGCCGACGGCGCGCCGCAGCAGGTCTTCGGTCGAGCGCAGCAGGGCTTTCAAGTCGGTCACCAGCGGTTTCAGGGGCTGGCGGCGGGCAAACGCCAGCAGCTGGGCCGACAGCTTGGCGCCACGTTCGACGGCGGCGCTGGAACTGGCGATGCGCTTGGCCGCCAGCGGGTCGGCGCCGACGGTGATCTGCAGCAGTTGCAGATTGCCGGAAATAATTTGCAGCACATTGTTGAAATCATGCGCCACGCCACCTGTCAGCTTGCCCAGCGCTTCGAGTTTTTGTGATTGCAGCAGCGCCGAGACGCTGTGGCCCAGTGATTCCTGGGCCGCGCGCAAGGCTTGCGCCGCCGTTTTTTCTTCGCTGACGTCGCGCGCGCTGCAATAGATCTTGCCATTCTCCGGCACGGCCACCCATTGCAGCCAGTGCCAGCCGCCGGCCTTGTCGCGGTAGCGGTTTTCAAAGCGCAGCGCCGGCTGGCCCTGCAACAGCGCCTGCCATACTGCCAGCGTGGGCGCGCGGTCGTCCTCGTGGATCAAGCCCATGAACGGCATGGTGCGTATCTCGTGCTCGGTCCAGCCCAGGGTAGTTTCCCAGGCGGGATTGACATGCTCGAAGCGTCCTTCCAGGTTCAGCACGCCCAGCAAATCAGGGCTGATGCGCCAGGTCAGGCCGAATTCGCGCGTGCGCTCGGCCACTTGGCGTTCCATGTCCGCATTCAGGACCCGCAGCTGGGCCTCGGCCTGGGCGCGCAGCAAGCTGGCCCAGATGCGCTCGGACGCCTGCACCGCCAGCGCGATGTCGTCCGCCTGCCAGTTGCGCGCGGCACGGCTGTGCACCACGAACAGGGCGGCCAGCCGGCCTTCCTTGACGATGGGAATATTCAAGAAGGCGCGTATGCCCAGCCGTGCAAAGGTGGCCAGCGCACCCGGCGTGGCCGTGCGCGGGTCGCACGTCACATCGTCGACCGCCACCGGACGGTCTGCTTCGAGCTCGGCGGCCAGGCCGGCGGCGTATTCACCGAGGAAATATTCACCGGCAGCGCCCGGCGCCAGGCCGTCGCTCCAGGCATGCTGCAAGGTGGCATACCGCAGTTGCTGGCCGATATCGAAACAAGCCACTTGCTGGGCTTGCAATTGCTGGCCCAGCAGTTGCGCCGAAACGGATAGTATCTCGCCGGTGTCTTCCAGTTGGCGCAAGCTGCGGTCCAGCCGCAACAGGAAATCTGCGGAAACGATGGCCTCCATGCTCAGGACCCCGCCAGCGGCAGGGTCACGCTGAACAGCGCGCCATGACCGGGCTGGCTTTGCAAGGTGATGGCGCCACCGTGGGCGTCGACCAGCTGCTTGGTGATGAACAGGCCCAGGCCCAGGCCGCCCGTGCGGTCCTGGTGCACCACGCGTTCGAACGCATCGAAAATGCGCTCCTGGTCTTTGGGGCCGATGCCGATGCCATGGTCGCGCACTTCGATCACGGCGCTGTTGCGCGTTTTCGCCAGGCTGATGTCGACCGGCTTGCCTTCGCCATAGCGCAGCGCGTTGCTGATCAGGTTGACGACGATCTGTTCGACACGGAAGGCGTCCCAATAGCCTTCAATTTGTACGTCGTCCTGTACCTGCACCCGGATTTGATCCGTGTCCGGGGAAGTGCCTGGCGCCAGGTCTTCGGCCACGCGCCGCACCAGCGCGGCCAGGTCGACCGGCTCGCGCCGTATCGACAGCTTGCCGCTGCTGATGCGCGACACGTCGAGCATGTCGTCGATCAGGCGCACCATGCTGCGGATCTGGCGCGCGTCGCGCGCTACCATCTTCGGCAGTTTTTCCGGCGCAAACGCGGCCAGGTTGCCGCGTTCCAGGTTCAGGGTGCGCATCTGGGTTTCCAGGAACAGGGTGTTGAGCGGCGTGCGCAGTTCGTGCGCCACCATCGACATGAATTCGTCGCGCATGCGCAAGGAGCGCTGCAGCTCGGCTTGGGTGGCGCGCAATTCCTGCAGCAGCGCCTCCTGTTGCTGGCGGCTCTGTTCCAGCGCCTGCACCTGGCGCCGGGTTTCGGCGCGCTGCTGGTGCAGGGCAACGAAGACATTGACCTTGCTTTGCACCGCGTTGATGTCGAGCGGCTTGTGCAAAAAGTCCACGGCGCCGCTTTCATAGCCCTGGAACGAGAAATTCATTTCCTTGCCGGCGGCCGTGACGAACACGATCGGGATATGGCGCGTCTTGTCGGTGCCGCGCATCAGCTGGGCCAGTTCGAAGCCGTCCATTTCCGGCATCTGCACGTCGAGGATGGCCAGCGCGAAATCGTGTTCGAGCAGCAAGGCCAGCGCTTCTTCGCCGGACGATGCCTGGTAAACGCTGCGGTCGTTTTCGCGTATCAGCGCGTTCAGCGCGCGCAGGTTTTCCGGCAGGTCGTCGACGATCAATAATTTGGTGCGGGTTTCATTCATCATGGCGGTTTCCTGGTGTTGCTGCGTCTCGCTGCGCATCCTGGCGCAGCTTGTGCCGCGTCTCTTGTCGCTGGGCGCCGAAGGAAGGGCGCTTGCGGTACAGTTTTTCCGGTGTCGGCTGTGGTTCGAATTCGCTGGCAAAGGCGCTGAAATTCGTGCTTTCCTTGCTGCCCAGCCCCAGGAAACCCCGGTGGCACAGCGATTCATGGAACAGCCCCAGGGCGCGGTCCTGCAGGGCTTTGTTAAAGTAGATCAGCACATTGCGGCAGCAGATCAATTGGGTTTCCGCAAACACGCTGTCGGTGGCCAGGCTGTGGTCGGCAAAATTGATGCGGTCCAGCAGGCGCTGGTCGAAGCGCGCCGTGGCGTGTTCCACCGTGTAGTACTCGTCCAGGCTGCCCAGGCCGCCAGCGGCCAGGTAGTTGGCGCCATAGTCGTCCATGTTAAGCAGCGGATACACGCCCAGACGGGCCTTGTCGAGCACCACCGGGTTGATGTCGGTGGCATAGATCAGGCTGCGCTCGAGCAGGCCTTCCTCGTGCAGGATGATGGCCAGCGACAGCGCTTCCTCGCCGGTGCAGCAGCCAGCCACCCAGATCTTCGGCGAAGGATAGGTTTTCAGCACCGGCACCACCTGTTCGCGCAGGGCCAGGAAAAATGCCGGATCGCGGAACATTTCGGTGACCGGCACGGTCAGCATCTGCAGCAGCTGGCCGAAGGCGCCCGCGTCTTTCAGCACCTTGCGCTGCAGCTCGTCGAGTGTCGCGCAGTGCAGGCGGCCCAGGGCGTGGTTCAGGCGGCGCCGCTGCGACGGCGCGGAGTAATCACGGAAATCATAACTGTAGCGCTGATAGATGGCGTCCATCAGCGCCTGCAGCTGCGCCTCCGTGTAGTCGATCAGCATCAGATGCGTTCCATCTTCGGCATCCAGACGCGCAGCAGCGAATACAGGCGGTCCAGGTCGATCGGCTTGGCCAGGTAGTCGGACGCACCGGCCTGCAGGCATTCTTCCTGGTCGTTCTTCATGGCCTTGGCGGTAATGGCGATGATCGGCAGCTTGTTGTAGCGGCCATCGGCGCGGATCTGGCGCGTCGCTTCCAGGCCGTCCATGCCCGGCATCATCACATCCATCAGCACCAGGTCGATATCGTCCACGCTGTTAAGCTTGCTGATCGCTTCGAAGCCGTTGCGGCCGATTTCCACCACCACGCCTTTTTGCTCCAGCGCATTGGTCAGCGCAAAGATATTGCGCACATCGTCGTCGACCAGCAGGATCTTGCGCCCTTCAAACACGCGTTCGCGGCTGCGCACCTGCTGCAGCATGCCCTGGCGTTCGCTCGACAGTTCCGACTCGACCTTGTGCAGGAACAGGGTCACTTCGTCAAGCAGGCGCTCGGGCGAACGCGCGCCCTTGATGATGATCGAACGCGAATACTTCATCAGGTCCGCTTCTTCCTCGCGGCTCAGGTTGCGGCCGGTATATACGATCACCGGCGGGAACGAGCACAGCTCTTCATGCTCCATACGTTCGAGCAACTCGTTGCCCTGGATATCGGGCAGCTTCAGGTCGATGATCATGCAGTCGAAAATCTGTGTCTTCAGCAGGGCCAGTGCTTCTTCGCCCAACGCCACGGCGGTGATTTCCACGTCGTCGTCGCTGATCAGGTGCACCACGCTTTCGCGCTGGCGTTCGTCATCCTCGACCAGCAGGATGCGTTTCATTTTTTGGGTAAATTTCGATTCCAGCTTGAGGAACACGTCTTTCAACTGCTCGCGCGTGCGCGGCTTGGTGGCATAGCCGACGGCACCCAGCTGCATCGCCGCCTGCACCTGATCATTGCCCGAGACGATATGCACGGGAATATGGCGGGTCAGCGGGTTTTCCTTGAGCTTTTGCAGTACCAAGAGGCCCGGGCGGTCCGGCAGGCCGATATCGAGCAGGATGGCGTCGGGCAGGAACTCGGCAGCCAGGCGCAAACCTTCCTCGGCGCCGTGCGCCACCAGGCACTGGTAATGCATTTCATGCGCCAGGTCGAACAGGATGCCGGCAAATGCCGGTTCATCCTCGATCACCAGCACCGAGCGCTGACCCTTGCTGGCGGCCGGCACGCTTTCGCGGTCATCCTTGAAGGTGGCGACCGGCACCGGTTTCGGCGCGGGCAGGGGCGCGATGGCGACGGAATTGGTACGGATATGCGCGGGCGGCGCGGCCTTGGCCGGCGCCGGTGCGTCATCCTCGGGCGCGGCGCGTTCCTGCCAGTCGACCGGCAGCACCAGGGTAAACGTGCTGCCCTGGCCTGGCGTGCTGGACAACTCGATGGTGCCCCCCAGCAAAGTGGCCAGGTCGCGCGAGATCGACAGGCCCAGGCCGGTGCCGCCATAACGGCGGCTGGTGGTGCCGTCGGCCTGGTGGAAGGCGTCGAAGACTTTCTGCTGCTGGTCGTCGGCAATGCCGATACCGCTGTCCTGTACCTGGAAGCGCACATGGCCGGCCGCGTCCATCGCCACCTGCACCGAGACGCTGCCGGTGTCGGTAAACTTGATGGCGTTCGACAGCAGGTTTTTCAGGATCTGTTCCAGGCGCTGGCGGTCGCTGACGAACGAGGGCGGCGTGCCTGCCGCCATCGAGACGGTGAAAGCGAGTTTCTTTTGCTGTGCCTGGGCGCCGAACAGCATTTTCAGGCTGCTCAGCAGTTCATTGAAGGGAATGGCTTCCGGCGTCAGGTCCAGCTTGCCCGCCTCGACCTTGGAAATATCGAGGATGTCGTTGATCAGGGTCAGCAAATCATTGCCGGCCGAATAAATCGTCTGCGCAAACGTGACCTGCTCCGGCGTCAGGTTGCCACCGCTATTGTCGGCCAGCAGCTTGGACAGGATCAGCGAGCTGTTCAATGGCGTGCGCAGCTCGTGCGACATATTGGCCAGAAATTCCGACTTGTAGCGGCTGGCGCGCTGCAGCTCTTCGGCGCGCGCTTCGAGCTGGTCGTGGGCCTGGCCGATGGCCACGTTCTTCTGGTCCAGCGCCAGCGCCTGCACCGCCAGCTGCTCGTTCGACTGTTCCAGCGCAGCTTTTTGTTCTTCCAGGTGCGACTGCGATTGCTCCAGCACGCGCGACTGCTCGCCCAGCTCTTCATTGGCCGTGCGCAGCTCTTCCTGCTGCACTTCCAGTTCTTCATTCAATTGCTGGGTTTCTTCCAGCACATTCTGCAGCCGCTGGCGGTACAGCGCCGCTTCCAGCGAAGTGCCGACGTTGGCGGCGATCAGGCGCAGCAGTTCCAGTTCGCGCTGGACCACCGGCCGCGTAAAGCCCAGTTCGATCACGCCATTGACGGCGCCTTCGTTGTTCACCGGCGTCAGCACCAGTTCCAGCGGCGAACCGTGGCCCAGGCTGGAGTTCACCATCAGATAATTCTGGGGCACCTGTTTCAAATGCTTGAGCCGCTTTTCGCGCGCTGTCTCGCCGACCAGGCCTTCGCCCTGCTTGAAGACCTGCTTGTCCTGGATATGCTGGTCGCTGAAGCCGTACACGGCCGCGCGGCGCAGGCTGCCATCGTCTTCCGTCACGTAGATGGTTGCCACGGCCACGTCGAGCCGGTTGGCCAGGAAGTCCAGCACTTGCCGGCCCAGCTGGGGCACGGCCAGCTGGCCGCTGGTGTAGTCGGCCAGTTCGGTCTGGCCGGTGCGCAGCCAGGCTTGCTCCTGCAGCACGTCGTTGTCCTTGCCGCGCTGTTCCAGCGCCGCGTTATAGATGTCGGACAAGCGCATCAGTTCGCGCCGGCCCAAAAATGCCAGCAAGCCCGACAAGCCCAGGCTCAGCAGCAGGAATACCACCACCGCCATTATGGTGCGCGCTTCGGCCGAGTCGCCGCGCTCCTGGCGCAAGCGCTGTTCCATGGCCAGGAAGGACAGGAATTCACGGCGGATCTCGTCGAATTCCAGCTTGCCTTCGCCCTGGCGCACGCGCGCCAGATATTCCTGGTTGTTGCGGCGCTGGTTGATGATCGATTCGGCGTAGTCGGTCCACTGGTTCTGCAGCGCGCGGATGCGGCGCAGGCGGTCTTCCTGGATCGGGCTGTCCGCCACCAGTTCCAGCAGGGTGGTCATTTCCACCGCGATCTTGGCCTTGCCCGATTTGTACGGCGCCAAAAAGGTCTCGTCGCCCGTCAGCAGGTAGCCGCGCATGCCCGTTTCCAGGTCGACCGACAGTTTCATCACCTCATTGGCGTTGCCGATCACCCGTTCGGAATGCTCGACCGAGCGTAGCGCACTGAGCAAATAGGCGATCAGGCCGACAAACACCAGCGCGGTCAGTACCCCGACCACCAGCGGCAGGGTGACATTGCGCGCCAGGATGCGGCGGAAACTGAAAGTATCAATCGGGGTCTTGGTATTCATCGGGTCCGTGGAAGAATAATCAGGGGTAAATAATTTTAAATGAAAAGCAATATTTCTGAGGCGCAATCGTGCGGCAGGCGATAGCATAGCAGGCGGTACGGGCGGTGCAATGGCGCACGCGTGCGATGTGATCAAAAAGATGAGGAATCATGTTAAGAAAACTAGTCATTTGCGCGCTGCTGGCCGGCGCGATGCAGCATGGGGCGCAAGCGGTGGTGCTCGGTAGCGAGCGCGGCCAGGCGTTGACGCAGGAGGGCCTGGGCCTGATCTCCAGCGGCCAGTTGAAGGCGGCGCGCGAAAAATTCCAGCAGGCGGCGGCGCTCGATCCCGAAGCGTCGTATCCGGTGGGCGCGCTGGCCATGCTGTACCAGGTATTGTCGGCACAGCCGCAATTGAGCGGCCAGGAACGCGAGGCAGCGCTGGGTGCGGCCCGGCAGGCGGCGCAGCACGCGCTGTCGCTCGATGCGCGCGATCCGCTGGCGCAGGAAGTCATGCGGCGCCTCGCAGGCGGCAGCGTGCGGGAAAAATATATCCCGCAGAATAATGCCGGTGCCATGGTGGAGCAGGGCGAGCAGCTGTTTGCGAAAAAGGACTACGCCGGCGCCCTGGTGCAATACGAGCGCGCGATCGCCGCCGATCCGCAGTATGCCGATGCCTGGGTGTATGCGGGAGACTGCCATTTTTCGCTGCAGCAGTGGGAGCCGGCGGCACAGCACTTTCGCCAGGCGGCCCAGGTCGACCCGCTGCATGAGCAAGCATGGCGCTTTTTGTCCGATACATTGCAGCACCAGGAAAAATGGCCGGAAATGGAAGCGGCCCTGGCTGGCGGCATCGGCGCCAATCCGGATCAATCCCCGGCCTGGCAGCGCATGGCGCAGTTCCAGTCGATGCACGGCGTGCCGCTGGTCGCGCTCGGTTTGCAGGTCAAGGCGCGCGGCAGCGTCGACGCCGACGGCAAGCCGAGGGTGCAGGTCCAGTCCAAGGGCAAAGGCGGCATTGCCGGCGACCTGACGCCGCAGGACGACGCCTTCTGGTTCGCACTGGCTCTGGCGCAAGCCAGTGGCCTGGAAAAACGCGCGCAACAGGGCGATACTGCGGGTGCCTCGCCCTTCGAGATCGAACTGGCGGCCTGGCGCGCGGCGCTGGCGACGCTCGATGAAATGGAAAAAAAGCAGGCGCTGCAACTGCGCGACGGCGGCGTGCTGGCCATGCGCAAGCTGGCGCAAGCCGGCCAGCTGGAGCCGGCGCTGTTGCTGCTGCAATATCGGCCAGCTTATCGTCCGGCACTGGAAGCGTGGAAAAGCGCGCATCCGAATGGCGTGGCCCAGTTCGTCAATACGACGCACATGATGCCGTGAGGACAGCCCTGCAAAAAAAAACGGGACCCGATCGGGTCCCGTTTTTTTTCGTTACATATTAATAGCGCTTAGTTGCGGATCTCCAGTGCCCGGTTCAGGCTCAGCGCCGCCAGCGAGGCGACGGCGCCCGACAGCAGGTAGAAGCTGACGTAGGCCAGGCCGAAGTTGGCCGACAGACCCAGCGCCACCAGCGGTGCGAAGCCGGCGCCGACCAGCCAGGACAGGTCCGACGTCAGGGCCGCGCCGGTGTAGCGGAAGCGGGCAGGGAAGTTGGCCGTCACGGCGCCGGCTGCCTGGCCGTAGGACAAGCCCAGCAAGCTGAAGCCGATCAGGATGAAGGCGTCCTGGCCGGTATTGCCGCCGCCCATCAGGCTCGGGATGAATGCACTGAAGATGGCGATCAGCACGGCCAGCGTGCCGAGCGTGGTGCGGCGGCCGAAGCGGTCGGCCAGCAGGCCCGACAGCACGATGCCGATCCCGGCCAGCACCGCGCCCACCATCTGCACCTGCAGGAAGTCGGAGGCGGCGCGGGTCTGGTAGACCGAGACCCACGACAGCGGGAATACCGTCACCAGGTGGAACAGGGCGTAGCTGGCAAGCGCGGCCAGCGCGCCGATCATCACGTTGCGACCCTGGCCGCGGCTCATTTCAAATACGCTGACAGGCTGCAGTTCGCGCTCGTCGAGCAGTTTCGCGTATTCATTGGTCGATACCAAGCGCAGGCGGGCAAACAGCGCCACCACGTTGATGGCAAAGGCAACATAGAAAGGATAGCGCCAGCCCCAGTCGAGGAATTCTTCGGTCGGCAGGTTGACCAGCATGAACCAGAACAGGCCGCCGGCAATCAGGAAGCCGACCGGCGCGCCCAGCTGGCCCAGCATGGCGTACCAGCCGCGCTTGTTTTCAGGCGCGTTCAGGGCCAGCAGCGACGGCAGGCCGTCCCAGGAACCGCCAAGAGCGACGCCCTGGCCGATGCGCAGCACGGCCAGCCATACGATGGCGGCAAAGCCCAGGTGCGAATAGGTTGGCAGGAAAGCGATGCCGGCGGTGGAGACGCCGAGCAGGAACAGGGCGATGGTCAGCTTGGCGCTGCGCCCGAGCCGGCGCTGGATTTCCATGAAGATCACCGTGCCGAAAGGACGGGCGATGAAGGCAAAGGAAAAAATCAGGAAGGAGTACAATGTGCCCTCCAGGCGTTCCTCGAACGGGAAGAACACCTGCGGGAACACCAGCACCGAAGCGATGGCGTAGACAAAAAAGTCAAAGTATTCGGAAGCGCGGCCGATGATCACGCCAACGGCGATCTCACCTGGGTCGATATGGGATTCGACGGTGCCGGCTCCCTTTGCGTCGCGCAGAGAGTGGGGGTTGAAATCAGCGGGTACATCGCCGCTATGAATGCGCGTGCTGGACATGGTGAGCCTCTTTAATATAGTTTCGAGTTCGACAACACGTATAACTTACCCCAGGAGTCTCAAGCCCGGAGTAGGACTATTCAGACAGTGGCTGTAGGACAAGTCCTTTAGTGCTGAATGAACGTCCGGGCCAAGGGTGGGACAAAACGTCCAATTGCCCTTGTGCTCCAGTAGGAATAAAGTACCATATCTTCATCCCCTGTACTGGATTTTCCTGTATGTTTTCACTTAAACTTCGTCACGGACTGGCTCTGTTGCCCCTCACCTTATTGGCAGGCTGCAATACGGTGGTACTGAACCCGTCCGGTGATATCGCAGCTCAGCAAGGCAATCTGATTGTCATTTCCACGTTGCTGATGTTGCTGATTATCGTCCCGGTAATCGCTCTGACCCTGCTGTTCGCCTGGCGCTACAGAAAAAACAACACCGAGGCCAAATATGAGCCTGAGTGGGACCACTCGACCCGTCTTGAGCTGATTATCTGGGGCGCGCCCCTGCTGATCATCATCGTGCTGGGCCTGCTGACCTGGATCAGCACCCATACGCTCGACCCGTATCGTCCGCTGAGCCGCATCGACGCCAATCGTCCGATTCCGGAAAGCACCAAGCCGATGATCGTCGAAGTGGTGGCGATGGACTGGAAATGGCTGTTCATCTACCCGGAGCAAGGTATCGCCACCGTCAATGAACTGGTTGCACCGGTCGACCGTCCTATCCGTTTCAAGATTACCGCACAGTCGGTGATGAACTCGTTCTTCATTCCGGCGCTGGCAGGTCAGATCTACGCCATGCCGGGCATGGAGACCAAGCTCAACGCGGTGATCAACAAGCCGGGCGTCTATGACGGTTTTTCGGCCAACTACAGCGGCGCGGGCTTCTCGGGCATGCGCTTCAAGTTCCATGGCGTGAACGATGCAGAGTTCGACAAATGGGTGGCAACCACCCGTGCAGGCGGCGGCGCGCTGAACCGCGACGACTACCTGACCCTGGTCCAGCCAAGCGAGCGCGATCCGGTGCGCCGCTACAGCAACGTGCCGGTCGATCTGTACAAGGCCATCCTGAATCGCACCATCGTCTCCGACGCGCTGTGCGTGACGCCGGTCCAGCCATACAAGCTGGCACTGGCAGACAGCCCGGTAGCGGCCGCAACGGCAGTAGTCGCTAGCGATGCAGTAGTTGAAAAGGGCGTGATAGCCAAGTAATAACTGCATGAATCCCGCAGCGCATGCACCAGGCGCTGCAGATACTGGCGCCGTTTGCCTGGCGCCTCCCTTTTTTCTCTGAGAGTAACAATGCTAGACCATATTGATCTGACGAAGCTTATATTCGGCCGTCTGACTTGGGATGCAATTCCATTTCACGAACCTATCCTGCTGGCGACCTTTGCAGGGGTTGGCCTGGGCGGCATCGCGCTGGTCGCGGCGCTGACGTATTTCCGCGTCTGGGGTACCCTGTGGCGCGACTGGATCACCAGTATCGACCATAAAAAAATCGGTATCATGTACATGATCCTCGGTATCATCATGCTGCTGCGCGGCTTTGCCGATGCGCTGATGATGCGTACCCAGCAGGCAATCGCGTTTGGCGACAATGCCGGCTTCTTGCCACCGCACCACTACGACCAGATCTTCACCGCCCACGGCGTGATCATGATCTTCTTCGTGGCGATGCCGTTCGTGACGGGCCTGATGAACTATGTGGTGCCACTGCAAATCGGTGCGCGCGACGTGGCTTTCCCGTTCCTCAACAACTTCAGCTTCTGGATGACGACCATGGGCGCCGTGCTGGTCATGGCGTCGCTGTTCGTCGGCGAGTTTGCCCGTACCGGCTGGCTCGCGTATCCGCCGCTGTCGGGCATCGTCGCCAGTCCGGACGTGGGGGTAGACTATTACATCTGGTCCTTGCAGATTGCCGGGGTCGGCACCTTGCTGTCCGGCGTCAACCTGATCGCCACCATCGTCAAGATGCGCGCACCGGGCATGACCTGGATGCGCATGCCGATTTTCACCTGGACTGCACTGTGCACCAACGTGCTGATCGTTGCTGCCTTCCCTGTGCTGACCGCCGTGCTGGCCATGCTGGCACTGGACCGTACCGCCGGTTTCAACTTCTTTACCACTGAACTGGGCGGCAACGCCATGATGTACGTCAACCTGATCTGGATCTGGGGCCACCCTGAGGTCTACATCCTGGTGCTGCCGATCTTCGGCGTGTTCTCCGAAGTTGTCGCAACGTTCTGCTCGAAGCGCCTGTTTGGCTATGCGTCGATGGTCTACGCCACCTGCGTCATCATGATCCTGTCGTACCTGGTATGGCTGCACCACTTCTTTACCATGGGTTCGGGCGCCAGCGTCAACTCGTTCTTCGGCATCACGACGATGATCATCTCGATTCCGACCGGCGCAAAGATCTTCAACTGGCTGTTTACGATGTACCGCGGCCGTATCCGTTTCGAGTTGCCAATGCTGTGGACGATCGGCTTCATGGTCACCTTCACCATCGGCGGCATGACCGGCGTGCTGCTGGCCGTGCCACCAGCGGACTTCGTGCTGCACAACAGCCTGTTCCTGATCGCCCACTTCCATAACGTCATCATCGGCGGCGTGGTCTTCGGCGTGTTCGCCGCGATCAACTACTGGTTCCCGAAAGCGTTCGGCTACAAGCTCGACACATTCTGGGGCAAGTGCTCGTTCTGGTTCTGGTTGGTCGGTTTCTACCTGGCCTTCATGCCGCTGTACGTGCTGGGCCTGATGGGCGTGACCCGCCGCATGAATCACTTCACCGATCCATCGCTGCAGATCTGGACCATCATCGCCTGGTTCGGCGCTGTCTCGATCGCACTGGGCATCGGCTCGATGATCATGCAGTTCTATGTCAGCTTCCGCAACCGCGCCGCCTTGCGCGACGTGACCGGCGACCCATGGGGCGGCCGTACGCTGGAATGGTCGACTTCGTCGCCACCGCCAGACTACAACTTCGCGTTCACGCCGCAAGTGCATGAACTCGATGCCTGGACCGACATGAAGAAACATGGCTACGAGCGTCCGACGTCTGGCTTCACGAAGATCCACATGCCGAAGAACACCTGGGCTGGTTTCGTGATCTCCGCCTTGTCCGCCGTGGTCGGTTTCGGCCTGATCTGGCAAATGTGGCTGGTCGCCGGTATCGGCTTCCTGGCGATGCTGGTCACCATCATCGTCCACACCTTTAACTACAAGCGTGATTACTATATTTCGGCGGAAGAAGTTGTCCGTACCGAAAACGCTTACACTAAATTGCTGAGCAGCCATGTCTGAAACCATCGTCCATAACACCGGCGCACCTGGCGCCACGGAGCGCAAGAGCTTCTTCGTGCGCGAGCACCATCCGGAAAACGGCAGCCTGCTGGGTTTCTGGCTCTACCTGATGAGCGATTGCCTGATCTTCGCCTGTCTGTTCGCCACCTATGCGGTGGTGGGCCGCAGCTACGCGGACGGCCCGACCGGCGCCGCGCTGTTCGACCTGCCACTGGTGGCCGTCAACACGGCCATGCTGCTGCTGTCGTCGATCACGTATGGCTTTGCCATGCTGGCGATGCAGCGCAAGAACCTGGGTTCGACCCTGGTTTGGCTGGGCATCACCGGCGTGTTCGGCGTCGCCTTTTTGTCGCTGGAAATGTACGAGTTCGTGCACCTGATCCATGAAGGCGCCGGCCCGCAGCGCAGCGCCTTCCTGAGCTCGTTCTTCGCGCTGGTCGGCACCCACGGCCTGCACGTACTGTTCGGCGTGATCTGGCTCGTGACCTTGATGTTCCAGCTGAAAAAGCATGGCCTGACACCTGAAAACGGTCGCCGCATGATGTGCCTGTCGCTGTTCTGGCACTTCCTGGACGTGATCTGGATCGGCGTCTTTACCTTTGTCTACCTGATGGGAGTCCTGCCATGAGCGGCCACGATACACACAATGACCACGGTCATGGCCACGACGGCCACTACCATGATGCAGCCGACCATGGCAGCCTGAAAAGCTACGCCATCGGCTTCATCCTGTCCGTGATCCTGACGGCGATCCCGTTCTGGCTGGTGATGAACAAAACCATCACCAACACCGGCACCATGGGCCTGGTCCTGCTGGGCTTTGCTGCGGTGCAAGTGGTGGTGCACATGGTGTACTTCCTGCACATGAACGCCAAGTCCGAAGGCGGCTGGAACATGATGGCGATGATTTTCACCATCATGATCGTCGTCATCGCCATGGCCGGTTCGCTGTGGGTCATGTACCACATGAACCACAACATGATGCCTAGCATGATGCCTGAAACCATGCACTCGCAATCGGTTCCATGATGAGTCAACCGCGCCCAGGCAACACCGGGCGCGCTCCTGGCGCGGCGTCGCAAGATGCCGCGCCAGGCCCACGCAGCACGGTCGTGCGTACCGCACTGGCCTTGCTTGCGGGGATCGTTTTTGCCGGTTTCTGTGCCTTGGGCACCTGGCAAGTCATGCGCCTGCAATGGAAGCTTGACCTGATCGAGCGCGTCGAACAACGCGTACATGCGCCGGCAACGGACGCACCTGGTCCCGAACGCTGGGCCAGTGTCACGCAGCAAACGGACGAGTACCGCCATGTGCGCCTCTCCGGTATCTATCTCCCCCTTTTCAATACCCTGGTGCAAGCGAGTACCGAACTCGGCAGCGGCTTCTGGCTGCTCACGCCATTGCGCCAGGCAGACGGTACGACCATACTGGTCAACCGCGGCTTCGTGAAGGACCGCAAGGGCATCGCCGCCAGCACGCCGCCTGGCATCGTCCACATCGACGGCCTGCTGCGCATCAGCGAACCGCGTGGCGGCTTCCTGCGTGAAAACAATGCGGCCATGCAGCTCTGGTATTCGCGCGACGTGGCGGCGATTGGCGAATCGCACATGCTGACCCGGCTTGCGCCATACTTTGTCGATGCGGCCAAGGGGCTGGAAAGCACACCGGACGCACCGGTCGGCGGGCTGACCGTAATTTCCTTCCACAACAGCCACCTGGTGTACGCACTGACCTGGTATGCGCTGGCCCTGATGGTGGCCGGTATCAGCTGGTGGATCGTGCGCGAAGAGCGCCGGCGCCGTCCTGTCGCCGCCAACTCTCCTCAGTACCATGCCGGGCAAGATTGAAATAGTGCCGAACCGCGAAGTGCTCGAGCGCGGTGCGGTGGCGGCCGAGATGGAACATCCGGCCGGCCACCAGAACATGAAGCTGCTGATCCAGCTGCGCTGGCTGGCCGTGATCGGCCAGATCAGCACCATCTTTGGCGTCGGCGTGGGGCTGGGCATCGCACTGCCGGTGCCATACATGCTCGAAGTGCTGTCCTGCCTGATCGCCTTTAATCTTGCCAGCCTGCTGCGCTGGCATGAACGCCAGCCGGTGTCGAACACGGCGCTGTTCCTGGCCCTGCTGGTGGACGTCACCGTGCTGACCGCCCAGTTGTACCTGAGCGGCGGCATCAGCAACCCGTTCGCCTTCCTGTATCTGCTGCAAGTCATCCTCAGCGCCGTGCTGCTGGAAGTCTGGTCGACCTGGATCATGGTGGCCATTACCGGCCTCTGCCTGGCCGGCCTGGCGTTGCTGCCCGGCCCGTTGATCTTGCCGATCGACCCCGAGCGCGGCTTTGCCAGCCTGTACGTGCAGGGTTTGCTGATCTGCTTCATGCTGAACGCCGCCTTGCTGGTCCTGTTCATCACCCGCATCAACCGCAACCAGCGCGCCGGCGACGCCAAGGTGGCCGATCTGCGCCAGCGCGCCGCCGAAGAGGAACATATCATCCGCATGGGCCTGCTGGCCTCGGGCGCCGCGCATGAACTGGGCACGCCGCTGGCCACCCTGTCGGTGATCCTGGGCGACTGGCGCCGCATGCCCGAGCTGAGCAAGAACAGCGAAATGCTGGAAGAAATTACCGAAATGCAGGCGCAGCTGCAGCGCTGCAAGGGCATCGTCAGCGGCATTCTGTTGTCTGCCGGCGAGGCGCGCGGCGAATCGTCCGTGAAAACCACCATCAACACGTTTCTGGACGACCTGGCGCTTGAATGGCGCAGCAGCCGCCCGATCCACCATTTCGAGTACGATAACCGCATCGAGCATGATGTACCGGTGGTGTTCGATTCGACCCTGAAACAGACCATCTGCAATGTGCTCGACAATGCCCTGGAAGCGTCGCCCGACTGGCTGCGCTTCGAAGCCACGCGCGAGGCCGATGCGCTGCATCTGATCGTGCTGGATGCCGGTCCCGGTTTCGAGCCGTCAATGCTGAACCATATCGGCAAGCCTTATCAGTCCACCAAGGGCAAACCGGGCAGTGGCCTGGGCCTGTTCCTGGTGGTCAACGTGGCACGTACCCTGGGCGGCACCGTCACCGCGCGCAACCGCGCGCAGGGCGGGGCGGCCGTGCACCTGGCCTTGCCGCTGGCGGCCATCAAACTGGACCAAGAAAGCGACAGCCATGTCAAATGAGACACCAACCGACCGCCTGCTGCTGATCATCGAAGACGACGCCGCCTTTGCGCGCACCCTGTGCCGCTCGTTCGAGCGGCGCGGCTACCAGGTGATCCAGGCCACCAATTTCGACGAGGCCAGCGCCCTGCTGGAACAGCATTGCCCCGACTACGCCGTGGTCGACCTGAAACTGAACGGCAATACCTCGGGCCTGGCCTGCGTGCAGATGCTGCACCAGCACGACCCGGAAATGCTGATCGTGGTGCTGACCGGCTACGCCAGCATCGGCACTGCGGTGGAAGCGATCAAGCTTGGCGCCTGCCAGTATTTGGCCAAGCCATCGAACACCGACGATATCGAAGCGGCCTTCGGCCATGTGGCAGGCAGCTCGGAGATCGAACTGACCAGCCGCGCCACCAATATCAAGACGCTGGAATGGGAACGCATCCATGAAATGCTGGCGGAAACGGATTTCAATATTTCGGAGACGGCAAGGCGGCTGGGAATGCACCGGCGCACGCTGGCCAGGAAGCTGGAGAAGCAGAGGGTGAAGTGATTTCTTTTTAACCCCAGTATTTGCACTTGGGTTAAAACGACGTCGCCAGCCACTCCATCTTCTGCACCTGAATATGCGGATGACTGTTCAGCGCTTCCCACTCCGGCAGGAACACAAACCCCTGCTTTTTGTAGAACGCCGCCGCCCGCGCATTGTCGGGCGACACATCCAGCACCAGCCTTGACTGTCCGCCGGCCACGCAAAGCTGCTTGACAGCCTCGACCAGCCCGGCGGCAATCTCCATGCCGCGATACTCCAGCTTTACCCACATCGCCTGCAGGCTGGCCTCGCCGTTGCCATTGAGCACATGGGCGGCAAGGCCGACCGGTTCGTCGTTGTCGTAGGCCAGCACGAAAGTGCGCTGCGGCGTGCTGACCGCGCGTTGTTGCCAATCCTCGTCCGTGAACGCTGCCGCACTGGCGTGGCTGACGCCAAACGCGGTTGGCACGTCCAGCAATGCGGCCAGCCGCGCCACTTTCAGGTCGCGCCAGTCATCCGGTCCGGTAGCGCGAATGACGATGCTCAATTGAACACGATCGCCGTCTTGTGCGCGATGCTGAGCCGGCACGCTTCATAGAGCGCAAACCAGGCCACCAGCTCTCGTTGCAGCCCGTCGTCTTCATTGATGCGCAGATTGATGCGTTCGGCCTCCTCGTCGCTGAGGTCGTCACCAAGCAGGAAAATTCCCAGCGCGGGGGCGACCGTGACCAGTTCCTCGCGCAGCTTGTAGGACGAGCCCAGCATGCCGCCAAGCAATTCATGCTCGTCATTGCCAAAAATGACTTCATCGAATACCAGCGGGAAATAAAATCCCTCGCAATCCGAATGGCAGATCAGATGGCTGTCGAACATGTCCTGCGCCTCATCGAGGACCGCGTCTTCTGCCGGTTCCTGGCCGTCGGGCAGCGAGGTGGCGCGCCACTGGGCATCGAGCACCGCATGCGCATACGCGCGGCGCAGATAGTGCACAAAGCTGTACGGGAACGAGTCGATGACGGTGCGCGACTGCAATTCCGGCAAGTCAGCCGGTTCCGTATGCTGAGGCAATCCTGCCTGTTTCAGCAGTGCATTTGCTGTTTCAAATGCGGTGGAAATAAATTCCACACCTTCCGTGTCTTCTTCTTGCTGCAGTTCGGTCAGTGCGCCGACGGATATTGCCAAGCCCATGCGATGATTCCTTAAGTTGCCAGCGTTATATCCAGCGTTGATGGTGGGGAGGTGTTTCAGCTGCCAGTTTGCGGCGCTTGCGTGGCGGATGATACTTTTTGAAAGGTTTCGCCCAGCACCGTGACCGTCGGCACGCCTGCCACCAGTGTCGCCTCGATTTTCGGTTCGGCTGCCGGCACCGTGATCGCGCCCTCGGCATAAGTGGCCGCAAAGCGGCGCTCGGTGAGCTTGTTGGTCAGCACATTGCGCATGTAGCGCACGGCAACCAGTTGCGCGCCTTCCTGCTTGAATACCAACATGTCCGGCACCGTCGTGCGCGCCAGTTGCCAGGTGCCGACAAACTCATCGACGCCTTCGGCGTGCGCACCCAGCATGCACAGGGCTGCAGCGGCGCCAACCGTCAGTTTTTTCACGATCATGTTTTTCTCCAATGGAGCAATCGCGAGATGGATTGCCTGTAGCAATACTAGCATTTCCACAGTGAGATTTTGGCGCAAAGCTTGCGATTATGTTGGCCGTATCGCTTACGACTGATCCCAGACTTCAATTGTCAGCATCTGTTCCGGCTGGCAGGCTGCAATCCGGTCCTCATGCACGGTAACACTGCCTTTCCAGGCCGACGGCTCGGGACCATTGAAATGGCCCAGGTGTTCCTTGATGCCGCGCGCCAGGATCGGCGTGATCTCGCCAGCCAGCGCCGTGAAACGGTTCGGATAGCCGTTGAAGCTGTGCTGCTCGGCCTTGCCTTGCTTGCACAGTGCCAGTATCCAGTCCATGCCGCCCAGTCCGGCGTCCCAGACCGCCAGCGTCGCTTCCTTGTTGCCGCCACCGGGCAGCGTGCGCTGCGCCAGGGTTTCAGTTGTAATCACGGTCCACCAACCCAGCATGGCTTGCTCCTCAATAAATTATTTGGTCATCGCGCGGCGCAGCAGATAGCTGAGCGCGTCGACGGCGGCTACCATCAGCAGCATGGCGATAATCACGGTGGCGGCCTGTTGCATCTGGAATAGCGACAGATGGTATTTCAGCATCTGCCCCAGGCCACCGGCGCCGACCACGCCAAGAATCGCGGCGGCGCGGATATTGTTTTCCCAGCGGTACAGAGTGTACGACATCATCTGCGGACTGCATTGCGGCAAGGTCGCATACAGAAAAGCCACGGCCGGGCGCGCGCCGTTGATGCGCAAGGTGGCGGCCGGCAGCGGCGGGCAGTTCTCGAAGGCATCGGCAAACAGCCGGCCCAGCACGCCCACCGTATGCAGCGCCAGGGCCAGGGTGCCGGCAAACGGCCCCAGGCCGGCGGCGATCAGCAGGATCGAAGCCCACACCAGTTCGGGGATCGAGCGCAGGACGTTCAGGAAACCGCGCGTGATATTGCGCGCCAGCACGCCAAAACGGCCGCTGGCGGGCAGGGCCAGCAGCGCGCCGAGCACGGCGGCGATGACCGTGCCGATGGCCGACATGGCCAGGGTTTCAAAGGTGGCGATGCCGACTTTGGTCAGGAACGCGGGCGCCAGTTCCGGCGGCGCGAAGCCGTGCAGGAAATCAAGGGTCGTGCGGATCGCTTCGCCGCTGAAGAATTCGCCCCATTTCAACGGCAGGCTGGCAAAGCTGGCGATGACCAGCAGCACCAGGCCGGCCAGCAAGGCCCAGGTCGACCAGCGTACCGGTTCCGCAACCGGCAGGGGTGGCAGTGTGAAATCGTGCTTCATGACAGCCTCCGCCGCAGCATGGCGGACACGGCATCGGCGCCGGCCACCAGCAGCACGAACACCATCAGCATGGTGGCCAGTTCGCTGCCGGCCATCATCTTCATCGATTCATCCATGCGCTGGCCCAGGCCGCCGGCGCCGACAAAGCCCATCACCACCGAGCCGCGGATTGCGCATTCCCAGCGGTAAATCGTGTACGACACCAGTTCGGCGGCCGACTCGGGCAGGGCGCCGTACAGCAGCGCAGCCAGGCGGCCACTGCCGTTGTTGAGCAGGGCGTTGCAGGCAGACGCATCCGATGACTCGAGGATTTCCGCATAGACTTTACCGAGCATGCCGCAGTAGGTGAGGGCGATCGCGATCACGCCGGCGGTCGGACCGAGGCCGACGATGCGCACCAGCAGCAGCGCCCAGACCAGTTCAGGCACGCTGCGCAGCAATACCAGCAGGGTGCGCACGCCGTGGCGCAGGGCGGCCGCCGGTGGCGAGACCTTGCCCGTGCCGATGCGCGAAACCGACAGGCGCTCGGTCACCAACAGGGTCAACGGTATCGCACCCAGCATCGCCAGCGCCATGCCGGCGGTGGCCATGGCGATGGTTTCCCAGCTCGACACCAGCACCAGCTGTAAAAATTCGGCCGAGTGGGCCGGCGGCACAAAGCTCGACAGGAACTGCCAGGTCGCGGCCAGGCTTTGCGCATCCCATAAGATCCAGGGCTTGAATTCGGCCTGCACCAGCATCGGCCACAGCACGATCAGCACCACCGCCGCAGTGATGAGGCGGCCGCGCCAGGCCGGGTCGCGCGGCATCGAGGCCTTGTTTGCCGTCAGCAATGCGGCCTCGCCGCTTCGAGGTTTTCCGCGACAGGATCGAATTGCGGCGAAGGGTCGGTCTTGTTTTGATACAGGGCGGCGATCATCGTGTCGGTCACTTCCGTGGCGGGCGCATCGAAAACCACTTGCCCATCGCGCAGGCCGATAATGCGAGGAAAGCAGGCGCGCGCGATCTCGACCTGGTGCAGACTGCAGATCAGCGTAGCGTTGCGCGCCGTGGCTTCTTCCTGCAATACCGCAATTGTTTGCACCGCCAGGGTAGGGTCAAGCGCCGACAAGGGCTCGTCCACCAGGAACACTTGTGCGTTCGACACCAGCGCGCGCGCCATGCCGCAGCGCTGGCGTTCGCCGCCGGACAGGCGGTCGACCCTTGCATACAGTTTGTCTTGCAGATTGAACTTGCCCAGCGCTTCCCAGGCCGCGCGCGGATCGAGCGGTGCCACCAGCGAACGCACCGCCGTCCACAAGGTCCATTGCGGCAGCCTGCCGGCCAGCACGGCATTGACCACGCGCTGGCGCGGCGGCAGCGGGGGAGTTTGCGGCGCCAGGAACAGGCGCGCGCGCAAGGCGTGTCGCGCGCCGCTCGCCAGTTGCCACGGTGATGCGCCGAGGACATTCAGGGTCCCGGATGCCGGGCGCAGCGCGCAGGCCAGCGTATGCAGCAAGCTGGTCTTGCCCGCGCCCGACGGGCCGATCAGGGCGATCTGTTCACCCTGGGCCACGTCCAGGCTCAGCTCGCGCAGCGCCAGCGCATTGCCGGCGGCGCCAGCGTGGTGGACGCTGACTTTGTGAAGTTGGAATGTCATGCGATGTGTCGGTTTGGGTTGGGGTTTGTCGGATTACGCCCTTCGGGCTAATCCGACCTACGCGACGGTCTAGCATGCGTAGGTCGGATTAGCGTAGCGTAATCCGACAAGATTCGACGGGGACAGCGATTATTTCAACAACTTCGCATCCCGCGCAGCCGCTTCGATATCCTTGTAGTTCTCGGCCTTGGTCGGGATAAACCTGGTGGCGCGCTGCAGCTCGAGGATTTCCTTGCCTTCAGGCGTGGACGGGTCCAGCGCCAGGAAGGCGTCGGTCAGCTTCTGGCGCACGACCGGGTTCATGTCCGAGCGCACGCTCCAGTTGTAGTCGAAATAGCCGGGCGTGGTGTAGAACACGCGCACCTTGGCCGGGTCGACTTTTTTCGCTTCGACCAGTTTTTCCCAGACCGAGATATTCAGCGTGCCGGCATCGACCTTGCCGCCGGCCACGGCCGCCACGGTGGCGTCATGCGCGCCGGAAAACGCGATGCGCTTCATGTCGACGTCAGGATTGATCTTGGCGGCCAGCAGGTAGTAGCGCGGCATCAGATGGCCCGAGGTCGACGATTCGGAACCGAACGTGAAATTCTTGCCTTTCAGGTCGGCCAGGCTGTTGATGTCCTTGCTGGTGGTAACGAATACGGAGCGGAACTTGGTGTCTTCCTCGCGCTGTACCAGCGGCACGATCTTGCCGCCGCTGCGCACGTTCGCTTGCACGAAGGTAAAGCCGCCAAACCAGACCATGTCGAGCTTGTGGTTGATCAGGCCTTCGACCGAGGCTGCGTAATCGGTCACCGGCGTAAATTCCACTTTCATGCCCAGCTTTTTCTCCAGGTAGTTGCCCAGCGGCTTGAACTTGCGCTGCAGTTCGGTCGGCGCTTCGTCGGGAATCGCCGACACGCGCAACACTTGCTGCGCCTGGGCGATGCCGCTGTGGATCGCCAGGGTGGCGGCAACGGTGGCCAGGATGGCGGGGAATTTGGAGAATGTCATGTCAGTGCTTTCTATGGAAGATGATTAAAATACGGAAACGCCAGTGCTGCCTGCCTGCATCTCGCCGATGACCGCCGCTTCCGCAAAGCCTTCGGCGCGGAAAATCGCCAGCACCTGCTCGACCGCTTCCGGCGCGCACGCCACCAGCAGCGGGCCGGCCGTTTGCGGGTCGGTCAGGATGGCCTGGTCGACCGCGTTCAAGGATGGGTCCAGCTGCACTTGCGCGCCATAGCCCTGCCAGTTGCGCCCCGAGGCGCCCGTGATATTGCCCAGCTCGGCCAGTTGCTGCACCTGCGGCAGCAGTGGCACGTCAGCCAGTGCGATACGTGCCTGCAACTTGGCGCCACGCGCCAGTTCCAGCGTGTGGCCCAGGAGGCCAAAACCGGTAACGTCGGTCAGCGCATGCACGCCGTCGAGTAGTGCCAGTTTCTTGCCTGGCGTATTCAATTTGGTGGTATTGGCGATCAGCGCGGCATAACCGTCGGCGTCGAGCAGGTTTTTCTTCAGCGCCGCCGACAGCACGCCCACGCCGATCGGCTTGCCCAGCACCAGCTTGTCGCCGGCGCGCGCGCCTGCATTGCGCTTCACTTGCGACGGGTGCACCAGGCCCAGCACCACCAGGCCATAGATCGGCTCGACTGAATCGATGGTATGGCCGCCGGCGATCGGAATGCCGGCCTGGGCGCACACGGTTTCACCGCCTTTTAAAATCAGGCCGATGGTCTCGACCGGCAGCTTGTTGATCGGCATGCCGACCAGCGCCAGCGCCATGATCGGCGTGCCGCCCATGGCGTAGACGTCGGAAATGGCGTTGGTGGCGGCGATGCGGCCGAAGTCGAACGGATCGTCAACGATGGGCATGAAAAAATCGGTGGTGGCGATCAGCGCCTGCTCGTCATTCAACTGGTAGACGGCGGCGTCATCGGCCGTTTCTATGCCGACCAGCAATTCTTTCGGGATTGGGAAGCCGCCGCTGCCTTTCAGGATATCGGCCAGCACGCCCGGCGCGATCTTGCAGCCGCAGCCGCCGCCATGGGCAAATTCGGTCAGTCGGATCGGTGGTGCAATGCTATCTGTCATGTGAGTTCCTGCTGATGTTGGTGGTTGCCGACGATAGTACACAAGCTGAGAGCAGCTTGCTTAAAAGCAGCATCGGAGATATCGGGCAGCAGCAAAGGCGCCGCCTCGGCATAGCGCAGGAAGTTGCGCTTGATCGACTGCAGGTAGGCCGGGTCATAATGCTGGAGCAGCAGTTCCTCGACCAGCGTGGTCATTTGGCCTGAGGTGGCCAGTTGCTGCCAATGGGCAATTTTCTCGCGGCCGTGCAACTGCGTCAACAATGCCAGCTGGACATTGAGTTTTTCCGGGTCGCCAACAAAATGATCGTAGTCTTCCATCAGCAATTGCACGCGGTGGCCGGTGGACAGCTGCACGGCGGTGCAATCGGCGGCGCGCATTTTTTCCATCAGCGCGTCGGGCACGCGCAAGCGGCCCACTTTCTTGCTTTCGGACTCGATGAACACGGGCTGGCTGGCGTCGAAATGGCGCAGCTGCTGCCACAGGCCGCTTTCAAACGCTTTTTGCGAGGGTTGGTTTTCTTGCGGCAAGCCGCCCAGCACCGAGCCGCGATGGGCCGCCAGCTGTTCCAGGTCGATTACCTGCGCGCCTTGCTTGTCGAGCACTTGCAGCAGCCGGCTCTTGCCGCTGCCGGTGGGGCCGCACAGCACATTGATGAAGTCAAACGCGGCCGGCAGGGTGGCCAGCTCGGTATTCACATGGCGCCGGTATTCCTTGTAGCCGCCGTCGAGCTGTACCACGGGCCAGCCGATACGCGCCAGGATATGTGCCATGGCGCCGCTGCGGTTGCCGCCGCGCCAGCAATATACCAGCGGGCGCCACGATTGCGGATGGCCGAGCATGCCATCTTCGATATGGCGCGCAATATTTTTTGCCACCAGCGCCGCGCCCAGTTTTTTTGCTTCAAAGGCGCTGGTCTGCTTGTACAAGGTGCCGATCTGGATGCGCTCGTCATCCTCCAGCACCGGCAAGTTGATGGCGCCCGGCAAATGATCCTCGGCAAATTCGGACGGGCTGCGCACATCGATAATGGCGTCGAACTGGGCCAGCTGCGGCAGGATCTCGGCGAAGGGCAAAACTGCGGGGTATTTCATCGTGGCGGCGCCGGGGAAAATGTTGAAGGCGTATTATCCCCGATAAACGTTCCCTGCGTGTGCGTTCAGCCCAGCACGTGGCCTATGGCGGGCGCCAGCAGCACCGTTACCACGCCCGAGAAAATCATGGTGAGGCTGGCCACCGCGCCTTCTTCCGTACCGACCCTGCGCGCCACCGACAGGCCAAAGCCGTGCGCGGCAGCGCCATACGGGGCGCCACGGGCAATGCGCATGCGCAGCGGCAGCAGTTTCAGCAGCGGCTTGCCCAGCATCAGGCCAAACAGGCCCGTCATCACCACGAAAATGCCGGTCAGCTGGGCCGAACCGCCCATCTGTCGCGACGCTTCCAGCGCAAACGGCGTGGACACCGAGCGCGCCAGCAGGCTGCGCGCCATGTCGCCATGCACGCCCAGCAGGCGATCCAGCAGCAAGGTGGCGGCCAGCGACGCGACGATGCCGGCACAGCTGCCCAGCGACAGGGCCAGCCAGTGCTTGCGGATCAACTGGCGTTCCTGGAAGATCGGCAGCGCAAACGCGACGGTCGCCGGCCCCAGCAGCCACGGCAGCCAGCGCGTTTCGCCAAAATAGGTCGTGAAGGGCGTGGCGGTGGCCTGCACGATAATGATCAGAATGGCCGAGGTACAGATCGCCGGCGTCAGCAAAAAGTGTGGATGGCGCCGGTGCAGGGCCTGGTTGGCATAGAACAGCACCAGGGTCAGCAGCAGGAACAGCAGTGACAGCAGCAAGGTGCTCATGCCAGTTTCCTGGCCGCGCGCTGGCGCCGCAGTTTTTTCAGGCGCAACTGGCGCTCATAACGGCATACCCATTCCACTGTAAAGGCAGTGGCCAGCATCACGCAGGCAAAACCCAGGCCGATGTCGAGCAGCAAAATCAGGCCCTTGGCCTTGATCAGGTCGGTAAATTGCACCACTGACACCACCAGCGGAATAAAGAACAGCAACATATTGGACAGCAGCCAGTTGGCGCCCAGTTCGATCGCGGCTGGCTTCACCAGGCCGGTCGCCAGCAGCAGCACCAGCGCGAACAGGCCCACCACGCCACCCGAGAAGGGCAGGTGCAGCACCGCCGCCGCATGGTCGGCAGCCCACCAGGCGGCAATCAAGACTGCTACCTGCCACAGCGTTTGCACGGGCCGGCGCCAGGCGGGTGCGGTGGCGATCGGCAGGGTGGCGGTGGAACAACTGGCGTGCATGGCTGGCTTTCATCGGAGAAGGTTTTCATTGTAGGCGGCGCTGGTTAAAAGATAAAATGACTTAAACTTATGAAGTTCATTCGATATTGGAATGCATGATGGATATCCGTTCGCTACGCTACTTCGTCGAAGTGGTGGAACAAAACAGCTTTACGCGTGCCGCCGCCCGGCTGCACGTGACGCAACCGACCGTCAGCAAGATGATCGCCCAGCTGGAACAGTCGCTGGACCTGGCCTTGCTCGACAGGGTGGGCAAGCGTTTTACCCTGACCGACGCGGGCAAGGTGGTGCTGTCGCGCGCGCATGAATTGCTGGCCCTGCATGCGGAGCTGAAAGTGGAGTTGCGTGATTTGCAGCAGCTCGAACGCGGCGAGCTGCGAGTGGGCGTGTCGCCGCAGACGCATATGGCGATCGCTTCCTGGCTGGCCGAGTACCACCAGCGCTACCCGGGCATCGAGCTGAAAATGGTGGAAAGCGGCACCCAGGCCATCGAGCGCGACTTGCGCAAGGGCACCATCGAGCTGGGCACCATGCTCGACTACCCCGGCAATGCTGCGACCTGGCAAGATTTCGAGGCGCTGCCGCTGGTGCGCTCGCCGCTGTGCCTGCTTGCACCGCGCGAGTCTGCCTGGCAAAACCGGCAGACGGTGGCCTTGGGCGAACTGGCCGACAGTCCGTTCGTGTTCTATGGCGATGCGTTTGCCTTAAACGAGATCGTGCTTGACGCCTGCCAGCGCGCCGGTTTCGTGCCGCGCATTACCAGCCGCAGCGGCCAATGGGACTTTATCGCCTCGCTGGTGCGCCTGGGCGTGGGCATCTGCCTGCTGCCGAAGATGTTCTGCGACACGCTGGACGCCAGCGACTTTACCATCGTGCCGCTGGCCAACCCGCCGGTGGAGTGGAATCTGATGCTGGCCTGGCGCCGCGCCGGGCGGCTGTCGTTTGCCGCGCGCGCCTGGCTGGACCTGGTGCGTGCGCATATGGGCGATGCAGACTCCGCCGTGCGATTACAATAGGCGACCGCAACCACTCCACCAGAACATGCACACCACCGTCACGACCAAACTCAGGCGCACCACCACTTCCATGCTGCTGGGCCTGGCATGCACGGTCGGGCTGATGAGCGAAATGGGCCATGCCCAGGCCGCCATTCCCGTCTATGGCTATCTGGTAAAAAATACCTATCCGCACGACCAGCGCGCGTTCACCCAGGGCCTGCTGTTCAAGGATGGCCACCTGTATGAAAGCACGGGCCAGAACGGCCAGTCTTCCTTGCGCAAGGTCGACCTGAAGTCGGGCAGGGTGCTGCAGCGCGAAATGCTGGACCAGAACGTCTTCGGCGAAGGCATTACCGACGTGGGCGATGAAATCATGGCGCTGACCTGGACCTCGCAGACCGGCTATGTGTTCGACCAGAAAACCTTCAAGCTCAAGCGCAAGTTCGACTACAAGGGCGAAGGCTGGGGCCTGGCCAGCGACGCGAAGTACGTCTACATGAGCGACGGCAGCGCCGCCATCCGCGTGCTGAATCCGAAAACGCTGGCGGAAGTGCGCCGTTTCGACGTCAAGGCCGAAGGCAAGCCGATCGAGCGCCTGAACGAACTGGAAATCGTCGACGGCCAGCTGTATGCCAACGTGTGGGGCGCCGACGTGATCGCCCGCATCGATCTTGCCAGCGGCAAGGTGGTCGGCTGGATCGACCTGACCGGCTTGCTGCCGCCAGACCAGCGCGGCACCGCCAACCCGGACGCGGTCCTGAACGGCATCGCTTGGGACAAGCACGGCAAGCGCCTGTTCGTCACCGGCAAGCTGTGGCCCAAGCTGTTCGAGATCGAGCTGATCGAGATTCAGCGGCATTGATGCCACGTGGTTGATTTCTGTACCAGCGTTGGGGTCATGCCAGCGTTGGGGGCCGCCAATTGCATACGGCTTGTTGTGCGCTTGGGAAGGTTTGCGAAGCGGCCAGAGCCAGCTAAAAAAGAACTCAAGTGACAAAAAAGGTGGCCTCATCAGCAAGAGCAAAACAATACTGTTGAATGATGAGCTTGTGCCTGAACGCCGTCAGCGCAGTGACTATTGAATCGATAGTTACTTGCCAGTGCCGCACGGCGCGCAGCTTATATACGGGCGCGATTTGCAAAATCTATCCAATTGTCATAGATATAAGGAATAACACTGTTTTTTCCGGACAGGAGGGCGTTTGAAAGGATGAAAAACCGTTCTTTTTCACAACATTTAATATTGTCGTAAAAATATCTTTCCGCGGCTTATCATCTTTCAGCCATTCCCGGCGCTGCCCACAGTGGCGCGGGCTTGGCATCGATACGATACGCAACCTACCCGTGGAGAGACCAGCATGAAAATGCCCGAAGCAGGCAGTACCCAGTCGCCGATCAAGCACCGTCCGCTCGACCAGTTGGCCACCGATACGGCGGCCGTGCGCGCGATTGCGCAGGCGGCCGTCAGCGTGGAGCTGTTTACCATCCCGCTGTACATGGCCACCATGTATTCGATTTACGGTACGCACCAGATCAATTCCAAGGGCGTGCGCTACTACGAAGGCCGGCAATGGCCGGGCATGAGCACCACCGCCAAGCCCGAGTCAAATGAGCAAAAGGCCTTCAATATCATTTTCAGCGTGTTTATCCAGGAAATGCTGCACCTGCAGATGGCGTCGAATATCGCCACTGCGATCGGCGCGGCGCCGTGCTTCACCGGTGCCGAACTGCAGAACCAGCAGCATGGCTGGACCTGCTACGGGCCAAAGCTGACCACCATACCGCATATCGTCGACCTGAAAGACACTTCGGGCTACAGCCACGTGCGGGTCAACCTGGAAGAGCTGAACGATAACCAGTGCGAACTTTTCCGCGCCATCGAGCAGCCGGAAGAGCAGGCCAGGGAGCAGTTGCGCGCCTTCGACAAGGTCGATCACACCAAGTATTTCCCGCAAGTGCCGCTGGCCGACTGGACGCCGGGCAAGCATGTACACGACCTGCCGCTGTTCGGCACCATCGGCTATATGTACGAATGCTATGCGGCTTATATCAGCATCGAGTACACCGATGGCGAAACCTTGTGGCAGAAGCTGTTCGTCAACAATTCGGTGCAGCAGGACATGTTCAACACGACCGTCGAGGGCCATGAGAAGGCCGAGTTCCCCCGCTTCGACACCAGCTTCGGGCCGAATGTGCAGGATGGCGGCAATATCACCTCGTTCAACAAGGCGATCGACATGATGGCCGCGATTACCGACCAGGGCGAGGGCAGCGACGGCGCCATCAAGCGCTATCGCCGCAACGTGGGGGCCATGCTGATGGCCGTGCAACCCGACTACCGCGAGGACGATGAAGCGCTGAAAGTCGATTATCCTTCCTACAGCAACGACGGCGGAGACGCCGATTCGCGCGACGCGGCGGCCCGCCACGACAGCGCCCAATTTGATCACTACGAGCGCTTCGGCCAGGTGAAGGACATGCTGCCGGTAAAAACCTGGGCGCAATGGCACTCGGACGGCCATGTCTGGGATGCGGCCATGCTGACCAACGAGCACTACAATCCGGCCACCGCGCCGCAGAATATTCCCGGCCCCGACGACGTGGCGGGCGCGCTGAACCGTTTGAAAGACCAGTCCAATACGCTCTCCATGCTGAGCACGGTCGCCACCGGCGCCATCTACGGCATCACCTCAGTGCTCGATACCTACTGGCAACACCAGGGCACGGCGTTTCCGTATCCGTCGATGGTTGGCGCCGGCGACCGCATGGCGCTGTGCTGGGCCGTGCTGGGCCAGGCGCCGAACCTGGAAACGGGCGTGCCGGTGCGCGACAAGGACATCCTGTACCACGCCTGCCAGGGCATGCACCTGGAAGGCGAGGCCGAAGCGACCTGCGCGGCGCTGGCCGTCTACCATACCTGCCGTGGCTCCAACGGCTGCCATGCCCAGGGCGGCTGCGGCTTTGCCCAGCTCGATACGGGCGGCGGCCAGTGCGGCGGCTCCGCTGCCGGCGGCGGTTCTTCTTCCTCCTGCGGCCATTCGGCCAAGGTGACCAAGGTGGCAGGCAATCTGTGCGGCGCTCCCAAGCCGCCGCCACCGGTGCCGGCAGACGAAGTCTACAGCGCGCCGAGCGACAACAAATGCGCCACCTTCGGCGGCTGCGCCGTGCCGATTTCGGCCTCGCAACTGTTCCCCAACGCCACGCCGGGCACCATGACCTTGTATAACTTCGGCCCAGGGCCCGATCACAAGTCGCAGCCGCTGGGCCAGAGCGTCAGCTTTGCGCTTGGCGAAAGCGTGTACGACAAGGCCTGGGAAGCGTATGCCAAGGTAATGGCGGCGCGCGGTGCGACACCCGCAGCCAAGCCGGCGCCGACCGATCTGCGCATGGCCCTGCCACCGTCGACCTGATGACGGCCGCCAATATACTGGCGGATCCCCGCCTGGGCCTGCCGCATCTGGGCCTGGGCGTCGGTTTGCGCCCGCAGCATTACCAGCACATCCTGGAACACGGACCGCAGGTGGACTGGTTCGAGATTATCAGCGAGAACTTTATCGACAACCACGGCTATGGCCGCCATGTATTGGAGCGAGTGGCGGCGCAGGTGCCGATCGTCATGCATGGCGTGTCGCTGTCGATCGGCAGCAGCGATCCGCTCGACATGCGCTACCTGGCCAAGCTGCGCCAGCTGGCTGAAGAGATCAAGCCCGCCTGGATCTCGGACCATTTGTGCTGGACCGGCGCGGCCTCCGTCAACAGCCACGACCTGTTGCCGCTGCCGCTGGACGAAGCCAGTTTTCGCCATGTGGCCGCGCGCGTACACCAGGTGCAGGATTTTCTCGGGCGTCCCCTGATCCTGGAAAACCCCAGCACCTATGTCGAGTTCGCCAGTTCCAGCATGCCGGAATGGGAATTCCTGGGCCGCCTGGCCGAAGACACCGGCTGCGGCCTGCTGCTGGACGTAAATAACGTGTACGTCAGCGCGCACAACCATGGCTACGATGCGGCGCACTATATCGGCCAGTTGCCGCACAGGCATATCGTGCAAATCCACCTTGCCGGGCCCACCGATTGCGGAGAAGTACTGATCGACACCCACGATGCACCGGTGCCGGCGGCCGTCTGGCGCCTGTATGCGCTGGCGCAGCGGCTGACGGGCGGCGTGTCGGCGCTGCTGGAGTGGGATGCCAATATCCCGTCGTATCCGCAGTTGCTGGCGGAACTGGCCAAGGCGCGCGCGGCCGAAGGGGGCGATTTTTCGGACGAAGCACCATTGGTTCCAGCGCGCGGCGCCGTGTCCAGTCCGCTCAGCTTTCACCTGGGAGATGTCCATGCATAAGCCCGAGCAACTACCGCTGGCGCAGCTGCAGGCATGGTTCCTGACGGCCATGACGGCGCCCGGCGGCGCGCAGCGCGGCATCGAGCTGGCGCAGCAGCACCATGGCCTGAGCCAGGAAGAGGTGCTCAAGCCGACAGCCGGGCGCCAGGCGCGCCTGCATATCTACGCCGACGGCTACGTGCAGCGTTTGCTCGAATGCCTGCAGGCCGACTTTCCCGTGCTGCGCAAAACCATGGGCGCGGAACTGTTCGATTTTTTCGCCCGTGCTTATGTCTGGCGCCACCCCTCGCGCTCGCCCACCTTGTACGACCTGGGCGGGGGCTTTGCCGATTTCCTGGCGGCCAGCCAGCCGGCGGGCGCTGACGAACTGTTGCGCTTTCCCGTCGAACTGGCCCGGCTGGAACGCGCGCGCAGTGAAGCGGGCAGGGCGCAGGGGCTGGAACAGCGGGCGCCACCTTCCATGCCTGAGCTTGCCTGGCTGAGCGGCGGCGAGACGCCGATACGGCTGGCGCCGTGCACGCGCCTGCTGGCCCTGTCGTTTCCACTGCAGACATTCTGGCGCGCGGCGCAGGCCGCGCCCGATGACGCCATGCCACCCCAGCCCGAACCGGGGCCCGGCCATGTCGCCATCGCGCGCCTGGATTACCGGCTCAGCATGCACAGCTTGCTGCCGTGGCAGTTTCACCTGCTGCAAGTGGCACAGGAAAAAACCGCCGGTCTGCAGACCGCTGCATTGCATGCTGCGCGTCAGTGTGCCATGCCGGCAGGCCAGGTGCTGGCTGATGCCATGCTGTGGCTGCCACTGGCCGCCGCAGCCGGTATTACTTGTGGCATGGAATGAATAACGGTGCCAGACGCAAAAAAGGCCGATCAAATCGGCCTTTTGCAACAGGATGATCAAGGATCAGCGGTAGAACGCTTCGACCTTGCCTTTCAGTTTGATCTGCAGCGGACGGCCGCGGCGGTCCAGCGACTTGGTCGAGGCAACCTTGATCCAGCGTTCGCTGATGCAATATTCTTCGACATCGAGGCGTTCCTTGTCGTTGAACTTGATGCCCACGTCGTTTTCAAACACGGCGGCGACGTGATAAGGGCTGCTGGGGTCGATCGACAGGCGATCGGGCAATGGGGGTAAGGTGGTGGTATCGTTCATGGGCGTAATTATCGCCCAGAATGGGCTTCACGACAACGGGTCAGTGGTGCTTCGTGCCACTCGGGTCTTGCAGCTGTATCACTTTGCCGTGCTGCCAGGCATCGGCGCCTGCATCGATGGCAGGTGCGGCGATATCGGCCCGCTGGCGCCGTTTTTCGGCCGAGTCGACCTTGAAGCGCGCATCGCGTGCCGCCACCATGGCGGCGTCGGCCTGGCCATCCTGCGTGAAACCCATCATCAGTTGTGGCACGCCCAGCGGCAATTCCTTGTGCAGGTCCGTATGCCAGGTATGCCAGGTCTTGCCGTAGGTGCCCACCAGTTTTTGCATCAGCGCTTTTTCCGCCACGGCCGGGATGCCCGGCGCAATCAGCTGGCCCGATTTTACTTCATGCACATGGCTGTGCCACAGCGATTTTTCGGCGTCCGGCAAGCCCTGGTACAAACGGCCGCTGACGATATATTCGACGCCCATCAATTTCGCATTCTTCACATTGCCGTCGTAGATCACGCATTGAATCACATCCTCATTGACGATGGCGCAATAGTGGTGGGCTTCCATCTGGCCGTGCGGATTGCCGTTGTAAAAGTGGAATCCGTCGAGGTAGGCGTTCAGTGCCTCGATGGGTGGCTTGTCCTGCAACAGGGCGGCGCCTGCTTCGAGGGTGCGGGTGGAGGCCTTCGCCGGCGCGCCTGGCGCGCTCACATTCGAGCCGGTATTGTCCGCGCCGCAGCCGGCAAGCATGGCGCAAATGCTCATCAGCAAAGCGGGTAGGGTTTTCATCGTTGGAAGTTCCACGTATCAAGGCCAGGCAGGCGCTTGCCTTGCCTGGCCGATAGGAGGATGCCTTGCCTGATTAACGATCAGCGTTTGGCATCATCGTTCTTGTGGCTTTGGCGGCCAGCTTCGGCGTGTTGCTCCGGCGTGCCGCCGCGCATCCCCGAACCCGAACCCGACTGTTCACTGGAGCCGCGCGATGCACCCGATTGTTGCGAACCGCTCGAGCCACCGCTGTTGCCGGCGTCATTCTTGTGGCTTTGACGGCCTGCTTCCACATGCTGCTCGTGCGTGCCACCTTGGGTGCCGCCCGACGTGCCGCGCGAACCCGATTGCTGCGAGCCAGAGCCGGAGCCGCTGGCGCCGTCGTTCTTGTGGCTTTGACGTCCAGCCTCGGCGTGCTGCTCCGGCGTGCCGCCGCGCGTGCCCGACGATTGGTTGCCCGATTGTTTGTTCGTGTCGTTATTGCTGTTCGAAGCCATGATGTGTCCTCTATTGAGTGGTTGCTTTGATTTGCAGTCCATCGAAGAATGAACTCGCTGACATCCGCCGGCCCGGCATTTTCAAAGGCAATGCTGGGTACGCCGTTGTAGCCATTCTGCGTTGCCACAAGTTCAGCTGCCATAGGGGTACGTCCTGTCGCTTTGTAGGATAATTCTGTGGTGGATTGCAACTATTTCAAAATAGAATTAATGTTACCGGTCGGTAATGCCATGTTTTATTCGGTGAGGTGGCATCGCGGTGGCGCCAGCTTCATGCTCCAAGTTGAAATAGATAGTTGTTGACCGTGATAACTGGATATGTGATGCTCCGTAGCAATTTAACAATCGTCCATCGAAGGTCGCCATGCTCAACCGTTTACCGCTGTCAGCGCTGGTCGCCGCGCTCGCCATCTTGTCGCCCTGTGCCGTAGCGGCCACTACGGTGGCGCCAGCGCAGCAGCGCGTGACCGTGGAGCAAAGCGTCACCACTTTTCTGCAAGAAGAAATGCAGGAGCGGCAAATTCCCGGCTTGCAAATTGCAGTCATACACCACGGGAAAGTCGTATTGAAGCGTAATTTTGGCGTGGCCTCGCTGCAATATGGCGTGCCGGTCAGCGACGCCAGCCTGTTTTCCATCAACTCGGCCACCAAGGCATTTACGGGCGTGGCCGTGATGCAGCTGGTGCAGCAGGGCAAGGTTGATCTCGATGCGTCTGTATCACGCTACCTGCCCGGCTTGCCAACCGCCTGGCAAGCCGTGACGATCGCGCAGTTGCTCAACCATACTTCCGGTTTGCCTGATGTGCTGGATCAGGCCACGGGCAAGCTGGTGGGGCCGCGGCCCGATGACAATGATGCAGCCTGGAAAGCCGTGCAAGCGCTGCCCATGGATTTCCAGCCAGGCCAGCGCTACCGCTACAACCAGACCAATTATGTCTTGCTGGCACAGCTGATCGAGCGCCAGAGCGGCTTGGCCTTCGTGGAGTTCATCCGGCGCGGACAGTTCGATGTGGCCGGCATGCCCCATAGCGGCTTTGGCGACGCCAAAGACGTGGTGCGCAACAAGACCACGTCCTATTTCCTCGCTGGCAAGGACTACCGCAATGTGATCGAGGATTTCCCCGTCTTCATGCGCGCCGGCGCCGGCATCAACAGCAATGTGGGCGAACTGGCCAGGTGGCTGATCGCGCTGCAGTCAGGTCGCTTGCTGGCACCGGCCAGCGTGGCGCGGCTGTGGCAACTGGGTTCCTTGAATGATGGCAAGCCGGCGCCGTGGGCGCTGGGCTGGCCTGCCATCCGCCGTGACGGCCACCGCGCCGTGGCCGGCATCGGCGGCGGGCGCTCGGCGTTTTATGTCTATCCGAACGACGATCTGGCGATTATCATCCTGACCAACCTGGCCGGTGGCCAGCCCGAGCAACTGATCGACACGGTGGCTGGCTTCTATCTGCCGGCCTTGCGCCAGGAACTGGGTGGAGCGCATGCCTTGTATTTGCTGCGGCAAACCATGGGCAAGGCCGGCTTTGACAATATGGAGCGGCGGCTGACGGCGATCCGCCAGCAGCATGCGCTGCCCGCGCCGGATGAAAACGATCTGAACGCCTGGGGCTATCGCCTGCTGCGCCGGCAGCAGGCCAGCGACGCCATCGCCGTATTCCAGCTGGCGGTGCGGCTGTACCCGGATAGCGCCAATGGCCACGACAGCCTGGCTGAGGCCAGCGAGGCAGCGGGCGACACTGCGCTTGCCGTCACGCACTATCGCCGCTCGGTTGAACTCGATCCAGGCAACCAGCACGCGGTCGAACGGTTGAGGCTAATCGAAGTGCGCTGAATTATAGGGCGAGCATGCTACCCACCGACATATACCTCAGTCATGACGAAAGATACTTACGGATGACTTGCTGGGCATCAACGAATGACTGTCCATACCATTCTGCATAGTGTATGGCCGTAGTGTTTTTATGATGAAGGTCAAGTAGGGCATAGTACCAATCCCCATTACGACTGCGACCACTGAGTAGTGCTCCCGGAAAGCACTGGCCATCAATCAAGTTCTGAAAGTGCTGTTCATCCACATTATATCCGCGACAATTAAATTCGGTTTTGTTTAGTAATTTGATAAGATTATATAAGGCAACTAATTGAGCTGTGCCAGAGCCGCCTATGTGCTTACTGACATGCCAGCTCCCATTCAGTATTTTGTAGCGCCAGTCACCGTATTTGAACACGATTGCGCACTCCGCGTATTCCGAATTGGAACGGACAAAGATGATCTGCTCAGGCTTCTCCTCCTCAATTTCGGCCATGACATGCGCAGGCGAATTAATTAATTTGCAAGATAGATAGGGCTCATGCTCACCATGAAGTAGCCAACTAGAATTGATGCCAAAGCACTCGCTGAATTGAATAAGAAACTGTCTGTCAGGTTCCTCTGTTCCTTTCAGTAAATTCTCTACTATAGATACCTTATCTATATTCATCATCTCAGCGATTTTGGTGGTCGATAACGATGTCGCGACATTCACATTTATCAGTCTCAAAACTTGCCGCAAGCGCTTTCCAAACTGCTGAGGTATAGCGGGTGCAGCCTTTGCGCTCGGCGCAGGTTTTCCAAGTTGAGCAGGATAGAATCGTTTCCCAATATCTTGATATTCATCTATCATTAGCAAGATGTCATCCCAAGATGAAAGAAGTACACTGAATTGCCCTTTCTCTTCCCTGGCATCGGACAAAATATTCACCTCAGTTTGAAGACTTCCTTTGCGGTCGCTGGTCGTGGCGATTATGAAATGGCGTAACTGCGGTAAGAATGTTTCTGCTTTCTGGATTTCGATCAAAATCTCGCGCATCGATATCGGCTTCTTGCTTCGGACTTTACACTGCACGCCGGAACGATTACCAGTCGTTCGGTCCACGCCAAAAATATCGACGCCATGCTGAGATTCGCCAGACTTCCCATTCATCCGCGTATTAGGATCTTTCCAGCGTCTTTGGTAAAGCGCCAGACATAGTTTTTCAAATTCTTTATCATCAGTTGTGGCTGGGATTTTCAGCAGGCTTGGTTTCACGGCGCAATCCAATTAAAGATAGGTTAGCGCATAGCATAACTGATAGATAGTGAAAATAGTCTGGTACTATTCAGTAAAATCGCTCTGGTCGAATCTTCCAAGCTACGCGACCTTTAGAATTTCTGCACGGCCTCCACCAGTGCCTGCGGCGCGAACGGGTCATCCGGCAGCATAATATCCGGTTGCAGCAGCGCCGGGCTGGCGATGCCGGATGGGCGCTGGAAGATCAGGCGCGGCACGCCCAGTCCCAGGCCGCTGTTGGGCAGCTTGAAGTTTTGCGTGCCGCCGCTTTGCCGCGCGCGCGCATGGCTGGCGGCGCCAACCAGCTTGCCAAAATGAAAATCCTGCATCACGTTGGCAAACAGAATGGCCGACGAATAGGTATTGCGGCCCACCAGCACATAGGTACTGCCCTGGAAACGCAAGGGGTTATTGGGCTGCGGCTGCTGCCAGTTGCCGATTTCGCCATCGATGATGTCGCCGAGCTTTTCGCTTGCGCTCTCGCGCCCCTTGATCACTTTCTTGCGGTAGGTCGAGGCCCAGCGGTAAGGTTTGTTCGCCAGGTAGGGCAGTACGCCGTCTATCCACATGTCGTCATTGCCGCCGCCATTCTCGCGGATGTCGATGATCAGCTTGTTGACGCCGCTTTCGCGCATGCGCCGAAAGGCATCCTCGGTAAACTCGGTGAATTGGCGTTTGTCGGGCCAGGCAAAGGTGTTGATGGTCAGCAGCGCGGCACCGCCGGCCAGCGGTTCGAAATGGAATTGCTTTGTTGCACTGTTGCGTCCTTGCAGCCAGGTTGGCATGGCACCGGCGGCCGGTACGCGCAACTGCCGGCCGTCAGCCAGCAGCAGCACGTATTGCGCCGCATCGCCAAACATCTTCCAGTAAAAGAAGGGCCAGCGGGTGGATAGCAGGTCGGCGCGAAATGCGGGCGTGTCGCCATGCATGCGCTCGAGCATGTGCGCCACGATGCGGCTGGCCGGCATGCCGTTGATCTGCTCGACACGGGCGCCGGCCAGTGGCGAGGCGTTGCCGCCCAGTTCGGCCCGGATACGCAGCGTGCCGGCAGCGTCCGCCACCATTTCGTAAGGAAAAAACGTGCCGCCCGCTTTCAGGTGCGCGGCGCTCTGGCCGTACGGGTCGGGCTGCGTAATGGCCAAGTGGGCGTCGGCATACACGGGATTGAGCGTGGCCAGCAGTCGCCAGGCCGCATCGCGCGTCATGGGTTGCTGCAGCTGCATGGCCAGTTGTTGATACGCTTGCCGCAGTTGCGCTTCATCGGCGGAAAACCCCGGTTCCGGATGGGTGGCGGCGATGCTGTCCTGGATAAAGCGCAAATCGTTGCGCAACTGATCGGGCGTGAGCAAGGGCTCGTCCTGGGCGCGCAAGCCTGGATTGGTGAACAACAGCATCAGGAATACACCCAGGCGTGGCAAAACGGTCATGATCGATATCCAGTTGGAAAGGAATTCGATTCTAAGCAATGCCGGGTGCCGGCAGGCCGGCATTGCGACAGCCTGTCGTATTGCGGTGACAGGCGGCAATAATCACAGCTGAAAACACCAGGGACCTGGCGTTGCCGCGAACAGCAAGGCCAGGCCCCCGGGAGCGGCAAAGCGATTACTTCTCGGCGAACGCGCGCTCGACAACGAAGTCGCCAGGCGTGGAGGTATTGCCTTCCTTGAAGCCGCGCTCTTCCAGCATTTCCTTCAGGTCGCGCAGCATGTCGGAGCTGCCGCAGATCATCACGCGGTCGACGGCCGGGTCCAGCGCAGGCACGCCCAGGTCTTCGAACAGCTTGCCGCTTTCGATCAGGGACGTGATGCGGCCCATGTTGCGGAAGTCTTCGCGGGTGACGGTCGGGTAGTAGCGCAGCTTGTCGCTCACCATTTCGCCGAGGAACTCATGGTTCGGCAGGTGCTCGACCAGCAGGTCGTGGTAGGCCAGTTCGTCGACCTGGCGTACGCCATGGACCAGGATCAGCTGGTCGAAGCGCTCGTAGATGTCCGGATCGCGCACGATGGACAGGAACGGCGCCAGGCCGGTGCCGGTCGACAGCATGTACAGGCGCTTGCCTGGCAGCAGGTAGTCGGAGACCAGGGTGCCGGTAGGTTTGCGGCCGACGATCACGGTATCGCCCACTTCCAGGTGCTGCAGGCGCGAGGTCAGCGGGCCGCCCGGTACCTTGATGCTGAAAAATTCCAGGTGTTCTTCGTAATTGGCGCTGGCGATACTGTAGGCGCGCAGCAGCGGCTTGCCGTCCACGCGCAGGCCGATCATCGTGAAATGACCGTTCGAGAAACGCAACGAAGGATCGCGCGTAGTCGTAAAGGAGAACAGGGTATCCGTCCAGTGGTGCACGCTTAAGACGCGCTCTTCATTCATCGAACTCATAGTATTTGTTTGCTGGTCAAAAAAATGGTTAGGTGCTGGCAACTGCTGGCAAAAGTGACATCCTGTGTCGGTCCAGACCGTATTGTACTGGCCCCGACGCGAAATTGTTACCGCCTATCGCCGCCAATGCCGCCGCACGCGATGCCGACATTATAGTGCCGATGGCAAGATCCGGCTGCAAAAGCACGAAAATGGGGGCTTGGACAGGGCGAAAATCTTGATCTGAGACAGTTTTGGCGTTTCTTGCCGCTGCCGCCTACCTTAAAAGGCTGCTGTTCATTACAATTTCCCGTATTTTGATTTCGAAGTGGTAATGCAGCGCGCTGTCTTCGCTGAACTGATTTTCCAGCACGACCACATCGACATCCTTTTCAGGAAAATACAGTTTGATGGAGGCGAAACCGAGCCCCTTTCCCGAGTGCCCGATATAGCTGGCGGGGATTTTGTCGTTCACGTACACGCCGTAGCCATAGCCAATTTTTTCCTCGCCAAACGCCACATGCTGGCTGGCGATGTTGTAACTTGTCATCAGCTTGTAGGAGGCCGGCGTGAGGATGAGTCCCTTGTGCAGCTTGTCATCCCACAGATTCAAGTCTTTGGCATTCGATACGATGCCGCCTGCGGGGATGAAGTCCAGCCAGCCTGTTCTCTGGACCGGATGCTGTTTCAAAGTAAAGGTATTGTTCGAATTGACATAGCCCTTGATGACGTCATTGTGCTTGTCTTCCTCATAGCAAAAGCTGTTTTTCATGCCCAATTCCTGAAACAGCCCGTTTGCCGCCTGTATGTATTTCTGCCCGCTTGTTTTTTCCAGGATGGCGCCCAGCATGCTGTACGTCGTGACGCCATACAAAAAATCCGTGCCGGGCTGGAAGCTCAAAGGCTGGTCCAACTCGGTGATGCCTGCCGAGAAGTTGAGCAGTTGATGCACCGTCACCGTGTCTGCCCAAGCCTGCGGCAAGTCCGGCAGGTATCGCCTGACGGGGCTTTGCAAGTCGATGTTGCCTTTCTCAACCTCTCTCAGGATCAGCACCGCCGTGATTTGCTTGCTGTTCGACATGATCCTGAAATTATCGTCGGGCTTCAATGCTATTTTCTTCTCGATATCAGCGTAGCCTGCGGCTCTTGAATATTTTGTCTTGCCGTTTTGCGTGATCAGAACGACGCCATTGAAACTTCGGGGGCTTTTTTCCTGGATCAGCTTGTCTATCCTGGTGGTATAGTCATCCGCCTGCGCCTGCGCCTGTGCTGTCGTGACCAGGCAAAGAACCATAAACTCGTGACTGCTTTCAGCAATGCCGTCATCTTCGGCTTTCAGGAATATTCATGGACGAACCGGCTGCGCTGGCTTGGTCGCCGCGGCGCTTATGCTGGACGGCCGTGTTCAGCCGCGTGCAACGCCAGGTAACCCTTCAGGCCATCGTCGGCAATGCCCAGCGCCGCCAGTACGGCGGCGGTAAATGTGACCGGCGCGGTGCCGGGCGCCGTGATCACACGCTGGTCCGCCACCGCATGCGGCACGTCCTGGTACAGCTCCGCACCAGCATAGGTATTGATCGAGGTCAGGTTGTCGGCCGAATTCGAGGTATGGCGGACATGGTCCAGCAGGCCCGCCTGCGCCAGCACGCGCGTGCCGTCGCAGATGCCGGCCAGCACCACCTGGCGCCGCTGCGCGTCCAGCAGCAGGGCCGTGATATCGGGTGCTTCGGCGCTTTGCCAGCCAGGGCCGCCGCATACCAGCAGCACATCGAGGCCATCGAGGTCGATGGCCTCGATGGCCAGCTGCGGCGTGACCAGCATGCCACCTGACGACGTCACGGGCTTGCCTTGCGGTGTGGCAAAGCGCGTGTCGAAGTCGTAATACAGGCGGGCGGTGGCGTTGAACAGGCCGGTTTCCCAGTCGGCAAAGCCTTCGGTCAGCACGGTGACGGCGTTTGGCATGTGTTGCTTTTCCTCTTGATATTATCGTTTGTGTTCGCGCGCGCCATCGGCCAGTTTCCATGCCGCCAGCAGCGCGCCGCCGGCCAGCAAGGTCATGGCGATGGGCTTGCCGCGCGTGCTGAGATAAGTATACGCTGAATGTTCGTGAACCTTGCTGTTGTGGCCGCCCTCGCGCTGCCGCAGGCCTTGCTTGCCCGGCTCATAGAGCGCGTCGCTGCGCTGGGGCGCGGACAACTGTTTTTTTTGTTGCTGGCCGAACATGAACATATTCATGAACTTGTCGAGCAGGCGCGGCATCAATGTGCCTTCGAGCGAGATCAGGCGCGAGGCGGCGCCCACGTAGATATCGCGCTGCGGATGTTCGGCCGCGTACAGGATGGCGTCGGCAACCAGTTCGGGCGCATACAGCGGCGCCGGCAGCTCCGGTTCATGCTGCATGTAGTTGCGCGCGTGGGCCGTGAACATGGTGTCGATGCCCGCCGGCCTGATCAGCGTGACCGATACCGGCTTGCCGTCTTTTTCGACCTCCATGCGCAAGGCATCGGTAAAGCCTTTTACCGCATGCTTGGAAGCGCTGTACATGCCTTGCAGCGGCACGGCCCGCTCCGACACTTCGCTGCCGAGGTTGATCAGGGCGCCACCATGTTTCATCAGCTCCAGTGCCACCAGCGAGCCATGCACCACGCCCCAGAAATTGGTCTGGAACAGCCGTTCCTGGTCGGCCAGCGCAATCTCCTGCAGGCGGCCGAAGATGGAAATGCCGGCATTGTTGACCCAGGTATCGATGCGGCCGAAGCGTTGCACCGCAGCGTGGCCCAATGCTTCCATTTCCTCGCGTACGCCGACATCGACGGGAAACGCCAGTGCTTCGCCGCCATCGGCGCGCAATTGCGTGACCAGCTCGTCGAGCGCCTCGCTGTCGCGGGCGGCCAGCACCAGGCGTGCGCCCTTGCGCGCGGCGGCGCGTGCGGTGGTCAAGCCGATGCCGCTGGTGGCGCCGGTGATGACGATGACTTGTGATTGCAGCGGTTGTAACTGGATAGCCATAAATCACTCCATGAAAAATCGCAGCAGGGAAGGGGAGGAAAATGGAAAAAGAGCATGGCCGGCTGCTGCGCGAACGCCGTTGGCCCCAGCCCACGGTAAGGGGGAGCGAGCAGGCCCACTGTGCGCGAGCCCACTTATGTGCGGCTTGCCCGCACACCTCTTGACGACGATCAAGTCCGGAATCGCCTCAGTTTGCGTGATCCCGGCATCCAGTCAGTCTTAGCTGAGGAAGTCGTCGACGACCTTGCGCTTGCCCAGCATGAAGGCGTCAGCCACATGGCGCAGCGGCGACAGGTCGACATCGGACTTGCCGTTTTGCACCAGGCCGGCGAAATGGCGGTACAGCGAAGGGTACTCGCCTTCATCGCCCAGTTCCTGCGCCACGTCATCGAGCCACAGTTTCGCGCCGCCATCGGCCATGCGCAGCACGCCGGCTTCGGTGGTGATGATGATGTCCCAGCTTTGCTTGCCGGTCTGGCGCCAGTCGAATTCGGCGTGCACGTCCAGACCGTTGGCATCGGTAAAGCGCAGGTCGGCGGCGATCGGCGCGTCGCGGTTGGCAGGAAATTCCAGCACGCCCGATTTCAGGAACATGGCCTCAGGCAAAATTTCCGTGACGATCGACAAGGCGTTGATGCCCGGATCGAACACGCCCAGGCCGCCTGCTTCCCATATCCATTCCTGGCCCGGATGCCAGTGGCGCACGTCTTCCTTCCAGATCACGTGCACCTGGCGCGGCGCGTTTTTTGCCAAAAAGGCCTTGATCACCTGCACCGCCGGCGCATGGCGCGAATGCCAGCTGGCGAACAGCGTTACGCCCTTGGACTGGGCCAGCTGGTCCAGGTCTGCCACTTCCGAGAGGGTGGCGCCGGGCGGCTTTTCCATGAACACATGCTTGCCGGCCAACAGCGCGGCGCGCGCCGCCTGGTAGCGGTGCTGGGGCGGCATGCACAGGGCAACAGCTTCGATGTCCGGCTGCTGCGCCAGCATTTCGTCGATCGACGCAAAGCCTGGCAAGCCCGGAACGGTGGCGTTGCGGCTGGCCGAAGCCAGCAGTTGAAAGTCGCTGTTGGCGGCGATGGCGGGCAGATGCTGGTCGGTGGCAATCTTGCCGACGCCGACGATACCCAGTTTGATGGCTGACATTGATTCTCTTTCTAGGGGTGTCATTGGGAGCCGCAATCTTACCAGCGCTGATGCACGAATGGGGCGATGCGATGCTGGTAAATCGCGCGCAGCGCCGCCATGGTTTCCTCAGGCAAAGCGGGCAAGCTGCTGGCCGCGCTGTTCGCTGCCGCCTGCTGCGCGTTGCGCGCGCCGGGAATCACGGTGCTGACGCTGTCTTCCATCAAAATCCAGCGCAAGGCAAACTGCGCCATGGTGGCATTGCCGGGCACCAGGCGGCGGATATCTTCCACCACTTCCAGTGCCACCTCATACGGCACGCCGGAAAAGGTTTCGCCCTTGTCGAACGCTTCGCCATTGCGGTTGAAGGCGCGGTGGTCGTCGGCGGCAAAGGCCGTGTTGGCGTGCATCTTGCCGGTCAACACACCGGACGCCAGCGGCACGCGCACGATGACGCCGATATCGCGCTTTTTCGCCTCCGCGAAAAACAGCTGGTTCGGGCGCTGGCGGAAGATGTTGTAGATGATCTGGATCGACGCCACGTTCGGGTATTCGATGGCTTTCAATGCTTCCTCGACCTTTTCCACCGACACGCCGTAGTGGCGGATCTTGCCGGCGCTGACCATGCGGTCCATCGCGTCGAACACTTCGGGGCGGTAATACACGTCCGGTGGCGGGCAGTGCAGCTGCACCAGGTCCAGGCAATCGGTATCGAGGTTGACCAGGGACCTCTCGACGAAGGCCACCAGATTGGCCTCGTTATAGCCGTCGGCCACGTGCGGCGACAGGCGGCGCCCGGCCTTGGTCGCCACATACGGTTTCTCGCCGCCGCGTTCCCTGAGCACCTCGGCAATGAAGCGCTCGGAACGGCCGTCGCCATACACGTCGGCCGTGTCGATAAAGTTGGTGCCGGCGTCGAGCGCCGCATGCAGGGCCGCCTTGGCGTCCTCGCTGCTGACGTCGCCCCAGGCGCCGCCGATGGCCCAGGCGCCAAAACCGATTTCGGAAATGCTGTGGCCGGTGCGGCCGAATGATCGTTGTTTCATGTTTTTATCTCTCAATTCAGGGCATCAACTGGCCGCCGTTAACTTCAATAATTTGCCCGGTGATATAGCCCGACAGCGCTTCCGAGGCCAGGAACAGGAAAGCGCCGACGCATTCCTGCGGCAGGCCGGCGCGGCCCATCGGGATGGTGGCGCTTTGCGCAGCCATCATGTGTTCGGGCGTGTCGCGCACGTGGAATGGCGTCAGTATCAGGCCGGGCGCCACGGCATTGACGCGGATCTTGTCGGCCACGAATTCCTTGGCCTGGCCGCGCGTCAGGCTGCTGACAAAGCTTTTTGCCGCCGCATACAGCACCGCGCCGCCACCGCCGCCGTTCCTGGCCGCGATCGAGGTGGTGTTGATGATAAAACCGCCGCCGGCCGCTTTCAGGTACGGGTGGGCGGCGCTGCTGGCCTGCCAGACCGACTTGGCGTTCAGGTTAAGTACGTCGTCGAAGTGGGCGTCCGTTGCCTGCGTGGTGGGAATGCGGCCCAGCATGCTGCCCGCATTGTTGATCAGTCCATCGAGGCCGCCGAGCACGCGCGCCGCCTCGTCGACCACGCGCGCCACCGCACCGGCTTCCGCCAGGTCGCCCTGCAGCAGAGTAATGTTTTCGGGATACTGCGCGCGCAGCGCCTCGGCAGCTTCCAGGCTGGCGTTGTAGTGCAGCACGACACGCGCGCCTTGCGCCGCAAAGCCCAGCGCCACGGCTGCGCCGATGCCGGTCGAGCCGCCCGTTATCAGGATGCGCTTGCCGGCCAGGTCGCCCAGTGCCAGATGTGTAGCGATAGTCATCGGTTCTCCAGTGGTAAGATGTTTTTATAGGCAAGATCGTACTGTGGTTGCAGGCCGCCATGCTAAAATTTGACGTGAGCCTGATTCATTGAAATGATTACTCAAATTCATCCATGTCCGTCTTTGACCGTATCGAACTTGCCGACCTGCGGGTCTTTCTCGCCATCATGCGCACGCGCAGTTTCAAGGCCGCCGCCATCCAGCTGGGCCTGACGCCATCGGCGGCCAGCCACGCCATGCGCCGCCTGGAAGAACGGCTGGGGGCGAAATTGCTGAACCGGACCAGCCGCGCGGTGGCGCCGACCGATACCGGGGTGGCGCTGGCGGCGCGCCTGGAAGAGGGTTTCGACACCATCGGCCATGCGCTGGCCGAGATCGACGCGCCCGGCGCGGGCCGCTTCGGCGAGCTGCGCATCAATGTGTTTGCCGACGCCGCCCATTTGATGATCGCACCGGCGCTGCCCGAATTTGCGCGGCTGTGCCCGCATGTGAAATTGACAGTGGTAGTCGAAGACCGGCCCATCGATATTGTTGCCGGCGGTTATGACGCCGGCATCCGCTACGGCGACTATGTGCCGGAAGACATGATCGCCGTGCCATTGTCCGGACCGCAGCGCTGGGTGGTCGCCGGTGCGCCCGCCTACTTGGCGCGCCATGGCGTGCCGCAGACGCTGGACGACCTGGCGCAGCACAGCTGTTTGCAACTGCTGTTGGGAGACAATTCCAGCTATCGCTGGGAGCTGAGCAGTGGCGGCGGAAGCGCCCAAAAGCCGGCCAAACGCGGCATCCGCGTGCCCGGCCTGATCACCATCAACGACACCGCGACCACCATCAACGCCGCCAAGGCCGGCGTGGGCCTGAGCTACCTGCTGGAAAGCCGCATCGCGCTTGAGCTGGCCGAAGGCAGCTTGCGCGTGGTGCTGGACCAGCATGCGGCGCGCGGCGAGCCGTTTCATATGTATTACAGCAGCAGGCGCCACAATCACCCGGCGTTAAGGACCCTGGTGGATATTATTCGCAGGCAGCAATCACTGGGCGAATTGCGGTAGTCACGCAGTTGAAGCGTGGCTTACAAATGAACTGTAATATGATTTTCCCTACGACGATGTACAACCGGGCAAAACGACATGAAAGGCGGGCGTAAAAAACTATGACGGCGGAGTGAGATATTTTTTCACGAAGTCCATAAAATCTTTATCTTGACTCAGAATTTTATTAAGCTCCTCAAAAAAAATTGCATTTTTCATTATTCGCTCAAAGTTGACAACTTCACCCTTTTCAAATGCTGACCGGCTTACGCTCTGAACCACCAACGATACTTGGGTAGCAGCGATCCAGTCCACATCTTCCTTTTTTAACTGTTGTATGGCAGATAAAGCGAATTTGTCCGCATCCACCTCACGTTGCACCGCTGTTGCTGGCATCACGGCATCTTCACAAGACAAGCCGGAAAATTTGCCCTCATGGCATAGCAATAGATGACCTAACTCGTGCAATAGCGCCGCAAACCAAATCGCCTGCCAGTCTACAGTGTTGGCCTCTTCTGTCATGCGGACCGGTACATTCGCTATATTTTCTGCGGTCAAACCATTTAATATTTTTTCAGGAATGATTTCACCACGCAAATAAAATTTTCTGAAGTCGGCTGCATGTTTTTCTGCCGCGGCAGCAGGGCAGTTATTACCGAAATGGCCCAATGCATTCACTAAAAAATAAAACTCCGCAGAGCAAAATTGTTCGAAATTTGATGCGGAATTTGTGTATATTGAATCGCGATCTTCATTTCGTTTTTTTCTTAAATAGAGAAGATAATTATCCCATATTTTAATGCGTCTGTCAGCATATTCGTCATCGTGTAAAATATTCAAGTTCGCGTATTTGAAAACTCTTGTAATTTGTTCAATGTACTGAAACTGTCGAATGCAAAACAGGATTTCGGGATTTCCATTTGCTGTTTTCCCTGTTTTAGCAAAAAAATCAAGCGCGCAGCCGTGATTTGGGCTGCCATCGAGCAAAGTGATTTTTATTGTGCGTACAAAGTCCCGTTTTTCACCTGGAATATAGCGGAGCATTTGTTCGCTTAAATGCTGTGGTAGCAGCTTTTTTCCAGGGGCCGGCGACGACAGCCACTCAACAAGCGTTTTATATGGAACATTTAACGGCGTTCCTATGACAGACTGAGCATGTGCTGGTGGAAAAAAAAGAACAGAAAAGATCAGCCAGCTAATTTTCATTCAGGTTCTCCCTTAGTTCACGCAATCTGTCAATGGCGTTGCGCAAATTTTCCAGCTGATCACTTTCATTGTTGGCATCTACCTTTTTCTTGGCATTCATTTCCGATACTAAAGCTTTGTTGGCCATATCCAGTGCGTCCTTATACTGTTGGATTGGTGGCGATCCTTCCAGGTAGTTTACCGACCAGACACGGCAAGGCTTGCAACTTGCGGGTGGTGGTTTTGAAGAACTATTCTGGTATTTCGTCAAAAATGGCTGAAAGGAGGATGTTGACATGTCAACATGATAATTACTGCCGAGTGAGCCAGAAAAAGTTTTAGGCTGACTTCCAATGTTTGAGCAGTCTGGCTCGGGCATATTGATATTGGCGGGGCGCGCAATCAAATACAATAAAATTGCTGCGCCAAATGCCACCAAGAATACTCCTGGTCCAAGCGAACTTAGCTTGATCTTGAAATTGCCATAGTCAAAAGTTCCCACAGTTGCTACTTTTATTCCGTCACGATATAAAGACCAACCGAGAAATATGCAACAAATTGCTCCTATGCCAGCAATAAGCAAGCCTATGGAACGTGAAATTGCAGCGATAACTACGACATAACCTTGAGGATCCATCATGCTCTCCTTTTTTGTGAAAATATAGCATCAAAATTCTCAAGGTTCTTCGATGTGGGCCAATTATTGGACGGTAAATAAAAAATTCCAGAAAAATAATTCTCGGCGTAAATTTCATGAAACACGATAGTTTGCAGGCAAACGCAGCCAGCTTCGTCGCTTTTGCCAAATGTGAGGAGCATCTTGCTTGCCTTGAGGCATAATCGTCGGAAATATTGTTTGGGTAGCCATTCCTCCGGAGCGCCATGAAAAACCTCAGCCCAGTCCAGCCATTTCAAGCGAGCGTGACCGCTACCAGCCATGGCGTTCTGACCACCTTGACGGTCGCCACTTCGTTGTCGGCCAAGGAAAGCATTGCCTCGGGCGAAAAAAGCCTGTTGACGAACTATGTGTACCGCGCAGACGGCACCTACCAGTTGATATATACGGTGGTGGACACGGATGGCCAGGCCGAGCATTTCGCGGAAGATGACGGCATCCTGCCGACCCTGTTTTTGAGCCCGCAGCAGCAGGCCTGGGTTTCCATCGTGCCTTACCACCCCGACAAGGAACTGGAAATCAGTATTCCCGTGTTCCAGCGCGAACAGGTCGCGCCGCCGAAAGGCAGCCGGCCGTTCGTGGGCGACTTTATTGGCAGCACGGAAACGGCATCGATTTTTCACGATGCCGACTGGTCCGATACCAAGCCCGACAAGATGCTGGTGATGCAGTTCGAGAACGGCTTGCTGAAAAAGAAGAGCAATCTCAAGCTGGCACTGCCGGGCAATAACAAGGTGGCGATCACCGGCTCGACCATACAGTTGCTGGCTCACATGGGCGACGACTGGCTGCACCGTGAAATCGACGAGCAGGGCAACGAACTGCGGCGCAGGAGCATCGCGGCCAACGGCATGTATGGCCTGCAGATACTGGCGCTGTCGTTTGATGGCGATTCGTATTTGCTGGCCCAGCATGAGGGCCAGCTCGTGATGGTCAACATCGATATGGCCGGAAACAGCGAAATTATCAACTTGATCGCTTTCGAAGATGAATTCTTCAATACCTGGCGGCCCGAAGCGATCGGTGATGATACCTTTGTGACCCGCTTCAATTGCGAGTTCGGCAATGGCTGGCTGACCACCCGCAAGGACCAGTTGATCGAGCTGTACTACAGCAAGGATGCCGGTGGTTATCGCAACTTGCTTACCGGCGAGGTGCTGCAGCTGCCGCATGGCAACCTGGTCATCTCCAGCCTCAACCGCACGGCACAGCACGCCTATGCGGTGGTGCTGTATTCGATGGCCGGGGACGATGACAGCACCAGGCAATTGCTGATCCTGAACCGCACGCTGGCCGCCGCGATTTAACTCGACAGCCCAGGCCACACCCGGCATAATGAGAATCTTTCTTATTTACAATTGTACCTACAGATCAGCCGCCGCCATATCTGGACGGTTCACCTTTCACGACCGTGCCACACCTGTGCTTGAGCATTATTACCGAGAGCTGTTGAATTTTTGCGCGCGCATGGTGCGCGACCGCGATGCTGCCGCCGACGTGGTGCAGGAAAGCTATGCCCGCGTGCTGGCCGTGCGCAATGCCGGCCAGGAAATCCCCGAGCCGCGCGCCTTGCTGCACCAGACGGCGCGCCGCCTGATCATCGACCGCCACCGACGCGAAGCGATCCGCCAGCATGACGATATCGACAACCTGCCCGAATCGGCGCAGCCGGCCGCGCCGGCGCACCTGGAACCGGACTCCGTGTATGCGCACGAACAGCATGCGCTGGCGTTTGCCGCCGTGATCGACGCGCTGCCGCCCCGTTGCCGCGAAGCGTTCGTGCTGAACCGTTTCGACGGCATGTCGCACCAGCAGGTGGCCGAGCACATGGGCATTTCAAAGAATATGGTGGCGCAGCACATTATCCGCGCGGTACTGGCCTGCAAGGCCTGCGAAGACAGGCTGGGCGTGCCCGCCACCTGGCCGCAGCAGGCAAAGCGAGGACCTTTGGCATGAGTCAGACCGTCGATCTCGATCTCGATCTTGACCTGGCAGCAGCCAGTTGGCAGGTGCGCCGCCAGGACGGCCTCAGCGCCAGCGAAGAAGCGCAGTTCCAGGCCTGGCTGGCCGCCGACAGTGAACACCGGCAAGCATATGCGCGCATGGAGGGCGTATGGGACGGCTTGGGCGAATTGCATCCCACGGCGGTGGCGCAACTGGCCAGGGCGATGCCGGAACCCAAAAAACGGGCGTTCCGCCTGCCGCTGGTCACGGCCGCTCTCGCCATCAGCGCGGTCTGGAGCGGCTGGTTTGGCTGGAATTATTATCAACAGCAGCCCGTCTTCCATGAAAGCTTTGCCAGCGCGCGCGGCGAACAGCTCGATGTGCATCTGCCCGACGGCAGCGTCATGAAGCTCGATACGGCGACCAGGGTGGAAGTGACCTTGTACCGCCAGCGGCGCGAGGTGCGGCTGCCCGAAGGCCAGGTCAATTTCTATGTGCGCGCCGACAAGGCGCGGCCCTTCGATGTGCTGTCCGACAGCTTGCGCGTGACGGTGGTCGGCACCCGCTTTGCCGTGCGCAATACCCATGCGGGGCTGGGCCTGGGCGGCGAAGCCGTGACGGTGGAAGAGGGCCGGGTGAGGGTGGCGCCCCTGCATGCCACGGCCGGCAGCACTGGCGCGGTGGAACTGACGGCCGGCGAATCTGTGCAGGCCAACCGGGCAGGCGCGCTGGGCACAGTCGATACCCGCCTGGCCCACGGCGCCTTGCTGTGGCGCGAAGGCCGCATCAATTTCGACAATACGCCGTTGGCGCAGGCGGTAGCCGAATTCGAACGGTATGGCGATACCAGGCTGGTCATCAATGATCCCGAGGTGGCCGCCATGCGCGTCAACGGCAGTTTCGACACACGCCTGGCGGCCGATTTCGGCAGCGCCTTGCCGCTGGTCTTGCCGGTACAGCTGCGCAAACACGGCAGCGTGACGGAAATCGTGGCGGCTGGCAAGCTCGCAAGATAAATACAAAAAATTTGAGTTGGCACCTCAACCTGCGGCAAGTTCGCGCGTCTGCATTGGTAGTGATTCTTGTTTACCGTGTTGACCCTGGAGACTACCCGCATGCCGCAGCCCCGTTTTTATCCTGTTCCCCTGACCATTGTCGTCGCCATTGCCAGCCTTGCCAGCTTGGCCGCCTCGCCTGTGCTGGCACAGGGCGCCGCCACCTTCGCCATCGTCCTGCCGGCCCAGCCGCTGGGTTCGGCCTTGAACGAACTGGCGCGCCAGGCCAGTTTTCAGCTGATCGTCCATCCCGACCTGGTGGCCGGCAAGAACGCGCCGGCCGTGTCGGGCAGCCTGAGTGCGCAGCAGGCGCTCGAACGCTTGCTGGTCGGCAGCGGCTTGCAGGCATCGCAGGAAGGCAGGGTGGTGGTGGTCAAACCGGTCCCCAAGGCTGACACCGTGACGCTCGCAGGCATCAGCGTCACGGCCAGCGCCGAGCGCGAAACGCCGACCGGGCCGGTGGCCGGCTATGTCGCGAAACGTTCGGCCGCCGGCAGCAAGACCGATACGGCCATTATCGATACGCCACAGTCGATTTCCGTTGTCACGAATGACGAATTGCGCAACCGCCAGGCCGAAACCCTGTCGCAGGCGCTCAATTACACGCCGGGCGTTACCAGCCAGCCCACCAGCTTCAGCCGCACGGCCGACCGCTTCCGCATCCGCGGCATGGATGTCGAGTCCGCCACCAGCGGCTCGATGCGCGACGGCATGCGCCTGCAAAGCAATTCCTACGACGGCACCCAGGAGCCATTTGGCCTGGAAAGGGTGGAAGTGTTGCGCGGCGCGGCCTCGGTGCTGTACGGCCAGCTGTCGCCGGGCGGCGTGATCAATGCCGTCAGCAAGCGCCCGACCAGCGCGCCGGTGCGTGAAGTCCAGCTGCAGACGGGCAGCCACGACCGCAAGCAGGTCGCCATCGATGTCGGTGGCAAGGTCCCCGGCAGTGACACGCTCGATTATCGCCTGACCATGCTGGGCCGCAAAAGCAATACCTCCCAGGATTACCTGAACGACGACAAGCTATATATCGCGCCCGCGCTGACCTGGCGCCCCAGCGCCGACACCTCGCTCACGATCCTGTCGTTCTATCAAAAGACGGCGACGCGGTTTTCCGCGCCGCTACCGTACCAGCTGGTCGAGGGTGTCGGTACCGGTCCGGTACGAATCGGGCGCGAGGCGTTTATCGGCGAGCCCGATTACGACAAGATGAAGGGCGACATGCATGCGATCGGCTATGAATTCGAGCACCGTTTCAGCGACAAGCTCAAACTGAGCCACAAGCTGCGCTATTTCGAGGCGGACGTGAACTGGAACTATCTGCAGGCGCAGACCACGGCGGCGGCGATCCGCAACGCCAGCGAACGCGGCCTGCTGGCCCGCCAGTACAGCGACCGGCGCGAACGGGCGCGCGGCATTGTCAGCGACACGAATGTGGCTGGCAACTGGCAGTGGCTGGGTATGGAACACGCTTTGCTGGCCGGCGTGGACGCCTACCAGACCACGTATGACTCGCGCAATTTCCGCAGCAATGCACCAACCCTGAACCTGCTTACCTATAACTATGGCCAGCCGGTAACGGTGAACCGCGCGCGCAATGTCGACCGTGGTTCGCGCATCGAAACTTTGCAAAAGGGCATCTACCTGCAGGATCAGCTCAGCCTGGGCGAAACCTGGACCGTGCTGCTGGGCGCGCGTCATGACTGGGCCAGCCAGGACCAGACCCTGCGCCGCAACGGTAGCAGGCTGGACAAGGACGACTCGGCCACCACCTGGCGCGCCGGCCTGGTCTACAAGACGGCCAGTGGCCTCGCGCCCTATGTCAGCTACAGCGAATCGTTCTTCCCGGTGGCGGTGGCCGCCGCCAACGGCCAGTCCTTCAAGCCGACGGGCGGCAAGCAGTATGAAGCCGGCGTGCGCTACCAGCCTGCCAACAGCAATATGCTGCTAAGCGCGGCCGTGTACGAATTGACGCAAACCGATGTGCTCAAATACGACGCCGGCAACGATGTGTATCGCCAGGCGGGCCAGGTGCGCTCGAAAGGGCTGGAATTGGAAGCCAAAGCCGACCTGGGCCGTGGCGCCAGCCTGATCGCGTCCTACGCCTATACCGATGCGCGCACCACGCGCAGCACGATTGCCAGCGAAATCGGCCAGCGCAGCGAAGACACGCCGTTCCACCAAGCAGCCCTGTGGCTGGACTACAGCTTTGCCAGCCTGGGCCTGCCGCAATTGACCACCGGCGCCGGCGTGCGCTACAAGGGTTCCACCCAACCGTCGGGCATGAGCCGTTCCATGCCGGCATATACCATGCTGGACGCCATGCTCAGCTACCGCCTCAGCCGCCACTGGCAGCTGACGGCCAATGTCAGCAACCTGGCCAACAAGCAATTTACCTATTGCGAATTTGCCATCTGCAGCTATGGCGATAAGCGCCAGGCCACCGCCACCTTGTCCTACCAGTGGTAAGGACTGGCATGCGCGCGGTGATGCTGCTGGTGCACCGCTACGTCGGCTTGCTGCTGGCACTGTTCCTGGTGATTGTCGGCATCACCGGCAGCTTGCTGGCCTGGAACGAGGAACTGGAGGCGGCCATCAGCCCGCAACTGTTCCGCGTGACAGCGCCGCCGGGTGCCGCCAGGATGGACCCGTTGCTGCTGCATGCGCGGGTGCAAGCGCGTTATCCGGACGTGCTGGCGGCGCGGCTGCCGCTGGAATTTACCGATGGTCGCTCGGTGCTGTTTGCCTTGCGGCCACTGGCCAAGGGCCAGAAGCTGGCGAACGACCAGGTATTTGTCGACCCGTACACGGGCCAGGTCCTGGGCCAGCGGCGCTGGGGAGACATAAGCCAGGGCATGAAAAACCTGATGCCCTTCATCTATCGCCTGCATTACTCGCTGGCCCTCGATGGCATCGGCACTTTGCTGTTCGGCATCGTGGCGTTGCTGTGGACCCTGGACTGTTTTGCCGGCGCCTGGCTGACTTTGCCTAACAGGCGGACTAACGGGGAGCCTGCCCGGCCATGGCCGGCGCGCTGGTGGCAGGCGTGGAAGTTTCGCCGCGGCAGCGCGTATAAAATCAGCTTCAACCTGCACCGCGCGGGCGGCCTGTGGACCTGGGCCATGCTGTTCGTGCTGGCCTGGAGCAGCGTGGCGTTCAACTTGCCGCAAGTCTATGAGCCGGTGATGAAAGGCGCGTTCGCCCACCAGCGGGGACTGGAAGCGCTGCCGAAGCTGGCCAAACCCGTGCTGGCGCCAGCGATGGCCTGGGAGCAGGCTTTGCCCGTTGCGCGCCGGCTGATGGCGCAGCAGGCGCAAGTCGGCGGCTTTACCGTGGTGGCGGAAAAATCGCTGCTGTACGACCCGCAGCGCGCCATCTACCGCTATGACGTGCGCAGCAGCCACGATATCCGCCACAAGGGCGGCCATACGCGGCTGGTGATGGATGCCGGCACGGGCGAATTCAAGGGACTGTGGCTGCCGACCGGCGCGGCGGCCGGCGATACGCTGTCGACCTGGCTGGCCACTTTGCATATGGCGGCCATGTGGGGCTGGCCGCTGCAGTTGCTGGTGTGCCTGATGGGGCTGGCGGTGACGGCGCTCAGCGTGACCGGCGTGCACGTATGGATGAGAAAAAGGCGGGCAGGGCGGCTGGCTACTGGCTGAAAAGCGCATTTGCTCGTTATAATGCCGGCATGTTGATATCGATGAAACGACGAACGCTGCAGATCTGGCTGGCCATGCTGGCCGTGCTGTTTGCCGCCATTGCGCCATCGATTTCGCATGCGCTGGCCGCGCCCGCCGTTGCCATTCCGTCGTCCCTGCTAATGCAGATCTGTACTGTCGACGGCGTGATGGATGTCGGCGTGGACGTGAAAAAACCGGGCATGGACCCCGTCGTCCATGCGTTCGAGCATTGCCCGTACTGCAGCACCCATGCGGGCTCGTTTGCCTTGCTGCCCGGATTGCCGTTGAATTTTGCCGTCAGCGGCGGCCACGATATCTACCCGCCCTTGTACTATCGCGCGCCGGCGCCACTGTTCCTGTGGTCCAGCGGCAATCCCCGCGCGCCACCCGTCCTGTCCTGATTTTCACGCTGCGGGCGCCCCTGCGGTCGCCCTGATCATCAGATTCTTCAGACGGGTTTTTTTATGTTATCCAAGCAATTCCATGTTCCGGCCGGGGCAGGCGGCGCCGCGCCGCTGCGCCTGTTTTCCGCCTTGCTGTGCTGCGCGCCAGCGTTTGCGCAAGCCTTGCCAGAGGCAAATACCGATATTGACACAACCTCGGCCTTGCAGGTCGGCAGCGTCGAAGTCTCGGCCCGGCGCAGCGGTCCGCTGTCCGCGCGCGACATGCTCACGTCGGTCGATATCGTCGCGCCAGAACAGATCGAGCAGCAGCAAGTGAGCCATGCCTGGCAGCTGTTTGCACGCGCGCCTGGCGTGATGCTCACGCAATTTCGTCAAGGTAATGAGTCCGGCAAGCTGTCGTTCCGCGGCTTTAATGGCGAAGGCGAGGTCAACGCCGTCAAGCTGCTGATCGATGGCCTGCCCGCCAACGACAATGCGGGCGGCATGCCCTTTCTCGATATGTTGTTCCCATTGGAGATCAGCAATATCGAAGTGGTGCGCGGCACCAACGACCCGCGCTACGGCCTGCACAATATCGCTGGCAACGCCACCGTCAACACGCGCACCGGCGGCAACTACGATGAAGCCAGGCTCGGCTATGGCAGCTTCAATACGCGCCAGGTGCAATTGGTCAGGGGAGTGGAAGCGGGCAACTGGACGCAGAATTACTCGGCCGGCTATCTGCGTTCGGCCGGCTACCGTGAAAATGCGGGCTTCCGGAAAGTCTCGGTGGCCGGCAAATGGGGCTACACCACCGATGACGGCAGCACGCGCATCGTGGCCAGCGCGCGCCATACGCAAAGCGACGGCGACGAGGCCGGCTACCTGGAAGAGGCCGATGCCCGCCGCGCGCCGACCTCGTCGTATGGCTATGCGCGCAGTACCGGTGGCCAGCGCGAGATGAGCCAGCTGGGCCTGTCGTTCGATACCACTTTGTCGGCGGAACTGTCCTTGTCCGCCAAGGTTTATGCCAACGCCGTGCGCGACCAGCGCTGGCTGCGCTACTCGCAGCGCACCAGCCAGCAGGAACGCATTATCGACGAAACCCATGTCGGCGTGCTGGCCAGCCTCAGCTATCGCCCGCAATCGCTGCGCAGCGTGTCGCTCGAAGCCGGTGTCAACGCCGAACACCAGAACGACCGCAGCCCGCGCTACAGCACGGTCGACAAGGTGCGCACCGCCACCACGCGCGACCAGCGCTTTGATTTTGATACCTGGGGCGGCTATCTGCAGGCGGTGCTGACGCCGATCGAAGGCCTGAAACTGATGCCGGGCTACCGCGTTGACAAGGTGCTGGGCAGCTTTTCGGACCCTTCGAAAAACGTGCATTTCCCGATCCAGGACTATGGATTGATCAGGCAGCCGAAGTTCAGCGCCGCCTACAGCCCGTGGCGCATGGCCACCGTGTACGCCAACTGGGGCCGCACTTTCCAGGTCGGTGCGGGCGCCGCAGCCTACCGCAGCAACGCCAACCGCTTGCGCCCGTCGATCAACGATGGCTGGGAAAGCGGCGTGAAATGGACGCCGGCGCCCTGGCTGGACGGCCGCCTGGCCGCGTGGCGCCAGGACGCCAGCGACGAAGTCAAACGCAAGCTCAACGACCCGGCCGGCGACTCGGAAAATGTCGGCAAGACGCGCCGCGAGGGCATCGACCTGCAGCTGAATGCGCACGGCGGCAACCATGCGGCCTGGATCGCGTATTCGCGCCAGCGCTCGCGCATCGTTGAGCCGGACCCGGCCGCGCCCGCCACGCTGGGCAAGCAGATCGACCATGTACCCAATCACGTGTTTTCGGCCGGCTATGACTGGAGCATGAGCCCGGCAGTCAAACTGTCGGCCTGGGCCAATGGCCAGGGCAGTTATTTTCTCACCACCGCCAATACGGGGCGCAAGTACGGCGCGTATGTCTTGCTGAACCTGGGCGCCAGCTACCGCGTGTCGCCGTCGCTGTCGTTTGATGTCCAGCTGAACAACCTGGCCGATCGCTATGTCGACTATGTGTGGATCAACGACGTCACCCGCCACGCGCCCGGCGACGGCAGGGCGCTGACAGCATCGGCCAACCTGAGCTTCTGAGGAGGAGACCTGCCATGAAAACAATCAAATACACGATCGCCGGCTGCGTGCTGCCGCTGGCCCTGTGCACCGGCGCAGTCCTGGCCGACACGCCCGTCTTGCCCTCGGTCACCGTGGTGGCCGACAGGACTTCCATGCTGGGAAGCAATACCGCTACCGGTTCCGGCCTGAACCTGACCCTCGCGCAAACCCCGGCCAGCGTCGACATCATCTCGCGCGAGCAGCTTGACGCGCGCGGCGACACCAGCCTGGTCGACGCCATCACGCGCGCGGCCGGCATCAGTTCCATGGCCCATCCGGGCAATGGCGGCAGCTCGCTGTCGGCGCGCGGTTTTACCGACACCACCTCGGTCATGCGCCTGTACGACGGCGTGCGCCAGTACGGTGGCGTCGGCTTGACGTTTCCTTTCGACACATGGTCGGTCGAGCGCATCGAGGTGCTGCGCGGACCGGCGTCCGTCATCCATGGCGATGGCGCGATTGGCGGCGTGATCAATGTGATCCCGAAAAAGCCCACGCGCGGCGCCATCCATAATGAAGTACAGGCAACCGTCGGCACCGACAACACCCAGCGCCTGGGCCTGGGCAGCGGCGGCGCCATCGATGAACACTGGTCTTACCGGCTCGACGCCAGCGGCAACCGATCAAGCGGCTGGATCGACATGGGCCAGTCGCGCGATGTGTCTTTTTCCGGCGCGCTGCAGTGGGATGCCACGCCGGATCTGCACCTGACCTTGCGCCACGCCCGGGGTTTGCAGCATCCGATGCGCTACTTCGGCACGCCGCTGGTCGACGGGCGCCAGCTGCCCGCCTTGCGCGATAAAAACTATAACGTCAGCGACAGCATCATCCGCTACGACGACCGCTGGAGCGAACTGGGGCTGGAATGGACGCCGTCCGCGAGTACTACCGTGCGCGCCAGGCTCTACCATATCGACAGCCAGCGCCATTACCGCAATGCCGAAACCTATGCCTACAACCCGGGCACCGGCCTGGTCGACCGTTCGGGCGATACCGAGATCCTGCACGAACAGAAGCAGGACGGCGCCACCGCCACGGTCAGTCACACGGGCACCTTGCTGGGCCTGGCCAACCAGGCGGCCATCGGCGTTGACCTGAGCAGCAGCCGCTTCCGGCACACCAACAATACTTATGCGGGCAGCCCCGATCCGGCCTCGGTCGACCCTTTCAACCCCATCGCCGGCCACTTTTTCAGCGAGCAGCCGACCTTGCCGCGCTATCGCAACGCTGCCCGGCAATACGCCATCTTTGCCGAAAACCGCATCGAACTGACACCAGCCTGGGCCGTGATCGCGGGCCTGCGCCACGACCATGCCGACGTGCGCCGGCGCAACCTGGTCAGCGGCCAGGATGAATTCGACCAGTCGTATGACAATACAGGCTGGCGTCTCGGCACGGTCCATGACCTGACTACCGACCTGGCGCTGTATGCGCAGTTCGCGCGCGCGGCCGATCCGGTCGGCGGGCTGCTGATGATATCTTCCGCCAACAGCAAGTTTGATTTGTCGACCGGCAAGCAGCTGGAAGTGGGGCTGAAACAATCGTTCTGGGGCCAGCGCGGCGAATGGACCCTGGCCGCCTACGAGATCCGCAAGAACAATCTGCTGGCGCGCGATCCACTCAATCCGCAGTTGCGAGTACAGGTGGGCCAGCGCTCGTCGCGCGGCGTCGAGGCCACCTTGGGCGTGGACGTGGCGCAGGGCTGGCGGTTCGACGCCAACGCCAGCGTGCTGCGCGCCCGCTATGACGACTTTATCGAGGCGGAAGCGGGCCGGGCTGTGTCGCGTGCCGGCAAGGTGCCGCCCGACGTGGCGCAGCGGCTGGCGAATGCCTGGCTGAGCTGGAATTTCATGCCAGGCTGGAGCGCCAGCGGCGGCGCACGCTTTGTCGGCCGCCGCTATGCCGACAACGCCAACCGCATCGCCATGCCGGGCTATGCCACGGCGGACCTGGCGCTGCGCTGGCAGGCGGCGCCGGGCACCACTGTCTCCTTGCGCGCGGCCAATACATTCGATAAACAGACTTTCACGACCGCCTATTACACCACCAACCAGTGGTTCAACGGACCGGGGCGCAGCGTGGAAGCCACCGTGCATTACCGTTTCTGATGATGAAGCTGACGATTCCTCACTTCAAACGCTTGCTGTATCAGTTGCACCGCTGGACCGGTATCGCCGCCTGCCTGCTGATGCTGCTGTGGTTTATCAGCGGCATGGTGATGCTGTTTGTCGGCTATCCGAAGCTCACGCCTTGGGAGCGGCTGGCGGCGTTGCCAGCCCTGGCGTCAACCTTGTCGCCGGCCGGCTGCTGCTTGCCGCTGGCACAGGTGGCGATACCGGCCGGTGCGCGCGAGATCGTGCTGACCACGGTGGCAGGCAGGCCCGTCTACCGCATACGCGATGGGGGAGGCCGCCTGCGGCTGTTCGATGCCGCCAGCGGCAAGCCGCTGGGTCCGGCCAGCCCGGCGATGGCGCTGGCCTCGGCGCGCGCCTTTGTGCCAGGCGCAGGTGCGCACTACCTGGGGCTGGTGCAGGAAGACCGCTGGACCCACTCGCGCGCGCTCGACATGCACCGGCCGCTGCACCAGGTGCAGCTGGACGATGGTGCGCAGACCTTGCTGTACCTGTCGTCGGCCACCGGCGAAGTGCTGCTGGACGCGCCGCGCGCGCAGCGGTTGTGGAATTTCGTGGGCGCATGGCTGCACTGGGTATATCCCTTGCGTAACCATTCCACCGACCCGGTATGGAGCTGGATCGTGATCATCGCCTCGGCGGTAGCAACCTTCACGGCCTTGACGGGCACCGTGGCCGGCATCTGGCGCTGGCGTTTTGCCAGCCGCTACAAATCGGGCGCACGCACGCCGTACCGCGAATCGTGGATGCGCTGGCACCATGTGACGGGGCTGCTGTTTGCCGGCATCGTATGCGCCTGGATCTTCAGCGGGCTGATGTCGATGAATCCGCTGCGCATCTTTGACCCGCAGGGCCAGCGGCCGGACCTGGCGGCCTGGCAGGGCGGCACGCCGGCAATACACGAGCTGGATGTGGCGCCGCTGCAAGCCTTGAAGTTGCTGGCGGCGCAGGGTTTTCATGCGGTGGAACTGGAATGGCGGGTGCTGAACAGCCAGCCCTATCTGCTGGCGCGCGATGGCGCGGCGCGCACGCGGCTGATCATGCGTCAAGATGGCCATCTTGTGGTGCGCGAACAATGGCCGCAAGAGCAGCTTTTGCAGGCGGCAGGCAAGCTGCTGCCGGGCATCGCGTCGAACCGCGACTGGCTGAATTCTTACGACGCCTATTATTATGGCCGCGAACCGGAAGCCATGATGGGCTCCAGCGAGCGCCGCCTGCCCGTATTGCAGGTGCGCTTCGACGACCCGCAGGCGAACTGGGTCTATCTTGATCCGTACACCGGGACCGTGGCGCTGGGCGTGGACCGGCGCCAGCGGGTCAGCCGCTGGCTGTTCAGCGTCCTGCACAGCTGGGACCTGCCGTTGCTGCGCAGCGGGCCATGGCGCGAAGGGGCGTTGATAATGCTGAGCCTGGGCGGCATGGTGCTGAGCGCCACCGGCATCGTGATCGGCTGGCGGCGGTTGCGCACCTGGTGGCGGGCAACGGTGGCAAGCCATGCCGGTGGGGCTGGCTGAAGCCGGTATAATTGACCGCGATCAATTCGCTCCTTCCATCACGCCGGGATTCCATGACTGCCGCTACAGCCGCTACCACTTCGACATTTCTACAGGGCGCAGGCGAAGTCGGCGACATTATCCTGGCAAGGGACTGGGGCGCCACCGGCCTGGGAGCCATAGCCGGCTGGACGCCGACCATGCGCAGCCTGGTCGCGATGATGGTGCGCTCGCCGGTGGCGATGGTCACCATGTGGGGCGAGCACGGCACCTTGATCTACAACCAGGCGTATTCCACCTTCGCCGGCGTGCGTCATCCGGAAATCATGGGCATGACGGCCACCGATGCCTTTCCGGAAATTGCCGACTTCAACCGCGGCGTGATTCCCACCGTAATGAAAGGCCAGGCGCTGAGCTTTCGCGACCAGGAACTGACATGGATGCGCGACGGCAAGCTGCAGCGTTACTGGCTCGACCTCGATTATTCACCGATTTTCGATGAACACGACGTGGCCGTCGGCATTATCTGCGTGGTGGTCGATACCACCGGCAAGGTCAATGCCGAGCGCAAGATCAAGGGCGAACATGCGCGCCTGGCGCAGATGTTCGAGCAGGCGCCCGGTTTCATGGTGCTGCTGCAGGGCCCGCAGCACACGATTACCCAGGCCAACCGCGCCTATTCGGCGCTGGTGGGCCACCGCGAATTGATCGGCCTGACGGTGGCCGAAGCGTTGCCCGAAGCAACCGAACAGGGCTTTGTCGGCCTGCTCGACGCCCTGTATGCCAGTGGCGAACCGTACACCGGCCTGGCCATGCCGTTCAGCGTGGCCGCCACCGGCAGCACGGCCGCCCACGAAACCTACCTGGATTTCGTCTACCAGCCAGTGCGCGATGAAGACGGCGTGATTTCCGGCATCTTCGTGCAGGGCTCGGACGTGACGCAGCGCGTGCTGGCTGAAAAAGCCTGGCGCGAAGGCGAATCGCGCTTTCGCGTGTGGGCGCAAGCGATGCCCAACCAGGTCTGGTCGGCCGGTGCCGATGGTAGCCTGGACTGGTTCAGCGACCAGATTTACGCCTATAGCGGCGCCAGCCACGGCGAATTGAATGCCGACAACTGGCCCAGCCTGGTGCATGCGGATGATATCGTCGAGGCAGTTACGCGCTGGCGCGCCTCGGTCGACAGCGGCCGCACCTTTGAAACCGAATACCGCGTACGGCGCCACGACGGCCAGTACCGCTGGCATTTGATACGCGCGCTGCCGATCCGCGACGAGGCCGGCAGCGTGATCAGCTGGATCGGCACCAATACCGATATCGAGGACCAGAAGCTCAATACGCTCAAGCTGCAGCACCTGAACGCCACCCTGGCCGAACAAGTGAGCATGCGCACGGCCGAGCGTGACCGCATGTGGCGCTTGTCGAACGAGATCATGCTCGTTGGCGACTTCAACGCCACGCTGGTGTCGCTCAACCCGGCGTTTGTCGCGGTGCTGGGCTGGGCCAAGGCCGAGGTGCTGGGTACCAGTTTCATGGCACTGGTCCATCCCGATGACCGCGCCAGCACGCTGGAACAGGTGAGTCTGCTGGCCAGCGGCGCACGCACCATCCAGTTCGAGAACCGCTACCTGCGCAAGGATGGCGGCTACAGCATCCTGTCCTGGAGCGCCGTGCCCGATGCCCAGTACATCCATGCCGTGGCGCGCGACGTCACGGCCGAGCGCGCCGCCGCGCTGGCGATGAAGCAGACCGAAAAAGCGCTGGAACAATCGCAGAAGATGGACGCCATCGGCAAGCTGACGGGCGGCGTGGCGCATGACTTCAACAACTTGCTGCAAGTAATCTCCGGTAATTTGCAGATGCTGGCCACGGTGCCATTCGCCCATCCGCGCGCCGCGCACTGGGTGGAAAACGCGATTGGCGGCGTGAACCGGGGCGCCAAGCTGGCCAGCTCGCTGCTGGCCTTTGGCCGGCGCCAGGCGCTGGAACCGCGCGTGCTGAAGATCGGCAAACTGATCACCGGCATGGAAGACATGCTGCGCCATGCGCTGGGCGAACCAATCGATATCGAAACCATCGTCTCGGGCGGCCTGTGGAATACGCTGGTCGACCCGACCCAGGTGGAAACGGCCCTGCTGAACCTCGCCATCAACGCGCGCGACGCCATGGATGGCCCGGGCCGGCTGACGATCGAAGTGGGCAATGCCTACCTGGACGAGCCTTACTGCCGCAGCCATGCGGAAGTGTCGCCGGGCCAGTATGTCACCTTGTCGGTCACCGACACCGGCTGCGGCATGACCGCCGAGGTGCTGGCGCACGCGTTTGACCCCTTCTTTTCCACCAAGCCCGAAGGCAAGGGCACGGGCCTGGGCCTGTCGATGGTGTATGGCTTCGTCAAGCAGTCGGGCGGCCATATCAAGATCTACAGCGAGGTCGGGCAGGGCTCCACGGTGAAAGTGTATTTGCCGCGCTCGATGGATGAAGAGGCGCGCCAGGAAACCGTAGTCATGGACGAGGCAGCCGGCGGCGAGGAGACCATCCTGGTGGCCGAAGATGACGAGGAAGTGCGTGCCATCGTGGTGGAAATGCTGGGCGGGCTCGGTTACCGCGTGCTGAAGGCCAACGATGCGGCCGCCGCGCTGTCCATCCTGGAAAGCGGCATTGCCGTCGACCTGCTGTTTACCGACGTGGTGATGCCAGGCCCGCTGCGCAGCGCCGACCTGGCGCGCAAGGCCTGCGAACTGCTGCCGAACCTGGCCGTGCTGTTTACCTCGGGCTACACGGAAAATTCGATTGTCCATGGCGGCCGGCTGGACCCTGGCGTGGAATTGCTGGGCAAACCCTATTCGCGCGACAGCCTGGCGCGCAAGATCCGCCAGGTGCTGGGCAACCGCAAGCCGGTCGCGCCGGCGTTGTCGCGGGAAGCCAGGCCTGCGGCGCCCGCGATCCCCGCCGCGCGCAAGATACTGTTGGTCGAGGACGAAGACGCGGTGCGCGCCATCACCTTCGACATGCTGCAATTGCTGGGCCACGAGGTGCAGGCAACGGTTGACGGCCATGCGGCGCTGGCCGCGCTGGAAGCAGCATCGTTCGATATCCTGATCACCGACCTGGGCTTGCCGGGCCTGTCCGGCGCGGCCGTGGCCGAAGCGGCGCGCCGCTTGCACCCGTCGATTCATATCGTGATTGCCAGCGGACAGGCAAAAATCGATGGCGTGCCAGCCGATGCGGTGTTGCTAAAACCGTATGACTTTGCCAGTTTGCAGGCGGTGCTGCCGTAGGAACGATGTACAAGGTGGGCATGAATCATGTCCTGCCTGTACCATTCTCCTTTCTTCAAGCATCAAGGAACACCGCAATGTCTCTGCGCCACCTGGCCCCAGCGGCCATCACCGTCATGGCCCTGGCCATCTCCACCTCCGTACAGGCTGTCTCGTTGCCGGCCGTGGAAGCGAAAAATGGCATGGTCGTCTCGTCGCAGCACCTGGCCAGCCAGGTCGGCGTTGATATTCTGAAACGCGGCGGCAACGCCATCGATGCGGCCGTGGCAGTTGGCTATGCGCAGGCCGTGGTCAATGCCTGCTGCGGCAATATCGGCGGCGGCGGCTTCATGACGATCCACCTGGCCGATGGCAAGGACACCTTTATCAACTTCCGCGAAAAAGCGCCGGCCGCCGCCAGCGCCAACATGTACCAGGATGCTGAGGGCAACCTGAAACCGGGCGCCAGCCTGCATGGCTACCTGGCCGTCGGCGTGCCCGGCACCGTGGCCGGCTTCGACTATGCGCAGCGCAAGTACGGCAAGCTGACACGCGCGCAGGTGCTGGCCCCGGCCATCAAGCTGGCGCGTGAAGGCTATATTCTGAACCGCGGCGACACTGACATCCTCGACACCACCGTGGCCTACTTCAAGAAAGATCCGGAAGCGGCGCGCATCTTCCTGCGCAAGGACGGCACGCCGCTGCAGCCAGGCGACCGGCTGGTGCAGAAGGACCTGGCCAATACGCTGGAGGCGATCGCCAGACGGGGACCTGACGCATTCTACAAAGGCGCGATACCGTTTGCTGTGGAAAAAGCGGCCAAACAGGGCGGCGGGGTGATCACGGCGGCCGACTTTGCCGCCTATACGACCAGCGAAATGGCGCCGCTGGCATGCAGCTATCGCGGCTACCAGTTCATCTCGGCGCCGCCACCGAGCTCGGGCGGCGTGACCCTGTGCCAGATCCTGAACATCCTCGAAGGCTACGACATGAAAAAGCTGGGCTACAACTCGGCCGCTTCGGTCCATTACATGACCGAGGCCATGCGCCACGCCTACAAGGACCGCAATACCTACCTGGGCGACCCCGATTTCGTGCAGAACCCGGTCGACCATCTGCTCAGCAAATCGTATGCGGCGCAGATTCGCAGCCAGATCCTGCCCGACAAGGCCACGCCGTCAAGCCAGGTGCAGCCGAACGCGCAAGGCGAAAAGCCGGAAACCACGCATTACTCGGTGGTCGACAAGGAAGGCAACGCCGTCTCGACCACCTATACCGTGAACGGCCGCTTCGGCGCGGTGGTGATTGCGCCCGGCACCGGCTTTTTCCTGAACGACGAGATGGACGACTTCACGACCAAGATCGGCGCGAAAAACATGTACGGCCTGGTGCAGGGCGAGAGCAATGCGATTGCGCCGGGCAAGCGGCCGTTGTCGTCGATGGCGCCCACGCTGGTGACCAAGGACGGCAAGGTGTTCCTGGTGACCGGTTCGCCGGGCGGCTCGCGCATCATTACCATCACCTTGCAGTCGGCGCTGAACATCATCGACTACGGCATGGAGCCGCAGGAAGCGGTCGACGCGCCGCGCATCCACCATCAATGGCTGCCCGACCAAGTGTATTACGAACGCCGCGGCCTGTCGGTCGATACCTTGAATATCCTGGCCGGCATGGGTTACAAGATGACGGAGCAGAGCACCTGGGGCGCGACCGAACTGATCATGATGGGCTTGCCCGATGCGGCCGGCGTGGGCGCGGCCAGCGCCGGCAATGACTCGGGCGTCTCGGGCAAGGTGCTACCCGGCTATATCTACGGCGCCAACGATGGCCGCCGTCCGGCGGGCTCGGCTGTGGGATATTGAACGTTGCTCACATTTGTGTGAGGCAAACGCGCGGGTGTGGCTTATCATGGTGCAACTTCGATTATCAATAAGCCACTATCCATGAGCCAACTCACACTACAACACAAGACGTTCCTGCTGCTGCTGGCCATCGTCACCATCGCTTTTGGCTGGATCTTGCTGCCGTATGCGGGCGCCATTTTCTGGGGTGTGATCCTGGCCATCGTGTTTGCGCCTGTGTATCGCTGGGTATTGCTGAAAACCAAGGGCAGGGCGACCCTGTCGTCGATGCTGGTACTGCTGCTGATCCTGGTGATCGTGATCCTGCCGTTGTCGCTGATCTCGGGCGCGCTGGTCAACCAGGTGGCGTCGGTGGTGGAAATGGTAAGGGCCGGCGACATTACCGTGGCCGGCTTCTTCGGCAAGGTAATGGGCGTGCTGCCGGCCTGGGCGATCAGCCTGCTGGACCGATTCAACCTGACCAACCTGGCCAGCCTGCAGGACAAGCTGACGGCCGGCGCCTCGCAAGTGAGCCAGGTAGTCGCCGTGAAAGCCATCAATATCGGCCTGTACACGTTTGATTTCCTGACCAGCCTGGGTATCTTGATGTATTTGCTGTTCTTCCTGCTGCGCGACGGCGCCGCGCTGACCGCGCGCATCCGCGCCGCCATTCCGCTCAGCCGCAAATACAAGCAGCGTTTGTTCAACAATTTCACCACCGTGATCCGTGCTACCGTCAAGGGCAATATCCTGATCGCGATTGCGCAAGGCGCGCTGGGCGGCCTGATCTTCTGGTTCCTCGACGTGCGCGCTGCCCTGCTGTGGGGCGTGCTGATGGCGTTCCTGTCGCTGCTGCCGGCGATTGGCGCGGCGCTGGTGTGGGCGCCGGTCGCCATCTATTTCCTGGCCACCGGCTCGATCTGGCAGGGCGTGACCTTGATCGCCTTCGGCGTGCTGGTGATCGGCCTGGTCGACAACCTGCTGCGCCCGGTGCTGGTCGGCAAGGACACCAAGATGCCCGACTACGTGGTGCTGCTGTCGACCGTCGGCGGTATGGCCCTGTTCGGCCTGCACGGTTTTGTGATCGGTCCGATCGTGGCGGCCATGTTTATTGCAGCCTGGGATCTGTTTGCCACGGCCAGCGAGTTTCATACGGAATAAGCCGGCATGGACATCACGACCATCGCACTGGTAGCGGCGCGTGAAGACGATGCGGAGCAACTGGTCGCGCTGCGCATTGCCGCAATGCGCGACAGCTTGATGCGCATCGGCCGCTTCGACCCGCAGCGGGCGCGCGAGCGTTTCCTGTCCGGCTATTCGCCCGCACACACGCGCCATATCACGCTGGCGGGCCGGCACGTCGGCTTTGTGGTCGTCAAGCCGGAGCCGAACGCCTTGCTGCTCGACCATCTGTATATCCACCCAGACAGCCAGGGCAGGGGCCTGGGCGCCATCGTGCTGGCGAGGGTGATCGCCGAAGCCAGGGCGCAAGGCTTGACTTTGAGAGTAGGGGCGCTGCGCGACAGCGATTCGAACCGTTTCTATCTGCGCCACGGCTTCAAGCTGGTGGCGCAAGAGGAATTCGACAATTACTATCTGTTGACTGCGTAATGAACAGCAATACCACCACCTTGCGACTGGTGCTGGGCGACCAGCTCAACGCGCAGCACCGCTGGTTTGCCGAGGTCGACGACAGCATCATTTATGTGCTGATGGAAGTGCGCCAGGAAACCGACTACGTGCTGCACCACGCGCAGAAGATCCTCGCCATCTTCGCGGCCATGCGCGACTTTGCGCGCCAGCTGCGCCAGGCCGGCCACCGCGTCCACTATATTGCCATCGACCAGCCGCACAGCGCGCTGGCCATCACCGACAATCTCGATGCGCTGGTGGCCGAACATGGCGCAGCTTCGGTGCAATACCAGGCGCCCGACGAGTGGCGGCTGGACCAGCAGCTGTACCGGCACGGCCGCGCTGCCAGGGTGCCGTGGCTGGTGGTCGATACCGACCATTTCTACACCAGCCGGCACGAAGCGGCCGATATCTTCAAGGGCCGCAAGCAGTGGCTGATGGAGTTCTTCTACCGCCAGATGAGAATCAAGCACGGCGTGCTGATGGAAGACGCCAGACAGCCGGTCGGCGGCCAGTGGAATTTCGACCACGACAACCGCAAGCCGTGGCGCGGCCTGCCCGCCGAACCGCCGGACGCGCGCACGCTGCACGACCATTCCCTGCTGTGGCAGGCGATTGTCGACGCCGGCGTGAACAGCTTCGGCAAGCCGCAGGCCAGCCAGCTGCCGTGGCCCTTGAACCGTATTGAAGCCTTGCAGCAGCTCGATGCTTTTATCGCGCGCGGCTTGCCGCATTTCGGCGACTTCCAGGATGCCATGAGCAGCCAGGCCTGGCGGCTGTTCCACTCGTTGCTGTCGTTTGCGCTGAACGTGAAAATGCTGCATCCGCGCGAGGTGGTTGACCGCGCGCAAGCGGCGTTCGAGGCCGGCGCCGCGCCGCTGGCGGCCGTCGAAGGCTTTATCCGCCAGATCCTCGGCTGGCGCGAATATGTGCGCGGAGTGTACTGGACGCATATGCCCGAATATGTCGAAAAGAATTTTTTCGGCCACCAGCGAAGGCTGCCGCGCTGGTTCTGGGATGGCAAGACGAAAATGAACTGCCTATCGCATGCGATCACCCAGTCGCTGGAGCAGGCGCACGCCCATCATATCCAGCGGCTAATGGTGATCGGCAACTTCGCCCTGCTGGCGGGCCTGCATCCGGGGGAAGTGCACCGCTGGTACCTGGGCATCTATATCGACGCCTTTGAATGGGTGGAGTTGCCCAATACGGTCGGCATGAGCCAGTTCGCCGATGGCGGCTTCCTGGCCACCAAGCCCTATGTGTCGAGCGCCGCGTATATCGACCGAATGAGCGACTATTGCAAGGGCTGCCATTACGATAAAAAGGCCCGGCTGGGCGAGACGGCCTGCCCCTTCAACGCGCTGTACTGGGACTTTTTCCGGCGCAACAGGGCCAGCCTGGAACGCAATCCGCGCATCGGCATGGCCTATCGCCAGCTGGAAAAAATGGACGATGCCGCCATCACCGGTTTTACGGAGCAGGCGCGCGTGATGCTGGCGAAGCTCGACGCGCTTTGAACAGCGACAGCTTCAGGCTGACGCCCAGGCTGCCCAGCACGATCAGGCCCAGTCCCGCCAGTTGCACCAGGGCCAGGCGCTGGCCATACACCAGAAAGTCGAGCAGCAGGGCCAGCAAGGGGTAGCCGAACGACAGCACCGCAATCGTCGCCACCGCCAAGTGCCGGTAGGCGCTGTAGCTGAGCGCATACGCCAGGCCGCTGTGGATCACGCCCAGGCCCACCAGCCAGTACCAGTGATTGCCCGGCCGCAGCACCGTGCTGCTGGAAAACGCCGCCAGCATCACGGCGCCCACGCAGCATTGCATGAATACCACCGCGATCGCCCGCTGTTTGCTGATATGGCGCGACAGCAACAGCGACGCGCCGCACAGCACGCCGGCCAGCAGGGCCAGGGCGATGCCGGCCTGGTAGTTCGCTCCCATGCTGGAAAACATGCGCTGCGGATTGGCCGAACCCACCAGGCCCAGAAAGGCCAGCAAGGTCCAGGCCCAGTCCGCCGGTCGGGTGCGTTCGCCCAGCAGCAGCGCCGCCAGCACCATCATCACGAAGGGGTAGCAATAAAACATCATGGTCGATACGCTGATCGAAGAGCGCGCCATGCCGGCAAACAGGCTGACCCAACTGAGCACCAGCAGCACGCCCGAAGCGATGGCGCCCAGCACCAGCTTGCGGTCTTGCAAGATGCCGCGCAGATGGCCGCCCATCACGCCCCACAGGCCAAGGAAGAGGGCGCCGAACAGGCAGCGGTAGAATACGGTGGTGACGGGGTCCTGGCCACCTTCGCGGACAAAGATGCCGACCGAGGCGATCAAGAATTGCGCGGCGAGCATTTGCCACAGGGCGGTGCTGCGCGGTGATGAGCTTGCTGACATGATGAGGTGGCGCCTGGTAATCAAGGCAGGCCAGTGTAGTTTTTCTCCGCAGACCAATACAGCAGCAGGTATGATGGAAAGAGACCAATACAGAAACTGCCCCATGCTTTACAAAAACCTGGCCCAGCTGCTGCGCCTGCAGATACAACAGGGCGGCTTGCGCCCCGGCGAGCGGCTGCCGTCGATCCGCCAGCTGGCCGCCAGCCACCAGGTCAGTGCGGCCACGGCCGTGCAGGCCTGTTTGCAGCTTGAGCGAGAAGGGCTGGCCGAAGCGCGCCCACGCATCGGTTATTTCGTGCGCACGGTCAGCCAGGGCCTGTGGTCGAGCGTGCCGCCGCCGCGCGCGCCGGCCCTGATCAGCAACCCCGCCTTGCTCGATCTGCTGCTGGTCGACTATAGCGCCAATATTTTGCCGCTGCATGCGGCGCGTCCGGCGCCTTCGTTGTTGCCCGACGCCACCATCGCCGCCGCCCTGTCGCGCAGCCTGCGCCGCCAGCGCGAGCCGGCACTGGGCTATGCGCCGCCGCAGGGCTACGCGCCGCTGCGCCGGCAGATCGCCCAGCGCTACGCCAGCATGGGCGTGACCGTCGACGCCGATGAAATCATTATCACGGCCGGTGCCATGGAAGCGATCACCCTGGCCCTGCGCGTGCTGACGCGCCCCGGTGACATCGTGCTGGTCGAAACACCGACCTATCAGGGCATCTTGCAAACGGTGGCCACGTTGGGATTGCAGGTGCTGGAATTGCCGCGCCTGGCTTCTGGCGGCCTGGACCTGGCCTTGCTGGAAACCCTGCTGGCGGGGCAAGCGGTGCGCGCGGCCGTGATGGTGCCGAATTTTTCCAATCCGCTGGGGCTCAGCCTGGACGCCAGCACCAAGCAAGCGCTGCTGGCATGCTGTGCGCGCCATGGCACTGTGCTGGTCGAAGACGATATCTACGGCGACCTGGCCTGGGACGACAGCCGGCCGCCGCCGTTGCGGCGCTGGAACGATGGCAGTGCCGTGATCACCTGCAGTTCCTTTTCCAAGACCCTGTCGCCGGGCCTGCGCGTGGGCTGGATGCTGGGCGGCGCCTGGACCGGCGAACTGCTGCGCGCCAAGTATTTTTCCACCGTCGGCAATGCGGCCCTGCCGCAGCTGGCCATCAGCGACTACCTGGCGCGCCACGACCTAGAGCGCCATTTGCGCAAACTGCGCCGCGCGCTGGCCGGCAACGCCAGCCGCATGCGCACCGCCATCGACCGGCATTGGCCAGCCGGCACCCGCATGGGCGAGCAGCGCGGCGGCCTGTCGCTATGGATACAGCTGCCGCCGGGCAGCGACGCGGCCGTGTTTTCACGCAAGGCCCTGGCGCAAAGCGTGGGCGTGATGCCCGGCCATGTATTCTCAAGCAATGGCGACTACCGCGACCATGTACGGCTCAGCTGCGGCTTGCCTTTTGATCACGCCATCGAGGCGGCGCTGCGCCGCCTCGGTACGCTTGCTGCACGCTTATTTTGACTTCAGGTAAGCGCGCAAGCCGTGTGTCAGCACCATTGGAAACACGCTGGCATGGTCTTCGTCGTCGAACACGCGCAGGCGCGTTGTCAAGCCGGCGAATTTGTGCGCCTTCAATTTCTGGTTGAACTCCTGCAGATCGGCGACCATGTCGGCGTCTTCTTCGGAGCGCGAGCGTTTCTTGCCGGCAGGCAGGCGCTCCAGCCCGCCGATGCCGAAGAACACGGAAGCGGGCAGGTCCTTGTGGCTGCTGGCATAGGCCTGTTCGCGCTCGAACATCACGCCAGCGTCGTACCATAGCGAAGGGCTGCCCAGGATGTAATGCTCGAAGGTGCGCGGTTCGGTCAGCATGATCTGCAGGCCCAGCAGGCTGCCGTAGGAATGGCCGACGAAGATCTTGCGCCCCATGTTGGCGCGGTACTGGCTGGCGATCAGCGGAAACACCTCGCCCGAGATGAATCTGGCATACGCGGGCGCTTCGCCAAAGGCCGGCTGGCGCCCCGGCATGTCGGAGCGGTAGTCATGCTTGCGCGGCGTGCTTGGCGTATAGTCGCGCCGGCGGCTGTAGACGCCTCCATCGCCCTTCGCATATGACAGGCCCACCACGATGACTTCTTCCATGCCTGCATGTTTGGCCAGGCGCTGGGCAATATTGCGCACCACGGCGAACGAATAATCGGCATCGACCACGAACACCACCGGATAGCGCTTGCTGCCTTCGCGGTAGGAATCGGGCAGGGCGACAAACAGCTGGTAGTCGCGCTGCAGCGCTTGCGCGCGCAGTTCGCGCACCTCGGTTGCGGGCAGCATATAGGCGGCAGGCGCAGCGGTGGCGGCCTGGGCGCTGTTGAACAGGCAGCACAGTGCCAGCAGCAGGGAAACTGGTTTCAAGCGCATTCCTTCAGACGGTTGGCGAGGGCAGCAGGGCGCTCTGGCGCGTTGGCAGGTAAATCGTGAAACTGGTGCCCAGGTCCTTGCCGGCGCTGCTGGCGGCAATCGTGCCGCCGTGCAGTTCGACGATGCGGCGCGCGATATACAGGCCCAGCCCCAGGCCGCTGGCATTGGCGTGGCTTTGCAGCGTGAATGCGCCAAACACATGCGGCAGGTCTTCCGGCGCAATGCCCTGGCCGCTGTCGTGCACGCGGATGCGCACGCCATCCTGGTCGCCATCGATCATCACGCCCACGCTGCCGCCTTGCGGCGTAAATTTGATGGCGTTCAGCAGCAGGTTCCACAGCACCTGCTGCAAGCGGCGTGGATCGGCGTCGAGTTCGATATGGTCGCCGTAATTGGCCGGCATGACGGAAAAAACAATGCGCTTTTCGTTGGCCATGGTTTCTATCGTGGCGACCGCGTCGCGCACGATGCGTCCCAGCGATACCGTCGCTCTTGCGATCGACATGGTGCCGGTCAGGGTGCGCGCCGCGTCGATCAGGTCTTCCACCATGGCCGCTTCCTGGCGCACGTGCACGCGCATCGCCAGCAAGGACGCCTGCAGCGCCGGCGGCATGTCGCGCATGGTGTGCAGCAGCAGGTCGACCCGCATCGACAGGGCCGACAATGGCGTGCGCATTTCATGCGAGACGGTGGCCAGGAACAGGTCGCGCGTGCGGCTGACGCGATTCAGTTCATCGATGGTGTCGCGCTGGCGGTCGAGCGAACCGGCCAGGGTGCGCAGCAATTCGCGGTAGGTGGCCAGGCGCGCGTCGGTCAGCGGCGCTTCAAGCCGCACTTCGCGCCATAGCGTCCGGCCCGATATGCCGACCAGGTTGGCCAGGCGCTCGCACTCCATGGGGGAGCTGAAATCGCGAAAACACCAGCCGAACACCAGCACGCCATAACGGTAGCCGGCGCGCGTCAATGGCAGGCTGCAAATCTGCATGCCATGGAACAGTTCCTCCGCCGTGGCGTCCGCATCATCCTGGCCGGCGGCCATGCGCGCCACGATGCGCCGCTCGGCTTCGGTGCCAGCACCGTCGTCGCGCCACAAGGTCGAGGTGCCGAGCAACTGCGCCGTGCGCGACGACAGCAAGGGGCCGACCTGGCGCACGCCCGCAATGTCCCAGGCGGACACCACCATGCCGCTGGCCTGGCACACCTGCAGCAACGGCGTGCGCCACTCTTCCCAGTCGACCTGGTGAAAATCGGGTTCGGCGATGCTGATCACGAAGTCGCTTTGCGAGGCAGCACGACCGAATCGGGCAACTCTTCGCCATTGACGACGGCCGATTCGATCGCCGGACTTTGCCGGGTAGGCGAGCGCGACAGCAGGCTCGAATACGCTGAAAACGGCAGTTGCGGCACGGCGTTGGTGCGCGCCGCTTCCGAGCGGTCTTCATCGAGCAGCGACAGGCCGCCCCTGGCGATCACGTACTCGCGCGTCACCTGCAGGTTACGGCTGCCGCGCACCTTCGGAATGGCGATGGCGCGGCGCAGCACGGTGGAGATCTCGACGTAATTGAGCAAGATGATATTGTCGACCAGGTGCGAGCCCTTGAGTTCTTCGCTGATCTGCGACAGGCCCAGCAGCTCCGGGCTTTCGTAGTTGAAGAACACGGTAGAGAGGCGGTTCTTGAAGTGGGTCGCCAGCGCGTACAGGTAGTCGGCCACCTCGGTGCGGCTGGCCATTTCATACACGGCGATCGAGTCGAACACGATGCAATCGATGCCTTCCTGTTCGGCCAGCTTGATGACGCGGTCGAAATGGACGTCCAGTTCCAGTTCCAGTGGCGACTCGTACAGCAAAAACAGTTCGCCGCGTGCCTGCATGCCGTCCAGGTCGAAGCCCAGCGAGGCGGCATTGCGGGCAAGCTGGCGCGGATGTTCGTCGAGCGTCACCAGCAGTGTCTTGTGGCCGGCCTTCACGGCAGCGGTCAGGAACTGCACCGACAGCACCGTCTTGCCGGTGCCGGAAATGCCGCTGACCATGGTCACCGAACCTTCGTACAGGCCGCCGTCCATCAGCATGTCGATGGCCGGCGCGCCGACCGAGATGCGCCGGTCCGAGGTGGGCTGGTCGTTCAGCAGCAGCGGGCGCGACTGCGCGCGGCGGTACACATGCACGCCTTCGTGCGCCTCGATGCGCATGGTGTGGCTGCCAGCAATGAAATCCTGGCCGCGCGACTTGGCTACCGTCAGCCGGCGCTCGACCCGGCGCCGCTGTTCGGCGCGCGACAACTCGATGATGGTGTCGAACACGAAGCGCTCGTGCGCCGGCGCGGCGATCGACTCGTCGCGCTCGGCCGTCACCATGGTCGTCACGCCGAGCCGGTTCAGGCCTTCGATCAGCACGTGGATGTCTTCGCGAAATGGCAGGTCGTGGACTTCGGCGTACAGCCGCATCGGCGTCAGGCCATCGATCAGCAAACGGCGCGCACCCATCTCGCGCAGGGCTGTTGCAAACGCGCCATCGGTATTGCGGAATTCCGCCAGCAGCACGGCCGGGCTGGTCTGGATGATCTTGATCAGCCCCAGGTCGATCTGCGCCTGCAGGTTCCAGCCAAAGCCGGCCGCGTCGCGCAGCAGCTTGGCCTCGTCGAGCTCGAACGAGACGATCACCCCCGGTTCATTGTATTGCGCCGCGCCGGCATGGATGAAACCGAGCCCCAGCGTGGTCTTGCCGGCACCGGGCGCGCCTTCCACGATGATGTTGTTATTGCGCGGAATGCCGCCGAAAAGTATGTCGTCGAGGCCGGCGATGCCGGTCCTGACCAGGGCGTCAACGTTATTCATGTGCGATAGAGGGTAAGAATGTCATAGTTACCGTAGTGTAGCAGTTTACAAGTGCTGATGAGCCAGGCATCGCTTTGCACCGGGCCATGCATTCTTCCATTTATTGACAGGATGAATCTCGATTTCAAGGGATTATCAGATTTGGCGGGACGCTTGATAATGGCCGCTGCCGCGCCTTTCCTGGCGCGCGTTAATGCGGAGGTTTCCCATGACTTATGGTTTTCTCGATATCGCCATCACGCCCGGCGTGCTCGCCGCACAGGCCAGCATGGGCGCCGATCATGCCTGGCAGGACTTCAAGGGCCACCGCGAGTTCGACCGCTTCACCGACAGCGAAGCGGCGTTTATCGCCGCACGTGACAGCTTTTACATGGCGACGGTGTCCGAGACCGGCTGGCCCTATGTGCAGCACCGGGGCGGGCCGCGCGGCTTTCTCAAGCTGATAGACGCGCAGACGCTGGCGTTTGCCGACTACCGCGGCAACCGCCAGTACATCAGCACCGGCAACCTGGCCACCAACGACCGTGCCTGCCTGTTCCTGATGGACTACACCCGGCGCGCGCGCCTGAAAATCTACATGCATGTCGAAATACTGGGACCAGAAGACGAGCCGGCACTGACAGCGCAGGTCACCGACACCGCGTATGGCGCCAAAATCGAGCGCATCTACCGGCTGCGCCTGCAGGCTTTTGACTGGAATTGCCCGCAGCACATCACGCCGCGCTATACCGAGCAGGAAGTCAGTGCAGCGGTGGCGCCGCTGCGCGAGCGTCTGGCGCAACTTGAAACGGAACAGCGCGAGCTGCGGGAGCGGCTGGCGGTTGCGGAAGGCGACGACAAACTCAGGCGCTAGCCACCCTCCGGCGTGCGTAGCGCCTTCATATCGCGCATCGGCGAACGGCCAAAAAAACGGCTGTACTCGCGGTTGAACTGGCTCGCGCTTTCGTAGCCGACCTCGAAGGCGGCGCTCGATGCGTCCCATCCTTCGGTCAGCATCAGCCGGCGCGCGCCATGCAGGCGCAGCTGTTTCTGGTATTGCAGCGGCGTCATGGACGTCAGGGCGCGGAAATGCCGGTGCAGGGTGGACTGGCCCATGGCGGCCACGCCGGCCAGTTCATCCAGCCGCAGCGGCCTGGCGTAGTGTTGCCTGATCCATTCGACCACCGCCGCCGTGCGCTGGCCGTGTTCGCCCAGGGTCGCGATAGCGCGCAGGCGCGAGCCTTCGGTACTTTGCAGCACGCGGTAGATGATCTCGCGCGCCAGCAGGTCGCCGAGAAAAGCGATCTCGCCGGGCGCATGCTGCAGGTCCAGCAGGCGGCCGAAGGCATCGAGCAGCGGCGCCGTGGTCCGGCCCAGTGTCATCGCCAGCGCGCCCGTCTGTTCCCGGGCCGCCGGCAAGGTGCCCTGTGCCAGCAGTTCTCGCACCATCGCCATGTCGAACGCCAGCCGCACGCACAGGTACGGGCGCCCGGCGCTGGCCTGGATCACGCGACTGGTGACGGGCAAGTCGAGCGACGTCAGCAGGAAGTGTGATTCATCGTAGACGAACCGGGTCTGGCCCAGGTCGACCTGCTTCCTGCCTTGCGCCACCAGCGCGATGCTGGGCTGGTAGGTGCTCGAATAGGCCTCGGTGGGCGCCGCATGGCGGTAGATCGTCAGGCCGGGCACCGCCAGCAGCATGCTCTCGGCGGTGCCGATCAATGACGCCAGCTTGCCAGCAAGCTGGCGGCGCGCGGGTTCTGGGTCGGGGGTCATGGCTTTGCCTCGTCAGTCGGAGTGGATTCTTCAGGCAATCATCATACGCGTGCAGGCCAGGCGCCAGCCAGTGTGCACGGCGCACTTCGAGAAGAACAGGCAATAAGTCGGCAGCATCCGGATATCGTGCGCAGGGCGCCTGTGTCAAGCTGGGCGCAAGCCAACCATCTCCAGGACACCGACATGCACGATCCTCACACTGCCGACATGCAGCGGCGCGATTTTTTGGTCAGCAGCGGCGCCACCGTCGCCGCCACCTTGGTGCCTTTGAGCGCGAGTGCGAGCGCGAACGCCCAGTTCGGCGCCACGGATGCCGGCCCGGCCCCGCACCAGGTCAGCTTCACCATCAATGGCCAGCAGCAAGCACTCATCCTCGACACACGTACCACCTTGCTCGATGCCTTGCGGGAACACCTGCAATTGACGGGCACCAAGAAGGGCTGCGACCATGGTCAGTGCGGCGCGTGCACGGTGCTGGTCAATGGCCGCCGCATCAATTCCTGCCTGAGCCTGGCGGTAATGCACGAGGGCGACAGCGTCACCACCATCGAGGGGCTGGGTACGCCGCAGTCGCTGCACCCGCTGCAGGCGGCTTTTATCAAGCACGACGGTTACCAGTGCGGTTACTGCACGCCGGGGCAGATCTGTTCGGCGGTGGCGGTGCTGGCCGAAGTCAAGGCGGGCGTGCCCAGCCATGTTACTGCCAATCTTGAAGCGCCGGTGCGGCTGACGGCCGGCGAACTGCGCGAACGCATGAGCGGCAATCTCTGCCGCTGCGGCGCGTATTCCAATATCGTCGACGCCATTACCGAAGTCGCCGGGAGTGGCGCATGAGGGCTTTTACCTATGAACGCGCGCAATCTATCGCCGGCGCAGCGCTGGCAGGGCGCCGGCCGGGTGCGAAATTTATCGCCGGCGGCACCAATTTGCTGGACCTGATGAAGCTCGATATCGAAACGCCAAGCCATTTGATCGACGTGAATGGCCTGGGCCTGGACGGCATCGAGGCCACGCCGGACGGCGGCCTGCATGTCGGCGCGCTGGTGCGCAATGCCGACCTGGCGTCGGATACGCGCGTGCGGCGCGATTATGCCTTGCTGTCGCGCGCGCTGCTGGCCGGCGCCTCGGGCCAATTGCGCAACAAGGCGACCACCGCCGGCAACCTGCTGCAGTGCACGCGCTGCGCGTATTTCTACGATACGAACTTGCCCTGCAACAAACGCCAGCCAGGCAGCGGCTGCGCGGCCATCGGCGGCTTTTCGCGCAGCCATGCGGTGCTGGGCGCCAGCGACGCCTGTATCGCCACCCACCCGAGCGACATGGCGGTGGCCATGCGGGCGCTCGACGCCACGGTGACCACGATGCGCGCCGACAGCGCGGGCCGGCGCATTCCCATCGCCGACTTTTATACGCTGCCGGGCAACACGCCGCAGCGCGAGACGGTGATCGAGCCTGGCGAGCTGATTACCGGCGTCACCTTGCCCAAACCCGTCGGCGGCGTCCATATTTATCAAAAGGTGCGCGACCGCGCCTCGTACGCGTTCGCGCTGGTGTCGGTCGGCGCCATCGTGCAGGCGGACGGCAGCGGGCGCATCGCCCTGGGCGGCGTGGCGGCAAGACCCTGGCGCATCGAGGCGGCGGAAGCGGCCATGCCGCAGGGCGCGCAAGCGGTCGCGGCGCTGCTGATGGCCGGCGCCAGGACCACGCCTGACAACGCTTACAAGATCATTCTGGTCCAGCGCACCATCAAGGCGGTGCTGGACCAGGCACGCAAGGAGACCGCATGAAATTTGACCAGCCAGCTACCACCAATCCGATCGACCAGTTGAAAGTCATCGGCCAGCCGCTGGACCGGGTCGACGGCCCGCTCAAGGTGACCGGGCGCGCCACCTATGCCTATGAACAACATGCGGCCGCGCCGAACGCCGCCTATGGCTATGTTGTCGGGGCCGGCATCGCCAAGGGCCGCATCGCGGCGATCGATATTGAGCAAGCCAAGGGTTCGCCCGGCGTGCTGGCGGTGGTCCATGCTGGCAACGCCGGCAAGCTTGACCGCGGCGCGTTTTATGTGGCGCGCGCGCTGGCCGGGCCGCAGGTCGACCATTATCACCAGGCCGTCGCGGTGGTGGTGGCGCAGACCTTGGAACAGGCGCGCGCGGCGGCGCAGCTGGTGCGCGTGGAGTATGTGCGCGAGCCGGGCGCGTTCGACCTGGCCGCCGCCAGGGCCGGCGCGCCGGTGGCCAGGCCGGCCGCCTTCGGCCCGCCGCCGGAAAGCGAGCTAGGCAACTTTATCGGCGCGTTTGCCGCCGCACCCGTGCGGCTGGATGCCGAGTACGCCACGCCCGACCAGGCGCACGCCATGATGGAGCCGCACGCCACCATCGCCGCCTGGAACGGTGAGCAACTGACGTTATGGACCGCGATCCAGCAGATCAACTGGGGCGTGCGCGATATCGCCAAGACTCTCGGCATCGCGAAGCAAAATGTACGCATCATTTCGCCCTATATCGGCGGCGGCTTCGGCGGCAAGGGCACGATCCTCTGCGACGCCGTGCTGGCCGCACTGGCCGCGCGCGCGGTGGGGCGGCCGGTCAAGGTGACCTTGCCGCGCCCGCTGATGTTCAACAACCTCACGCACCGGCCGGCCACCTTGCAGCGCCTGCGCATCGGCGCCGGCAGGGATGGCAGGATCACTGCCATCGGGCATGAAAGCTGGTCCGGCAACCTGGCCGGCGGCAGGCCGGAAGCGGCCACCATCCAGACCGGCGTGCTGTATGCCGGCGCCAACCGCATGACGCGCCTGCGCCTGGCCCAACTCGACTTGCCGGAAGGCAGCGCCATGCGTGCGCCCGGCGAAGCGCCGGGCATGATGGCGCTCGAAATCGCGATGGACGAGATGGCGGAAAAACTGGGGCTGGATCCGGTCGAATTTCGCATTATCAATGACACCCAGGTCGACCCGGCCAACCCACGGCGGCCATTTTCGCGCCGGCAACTGGTGCAATGCCTGCAAACCGGCGCAGCGCACTTTGGCTGGCAGCAGCGCAATCGAACACCGGCCAGCAGGCGGGTAGGGCGCTGGCTGCTGGGGATTGGCGTGGCGGCGGCCATTCGTGGCGCGCCGATCACCAAATCAGCGGCCAGGGTGCGGCTGGACGGCAAGGGCATCGTCACCGTCGAGACCGACATGACCGATATCGGCACCGGCAGCTACAGCATCATCGCCCAGACTGCGGCCGAAATGATGGGCGTCGGCATGGACCAGGTGGTCGTCAGGCTGGGCGACTCGGCCTTTCCCGAGTCGTCGGGATCGGGCGGCCAGTGGGGCGCTGCCTCGTCGACGGCGGGCGTGTACGCGGCCTGCGTCAAGCTGCGCGCGCTGGTGGCGGCCGAACTCGGCCTGGACGCGCAGCGCGCGCAGTTCGCCGATGGGCGGGTGACGCAGGATGATCGGTCTTTTGCCCTGGCCCAGGCGGCAAAAGACGGCGAACTGGCTGGCGAGGACGCGATGGAATATGGCGACCTCGCCAAGCGCTATGTACAGCAGACCTTTGGCGCGCATTTTGTCGAAGTCGCGGTCGACGCCGCCACCGGCGAAATCCGCTTGCGGCGCATGCTGGCCGTGTGCGCGGCGGGGCGCATCCTGAATCCGAAAACCGCGCGCAGCCAGGTGATTGGCGGCATGACGATGGGCGCCGGCGCGGCGCTGATGGAGGAACTGGTGGTCGACAAGCGCCATGGTTTTTTCGTCAACCACGACCTGGCCGGTTATGAGGTGCCGGTGCACGCCGACATGCCGCACCAGGAGGTGATTTTCCTCGACGAGGTGGACGAGACCATCTCGCCGCTGAAGGCCAAAGGCGTAGGCGAACTGGGCATCAGCGGCGTGGCGGCGGCGATCGCCAATGCGGTCTACAACGCCACCGGCGTGCGCGTGCGCAACTACCCCATCACGCTCGACAAATTGCTCGATCATTTGCCCGCTTGATCGTCATGATCGTCACCATGGTGACAAAAAATGGCACCAAGGCCAGCTAGAGTGGCGCTTTACCCCACTACAGAAAGCAGGACCCGCATGAAACGGATTGAATACCAGCAATATGGCGGCCCGGACGTCATGCGCCTTGAACAGTTCACGCCAGAGGCGCCGGGCAAGGGCGAGGTGGCGGTGCGCGTCAGGTTTGCCGCCATCAACCCGATCGACTGGAAACTGCGCCAGGGCGAGATGCGCATCGTCACCGGCAAACGCTTTCCGCGCGCCATGGGCATGGATTTGTCCGGTACGGTGATGTCGGTCGGCGCTGGCGTGACGCGCTTCCAGGTCGGCGACGAGGTATTCGGCCAGGCCCGCTTCAAGCAATGCGGCGCACTGGGCCAAGCGGCGATTGCCAGCGAAAGCGCGCTGGTCCTGAAACCGGCCAACGTCGGTTTCGACCAGGCCGCCTGCCTCGGTTCGCCCGGCATCACCGCCTGGAACGCCCTGATCGACAAGGCCGGCCTGGTCGCCGGCCAGCATGTCTTCATCAATGGCTGCATGGGCGCGGTCGGCGAAGCCGCCGTGCAAATTGCGCGCAAGCACGGCATACGGGTGTCGGGCACGTGCAGCGCCGCCGATATGGCGCGCGCCCATGTGTTCGGCGTGGAAAACGTGCTCGACTACCGCCAAGCCGATCTGTCGCAATTGCGCCGACGTTACGACGCAGTCTTCGACACAGCCGCCAGCATGGACAGCGGCGCCGGTTTCAGCTTGCTCAAGCCAGGCGGCGTTTTGCTCGACCTGCATCCCACGCCCGGCAAATTCATCAAGGCCCTGTTCAGCCGCCGGCTCAAGATGGTGGTGTGCACGCCGAGACCTGAACTGCTCGACGAGCTGGCCCGCGCCGCCGGCGACGGCAGCCTGCACCTGACGATCGCCAGGGAAGTGCCGTTGAGCGAGGCGATTGCCCTGATCGCGGCCATCGAAGGCGGCCAGCGCCTGCGCGGCAAAGCTGTCGTGCGGATGGGCTGAGATGACGCGCAGCCACCGCCTGTTCGACCTGATGCAAATGCTGCGCCGCCATCGCGGCACGGTGGCGGGCAGCGTGCTGGCGCGCGACACCGGCGTGTCGCTGCGCACCTTGCGCCGCGATATCGCCACCTTGCAGGGCATGGGCGCCGACATCATCGGCGAGGCGGGCGTGGGCTATCTGCTCAAGCCGGGCTTCAGCCTGCCGCCGCTGGCGTTGACCGAAGACGAAATCCACGCGCTGGTGGCCGGCGCCCAGTGGGTCAGCCGCCATGCCGACACCGGCATGGCGCGCGCCGTGCAGGATGCGCTGGCCAAGATCGACGCGGTGCTGGCGCCCGAGATGCGCCGCACATTCGATGACAACGGCCTGTTCATCAGCCGCCATCAGGGCGCCCAGGATCTTGCCGGCGCCGATCTGGGCCGTTTGCGCCTCGCGGTGCGGGAACAACGCAAGCTGCGCCTGGCGTATCGGGAAGAGGGGGCTGCGGTAGCGCCTGCCGCCACGGTCGACGACACCATCTGGCCCGTGATGCTGGGTTTCGTGGCTTCGCGCTGGTCAGTGGCGGCAAGGTGCGAGTCGGATGGCGTGTTTCGCATTTTTCACCTCGATCACATCGACAGCCTGGACTTCCTCGACCAGCGCTACCCAAGTCACCGGCGCCAATTGATCCGGCAGTGGCGCGCGCTGCCGGACCATCCCTGCCGGCAGCGCGATTGCGCTTGATTACAACCTGGAAATTGACCAATTGAAGAGAACACCGACATGAACCTGACATCCAACACCATCCTTGTTACCGGCGGTGGCGCCGGCATCGGCCTGTCAATGGCGCGCCAGCCGGCAGAACGCGGCAACCGCGTCATTATCTGCGGGCGCAGCGAAGCGGCGCTGCTGCAGGGGCAAGCACAGGTGCCGGACTTGCTGATACGGGTCTGCGACATCACCGACCAGGCCAGCCGCCAGGCCATGGTGAACTGGCTGAGCAGCGAGCATCCGCAGCTCAACATACTGGTTAACAACGCCGGCATCCAGCATCGCCGCCTGTTCAGCGACGCCGATGCGCTGGCCGGTCTTGAGCAGGAAGTGGCAACCAATTTCACCGCACCCGTGCGACTTATCGGCGAGCTGCTGCCGCTGCTGAAACAGCAATCATCGGCCACCATCATCAACGTCACTTCCGCGCTGGCCTACGCGCCGATCGCCGACCTTCCTGTCTATTGCGCCACCAAGGCAGCCATGCATTCGTTTACGCTTACACTGCGCCATCAACTGAAGGCAACTGCGGTGCGGGTGGTGGAACTGGCGCCACCGATCGTCGACACAGGGCTGGGCGGCAACGATCGCAGCGCCGGCACGGCGGGCCAGCGCATGATGACGCCGCAAGATTTTGCGACCGAAGCGCTGCTGCAGCTGGCAAGCGGCCAGGATGAGGTCCTGGTAGGGCTGGCGGCGGGCGCACGCAAGATGGGCGAGGGCTTGTTTGAGCGGATGAATGGTTGAAATTTGTCGGTATTGATTCTGCGCGCTGGCTCCATGGATGCAAGAGCCAGCGTTGGCTGTGGCTTAAAAAGTTACCCTTTGTAGGACATGAGCGAAAGCCTTCCTTCCCCAAGTACGTAATTTTACATAATATAAATTATGCGAAGTTATGATGCAATTTGCGAAAATTGTCTTTTTACCATTTCTTCAATCGCAAATGCGATTTTGCGTAAGCATGCTGGTCCGTCTTTTTGACCGGTGCACTTCCTCTCTAACACAACCACACAGGATCAAAAATGATCGACAGCTGCGATAGAGTTCGTACTCCAGGCAACGTGCGGGAGGCAGATCCTCGCACTCAACACCAAACCCTGAACAACGGATCGGCTATATCGTCCAATTCACCCTCTCTGCTGATGTTCCTGACGAAGTGCGGACTCATTTCGAGACTGGCAGGAACCTGTTCGTTTATGCATCGCATGTGTATCGCTTCAACATGGTGGCGGAACAGCATATTCTGGCGAGCTTGGAAATGGCGGCGCGCTTGCGTTTGGCAAGCTTTACAGGAGATGAACCGCCGCGGGGCTTGGCGAAGTTATTGCGTGCCGCTAGCGCCAATGGATTGATCGCTAACGAGCGCTTGAGCGACAGAGGTGAACGTGCGCTGGAAATGGCACGGGATCGCCATCGTCGTGCCGAGATACGTAGAATGAACGAGGAAGGTTTGAATCACCGCGTTGTTGACTACACAAATGTGCAGCCAACCGAGGCGGAGCTTCAATTCGACTGGATCGGGCGTATTATCACCGCACTCCCGCAGTTGAGAAATATGCATGCCCATGGCACAGATAATCTTCGTCCGAACGTCGGCCGGAGCTTTGATATCGTTTGTGAACTCATCAACGAGTTGTTCAACCAGCCTGACTTGCTGAAGGCGTAGCCATCCCGTCGTTCGCCGACATACTCGACAATACCAACTGTTTCAACTGTTTACGGGTGCTTCCTCCAGCGTGCCGCTGCGGAACCGGCGCTGCGTCTCCATGACTGCGGGCGCGCTTGCCCAGATTAGCGTCGATACGGGCCACAGCCGCTTTGACCGCTGCATTATGCACGTGCGCCGCCGTGGTTCAGGGCGCCGGCCAGCGTCTGGAGTTCATCGAATTTCTGACGGGAAATGGCACGCCAGCCAGGCATCTGCGGTCCTGACGTCCGTTCTGAGCGGTATTGCGGCAGGGCAGCAACAACTGCTGCTGCCCTGCCCCTCCCTGGTGCCACTGCGCGGTCAATAGTCCTTTTCTATTGAAAGCATTGAAAGATTTCGCTTTCTTTTGTAAATGCGAATCGTTACTATCTAAATCAAGGATCAGCTTGTACAGAAAGGAGCCTCCCTTGTTTACTGCCATTAAAACATTCAGCCAGATTGTCACCCATATGTCGATCGCGTTCGGCCTGGCTTATATGCTGACCGGTTCGCTGGCGCTCGGGGGGCTGGCAGCCATTATCGAGCCGGTGATTAATGTCGCCGTGCTGCCCTGGCATGAAAAAGCCTGGCATGCGATCCGCCACCGCCAGTCCAGCAGCCGCTTGGCGCTGTTTGCCCTGGTGGGTGAAAAAGTCAGCCAGACCAGCTTGCATATCGGCGTCGCGTTTGGCGTCATGTACTGGGCCACGGGCTCGGCTGCCTTTGGCGGCTTGCTTGCGGTGATCGAGCCAATATGCAATGTGATCGTGCTGCCTTTCCATGACCGCCTGTGGGAACGCCTGCGCGGCCGCTTGCAAGCGCAGCAGTTCAGCCGCTTTGCCGCTTGACCATATTGTGCCGACGTATCAGGTGGGCCCTTCCAGGCGCACCGGATCCAGCGGCGCATAGGACGGTCCGTGCAGGACGGCACCGCTGATGCTGAAGCGCGAACCGTGGCATGGGCAGTCCCAGGAGCGCTCGGCCGAGTTGAAATGTACCAAGCAGCCCAGGTGCGGACACTTGGCCGTGACCGCGTGCAAGGCGCCCTGGTCATCGCGGTAGACGGCGACCTTTTGCAGTCCCTGGTTGATGATGGCGCCCTCGCCTGGCGCCAGCTGCTGCCCGGACTGCACTTCGCCGCCCTTGGCCCAGTCGCCATATTGCGCCGCGGTATTGATCTGTTCTTCGACGAAATCTGCCATGCCGCGCGTGACCTTGCGGGCCGGGTCGTACAAGCTGGCCCAGGGGTTGGCGTGGCCCAGTATCAGGTCCGTTACCAGCATGGCGCCGATGGTGCAGTGGGTCATGCCGTTGCCGGAGTCGCCCGTGATGACATAGACATTTTTCTCGTCCATGGGATTGCGACCAAGAAATGCCGGCCCGTCCGACGGCTCCATCACTTCGCCCGACCACCGGTACAGTACGTCGGCAGCCATGGGAAAGCGCTCGCGCACCCAGCGTTCGATGCCGGCGTAGCGGTGTTCGGGATGCGCATCCTGGCCCACCTTGTGGTCGGCGCCGCCGACGATCAGCACTTCATGGCCAGGCGGCGCGCCCGAGGTTTCCAGCCGTATGTAATAGTAGGGATCGCCTGTATCCCACAGCAGGATGCGCGGCACGCTGCCCTTGGGCACGGCAAACGCCACCACGTAAGTGAGATAGGCCGACTGTTTCGTATGCAGCACGAAGCGGTTGTTGAACGGCGTATTGGTGGCAACGACCACCGACCTGGCGCGTATCTCGCCGCGCTCGGTCGTCACGCGCTGCTCGTTGATGTTGCCCTCAAGCTTGAGCGCCCTGGTCTGGCCGTAGATTGCGCCGCCGTGGGCAAGGATGGCGCGCGCCAGTCCATGCAGATACATCAGCGGATGAAATTGCGCCTGCCCCTGGTAACGTACGCAGGGGCCGGTGTCGAACGACAAGCCCGGCACGCGCTCGTGCCGCTCTGCCAGTACGCCTGCACGCAGGGCCGCCGCCAATTCCTTGTCAATATCGTGCTTGCCATTGCCGGGCAAGGCGTACAGATAGCCATCGAGCCGTTCAAATTTACAATCGATGGACTCGCTGGAAATAATGGACTCGACCATGTCGATGGCGCGCGCAAAACTGTCGGCCACCAGGCGCGCCTGTGCCGGGCCGAACGACTGTTCAATGCCGCCATACCATTCGTCAGGAGGAAAGAAATGCGCGGTAGTGCGGCCCGTTTCGCCCGTGCCGATGCCTGCGGCGTCGATCACGATGACTTTCAGGCCGTGCCTGGCCAGCAGGCAGGCGCTGGTCAGGCCGGCAATGCCGGCGCCGATCACGCAGACGTCGGCTGTGGCATCGCCAGGCAAAGGCGCAGGGATGACTGGCGCCGCCGTGGCTTGCCAGACCGAGGTGGAAAGATGGCTGTTTGCTGGTGTCATGACGGACCGTCCCGATGCTGCTTAAAGATGGAGATTCCTGGCGTGCTCGGTCTGCAAGGCCCTGTTCCAGGCCGTCAGCCAGCGCGCCGCCAGCACCCGCTCCTGGATCGATTTGGCCGCATCCATGCGCTGGCCGGCGCGGTACAGACGCTCCACCATGTAAAGGAATTTTTTGCTTGTCACTTTATCGCTCCAGTCCCGGCCAGTGCCGCGCCATGTGATGAAGGATAAGATGCCGGCCAGCGAACTAAGTTACATGGAAATGCCGACAATGAGGGGCGTTTTGACCTGTATCAAAGGTCATGCATGCCTTGCGGACTACTTGTTTCCTGCCCACACCGGTGGACGCCGCTGCGCCCACGGCGCGGCCCGTTCCAGCTGGCCCGCCAGTCGCAGCAAGCAGCCTTCCCGGCCCAGGCCAGCCATGAACTGCATACCGATCGGCAAGCCATTGCCGGACATGGCCAGCGGCACCGACATCGCAGGCAGGCCGGCCACATTGGCCAGCGGCGTGTACGGCGAGTGCTGGAACAAGCGCGCCGTCCAGGCAAACCCGTCCATCGCTTCCTGGTTTTGCCCATAGCGCCCCAGCGGCCACGGCAGCGACGGCAAGGTGGGCGACAGCAACACATCATAGTGGGCAAAGTAGGCGCCCGCCTGGCGCGTGACGGTATTGCGCACGGACAGCGCAGCAACAAACTCGACTGCCGAGACCGCCTGGCCATAGCGATAGCAAGCCAGGGTGGCCGGTTCCAGCGTTGCCAGCGAGATGGCGCGCCCCTGCTCTTGCGCCATGCCATCGATCCAGCCCACCAGGTTGGCGCACCAGATGCGTGCATTGGCCAGCACAAATGCCTCCCACGATACGCCCAGCGGCGGCGCGGCGTCTTCCAGATGGTGACCCAAGCTTTCCAGCAGGCGCACGCCGTCGTCCAGCGCCGTGCCCACTTCGGCGTCGGGGCGCTGCCCATCGCAGGCGGTGCGCATCACGCCGATTCGCAGCCTGCCTGGCTGTGCGCTGACCTGCGACAGCCAAGTGTGGCCTGGCGCGGCCGTGACATACGGCTCGCCCGGCATCACGCCCTGTACCGCGTCCAGCAAGGCGGCGCTGTCGCGCACGCTGCGGCTGACGCCCAGCTGCACGCCCAGGCCGCTGAAGATTTCATCCATCGCCGGTCCGTTCGAGACCCGGCCACGGCTCGGCTTCAGGCCGAACAGGCCGGTTGACGCGGCCGGCACGCGGATCGAGCCGGCTGCGTCCGTTGCATGGGCCAGCGGCACGATGCCGGCGGCCACGGCCGCTGCCGCGCCGCCGCTGGAGCCACCCGGGCTCAGTGCCAGGTCCCAGGGATTGCGCGTGGCGCCGTACAGTACGGCTTCGGTGGTGGTGGCAAACGCCATTTCAGGGGTGGTGCTGCGGCCGATGGTGGCCAGGCCGGCGCGGCGGAACTGCGTCATCAGGAATGAGTCGGCTGGCGCCACATGGCCGGCCGCCAGGCGGCTGCCCATTTCCATTTTCTTGCCGGCCATGGCCACGGCAATATCCTTGATCAGGAAAGGCACGCCGGCAAACGGCGCAGCAGGATCGGTTGGCCCGCAGTCCATTGTCCAGTGTTCGGCGACCGCATTGAGACGGGGATTGACGGCCTCGATGGCCTGCAGCGCGCAGGCCTGCAATTGCGCTGCGCTGACCTGGCCCTGGCGCACCAGTGCTGCCAGACCCAGGCCATCATATTGAGTATATTCATGGAGTTGCATCAGATTGCTCCTGTAGTGGATGAATGTGCTGTGGCACTACACACACTGTAGGGCTGATGGTAGTATTGCGGAAATGAATAAGGTAAATTCCAGGTATAGTCATGCACAATTTAAGCAAGCTCGATTTGAATCTGCTGCTGACGCTCGATGCCCTACTGGTCGAGCGCAATGTGACGCGCGCGGCCGAGCGGTTGCACCTGAGCCAGCCGTCCGTCAGCGTGCAGCTGGGCAAGCTGCGCGCCGCCTTTGACGATCCGCTGCTGTTGCCTGGCCCGCGCGGCATGTTGCCGACGGCGCGCGCACTGGCGCTGATGGCGCCATTGCAAGCGGCGCTGGCCCAGCTGGAGCAGGTGCTGCAGCCGGAAAGCGCCTTCGAGCCATTGACGGCCGAGGTGGAATGGAAGCTGGCGGCGGCCGACGCCACCGAATACGCGATCCTGCTGCCGCTGCTGCCTGGCTTGCGCGCCCTGGCGCCGCGCTCGCGCATGGCCGTGCTGGAAGCGGTGCCGGCGCGCATGGCGGGCCAACTGGAAAGCGGCCAGGTCGACCTCGGCTTCCTGGCGCAGGAAGAAGCGCCGCCGCTGTTGCGCCACCGCGTGTTGTTTACCGAACACTATGTCCTCGCTTGCCGGCGCGACCATCCGCTGTTGCAGAGCGCGCCCGATCTCGAGCGCTTTTGCACGCTGGAATTCGTGGTGGTGTCGCCCAATGGCGGCGGCTACCGCACGGCTGTCGATACGGCGCTGGCACTACAGGGCCGCCAGCGCAAGGTGGTGCTGTCGGTGCCGCACTTCCTGTTCGTGCCTCCGTTGCTGGCGCAATCCGACATGGTGGCGCTGCTGCCGTCGCGGCTGCTGAAAAATGCCCTGGCGCAGCTGCGCACCTGGGAAGCACCGCTGGTGCTGCCCGATTACGAGATGGCGATGGTATGGCATGAGCGCATGCACCTGGACCCCGGCCACCGCTGGCTGCGCGCGCAGGTCATGGCGGCGCTGTAGCGCATTACGTCACTCTGTACGCCAGCATACAGAAGGCATCGCCGGTTGCGGCAATCATGGGCCATCATTTACCCACACAAGGAAAAGCCATGTCCGCCATTCCCCGCCCGCCCCTGCCTTACGAGCCGCGTTTTGAATATGAAGAGGAAGGCGAGCAGGACACCACGGCGCAGCTGTTGCAGACCTTGCACGGCATTTCCGCAACGACCTATAAAGACACCGGCCACGCCACGCGCAGCGTGCATGCAAAAAGCCATGGCTTGCTGCGCGGCCAGTTGCAGGTACTCGATGGCCTGGCGCCCGAGCTGGCGCAAGGTCTGTTTGCCCAACCGGGCAGCTATCCGGTGGTGATGCGCATCTCCACCATTCCCGGCGACATGCTGGACGACAATGTCTCGGTGCCGCGCGGCATGGCCATCAAGGTGCTTGGGGTACCGGGTACGCAGCTGTCGATCCTGGACGGCGAAGCCAGCACGGCCAGCACGCCGGCTGCGACCCAGGATTTCGTGCTGGTCAATGGCCCGGTGTTCCAGGCGCCGACCGCGAAAAAATTCCTTGGCAGCCTGAAATTGCTGGCCAGCACCACCGACAAGGCGCCAGGCCTGAAAAAAGCCCTGTCCACCGTATTGCAAGGTGCGGAAAAGGCGCTGGAAGCGGTTGGCGGCGCAAGCACCTTGTTGAAAGGCATGGGCGGCCACCCGGAAACCAATGTGCTGGGCGAAACCTATTTCAGCCAGGTCCCCATTTTATATGGCCTCTACATGGCCAAGGTGCAACTGGTGCCGGTCTCTCCGGAACTGGCTGCGCTGAAAGATGCGCCAGTCGACCTGGACGGCAAGCCGAACGGGCTGCGCGCGGCGGTAGCGGCGTTTTTTGCCAGCCATGCGGCGACCTGGGAAGTGCGGGTGCAGCTGTGCCGCGATATCGAGGCGATGCCGCTGGAAGATGCGTCGGTCGAATGGAAGCAGGAAGACAGCCCGTTCCTGCCGGTGGCGCGCATCACGGCGCCGCCACAGGCGGGTTGGACGGAAGCGTTGTCGCGCGCCATCGATGACGGCATGTCGTTTACGCCGTGGCACGGTATTCTGAAACACCGTCCGCTGGGCTCCATCATGCGGGTGCGCAAGGCGGCCTATGCGATGTCGTCGCGCTTCCGCTTCGAGCGCACGGGGATCGAAGTGCGCGAACCACGCGGCGTCGAAGACTTGCCGATAGTGTAATGGAACGCACCCAAGCGGCCGCCTTGCTTACACTGGCGGTTTTTACTTCCCGCCAGGACACCCATGAGCTACTACACCCGCTATCGCCACATCGCCATCGACGAAGCCGGGCCGGCCCCCACGCCAGCCCAGATCGCCGCCATCGAAACCGAACTGCAGGCTTCGCTGCCGGCCAGCTTCCTGGAGTTTTTGCAGGTGGCCAACGGCGGCGAGATCGATTATTACTGCGACGTACCCGATGGCCGTGGCGGCGTCGAGCAGATGTCGTTTCCGGGCCTGTTCAATGCCGGCGAAGGCGACTTCTGCGATGAAACCCTGATCGGCGAATTGCGCGCCGCGCGCAAGCACATGGAGATGCCGGAAAAAATCCTGCCGTTTGCCCGCGATGGCGGCGATTCCATGCTGTTCCTGGACCTCAGCGATGAGGGACAGGGCCGGGTGCTGGCACATATTCGCGAACTGCCGGCGTGGGCCGGGCCGCGTGCACCGGCCGGCCTGATGGTCCTGGCGCCGTCGTTCGACGCCTATATCGCCAGCCTGTATCTGGACAAGAACGAAGTGATCAGGGACCTTGAGCAATACGCGAGTCTGCCCTCGCACCTGGCGGCCACTGCGGAATATCTCGATATCGGCCTGCCCGACTGGCGCGACGATCCGGAGATCGGTCCGCTGTTCCGGCGCCTGGAGATTGAATTGTGCGGTAACGTACAGGACTAGTCCTACGGCGATGGCCGCGTGCGTCCTATGTATATGCTCGTATGGCTGGCTTATGCTTTTAATCAGCTTGTATAAACCATATCGAAAGGAAACCCCATGCGTCTGACCACCACCAGTTCCCGTACGCCTTCCATGAAAAGCATTGCGATTGGCGCTACCATCGCGCTGTTAAGCGGTATGGCGATCAACAGCATCGCCGCCAATGCGCCGGGCGCCTACGATAAAACCTTTATCACCAAGGCGGCCGACTCGGGCAGTACCGAGATTGCGGCCAGCAAAGTGGCGCAGAGCAAAAGTACCAATGCGGAAGTGAAGAAATTTGCCGATTCCATGGTGACCGACCATACCAAGGTAGCCGATGAACTCAAGCAATTGGCAGCGAGCAAACAGATCACGGTCAGCGACGAGCCCAGCGCACGTCACAAGGCCGATATCGCCAAGCTGAGCGGCCTGGAAGGCAAGCAGTTCGACCAGGAATACTCTGCCAAGATCGGCGTTGCTGCGCATAAAGATGCCGTGAAGCTGTTTACAGACGCGAGCCAGAAGGCCACCGACCCGGAAATCAAGGCCTTTGCCGCCAAGACCTTGCCAGCGTTGCAACACCATCTGGAGATGGCCAACGCCCTGCATTCCAGCCTGGGTAAGTGAAAAAGCAAGTAAATGGATAACTGGCACTGATCGCCAAAATGCGCGGCCAGTGCCAGCATGGCTTACAATGCGGCCATCTCGTTTTTATTGCCTTTCATGTCTCCACTCCTCAAGAAAAGCCTGTTGATCGTGGCCGGCCTGCTGATGGCCATGCTGATTGCCGTCTGGCTGTCCGTCAAGATCAATGCCGCCGAGCACGCCAAACTGTACGCCCAAGCCTGGAGTCCCAGCGGCAAGTGCGTGATCAATACCTATGCGCCCGCTTATGGCAGCGGCACGGTGTCCAATATCGTGCGTTCGCTGAGCACGCAGTCGTTCTTCCGTGTCTATGACAAGCAGGGAGACATGCTCGAAAGCACCGAATGGGTGCTGGACCTGCATGAAGATGGCTTGCAGGACCATGCCCGCTGGGGCCAGGAGCGCGCGATCTACCCGACCGATATGGGTTATGAAGGCTGGACCCTGCCGCAATGCGCCTGAGATGGCATTGAGTTCGGCTCGCGCTTAGTGTTCGGTATGGCAGGCGCAATCGTTGCCGCTGGCTGCTACCGACAGGTTTTGCAGTATTGCGCAGTCCTGCGACGGCGTTGGCTGGTCGCACTGATGGCGCAGGCTGACCAGTTGCTGCTGCAACGTTTGCAAGGTGGCCATCTGCTCGGCGATACGCTCGATATGGTGGTCCAGCAATTGATTGACGCTCTGGCAACCCTCGGCCGGGTTATTCTTAAATTCAAGCAAGGCGCGTATGTCGGCCAGGCCGATCTGCAGTGAACGGCAATGGCGGATGAACTGCAGCCGTTCCTGGTGTTCGGCCTTGTACTCGCGGTAGCCGGCGCTGCTGCGGCCCGGTTCCTGCAGCAGGCCCGCCTTTTCATAGTAGCGCACCGTTTCAACGTCGCAATGGGTGCGCCTGGCCAGTTCTCCGATACGCATGGCGGTCCTTTCTTGTAGCGTGTAGATTTCGCTTGACCCTGTAGCGGCTACAGGGTTTCTAATGCAAGCATACACGAATCCCTGAAGGATGATGCGATGCCGCACGATCACCACCACGCCCACACGCCCTCGGACGATGACCGCGCCGCCGACGCGCACGCCCACGAAAAGCCGCACGCACACGCGCATGGCAGCTGCTGTTCGCACAGCCACCCAGATGCGCCTGCCGTCCTGCCTGACTTGCCGGTCTTGCCCAGTGCGACGCCGGCCGGCGCGCAAACGGCCAAGTACCGCATCGCCAATATGGATTGCCCGGTGGAAGAGCGCCTGATCCGCAACAAGCTGTCCGGCATGGCTGGCGTGGTGGGCCTTGATTTCAACCTGATGAACCGGGTGCTGGACGTGCATCACACCTTGCCTGGCCTTTCGACGGTCGAGGCGGCGCTGCACGCCATCGGCATGCAGGCCGTGCCGGTCGAGGCAGGCGCGACCAAGCCGCGCGACGCCGATGAAGGAAAGCTCCCGCTCATGCAGAAAAGCCTGCTGGTCGTGTCCGGCGTGGCGGCGGTGGCAGCCGAAGCACTGGCGTGGACGTCGCACCAGGACAACTCGCCGCTGGTGATCGCGCTGGCCCTGCTGTCGATCGCCAGCGGCGGCTGGCCGACCTTGAAAAAAGGCTGGATCGCCCTGAAAAGTTTCACGCTGAATATCAATTTCCTGATGAGCCTGGCGGTGCTGGGCGCGCTGGCCATCGGCCAGTGGCCGGAAGCGGCGATGGTGATTTTCCTGTTCGCGATTGCCGAACTGATCGAAGGCATGTCGCTGAACCGCGCGCGCAATGCCGTGCACAGCCTGATGCAGCTGGCGCCGGATGTGGCCACCGTGCAATCGGGCAATGACTGGCACAGCGTGCCGGTGGCGCAAGTGGCAGTAGGCAGCTTGGTGCGCGTCAAGCCGGGCGAACGCATCGCGTTGGACGGTATCGTTCAAAACGGCCAGTCCGCCGTCAACCAGGCGCCGATCACGGGCGAAAGCATGCCAGTGGACAAGGCTGCCGGCGATGTGGTCTACGCGTGCACTATCAACGAACTGGGTTTGCTCGATATTACCGTCACGGCCAACAGCGGCAATAGCACGCTGGCCAAAATCGTCAAGGTAATCGAGGAAACCCAGGGCAAGCAGGCGCCAACCCAGCGCTTTGTCGACCAGTTCGCCCGTTATTACACGCCGGCAGTGGTAGTGTGCGCCATCCTGGTGGCCGTGCTGCCACCCTTGCTGCTGGGCCAGCCGCTGATGGACTGGGTGTATAAAGCGCTGGTGATGCTGGTGATCGCCTGCCCTTGCGCCCTGGTCATTTCCACGCCTGTCACGGTGGTCAGCGGCCTGACGGCGGCGGCGCGGCGCGGCATCCTGGTGAAAGGCGGGCAATTCCTGGAAACCGGCCATCGCATCAAGGCCATCGCCGTCGACAAGACGGGTACCTTGACCATGGGCAAGCCGGCCGTGACGGAAGTGGTGGCCTTCGATGGCCACAGCCGCGACAATATCCTGTTGCTGGCCACCAGCCTGGAGGCCGGCTCGGCCCATCCGCTGGCTGCCGCCATCGTCAAGGCGGGCCCGCCGGCTGGCCAGCGGCAAGCGGTAACGCAATTTACCGCGCTGCACGGCCGTGGCGTGCAAGGCACCCTGGCCGGCAAGACATATTACCTGGGCAATGCGCGCCTGATGCAGGAACTGAACCTGCTGACGCCGGCACTGCAAGCGGCACTGGCGCTGCTGGAACAGAAGGCGTACACGGCGATGGTGCTGGCCAGCGATACCGAAGCGCTGGGCGTGATCGCCGTCGCCGATGTGCTGCGCCCACAAGCCGCAGCCGCGATTGCCCGCCTGACTGCCATGGGCGTGACCACCGTCATGCTGACCGGCGACAATGCCCAGACGGCGCAGCGCATTGCCGATGAAGTGGGCGTGGCGCTGGTCAAGGCGGAACTGCTGCCGGAAAACAAGCTCGATGAAATTGTGGCGCTGCAGCGCCAGTTCGGTATGGTGGCCATGCTGGGCGATGGCGTCAACGATGCGCCGGCGCTGGCACAGGCCGATATCGGCTTTGCCATGGGCGCGGCCGGCAGCGATACGGCCATCGAAACAGCCGATGTGGCGCTGATGGACGATGAGCTGGGCAAGCTGCCGGAATTTATCAGCCTCAGCCGCCGTACCCGCCGCATCCTGGTGCAGAACATCAGCTTTGCCATCGGCATCAAGATCATTTTCTTCGGCCTGGCGCTGGGCGGCTTGGCCACCTTGTGGATGGCCGTGTTTGCCGATGTGGGCGCCAGCCTGCTGGTGGTGGCCAATGGCTTGCGGCTGCTGCGTACTGGCAAGGCTTGAGCATGCTCCAACATCGAAAAATCATTCTGCAAACGCCGGGCATGGTGCTGTTCGATCCCGCCACCCTGGCCGCCTTTGTCGCAGAACAGCAGATCGACGCCACCGATCTGATGCAGTACTTCAACGATTATCCGGAAGTGGGCGACACCGCCATCAAGCAGGGCTGCTTGCTGCCCATTTATACCATTCCCATGTGGGATTACGAACTGGTATTCAATGATGAAGGCCCGGCCTCCACCGCAGCGCACTTGATTGATGCCGTGCTGGATGTGGTGTTGCCACTGAAAGTCAGCAGCGGCACCGTGATCATGACGGATCTGTTCGGCATCATGGACTTCGACCTCGATTACTATCTGAACTTCCCGCCACCAGAAGAACGCTTGGGCCTGGATGCCGAATTCCGGTTGGAACCGGGCAACCATGCAGTGCGGGTGCTCAAATTTATTGACCGGCAAGATAGCGATCTGGAAAACCGTGTTTGCGGCTATGAGTTCTTGCTGCAACCAGTGGCCCGCTTGCCCGCCATGGCCAGTATCGATATAGATGATATTCCGTATGCGATTGATGCACTCATGCATATCTGACGTCTGAGTGGTCGAATGAAAGAACCTGAAATGTCGTGGATCGCCATTAATATGGTAATTGGCCTTGGGATTTTTGATGACATCAATATCCGCGTTCTTGCAAAATAACACGAGACGACGCCAGCGTTCATTATCTCTTCCCTCCATCCTCGACAAACCCAACTCCATGCAAAGCCAACGGAACCACCCATTACGATTATTCGTATATCCAGTTCATGGGCATGCATGGCGATGGCATGTTTTCCAAGGTGAACTTGCCGGCGATGGGCACGCAGTTCAAGCTGCCGGTCTATTTCGTGATGGGCACGCAAGACCTGCTGACCTCCCCCGTGATCGCGCGCCAGTACTTTGACAGCATCAGCGCGCCGCACAAGGACTTCGTGCTTATCAAGCGCGCCGGACACGACCCGAACCAGGCCGTGCTCGACGCGCAACTGACCTTGCTGCGCGAAAAAATCGTACCGCTGATCAAATAGCCAGCGCCGCTTTACGCTGGCGCAGGTTCAACTGGCGTATCACGACCGCCGCCGCCAGCAAGATGGCGGCAGCCGTTGCCAGCACGGCAACGAATGCCTGGTCGAAAGCGTCGCGCGCCAGTTGCGCCACCTGCAGGCCCAGCGCGCCCGGCAGTTGCTCTGCCGCCTGCAGCGCCGCGTCCAGGGTGTCGTGGGCGCTCGGCAACAGACCGGCGCTGCCTGGCAGCACCAGGCTGGCGCTGTAGACCGCCGTCATGATGGTGCCGAGGATCGTCACGCCCAGCACGCCGCCCAGTTCAAACGATACTTCCTCGATCGAGGCGGCCATGCCGGCTTGCTGCGGCGACACGTTGAGCATCACGGCGCTGGACGCGGCCGTCATCACGGCGCCCAAGCCCAGTCCCAACAGCACCAGGCTGGCCACCTGCAACGGTACCGAAGCGTCATGCAGCAACAGGTAGCTGGCCATGCCTATGCTCGATAACAATAACGATCCCCACAGCACTTGCGCCTTGTCGGCGCGCGGCAGCAGGTAGCCCGTCAATGGCCCTGCAAACACGGAGGCCAGCGGCAACGGCAGCAGCAACAGGCCGGCGTCCAGCGGCGACAGCGCGCGCACCAGCTGCAAATGCTGGCTGAGCGCCAATTCCATGCCGATCAGGGCGGCCGAGGCAACCATGGCGGCAGCCACCGCGCTGGAAAACGGCAAGGCGCGAAACAGCGTGAAATCGATCAGCGGCTGGGTTTGCCGACTCTGGCGGCGCACAAAGGCGGTCATGAAAACGGCGGCGATGAGCAGCGCCGCCAGCGCAACGGCATACGACGGCGCGTTCTTGCCCAGTTCCTTGATGGCATATACGCCACCCAGCAAACCCAGCATGATTTGCAGCGAGCCGGTCAAATCCCACGGTTTGTCGGTATTGCCTGCGCGTTTGGGCAGGATGGCGGCGGCCATGACCAGGGTCAGCAGCACCACCGGCACATTGATCAGGAAAACCGAGCCCCACCAGTAGTGTTCCAGCAAAAAACCGCCCAGCACCGGGCCGAAAGCGGCGCCGCCCGAGGCGATGGCGGCCCAGACGCCGATCGCAAACGAGCGCTCGCGCGTGTCGGCAAATGTCAGGCGTATCAGTGACAAGGTGGCCGGCATCATCATGGCGGCGCCCAGTGCCAGCACGATGCGCGCGCAAATCAGCCAGGCCGGCGTGGGCGAAAAAGCGGCGCACAGCGAGGCGACGCCGAACACCGCCAGGCCAGCGAGGAAGACGGGTTTATGGCCCAGGCGGTCGCCCAGGGTACCCAGGCCGGGCAGCAAGGCGCATACGACCAGGGAATACACATTGATGATCCACAGCTTTTGCGAGGATGAGGCTTGCAACTCGCGCGTCAGCGCGGGCAAGGCGGTATAGAGCACGGTCATGTCGACCACGATCAGGAACAGGGCGCTGGAAACGATGGCCAACGTCAGCCATTTTTTTATTTGGTGCATGTTTGTACTCAGGAATAGCTATTCGAATGGATAAAAAGTTTGATGAAAGCACGTCGTCGTCGGTCTTCAGCCACGATGCGCGCCCTCGCCGTCCAGTTCACGCAGCATCACCACCGACACTTGCTGAAAGCCGCGGCCCTTGAAAAATTGCTGGGCGTTCAGGTTGTACGCGCCGCATTCGAGGAACAGGCGGGCGATGCCATGGCTGTGCAGCTCTTGCGCCACCCACTCGACCAGCTGCGAGCCGATGCCATGGCCGCGCGCATCGGGATGCAGCACCAGGTCGTCGAGCGCCGCAAACGATTTGGCGGCGCGCTGGCGCGTATCGATGGACACCAGCGCCATGCCGACGATGGCGCCGTTCAAGTTGGCAGCGGCCAGCAGGCTCGAGTCACCATGCGCCCAGTCGTGCGACAGCGCGGCGCGGATCTCGCCGCGTATGACGTCCGGCAAGTCGGCGCGCCAGTTGCCGGGCGACTCGGCGCGCGGGCCTTGCAGTTCGGAATGGGAAATATAATCGGGGCTGACATTGTCCAGGTACAGCTGGCACAGCGTGTCCTCAAGGCTTGCGTCGTGGCACCAGCTGAAGATGGGCGTATCTTGCATATAAGTACTCCTTTATTTGATGGCATCGAGTTTATGTCGCCGTGGAATGGCATTCAAGTTAAAATCCATCTGTAAATGAGATGGATGAAACGTATGCAATGGACTCTGGAACAAATGCGCTACCTGGAAGCGGCAGTGGCAGCCGGCTCGTTTTCGGGCGCGGCGCGCAAGCTGGGCCGCGCGCAATCGGTGGTCAGCACGGCCATTGGCCTGCTGGAAGCCGAGCTGGGCGTGGAGCTGTTCGACCGCTCGCGCCGCAATGCCGTGCTGACGGAAGCGGGCAAGGTGATGCACCTGGAAGCGTGCGAATTGCTGCGCCAGGCCGAACGGCTGCAGCTGCGCGCGCAATTGCTGAGCGTGGCGCCGGAAGCGCGGCTGACCCTGGCCCTCGACGAAGCACTGCCCTACCTGGCGGTCGGCACCCTGGTCAAGGAACTGGCGGCGCGCTATCCGGCGCTGGAACTGGTGATGCTGAACGCCACCGCATCCGAAGTGGCGCATTACGTGGAACAGCAGCAAGCCGACGTGGCCTTTCACTTCGACCGCGCGCCCGTCTCGGCTATCCTGGAGCAGCAGCATATCGGCAGCGTGGCGCAAGGCGTATTCGTGGCCAAAGGCCACGCGATGGCGCATGGCCAGGAAGTGAGCCGAAACGAGCTCACGCGCCACCGCCAGCTGATCATGGATTCCGAACTGAACCGCGAACAGGCGTATAGCCCCACCGTCTGGTATTCCGACAGTTTCTACAGCATCGCGGAAATGGTGGCCGACGAACTGGGTTGGGCGATCTTGCCGCTCAATATCGCCCACTACGACAACTACAAGGGTTTTCTGCAAGAAGTACCCTGCCCCACCCTGGCCCTGTCGCGCCTGCCAGTACGACGGCTGGCCTTGCACGGCAAGAAACTGAGCGCCACTTGCCAATGGCTGACGACAAGGCTGGCCGAGCTGCTGCGCGACGGTCCGCGTGGCTGAATGACCGATAACCGACAGGAGCAATTCCATGCATTATTTTTATCGCGCCGCGCGGCGTGCTGCTGTTTTACTCGCCTTGGCGTCTTCTTTCGCTTCTGCAGATCCCGGCCCTGAACTGGAAAACGGCCTGGCCAGTGCGCTGCACCTGAAAAAAAGCAGCAACGAACGCGTGGGCACTTCCGGCCAGGCGATCCAGGCATATATGCAAGGCGGCCTGATCGACATCAAGCCGAACCTGCGGGCCGACTACACCGATTACTACCTGATCAACAAACCGGCCCGCTTCATGGGCCATGAGCTGGTGATGATCGAAGAGGAATATATGTCGCGGTGGATAGGCTGTTGCGTCAGCCCCGGCGCCGGCCTCAGCGTGAAAGTCAGTGGCAGCCTCAAGCCTTTGGCGCAATTTGCCCGTGTCCATCGCTGCAGCCTGAACGATAACGCCGACCTGCAGGGCGAGCTGGCCAGCCTGGGCATCCGCCACAAGCTGGCGCCGGGGCGCTATGCGACCTTGAGTTGCCGGGAGCGCGATGCTGAAAGGACGCCGGATTGAGCGATGGAACTGGCGGCTGAAGTAGCATGATGCAACTAACTAAGTACGTAACCAAGGCCACATGTCTGGAAATATATGGATCCAGGCCAATAAAACTTTACGATATGAGGCCAGAACCGGCCCCAAGCGATATCTTTTCGGAGGCGCCATGCTTAGCAATCAGAAGGCAAGCCAAGTACTAGAACAGTTCTCTGACTGCTGTCGTGTTCGACGAAACGGTCGGCCCAGGACGCGGAACACCGACCCCTGTCAGGATAGTCAGGTGCAATCTTGTGGCAAGCATAAATCGCAGTCAACGTTGGGGATGAAATGAAACGATGGATAGACAGGATGCTTCGGCCGGCCGAGCATGAAGATGTTGTACGCGTGCCTTTCTCGCATAACGTGCGCGGAGATTTTTACGTGGAGGATGGGTGCTGCACATCGTGTGGCATGCCATCAACAGTAGCGCCCGAATTATTTTCTTACGCGCCTGATGGAAATTGCTATGTGAGCAAACAGCCGTCGAGCGCGATTGAGGTTCGGCAGATGATCGAAGCCTTTGAAGTGCAGGATATTGGCTGCATTCGCTACAAAGGGAAAAATCGGGTCATTCAGATTAAGCTCGTTGCTTCAGGTGAAGGTAATCAATGCGATAGCCTTGATCAGGATCTGAAGATGCTGATTGAAGAGGTGAAGCGAGATCGATGGGGTTTGAAAAAATAATAGTCGAACTTCACCAGTTCGTTTCAGCGCATTTTATATATATATCGATCACCATCTGGGTTGAACTATCCAAGTGCAAGCCGAATGTAGTGATTGCTACAAATTGTTGCACACGAAGTGAGCGGCGGTTATGATGGCGCAGTCCTGGGAGAAGAGTATGAAAGCAGTGCGCCAACGTCGGCCGGCGTTTGATCGAGAACGGGGTGTCGATATAGCGGAAGCGCTTTTCCATGCCCGTGGTTACGATGCGGTGAGTGTCTCGGATTTGACCGAGGCATTGGGGATCGTGCCGCCCAGCCTGTATGCCGCATATGGCAGCAAGTTCGAATTATTTGAACGCACATTGCGCAACTACGTTGGGAATTATTCGCTGCCCATGGAAGAATTGCTCTCCCGCCAGGGGCCGCCGGCCGAGGTGCTTAACAACCTTTTCATCGCCGCTGCCATCCATTACACGGCCACGCCACCACGTCTCGGTTGCATGGTCACCGAGGCGATGCGTGCTGACGATGATAAGGCAGCCGCCATCGCTTCGGCTCTTGCCGAGCCTGGAATCGCTCTCCTGCGCACTTATGTGGCCGCGCACGCGCCGGCGCATGATGTCGAGCGAATTGTTGATTATCTGCTGCTGACCTTGCGAGGAATTTCTTCCTATGCATGCCTCGGCTATTCGCAAGAGAAACTCGTCGATTGTTCCAAAATTGCGGGTGGTGCGCTGATTGCCGAGTTCGCGAACTCCCGTACGACCTGACACTCCCGCCTGGCGGCGGCCTGCCCGTCCGCCCGCCATTCCTGATATCGATACCCGGCGTACGCCCTCCCCAGCCGGCGACAGCGCCCTTGTTCGTCGCTTGATATAGCGATCACTATAAAAATTTGCCGGCACGCCAAATTTATGTAATGATCGCTATATAGGCATCGCCGATGCCTGTCAACAGGAGAGAATCATGTCATTCAAGAACAAAATTGCGGTGGTGACGGGTGGTGCGACCGGTCTTGGTTTCGGGATCGCAAGTCACTTGGCAGCGCAGGGCGCAACGGTCGTCATCACGGGGCGGCGCCAGCAGCAACTGGCAGAGGCGGTAGCGTCCATCGGCGCCAACGCCTCTGCCATCAAGGCCGACATATCCAACCTGGTGGAACTCGATGCGCTGTACCGCGAGATCAAGGCGATCCATGGTCGAATCGACGTCCTGGTGGCGAACGCCGGCGTGGGTTACCTGGCGCCGCTGGGCACGATCACGGAAGCCCACTATGACCAGATATTCAACACCAATGTCAAAGGCGTCACGTTTACCGTCCAGGGCGCCCTGCCGCTGATGCCCTCTGGCGCGTCGATCGTCATCATCGGATCGACCGCCTCCATCGATCCGGGGCCGGGGTTGAGCGTGTATGGCGCGTCGAAAGCCGCCCTGCGCAATCTGGTGCGCAGCTGGATCCAGGAAATCAAGCCTTCCGGCGTGCGCATCAACCTGGTCAGCCCCGGGCCGGTAGATACCCCTTCGCTGCGCGGCATGTTCCCCGATAGCGTCGACGAAACCCTGGCGTTCCTGCGTGGACGCAGCATGGTGGGCCGGATCGGCGAGCCGCAGGACATTGCGCGTGCGGTCGCGTTCGTCGCCAGCGAGCAGTCCGGATACATCAATGGCGTTGAACTCTTCCTCGATGGCGGCGCCTCGCAGATCTGACTTTTTGTGGCGGCGATGGCTGCCACGCAACCCCTATCAATTTCACCGAAAGAAACTCATGTCTGCCAATCAAGATCAACTCACGCCGCTAGACCGCCTCGTCGCAGAGAGCGAAATTCATCGCCTCATCGCAACCTATGTTCACAACCTGGACGACGGTAAAATCGCCGCGAACGCGGAACTGCTCGCCAACACCCGCTTTCAGGTGGTCGATACCGTAGTGGTCGGCAGTGAAGACATCGCACGCTTTTTCAAGGCCAACGTCCAGCATCATGAGGATGGCACGCCTCGGACCTGGCATGCAATCTCGAATACGATCATCGACATCGAGTCCGCCACGACCGCCAGGGCGGTTAGCTACTTTACCGTTCATCAAGAGCTTCCGGGCCTGCCGCTCCAGCCTATCGTCACTGGCCGCTACAACGATACCTTCGAGCTTGGCAACGGGAAGTGGCACTTCAAGTCGCGCGCGATCGAACCGCGGCTTTTCGGCGAGCTAAGCCACCATGTCGCCCAGCCGCAGGAAAACAAGGCGGAACCAGGAATCCAGCATGACTAAGCGACAAGCACTGGTGACTGGTGCCAACAAGGGCATCGGCTACGCCATCGCCAGGGGCCTGGCCAAGGCAGGCATGTCGGTGTGGATGGGGGCGCGCGACCGGGAACGCGGCGAGAAGGCGGTTGCGCAGCTACGCGATGAGGGGCTCGATGTGCGGCTACTCGAAATCGACGTTGCCGATGAGGCCAGCGTGGAGCGGGCGGCGGCGACGATTGCCCGCGAAGTGGGCGTTCTGCATGTTCTCATCAACAACGCCGGCATCCTGGTGGACAGGACTTCGCCGCCGAGCCAGCTCCAGATGAAGGATATAAAAGCGACTTTTGAAGTCAATCTGTTTGGTCCGATACGCATTACCCAGGCGTTCGTTCCGCTTCTGAAAACTGCCGGGAATGCGCGCATTGTCATGATGGGAAGTGGCGTCGGCTCGCTGACGCTGATCACGGATCCGACCTCGATTTTTTCTACCGTCAACTTCCTCGACTACACGTCGTCGAAAGTCGCGTTGAACGCTGTCACGGTTTCCTTCGCAAAGGAGCTCGAGCCGTTCGGCATCAAGGTCAACGCCGTGGAACCGGGCCATGTCCGTACCGACATCAACGACAATACCGGGATCGCGACACCCGACGAGGGCGCCGCAACAGTGCTGCGCATGGCACTCATCGGCAATGACGGGCCAACCGGCGGTTTCTTCGGCAGTCACGGCCGCCAGCCCTGGTAAAAAAGCTATCACTTGATTTATTACGCATACGTAGTAGTATACTCCGCATGCGTAATAATAATTCTATCCCGGATACTCCTTCCCCCTGCCCCGCCGGCAAGCGCTCGCCGCGCCTGTTCAACCTGCTGAGCCAGGCGCGCCAGAATCTGTTTCGTTCGGCCGATGCCGTGTTTACCAGCGAACTGGGCTATTCCGGCACACAGGTGGTCGCCTTGTTTGTGCTGAAAAGCGAGGAAGGCTGCCAGCTGAAGGACCTGGGGCGGCTGTTGCAGCTGAAGAATTCCGCCGTCACCGGGCTGGTGTCGCGCATGGAAGAAAACGGCCTGATCGTGCGCGGCCAGTCGGCGCTCGATGCGCGCGCGGGGTCCTTGCATTTGTCGCCCAAGGGGCAGCAGGTGCTGGCGGCGGCCCTGCCCGTGCTCGACAGCCTGAATGCACAGCTGAAACACGGTTTCAGCGAAGAGGAACTGGCCGTCGTCGCGCGTTTCCTGATCCATGCGGCGGGCCTGCGCTTCCAACAAGATTTCCCATCATCGACCACCCCACAGGAGTAATACCATGCAACCGAATCAAATGACCGGCCTGGAATTGATGCAGGCCTTGGCCAAGGGCCTGTTTCCGCGCCCCGGCATTTCCAATGTGATGCCGATGGAAGTCGACACCATCGAGCACGGCCGCGTGGTGTTTACGGCCACCGCGAATCAGACCCACACCAACCCGATGGGCGGCGTGCATGGCGGGTTTGCCGCCACCGTGCTCGATACGGTCACCGGTTGCGCCACGCATACGGTGCTGCCGGCTGGCGAAAGCTATGGCACGACTGACCTGAATATCAAGATGTGCCGGCCGCTGCCGTTCGACCAGGCCCTGTATGCGGAAGGAAAAGTCATCAATGCGGGGCGCAACCTGGTTATTTCGGAAGGCACCATTCGCGACGAGGCCGGCAAGATCTATGCACATGCCACGGCCACTTGCATGATTATCCGCCCGAGCTGACAACAACGACAGCACCACGACGGCGGTTATACCAGCCACGCAGCGCGCGGTTGGCCGGTTCCGATACATGGTGGCTGACCAGCATGGCGACCAGTGCGGAGACTGCAAGAAACAATGCCAGCCACGGCAATCGCATGGCGTAGCCCAGTTCGGCCCTGGTCATGAGATTGCGCATGGCAGCGAGCACAATCACGTGAAACAGATACAGCTCGTAGCTATGGCGCCCGGCCCAGCGCAGCGGCGCAGCCAGCCGGCCGGTGGTCCAGCCCTTCTGCTCTTCGCCGTGCGCACCGAGCAGAATGCCGGCGGCGGCCAGCGCGATCGCCGTAAAGCCGAATGCCTCATGGCCGGCGATGCCGCGCAGGTAGATCAGTGGCAGCGCGATGCCGCAGGCCATGCGCAACACGCGCCGCGCCAGGGGTGGCAAGGCAAGCCGTGGCGCCAGCAAGGCTGTCAGGCAGCCGATGGCAATCGCGTCGAAACAGGCGAAATAGCCATACATGAAATACAGCTCATTGCCGGCGTGCGCACCGCGATACAGCGGCCCGAGCACGACTGCGCCCACGCAGACGGCCACCAGCAGCCAGGTGCGGCGCAGCAGCAAGCACAAAGGTGGCAGGCACAGGTAAAACATTTCCTCGACCGATAGCGACCAATAGACGTTGAGGCAGTAGTTGAAGTAGCCGCTGGACTGCATCAGCAGGTTATGCCAGAAGGTCAGGACAGAGACGATGGCGATGCCGAAGTAGCTGGCTGGCAGCGGCGGATTGGCGTCGCCGTTATTGAAGAAGGGAATGTCCAGCACGCCCAGTACCACGATAATGGCCAGCGCAAGCAACAGGCTGGGCAGGATGCGCGCGGCGCGCATCACATAAAAGCTGCGCGCATCGATCTGGCGCAGGCTGCCCCAGCGCTGCACGATACCGCTGGTAATCAGATAGCCGGAAATAACAAAAAAGATCGTTACGCCGTAGTTGCCGTTGAAGGCAACTGCCCTGATGGCGTTTGCACCGAGCAAGTCGCCCAGCGGACTCCGGGTCAGGCCAAAGGCCAGCGTGAAGTGCAGGATCAGCACGCAGGCGATGGCGACGCCGCGCAGGAAGTCAATGCGCGCATTGCGCGGCAGGCCGCGATTATCGGGATTCATGTCTTTGCCGCCGCCGGTTTCTTGCGCAGCAGGCTGCCGGCCGCATTGCTGTCGAAACGCCCCGCCTCTTCTATATAGCCATGCACCGTGCCGTCATGGCGCCAGCCGCCCTGGCGCTTGATGGCCTGGAAGTCGGCGCCGGCGCGGTGGGCGCTGGTGGCCATGCCACGCCGCAGGCTGTGGCTGGACAGTTCCGGCACATAATCGAGCCCCGCCAGCCGGGCGCAAGCTTCCAGGATGGTGTTGATGCTGCCGGCATGCAGCGGCTTGTCGGCGACATGGCCCCATTGGTTGACGGTGCGCAGCAGCGGCCCGGCAACAATGCCGGCCGCCGCCAGCCAGCTTTTCAGCGCGCTGGCCGGGCAGCACGTCCCTTCCCCATAGGGCACCGCCTTGACGATGCCCTCGCCCGACTGATCGGTTTTCGAGCGCGGCAGGGTAATCACCATGCCTTGCGGCTCCCAGCTGACATCTTCCACGCGCAAGGCCACCAGCTCGCTGCGGCGAAAGCCGCCAAAAAACCCCAGCTGCAGCAAGGCGCTGTCGCGCAGCGACTTGAGCGTGCCTTCTTGCTGCAGCCGCGCGACGATGGTTTCCAGGTCTTCCAGTGGCAGCGCCTTGGCCTTGTTCTTCGGCTTGCCGTGCAGGCGGGCGATGCCGGCCAAGGTCTTGCGCACGGTGGGCGTGGACGCGGCGTCAAAAAAACCCTGGTACACATGCCATTGCGACAGCGCCGTCAGGCGCAAGGCCAGGGTGCGTGCGTTCAAGGTATCCGCGTGGGCCAGCAGATAGCGGATCACGGCCGATTCGTCAGCGGGCAGCGCCCCGCCCCAGGCCTGGAAGTGGCGGATGGCCGAACGGTAGGCGCGGCGCGTGTTGTCGGCGGTGGCGGCAGCCAGGAAGGCCTGGTGGCGCGCGGCCAGTTCGGCATCGATCAGGGTGTCGTGTACTGGCGGCATGGCCAACTGGCTGGCGGAGGGCGGTTTTTTCAGGGGGTGCTGGGCCATGGAATGCGGAAAAACACGGTTTTGTACTCGGCGAAACGCAGGATACCATGCAAACCATCGCTATAACCCACGATAATCAACCTTATCGAGACTTATTTTTCTGCATTCTTTCGAAAATTTATATCGTAATATTATCGCGTATTACGTATCATGTAATACGTTACTAAATTTCGCTTATAGGTGGTTTTATGGCTCGCGCCGGTATTTTGTACTCCGATGTTATGAAAGCCGCCCAGATTGTGGCCGCCGATGGGCGCAATCCCACGGTCGACAACGTGCGTGAGGCGCTGGGCAGCACCGGCAGCAAGAGCACCATTGCGCCCCTGCTCAAGCGCTGGAAGGAAGAATTCCAGGGCGCGGGGGCCGTGAAAACGGAAGCGGGGTTGCCCGCCGAGCTGATGGAAGCGATGCGCGGCGTGTATCACAAGCAGCAGCGGGACTTGGCGCAGCAGCTGGAGCAATCGATGCAGGAAAGCCGTGTCGAGCTTGATGCGGCGCTGGAAAAACTGAAAAAAACCGAGGCGGAACGCCTTAAATTGACGGAAGTGCGCACCGCGCTGACGCAGGAATTGCGCGCCACCCAGCAGGCGCTGGTGCAGCTGAAGGAGGAACATCATTTTCGCGCGGTGTCCCTGGCCAGCCTGCACAGCGATAATGCGGGACTGACCCAGCGCCTGGCCGACCGGGGCGAGGAAATTGGCGCGCTGAACCGGCAACTGACCCAGGTGCGCTCGCAGTTCGACCATTACCAGGAAGCGTCAGCGGCCCAGCGCAGCGAGGAGCGGCAAACCCAGCAGCAGCAACTGAGCCGGCTGGAGCAGGACAATGCCCAGCTGCAGCAGCGCCTTCAAGGCCAGCAGGCAACCCTGGTGCAACAGGACATGCGCCTGTCCCAGCTGCAGGCGGAGCAGCAGCGCCTGGAGCAAAGCGCGGCGGCGGACCGCGAAGCGCTGGCCACGGTGCGCCCCGAGCGCGACCAGTTCGAGTATCAGTACGGGCAGGCGGCCGCGTCGGCCGACGCCCTGCTGGCCAAGCTGGAAGCGGCCATGCTGGCGCTTAATGAGTCAAAGGTGGCGCTGGCCACGCAGGACCGGCAACTGGCCATGCTGGCCGACAAGACCGAAACAGGTTTGCAGCGCACGCGGCAGCTGGAGCAGGAGCGCGACACCCTGCTGCGCGAACACGCCGGCATGGCGGCGCGGCTGGCGCTGCTGGAGGAAGGACGGCAGAAAAAATCCTAGCGTGGAATTAGCTACCAGAATTTCCACCATGGCCGCGCGGTGGCAGGCACCTCGGCGTCATTGGATTCAATCTGCGGCTCCGGTTCCGGCAAGGCCGGCGGCCAGCCCTCGGCGCTGATGGCCGTGCCGGCCAGCACATGGGCGTTGTAGCGCCGCAATTCGGGCGGATACGGAACACCGGCCAGGCTGGCCAGCACTGGGCCGATCACCAAGGCGCCGCTGGCGCAGCCGGCATCGAGGTCGGCCAGGGCCGCCTGCATATCTTGCTGCAACTGGCCTTCTTCGTCCATCATGTCGAGTTCTTCGGTGCGCACCAGCACATGGCTGTAGCTTTCGCGGGCGATGCGCGCCTGCCATTCCAGGTACAGAGCATGGCGCTCTTCGCCCAGTGCGCGCCGCAACACGGCCGAGCGAGCCTTCAGGCGCGCCAGGCCCTCCTCGCGCGGGCAGGCCAGGTAGGCATAGTCGCGCTGCGTGTCGAACACGCCTTCTTCGCCAGGCGCCAGATGCACGTCCTGCGGTCCGAACAGGCACAGCCAGAAGAACGGCACGCAGTACGCCGCCTCGTATTCCATGCCGGACTCATCGCTAAAGGCCGGCCAATCCGCTTCCTGCGGCGGCGTGGAGAAATGCGTGCAACACAAATAAACACGGTTGGACATGGTCGGTTCCTGGCGCAAAGTGAACCAGTTGGCAGCTGAGGGTATGCCCATTCTGCCATCAACCCTCGTCTTCTTCACGCGAAATTCACCATGCGCAGCTAGCATGCCTGCAGTCGGGCGCGCATTGTGCGGCGCCACACTCACCGGACCCATGCCAGATGATCCACGCTGCTCAAGCCGCCTTGCGCCACAGCACCGACGGCCACCGCCTGAAAGCCGCCCTCGGCGTGCTTGTCTATCCGCGCCAGCACCGGCGCTGGCAATCATTCCTGGCGCAGACGCCGGGCATGACGGCCCTGGCGCGCCTGCATCCCTGCCTGCGCTACAAACCATTTCGGCCATATGCCAGTTGCCAGCTCGATTGCGCCGGCCGGCTGGCCCTGCTCGAAGGGCATTACCGCTATCTGTGGCAAGCCGGCGCGCGGGGCCTGGTCGAGCAGGCGGCGCGGCAAGCGCTGGTGCTGGCCTGCGTCGAAGGCAAGGATGGCGCTTGCTACCGGGTGCAGCTGAGCGCGATCCACGACAGCTACCGCGAGGGCGAGCTGTGCCTGCGCCTGCTGCGCGATGGCGTGCCGCTGTACCTGGTCAGCTTTTTGTTCGTGCCGCGCAACGATGGCGTAGCGCTGCAATTGGGCGCCTTGCAGGGCGTGCGTTCGGCCACGGGCGCGCAATTGGTACGCGACGCCACGCGCGCGCTGCATGGCTGCCGGCCCAAGAACTTGCTGGTCGCCCTGTTGCGCGACCTGGGCGATTTCTTCTGTTGCAATTATCTGTTTTTGATCAGCAATGCCAACCGCATCGCCCTCAATCCCCGCCGGCGGCGACAGATCGGCGCCGACTATGACCAGGCGTGGCGTGAACTGCACGCGATCGCGATGATGGACGGTAACTACCATCTGCCCTGCCTGCCTTGCCGTCCGCCAGAGCTGGCCGGCGTGGCGTCCAGGAAACGCGCCGATGCGCGCCGCCGCGGTGAGTTGCTGACAATGCTGAGCCACGCCATGCGCGGCAAGCTGGGCGCGCTGCTGGAAGCGCCTGCCTGGGAGAACTGACAGAAGCATGAAGTTGCCAGGAAGATCATTTTTGCATTATGATCTTTTGTTGCCATTTTTACGGAGCCGTTCATGACCTTGTCCCTGCCCCTGCGTGCGCTGGCCGCCGCCATGCTGCCCTTGACCTGCGCGCTGGCCGGCGCCGCGCCCACGCTCGACCCTGCCGTGCGCGAGCGCGCCGAGGCACTGACGCACGGTGGCCAGCACGCCAGCATCGTGATCGCCGTGATCGACGGCAAGGACAGCGCGGTGTACGGTTTCGGGCGCGGCAACCAGGATGGCCTGCCCGATGCCGATACCGTCTATGAGATCGGTTCGGTCACCAAGACCATGACCGGTTTGCTGCTGGCGCAGGCGGTGGCGGCGGGCAAGCTCACGCTGGCCCAGCCGGTGGCCGACCTGTTGCCCGGCTACAAGATGCCTGCCGTGAACGGCCGGGCCATCAGCTTGCAGGACCTGGCCACCCATTACTCGGGCCTGCCGCGCTTGCCCGGCAACCTGGCGCCGGCCGACGTCAATGACCCGTATGCGGACTATGGCAACGAGCAATTGCGCGCCTTTCTGGCCGACCATGTGCTGGCGCGCGCGCCGGGCGTCGCGTTTGAATATTCGAACCTGGGCTATGGCCTGCTGGGCACGGCGCTGGCGGCCAGGGCGGGCGTATCGTATGAAACCTTGCTGCAAACGCAGATCGCCGGCCCGCTGGGCATGCGCTCGACCTCCAGCCTGATGTCGCCAGCGCTGCGTGCGCGGCTGGCGCCCGGCCATCTGGCCGACGGCAAGCCGGCGCAGCACTGGCAATTCCAGGCGATTGCCGGCGCCGGCGCCGTGCTGTCGACGGCGCGCGACATGGTGGCCTACCTGCAATCGTTCATGCTCAAGCCGGATGCGGCCCATGTGCTGGCCGTGCAGCCCCTGCAACAATTGGGCGGCGGCAAGGGTATCGGCCTGGCGTGGATGCGCGACCAGGCCAAGGGCCAGCCATTTATCTGGCATAACGGCCAGACCGGCGGCTACGCCAGCTTTGCCGGCTATACGCAGGATGGCCAGCGCGGCGTGGTGGTACTGACCAATACCTCGGCCAGCGTCGATGCGCTTGGCGTGGCCGGCCTGGTGCCGGGCCCCCTGCCGCCGCTGGCTGGCGCGGCAACGCAGCGCAACGAGGTGGCCATCGCGCCGCAGGCGCTGGGCGAGTATGTCGGCAGTTACGCGCTGGCGCCGACCTTCGTGCTGACGGTGCGCCAGGGGCCGCAGGGCTTGCTGGTGGGCGCCACCGGCCAGCAGGAAGCGCCGGTGTTTGCCAGCGGCAAGGATGCCTTCTTCTATAAAGTGGTCGATGCGCAGCTGGTGTTCCAGCGCGACACGAACGGCGCCATTAGCGGCCTGGTGCTGTACCAGAATGGCCAGGCGATACCGGGCCAGCGCAAAGAGTAAGTTGCAGGCCGTCGGCGATCAGCCGCAGGCCGGCAAAACGATATGCCGGTCTTTTTCGATGGCGCGCACTTTCAGCGCCTGCGCAAAGAACGCACCGCTGAACTGGTTCAAACAGGCGCTGACCAGCATGACGGGAATGCTCCAGGAAAAGGCGCTGAACGCCGGCCAGGTCGACTTCATGACCAGGCCGGCGAGCATGCCGATAATAAAAACGATCCAGACGGCGGCGGTCCATTTTGCCGGCACCCCGGGAAGAATGATTTCTGGCTGTATCTTCATTTTCCGCACGACCTTTTCCCAATTGACGCTGCCGTTTTTTGGTTTGAATTCCTGCTCGAAAGCGGGAGCGGCCATGTCCGCCCAGCGCCGGTGTACGACTTGCCAGCCGAACATCAGGTTGTACGTCAGGATGGCGGCGAAAATGGCTGCCAGGATGGCTTTGGCCAGCGCATTCATCGGGCTGAGCCAGAAGACCGGCAGAATGATGGACAGCAGGAAGAACAGCAGGGTAAAACCCATCAGCCCGTTGAACACCAGCTGAAACAGCAGCCTGGACCGGGCCTTGGGAAAGACCAGGCACTGGCAAAGGAAGAGAAGCAGGCAGGCCGGCAGCCACCACCAGAAAAAGCTCCACCCCAGTTCGTCATTGCCGTGGGCCATTTTTCGCGTCATGGCGCTGCCGCCGGCCGTGCCAAACAGCAAAATGAACAACGATAACCACAGATAGTTGATGGTGACCTTGGTCATGTCTTCTGGCCGCGCGCAGGATTTGTCATGAATTGCTCCACCCGTTCCACGAATTGCGCCTTGCTACGCGTGCGGAAGTCGCCAAGGAAGACTTCGCTGCCCTTGACTGCCTTGCCCTGCCGGTCGTAGCTCACCTTGCACAACTCGAGCACGAACTCGCCCTCGGGATCGTCTTCCGGTTCGAAATGCGAATTGAAGCAGTATCCGCTGTCGCGGCAATGTCCCCACAGCAGTAGTGCGCTGCTGAACCATTGCATGGTGTCTGGGCCAGGCTCGACCTCGAACAGGGTGTTGACCGAGATGGTCCAGCCGCCCGGTACGCGCAACGGCTGCAAGGGATAAGGGAAATCTTTCATATTGATGATGCAGCGAGTCGGGCGTTGTAAAAAGTCAGGAATTCAGGCGCCGGCAGCGCCTTGGCAAACAACCAGCCCTGGCCAAATTCGACCTGCTGCGCCGCCAGGTAATCGGCCTGCGCCTGCGTTTCGATGCCTTCGGCAACGATCTGCAGCTTGAGCTCGCGCGCCATGGCGATAATATGCGGCGTGACGCTGCTGGTGGCAGCGTCTTTTGCAATCGTGTCGACAAAGGCCTTGTCGATTTTCAGGGCGTCCAGCGGCAAGCTTTGCAGGCTGGCCAGGCTGGAATAACCGGTGCCGAAGTCGTCGATGGCCACCGCATGGCCGCGCGCGCGCGCCTGTTCCAGTGTGGCGCGGGCCGCATCGACATTGATGAAGCCGCGTTCGGTTGCCTCCAGCCAGATCTGCTGCGCTTCGATGCCGGTACCGGCCAGGGCGCGCCCCAGCACATCGAGCACCCTGCCCGTTTCGATATCGCTGGCGCACAGATTGATGGCGACATGCAGTGAGCGGTCGGCCACCAGGGCGTCACGCAGGTCGGCGATCACGCAGGCGATCACCTGGTCGGTAATCGGCAGTATCAACCCGCTCTCTTCGGCCACCGGGATGAACAGGTCCGGACGTATCATGGTGCCGTTCGGCCGCCGCCAGCGTATCAGTGCTTCGGCGCCCACGCAAACGCCTGTGTCCAGGGCGATAATCGGCTGGTAGTGGACGAAAAATTCGCGCCGCTCCAGCGCGATCGCCAGTTCGCCCAGCAAGGACAGCCGGCGGCGCGACAGCCAGGCGACCAGGCCGACGATAAACGCCGCCATCAACAGGCCCACCGGCAGCAGCACGACCAGCTCGCTGCGCAGCCGCGCTTCCAGTTTGCTGCGTGGCGCCGTCATGACGGCAGTCAAGCCGCCGCGCGCCACCACCGCGTGCAGCTTGCCGTCCGTGGCCTGGCCGCCAGCGAGCAAGGCAGCGACGACCGCCATGTCTGGCTGGTGCAGCACGCCCAGCACGCGGTCATGCGCCAGCGCCACGGCTATCTGCACGTCCTGTTCGACCAGCACGTCGGCAAAACGCACGGGCGCGATCAGCGCCTTGTGCTGGCCCAAGGTCAGGCCCACCATGCGCTCGCCGCCTGACACGACCGGCCGCAGATCGACATCGATGCCGATGCCATTGTCAAGCGTGAAGCTGGCTGGCGTGACGTTCACCGGCGTGGCCTGCATGCCGCTGGCGCTGCACTCAAGCATGCCGTGTTTCACATAGCCGATATCGTCGACGCTGCGGGTGGTGATGGTGGCCTGGCGCAGCGCTTCGATATGCGCGGCCGAACAGGGCGTCATGGTCAGCGGTTCGAAGCGGCGCAAGGCGGCGCCGGCCGAGTCCAGCGTGCGCTGGGCCCGCTCGAGCGCGTAGTTGGCCAACACCCGCAGGCGCGCTTCCTCGCCCTGCACGGCACGCGCCATCGACAGTTGATAAGCCACCCCCAGCGGCGCGGCCACGCCGACCACGGCCGCCAGCACGCTGATGATAATGATGCGTTTTTTGCGCATGCGCCTCCTGCGTAACCGTTGTGGAAGTTGGATGAATGCCATGTATTTCTTGATGGCATCATATTACAGCCGCACCGGGCGCACGCGCATACGGTCAAACAGTTACATTTTTGGCGGGCCGGGCCAGGATGAATACCAGCGCCGCCGACAATATTGCCAGGGCGCCGGCCAGCCACAGCACGCTGGCAAAACCTTCTGTAAAAGCCTGCCGCGCCGCTTGTACTGCGACGGCGCGCAGGTCTGGTGGCAACTGGCGGAAGGCGTCCGCCGCATTGCCGGCCACGATGCGCCCCACCATCTGCGGCGAAGCCTGCAGGCCATGCAGCCAGGCCAGGCGGTCGAAAGCGGCGCTGGTGCGCTGGGCCAGAACAGAGCCCAGGGCGCCGACGGCCAGCACGATGCCGGTAAAGCGGGTGGTGGTGCTGATGCCCGAGCCCATGCCGCTGCGCTCGCGCGCGATGCCGGCAAGGATGGCCTTCTGGGTAGTGCCGTTGAGCAGGCCGGCGCCCAGGCCCGTGACCACCATGCCCAGTGCCACCCAGCCGTAACTGAGGCTGGCGGCCACCAGGGCACCGGCGATATTGCCGACGGCGACGATCAGCAAACCCGCCACCAGCATGCCACGGTCATGCAGCCAGCGGCCAAATAGCGGCGCCAGGCGCGCCGCCACCACCATGGCGACGGCAAACGGCAGCATGGCGCAGCCGGCCAGCACCGCCGAAAAGCCGAAGGCGTTCTGCAGGTACAGCGGCAAAAACGTCATCATCACCTGGGCCGACACGGCGTAGCCCAGCATGCCCAGCACGGCGCCGACAAACACGCGCCGGCCAAACAGCGATAAATCGACCATCGGCGCGCGCACCTTTTGTTCCACCACCACGAAAACACCCAGCAGCAGCGCGCCGAGCGCAAAGCGCGTGATCGTGTCTATGCTGGACCAGCCCGCCACGCCGGCATCGATCAGGCCCCAGATCAGGCAGAACAGGCCGGCCGAAAACAGCGCCGCACCGAGCGGATCGAACCTGGCGCTGGCCGGATTCCCCGATTCCGTCACATGTTTCGATACCAGCAGCATCAGGACCGCCACCACCGGCAGGTTCAGGTAAAAAATCCAGCGCCACCCCAGGCAACTGGTCAGCAGGCCGCCCACCAGCGGCGCCACCGTCATTGCCACGCCCATGGCGGCGCCCCAGATCGACCAGGCGCGCGCGCGTTCGGCTTCGCCCTGGAAAGTATGGCTGATCACGGCCAGCGCCGAAGTCAGGAGCAAGGCGGCGCCGATGCCCTTGGCTGCCCGTGCCAGGTTCAGCACGAACGGGGTCCAGGCCGCGCCGCACAAGAGGGAGGCCAGCGCGAACAGCAGCAGGCCCGCGACCATCACGCGGCGCCGGCCCAGGCGGTCGGCAATGCCGCCAGCCGGCAGCAAAAAGGAGGCAAACGCCAGCATATACGCGCTGACCACCCACTCCACGTCGGCAAAGCTGGCGTTCAGGCTGCGGGCGATGGCGGGCAGCGAGACGGCCACCACATTGGTGTCGAGCATGATCAGTGCACAGACGGCGGAACAGGTATGGAGGGTTTTGTCGGCAGGTTTCATGGCGCCAGTGTAGGCGCGCCATGCTTATTTCTTGTTACAAGACACAGGGCATATAATTTCCTGATGGTGAATACTGAAAAACCTCTGGAGCTGCGTCACTACCGCTGCGTGGTGGCGGTGGCGCACAGCCTGCACTTTGCCCGCGCGGCGGCCGAACTCGGCATTTCGCCGCCAGCGCTGACCAAGCAACTACAGGAAGCGGAAAGTCTGCTGGGCACGCGATTGTTCCTGCGCAGCAAGCGCACGGTGGCGATCACCAGCGCTGGCGCGCTGTTCGTGCCGGAAGCGCGGCGTGCGCTGGAGCAGCTGGCGCAGGCGCAGGATGTGGCGCGGCGCGCGGGACGCGGCGAACTGGGTCGGCTGGAAATCGGTTATGTGGGTTCGGCCGTGTATTCGGGCGTGCTGCAGCAGGCGTTTGCCCGCTTTCGCGCTTCGCACCCCGGCGTGAGCTTGCAGTCACGCGAAGTGGCGATGGAATTACTGCCCGGCATGCTGGAACACGGCCAGCTCGATTTTGCTTTTGTACGCCCGCCGCTACGCTACCCGGAAGGCGTCGACAGCGTGGTATTGCTGCGCGACCGTTTCGTGCTGGCCGTGCCCGAACACAGTGAACTGGCCCAAGGCGCGGACATGGTGGCGCCGCAGGCGCTGGCGCAACTGCCTTTGATCGTGCCGGAACAGGCATGGGGAACGCTGGAAACCGCGCGGCGCGGCAGCTTTGCGCCGCTGGTGGCGTCGCGCCCGGGCAGCCTGCTGTCGGTACTGGCGCAAGTGTCGCTCGGTGCTGGCTGCGCCATCGTGCCGCAGTCGGTGACGACCGGCATCACCCTGCCCGGCGTGCGTTACCGGGAACTGGCGGGAGCGCCGATTGCTTCGGAAATTGCGGTGGCGTTTCGCCGCCATGAACAGAACAGCGCCGCGCGCGCCTGGATCGCCCAGCTGCGCGCGGCGGCAGTGCCGTGATAACTCAAGGGGCCATTATGGGTCAAGTTCAGGCGGTGGACGGCGCAGCGCCATATGTTCCCAGATCGCCACCAGGACGAGCACGCCGGTGGTGATGCAGGCCAGTATGAGCGGTGTGTACAGGCGGCCGAACGCCATCGGGATCAGCGCCATGATGATCAGGATGCCCAGCACGTGCGACAGTGGCGGACCGGTGCGTTCGCTGCTGACCCATTTGAACAAGGCATTCCCCAGCAGGTACAGGATCGGTCCGCCCAGCATCGCGCAGATGCCGGCAAAGCTGGTTTCGTCGGGATGCAGCAGCGACAGCTCGTCGGCCACGGCGCTGACGATGATGCCGCCGATAATCAGCATGTGGATATAGGTGTAGGCGCGCCGCGCGATGCGGCCCGGATCTTTCGACGCGGCGATATGCGTATGGCCCAGTTCGGCGCCCTTGTCGAAATACAACCACCACATGGCGATGCTGCCCAGCAAGGCGGAGATAAAGCCGGCCCAGTTGCCGGCATTCCATTCCAGCCCCGAAAAATTGGCGCCCGTCACCAGCAAGGACTCGCCCAGTGCAATAATGACGAACAGACCGCAACGCTCGGACATATGGTTGCCATCGATATCCCAGTCGCCGGTCGATGAACGGCCCAGGCCCGGCACGCCGAACAGCAGCCATGGTCCGGCCAGGTCGATCAACAGCGCCGCGGCCCACCAGTAAATGCGCACGGATGGGTCGGCCGCGCCGCCGATCAGCCAGAACACGCCGGCAAACGCCGCCCACAGCGCGATGCGCTGGAAATTGCGGCGCCGCGCCGCATCTTCATGGCGCACGGCCCACAGCGCGAACAGCGGCCGGCCCACCTGCATCGCCACGTAGGCGCCGGCAAAGCCCAGGCCGCGCGTGCCGAAGGCTTCGGGGATCGAGGCCGACATCAAGAGGCCGCCCAGCATCAGCACGAACAGGCTGATGCGTACCGGCATGCGCTCGGGATCGAGCCAGTTGGTGATCCACGAGGTATAGATCCAGACCCACCAGACCGCCATCAGCAGCAAGGCCGTTTGCAGCCAGCCCATGGCGCTCAGGTGTTCCAGCAGCGCGTGCGACAGCTGGGTGACGGCAAACACGAACACCAGGTCGAAAAACAATTCGATCATGCCGACCTTGCCGCTATCGGCCCTGCCCCGCGTGCGCAGCAGCGATGTTTTCAATTCCATCAGTTTCTTTCTTTATTTATAATTTAACCGGGGTCGGCAAGGGCTGTCCCGCGAAATGCGCGTGCAGATTGTCGACCACCAGCTGGCCCATCGCGTGGCGCGTTTCCACCGTCAGGCTGCCCACGTGCGGCGTCAGCACCACATTGGACAAGGCGCGCAAGGCGGCCGGTACGCGCGGCTCGTCGGCAAACACGTCGAGGCCGGCGGCGCCCAGCGTACCGTCCTGCAGCGCGGCAATCAGCGCTTCCTCGTCGATCAGTGCGCCACGTGCAATATTGATCAACGTGCCTTGCGGCCCCAGCGCGTCCAGCACTTCGGCATCGACGACGTGGTGGGTGGCCGGCGTGCCAGGCGCACAAACGATCAGGTAGTCGCTTTCATGGGCCAGGGCCAGCAAGGACTCGGCGCGCGGTACATCCACGCCGGCTTTGGCGCGCGGCTGGTAGTAGCGCACCTGCACGCCAAACGCGGCCAGGCGCAGCGCAATGGCCTGGCCGATCTGGCCAAAGCCGAAAATGCCGGCGGTCTTGCCGCGCAGGCTGGACGCGGGTTTGATGGCTTCGCGGCGCTCCCAGGCGCCGTCACGCACGTAGCGATCGAGCAGCACAATATGGCGGGCGCTGGCCAGCAGCAGGCCCAGCGCCACGTCGGCCACATCGTCGGTCAGCACGTTCGGCGTGGTGGTGACAGCAATGCCGCGCGCGCGGGCCGCGTCGAGGTCGACGCCATCGAGGCCGACGCCATTGACGGCGATGATTTCCAGCGCGGGCAAGGCCGCCATCTCGGCGCTTTTCAAGCCCAGCGCACCGGTGGTGACGACGGCGCGGATGCGGCTGGCGCGTTCCTCCAGCCAGGCTGCGCGCTGTTCGGGCGCCACCTGCCAGGCGTGATGGCAGGTATAGCTGTTCTCCAGTTGCTGGTTGACGGCGGCGGAGGGACTGGTGGCAAGTATCAGTATGTCGGGGAGCATGGGTGTCCTGAGTGGGTCGGTGTCATAGCCAGACGCAACTTAGCATATTTGACGCCCTCCCGGGGCTGGCCGGCCCTAAAACCCTGACGCCATCAAGGTCTGTCCTGCCCTATGGACACGGCACTTTTTTGACCTTGCCAGCCGTATTGAACGGGTCGGCGCCGGCCAGCGGATTGGCCTGCATGGCGTAGCAGGCGGTACCGGTGGCGGTGACCACGCGCGTGGCGGGGCGGCCGTCGGCCGTCAGGTAGTCTTCCAGTTTGAGCACCGGGCCGCCGCGCCAGGCGCTGGCCACCATCGTCGAAAACTTGGTTTCGCCGGACAGTTGCGGCGCCGCCAGCCAAGGTTTGTCTTTCTTCAGTTCGGCGCGCAAGGTCTTGTCGATGCCACCGGCGGCGAGCACGGCGCGCGTGCGCAGATCGCCGACTGGCGCCGCCGGTGCGCTATCTGGAATGATAGCCTCCGGCACGGCGGTGGCCACCTCGGCTGGCGCCGCAGGTACGGTGGCGGCGGCGGGCGGCAAGCTTCGCCCCTTGCGTGCCGGCGCGCTGATCGGCAGCGGCACGGGCAACGGCACCGGCAGCGTGCGTGGTACGGGCCTGGGCGGGATCAGGGTCATGAAGGCCACTTCCGTATAGTCCTTGAGCTGCTTTGCCGGCAACAGCAAAAAATACAGGCCCAGGCCATGCATGGCCAAGATCAGCGTTACGGCGGCGCTTTTCACGCTGATGCGGCGGGTAATCATGGTGGCAGGCGACGGCATGCGGTGTCCTCGTGGCGCCAGGGCGCGGTCCGCCATTCTAGGCACACTTTCCCTAATGCATTAAAAATTCAACAAGGTATCGCCTGGCGCTACTTTTTCTGGCGAATCACGCCCCCTGCCTTGGGTGTTGCGTCGATGTCTGTACTTTTTGATCAAAGAACGAACAATTTTGCTCGTCTTTCACACAATCTCACGGACTATCATATAATGATAATCATTCTCATTAACATTTAAACAATCGTCGCCATGTCTACTTTCCGCCTTGCACCTACTCCCATCGCGCTGGCCGCATTCCTGCTGGCCAGTTCCGTCGCCCATGCACAGGCCCCTGCCGCCGGCGACGATGCGCAAACCATGCCATCGGTTGTCGTCAGCGCCTCGGCCGACGCTTCGGCCGAAGGCCTGTCGCGCGCCTACGCAGGCGGCCAGGTGGCGCGCGGCGGGCGGATCGGCATTTTAGGGTCGGTCGACATGATGGACTCGCCGTTCGGTTCGACCAGCTACACCCAGCAATTCATTGCCGACCAGCAGGCGCGCAGCGTGGGTGACTTGCTGCAAAGCGACCCGGCCGTGCGTATGTCGCGCGGCTATGGCAACTTCCAGGAAGTGTATGTGATCCGCGGTTTTGCGCTCGACTCGGACGACGTGGCGTACAACGGCCTGTACGGCGTGCTGCCACGCCAGTACGTGTCGCCTGAATTGCTCGAACGGGTGGAAGTATTCCGTGGCGCCAGCGCCTTCCTGAACGGCGCCGCGCCTGGCGGCAGCGGCATCGGCGGCGCCATCAACCTGATGCCCAAGCGCGCCGGCAATGCGCCGCTGACGGAAGTGACGGTCGGCGTGGAAACGGGCGGCCACACCTACGCCGCCATCGACGTGGCGCGCCGCTTCGGCGAACAGCAGGAGTTCGGCGTGCGTGTCAATGCCGCCAAGCGCCAGGGCGAGACCGGCATCAAGCATGAAGACCACGACGTCGGCATGTTTGCCGTCGGCCTCGACTATCGCGGCCGCGGTTTCCGCCTGTCGGCCGATGCCGGCTACCAGAATTTCAACCTCGACGCGCCGCGCCCGTCGGTCGGCACCGCCAATGTGGCGGTGTTGCCATCGGCGCCCGACGCCTCGCGCAACTTTGCCCAGCCATGGAGTTTCTCCAAGGAACGCGACGTGTTCGGCACCGCGCGCGCCGAATATGACGTAGCGAAAGATGTGGTGGCCTGGGCGGCGTTTGGCGGACGCAATACGCGCGAATCGAACAGCCTGGCCGAGCCATCGCTGAGCAATGTCAATGGCGATGCCAGCGCCTACCGCTTCGACAATGCGCGCAAGCAGGAAATCCGCACTGGCGAACTGGGCATTCGCGGCAAGGTCAATACGGGCGCCGTCAAGCATACGCTGGTGGCGAGCTGGTCCGGTCACTGGAACGAGGCGAAGAACGCCTACGCGATCAGCGATTATTCCGGCTTCCAGACGAATATCTATCGTCCGGTCGATGCCCTCCGTCCCGTGACACTGCCAGCCAATTCGGGTGGCGTGATGAGTGATCCGCGCCTGACGCAAAAAACCATTCTCAGCAGCTACGCGCTGGCCGATACCATGGCCTTCCTTGACGAGCGCCTGCTGCTGACCGTCGGCGTGCGTTACCAGCAGATCAAGGATGCGGCCTATGCCTACGGTACGGCGGCGCAGTATTCCAGCTATGACCAGAGCGCCACCACGCCGGTGGCCGGCATTGTCTTCAAGGCCAGCCAGAACGTCTCGCTGTACGCCAATTACATCGAAGCACTGGTCAAGGGACCGGTTGCGAGTGGCACTTACGGCCCGCAATCGACGCCGGTCACCAATCTGGGCGAAGTGTTTGACCCATACAAATCGAAGCAGAAGGAAATCGGCGTCAAGTACGACGGCGGCAAGCTGGGCATGAGCGCAGCGCTGTTCTCGACCGACAAGCCATCGCTGGTGATCGCCGGCACGCGCGCCGACCTGTCCGGCAAACAACGCAACCAGGGCCTGGAATTGTCGGTCTTCGGCACGCCGATGACCGGCGTGCGCCTGCTCGGCGGCCTGACCTGGCTCGACACGGACCTGCGCAAGACCGACGGCGGCATCAACCAGGGCAACCAGGCCATCGGCGCGCCGAAAACCCAGCTCAGCCTGGGCGGCGAATGGGACGTGCCAGGTGCGCCAGGGCTGAGCCTGAACGCGCGCGCCGTCTACACCTCGACGCAATACGCGGACCTGGCCAATACCAAGCAACTGCCGTCGTGGACCCGCCTGGACCTCGGCGCGCGCTACCTGACACAGGTGGCTGGCCGCGACCTGACCTTGCGTGCGCGCGTGGATAACGTTGCCGACCGCAACTACTGGGCTTCGGCGGTGTCGTCGTTCGGCGCCGGCAGCCTGGTGCTGGCCGCACCGCGCACGGTGGTGGTTTCCGCCACTGTCGCGTTCTGATCGGCAATAATGGGCGCATGACACTGCGCCCATTATTGTTTCTCTCCCTGCTGTTATCGCTGCCCGCTGCCGCCGCGCCACCGGCGGCTTGCCCTTGGGCCGCCTGGAAAAGCGGTTTCCAGGGCAATCCCCGCGCGCAGGCGGCCTGCCTGCTGCGCCCCGTCAGCATGTATGCGCGCATCGGGCCGGCGGGCGCCCTGCCCGCCTTTCTCGAGCGCCATGTCGGCGAAAATATCACCCTCCACCGCAGCGCGCTGCAAGCTTACCTGGCGCAGCAGCAAATAGCTGAAAGCGACCTCGGTGGCGCGCTCGATGCACCGCTGTCGCGCGCGCAAGGCCGGCTGGCCTCGCCCGTGGCGCGCTATTTCGTGATCCACGACACCAGTTATCCGAATTTTTTGAATGACGCGATTCCCGCCGCCATCGATACGCGCGACTGGGATTTCAATGATTTTACCGCGCACAACCCGGCCAGAGGCGCAGGGCCGAAAGGCCATGTGTATGTCAACCGCCTGGGTGCTTCAGTCACGGTGCATGGTTTTGACATCGCCAATTTCGCCAGCAAGCTGGAGAAAGACAAGCCCTCGCTGGCCGGGCTGTTCCTGCACGTGGAACTGGTGCAGCCGCGCAAGTCCGATCCGGCCGGCGGGCGTGGCAATGACGGCGTGGCGCCCGATCCGGGTTTTACGCCGGCCCAGTACGAACGGCTGGCCCTGCTGTACATCACGGCCAGCGTACGCAAGGGCAGCTGGCTGATCCCCGCTTTTCACGCCGTGCTCGATACGGGCTATGTCAACGGCCACGACGATCCACAGAACTTTTCGCTGACCGCCTGGTCAGAATCGATCGCACATTTGATCAATATCATGGAGCAGCAATAAAGTTCGCCAGCACGGCAATAAGGCCGTGCATTTGCAGGATACTGGAAGGCCGCGCATCGGACTGCACCGCTGCGTGCAGCCTGTTTAGCGGAGCCAGCTTGTCACTTGCACACAATCACCTCACCCTTGCGGCGCGTCCGCGCCTGCGCTTGCGCACGCAGCGCATTGTCGACTTGCGCGAAGCCGTGCTGCATGACTGGGAGCATCGCGTCCGCGCCAGCGTGCGCGGCGCGGCGCAGTTGCTGCCGCCGATACTGATCAATACCATGCCGGCATTCTTCGACCATCTGGCCGAGGCGCTGTCACACGAGCATCCGCGCGATACGGCCGCCAGCAACAGCAATATGCCCGCCGTGCATGGCAACGAACGGGCGCGCATGACCAGCTACGGCCCGGAACAGGTGATCCAGGAATACCAGATCTTCCGCGACTGCTTTGCCGAGGCGGCGCTGGCGGCGGGCTTGCCACTGAGGCGGCGCGACTGGCTCATCCTGCATGCCTCGATCGATATCGCCGTGCGCGACTCGATCCGCGAATTCACTGCCATGCACGAAAGCTTCCAGCGTCGCATCGCCGCCGGCCTGTCGCACGACATGCGCAATCCGCTGTCCGTCATCCTGGTCAGCGCACAGCTGCTGCAGCGCCAGGCCCGGCTGGAACCCGAAAAAGTATCCGAGCTGAGCCAGCGTATTGTCAACTACAGCAAGCGGCTCGATACCATGATCGAGGAACTGCTCGATACGCTCAGCTATCACCGGGGCCAGAAATTGCCACTGGCACTGACGCAGTTCGACATGCTGCCGCTGGCCAGTTCGGTCTGCGACCAGGTCAATTTGCAATATCCGGGCAAGTGCCAGATCGCCGGCGATGGCGTCACGGGCTGGTGGTGCGAAAACTCGCTGCGCCGCGTGCTGGAAAACCTGCTGGGCAATGCCGTCAAGTATGGCAACGACGGCGTCGTCGAGGTGCGCGTGGAGCATGAGCATGACCGGGTGCGTGTCAACGTGCACAACAGCGGCCCGGTCATTGCCGAGCAGGAGATGGCCCGCATCTTTGATTACCTGCGGCGCGACAACCATACCACCGCACCGGGCTGGGGCATCGGCCTGCCGTATGTGCAGAACGTCGCCGAAAGCCACGGCGGCAGCGTGGCCGTCGACAGTTTGCCGGCCACCGGCACCAGTTTCATCCTTGACCTGCCCATCGATTGCCGCCCCTACGTCCAGCCGGCCGGCTGAACGCCAGCGCGCCGGCAGCCCCAATTCCGCCCGTCTTGCCATTGCCGGCGCACTAATGCGGTGCAGTGCACACAACGGTGCATTGATAATGATCTTTTTTGTCATATTATCTCTGGCACGCTTCGTGCTGAGGTATTGTTACAACCAGGCTCTAGGGGGAAAACATAATATGGCGAACTTTTTCAATGAAATGACGGCGGATGGATTGGGCACGGAAAGCCAGGTGCGTGACCATTATCGTGAATTCCATCAATGGCTGGAGCAGCAATCGCCAGAGACCATCGCCCGCAAGCGGGCCGAGGCCGACCTGACGTTCCGCCGCGTGGGCATCACCTTTGCCGTGTATGGCGACGATGCCGGCACGGAACGCCTGATTCCGTTCGACACGATTCCCCGGATTATTCCCGCCGATGAATGGGCACAGATGCAAACCGGCCTGGTGCAGCGGGTCAAGGCCCTGAACATGTTCATTCATGATATCTATCACGATCAGAACATCATCAAGGCCGGCATCGTTCCTGCCGAGCAGATCTACAAGAATGCGCAATACCGTCCGGAAATGCAGGGCATCTCGGTCGCCTCTGACATCTATGCCCATATCGCCGGGGTCGATATCGTGCGCGCCGGCCAGGGCGAATTCTATGTGCTGGAAGACAATCTGCGCGTGCCTTCCGGCGTGTCCTACATGCTGGAAGACCGCAAGATGATGATGCGGCTGTTCCCCGAGCTGTTTGCGCGCAACCGCGTGGCACCGGTCGATCACTATCCCGACATGCTGCTCGACAACCTGCGTTCGGTGGCGCCGATGGGCGTCGATGACCCGACCGTGGTGGTAATGACGCCGGGCATGTACAACTCGGCCTATTTCGAGCATGCCTTCCTGGCCCAGCAGATGGGCGTGGAACTGGTTGAAGGCAAGGACCTGTTCGTCAACGACAATTCGGTCTACATGCGCACCACGCGCGGGCCGAAACGGGTCGACGTGATCTACCGCCGCGTCGACGACGATTTCCTCGATCCGCTGGCCTTCCGTTCCGACTCGTCCCTGGGCGTGCCGGGCCTGCTGTCGGTCTACCGTGCCGGCCGCGTAACGCTGGCCAATGCGATCGGCACCGGCGTGGCCGACGACAAGTCGATCTACCCGTTCGTGCCCGACATGATCAAGTTCTACCTGTCGGAAGAACCGATCCTCAATAACGTGCCAACCTACCAGTGCCGCAAATCGGCCGACCTCTCCTACGTGCTGGCCAACCTGCCCAAGCTGGTGGTCAAGGAAGTGCATGGCGCCGGCGGCTACGGCATGCTGGTCGGGCCCGCTTCCACCACCGCGCAGATCGAGGATTTCCGCCAGCGCCTGCTGGCCAACCCCAGCGGCTATATCGCCCAGCCCACCCTGGCCCTGTCGGCCTGCCCTACCTATGTGGAGTCCGGCATTGCGCCGCGCCATATCGATTTGCGCCCCTTCGTGTTGTCGGGCAAGACCATCTCGATGGTGCCGGGCGGCCTGACCCGCGTCGCGCTGGGCGAAGGTTCGCTGGTGGTCAACTCCTCGCAAGGGGGCGGTACCAAGGATACCTGGGTACTGGAAAAATCTTTCGCTGGAGACAAATAATGCTGAGCCGCACCGCCGATCACCTGTTCTGGATGGCCCGCTACACCGAACGCGCCGAAAACACGGCCCGCATGCTCGACGTCAACATGCAGACTTCGATGCTGCCGCAATCGCAGGAAGACGCCGAGCAAGGCTGGCGCGCCACACTCGGTATTTCCGAGCTGCAAAGCGCCTACGATGCCAAGTACGGCCGCTTCCATACGCGCGACGTGCTCGACTTCATGGTGCGCGACCCGAACAACCCGTCCTCGATCATCGCCTGCCTGACGGGCGCGCGTGAAAACGCGCGCGCCGTGCGCGGCACATTGACCACCGAAGTGTGGGAAACCCAGAACGCCACCTGGCTCGACCTGCAGAAACGCCTGAAGAGCAATCTGCTGGAAACCGACCCGAGCGCTTTTTTCGAGTGGGTCAAATACCGCTCGCACCTGTCGCGCGGCGTGACCTTGGGCACCATGCTGAAAGATGAAGCGATTCACTTCATTCGCTTGGGCACCTTCCTGGAGCGGGCCGACAATACGGCGCGCATCCTGGACGTGAAGTTCCATGGCGCCAAGGATGCGTCGAAAGACATCGCACAGCGCGATTTCTATTACTGGGCGGCGCTGCTGCGTTCGGTATCGGGCTTCGAGATCTACCGCAAGGTGTATCGCGATGTGATCACGCCCGACCGCGTGGCGGACCTGCTGATCCTGCGCGGCGACATGCCGCGCTCGCTGCTGGCCTGCATGGATGACGTGGTCGACAATCTGCACCATATCCGCAACGATGTGTCGGCCGATACCGAGCGTTTCGCGGGACGGTTGCATGCCGAACTGAAATTCGGCCATATCGACGACATCCTGAAAGCGGGCCTGCACCATACCCTGACCGAGTTCCTGGAAAATATTTATGAACTGGGCAACCGCGTCAGCCGTGACTTCCTCGTTCCCCTGGCGGCCTGATGATACTGACCATACGCCACGAAACCACGTATCACTACAGCAGGCCGCTGGCGTACACCATCCAGCAGCTGCACCTGACGCCGCGCATCGAACCGCAGCAGCGCGCGCTGTCCTGGCAGATCAACACGCCGGGCCAGTGCCACGCATATACGGATGCCTACGGCAACCTGTCGCAAATGCTGACCATCAACGGCAAGCACCAGGCGCTGTCCCTGGTGGTGCAGGGTTCGGTGGAAACCATCTACCCGTACCAGGGTCGGCTGAACCTGGTCGACACGCTCTCGCCGCTGTTGTTTACCATGCCGACCCGGCTGACCGAAGCGGACCCGACGATCGTCGAGCTGGCCGCCGCCAGCCTGCCCGACCGGGGCACGCCGGCCGCCACCCGCCACTTGCTGCAACTGGCCGAAAACATCGCCGGCAAGGTCGCCTATGAAAGCGGGGCCACCGAGGTGACCACCACCGCCATCGCCGCCCTGGCGCTGGGGCGCGGCGTTTGCCAGGACCATGCCCATTTGTACCTGGCCTGCTGCCACGCCTGGGACATCCCGGCGCGCTATGTGTCCGGCTATATCGATCCGGGCACCACCGGCCACGCGGCCAGCCACGCCTGGGTCGACGCCTGGGTGGTCGACAGCGATTTTTCAGGCTGGGTCAGCATCGACGTTACGCATGCGCGGCTGATGACGGATGCGTATTGCCGCCTGGCGATCGGCCGCGACTACGATTCGGCCGCGCCCGTGCGCGGCGTGCGCCGGGGCGGCGGCAAGGAAACCATGAGCGTCGACGTGCAGATCGTACCCGCTTAGTGGTGGCATCAGGCAAGCCGGCGAGGCTGGCCGGGGCCTGCCAGCTCGCCTGGTGTAAAATGGCGTCTTTTGATTTATATCGTTTACGATGACTTATTGCATAGGCATGCGCCTGAATCAGGGCCTGGTGTTCCTGTCCGACTCCCGTACCAACGCCGGCGTGGACCAGGTCGGTACCTTCCGCAAGATGAGCGTGTTTGAAAATCCGGGCGACCGCATGCTGGTCCTGATGACCGCCGGCAACCTGTCGATCTCGCAGGCGATTCGCCAGATCGTTGCCGAACACGTCGACAGCGACGGGCGCAGCATCTGGAACGTTACCAGCATGTATGACGCGGCGCGCATTGTCGGCGATGCCGTGCGCACCGTGCACCAGCGCGAAGCCAAGGCGCTGGCCAGCTGCGGCATCGACTTCAATGTCAGCATGATTCTTGGCGGACAGATTGGCGCCGAGCGCTGCCGCTTGTTCCAGGTCTATTCGGCCGGCAACTTCATCGAATCGCACGATGAAAACACCTATTTCCAGATCGGCGAAGCCAAGTATGGCAAGCCGATTATCGACCGCGTGATCAACCCGGCAACCAGCCTCGATGAAGCGGCCAAGTGCGCCCTGATTTCCATGGATTCGACCCTGCGCTCGAATATTTCGGTCGGCCTGCCGCTGGACCTGCTGGTGTATGAAACCGAGCGCCTGGCCGTCACGCGCTTTGTCACCATCGATGAAAAAAACCAGTATTTCCGCATGATCCGCGACACCTGGGGCCAGCAATTGAAGCAGGTGTTCGAAGGCATCGTCGATCCGGTGTGGAACGCGGCGCCGGACACCACCGCCAATGTGCTGTCGTCAACCAATATGAACAGCAAACCGGTGCGTGTGGCGGTCCCCGGGCATGCGGGCCGCGACGGACTGGCCGTCACGCCTTTGCAGTCGCTGGCTCAACAGTTCGGCAGCGGCGAGCAGCACTGAGTCCGTGCGCGCTGCTGGCGCACTCCGTGCTTTTATGGCAATATGAATTGATATACCATTCAGATTGCTCAGAGAGGCGGGTGGCGCATGGACTTGATCACTTCGGCGGTGGCGGCCGCCATTGCCCACGGCGCTCCCGATACAGTGCCCGACAACGTCGCCTCGCTGTACCAGCGCCTGAAATCAGCCATTGCCCAGCTGGCCGGCGGCTCCGAGGTGCTGGCCGCCATCGCCAGCCTCGAGTCCGGGCCCGATTCTCCCGAATTGCGCCTGGCGCTGTCAAAGGCCGTGGCCAGCGCGAAAGCGCCGGACGACATGGCAACCCTGTTTGCGGCGCAAGCGCTTTTGGAGCAATTGCCCCCGCCCATGGCCGTGGCAGCATCGGCCAGCATGGAAAAAAGCGCGCTGGCGTCGAACTACGCGGTGATCAAGGTGGGCTTTGCCACCGACCGCCAGCGCGACCTGGGCAAGCCGGCCGCGCAGCGTTTCAATAATGAGCGCAACCACAGCGCTAGTAACAACGCTGGCCTCAGCTACGGCCATTGCGAGATCAGCATCCCGCGCGACCACCGCATGGGCGAGCTGGAGTCGCCTTCGCTGTGGCGGCTGGAATTTCGCCTTGACCCGGCCAAGCACGTGGTGCTGCTCGAGGCCGAGGTGGAGGACCCGGCCAGTTTCTTTGCCGGCGTCGCCGCGCAGGTCAAGGCCTCCGCCAGCGGCAGCGCCTTTATCTTTGTCCATGGCTATAACGTCAGCTTCGAGGACGCGGCGCGGCGCACGGGGCAGATGGCGTACGACCTCGGTTTCGATGGCGCACCCGTCTTCTACAGCTGGCCGTCGCAGGGCGACACGGCGCGCTATACGGTCGATGAAAACAATATCGAATGGAGTACGCCGCATCTGCAGGCGTTTCTTGCCGACTTCCTGCAAAAGAGCGGGGCCGCCAAAGTCTATCTGATCGGCCACAGCATGGGCAACCGGGGCCTGGCGCGCGCCATGGCCGGGCTGATCGAGACCCGGCCCGAGCTGGCCGGGCGGATTGCCGAAATCATCCTGACCGCGCCCGATATCGACGCCGAGGTGTTCCGCCAGGAGATCGCGCCCCGCCTGACGGCATCGGGGCATCCGGTGACTCTGTATGCCTCGTCGGAAGACAGGGCGCTGGCGGCGTCCAGGCTGGTGCATGGCTACCGGCGCGCCGGCGACAGCGGCGAGGGCATGCTGCTGCTGGCCGGCGTGGAAACCATCGACGCCACCGGTGTCGATACAGGTTTTCTCAAGCACAGCTATTTTGCCGAGAAGCGCTCTGCCCTGTCGGACATGTTTTATCTGATACATGACCAGGCACGCGCCGACCAGCGTTTCCTCGACCGCGTCGATACGCCAGCGGGCCGCTACTGGACGTTCAAGCCCTGACAGGCAGGCGGGCAAGCATGTTAAGATGCGGTAAAACGGCATGGCAAAGACACGGCGACCGCGCCGCTTGAAGACCATGCGCATGCAGGCAAACCTTATGTTGACTTCTTCTACCGAACAAGCTGAATCGCTGATCCGCAGCACCAATGCCCGTGTTACCAAGACGCGCGTGAAGGTGCTGGACTTTCTGATGGCGCAAAGCCAGTCCATGACGCACCATGAAATCCAGCAAGCACTGTCGCAGGACAGCGATATCGATTCCGTCACCCTGTACCGGGTGCTGGAATGGCTGACCGAAAACGAGCTGGTGCACCGCATCGCCGGTGGTGACCAGGTATGGCGCTTCAGCGCCGGTGCCGGCCACCAGGCGCATGAGCATGCCCACTTCCAGTGCAACAAATGCGCCACCGTCACGTGTTTCAATGAAGTCAAGCTGCCCGCCCCGGTCGCCCTGCCCGAAGGCTTCAGCGGCGGCGACGTCGATTACCTGATCAAGGGACTGTGCCCGCGCTGCAAGTAACGGCAGGCTCTGGCGCCTGGTAGCCCACCACGCAGCGGTCCAGGCCCCGTATCAAGGTATCCTGCGGCAAGCCCCTGCCGATAAACACCATCTTGCTGGCCCGTGTTTCACCCTCGCGCCACGGCGCACCCAGCTCCGAGCCGATCAGCATGTGCACGCCCTGGAACACGGCGCGGCACGGCGATTCGGCGATATATAAAATGCCCTTGTAGCGCATCAGCTGGGTGCCGAACAGCTGCACGATGGCGTCGAGAAAATTCTCCACCTTCATCAAGTCCAGCGGCTGCGCCTGGTGATACACAAACGATTGCACGCCATCGCCATGGCGGTGCTTCAAATCGCCAAGAAAATCGGGTTCCAGCTCGACGATGGCGTTCAGGTTGAAACCACGGATATTCAAGATATCGCGCAGCGGCACGTTGCCAAAGCTGAGCTTTTGCATGCTGGCGCGGCAATTGATGGCCAGCAGGCGCTGGCGCAGCGCCGCCAGCGCTTCCTTGCTGACCAAATCCGTTTTCGACAGCAGGATGCGGTCGGCAAAGCCCACCTGTTCCTGCGCTTCGCGGTGCTCCGTCAGTTGCTGCTGGGCGTGGCGCGCATCGACCACCGTCAAAATCGCATCGAGCATGTAAAAGGCGCTGACGGACGGTTCGGCAAAGAAGGTTTGCGCCACCGGCCCCGGCGCGGCCAGCCCTGTCGTTTCGATGATCACATGCTCGAAAGCCAGCGTGCCTGCCGCGCGTTTCGCCTGCAGTTCGCCCAGGATACGGATCAGGTCGCCACGCACGCTGCAGCAAATGCAGCCATTGTTCATCTCGACGATCTGCTCATCGCTGTCCTGCACCAGCAGCGCATTGTCGATGCTTTCGGCGGCGAATTCGTTCTCGATCACCGCAAAACGCATGCCGTGCTTGCCCTGCAAAATACGCTTGAGCAAGGTGGTCTTGCCGCTGCCGAGAAAGCCCGTGATGATGGTGACGGGGATCAGGTCGTGCATCACATCATCGTCCATCAGGCGACCTCATCCAGTTCTTCCATGCGCTGCCAATGCGGAAACGGATCGGGCAGCGTGCGCCAGGCGGCCATGCCCCTGCGCGTCTCGGTAGCGTTCAGCTGGCAACGCTTCAGGTCGGCCTCGATGGCGTTTCGATCCATGTCCTGGCCGATAAACACGATTTCCTGGTAGCGGTCGCCATAGGGTTCGCTCCAGCCTTCGCGCATTTCCGCCAGCGATTCGGCGTCCGTCGGCCAGCGCTCCTGCGGCACGGCGGCCCACCACAGGCCCACCGGTTCGATATTCATCAGTTTGCCCGCGCCCGACAGGCTGGCCACCCATTCCGGCCGGCTGGCCAGCCAGAAATAGCCCTTGCTGCGCACCACGCCGGCAATCGGCTGGGAAATATAGTCGTACAGGCGCTGGGCATGAAACGGCTCCCTGGCACGGTAGACAAAACTGCTGATGCCATATTCTTCCGTCTCCGGCTTGTGCACGCCGGCCAGCTCTTGTGCCCAGCCCGGCATATTGGCCGCCTGCTGCAAATCGAACAGTCCGGTGCCCATGATGGCATCTAGCGGCACCACGGACTGGTTGGTTTCAATCACGCGTGCGCCCGGGTTCAGGGCCTTGATCAGGGCCAGCACGCGCTGGCGCTCGCCCGGCTGCACCATATCGACCTTGTTGACCACGATCACATTGGCAAACTCGATCTGCTCCGTCAGCAAGTTCGCCAATTGGCGGTCGTCGCCCTCGCCCGCCGTCTCGCCGCGCTGCTCCAGGGTATCTTCGCTGCCGAAGTCGGCCAGCAGGTTGGCGCAGTCGACCACGGTCACCATGCAGTCGATCTGCGCCACCTGGTTCAGGCTGACGCCATCTTCATCTTCGAAGTCAAAGGTGGCGGCCACCGGCATCGGTTCGCCCACGCCGGTCGATTCGATCAGCAGATAGTCGAAGCGGTCTTCCTCGGCCAGGCGCCGTACTTCCAGCAGCAGATCGTCGCGCAGGGTGCAGCAAATGCAGCCATTCGACATCTCGACCAGCTTTTCCTCGGTGCGCGACAGCGCCGCGCCGGCCGCCTGCGTACCCTCCTTGATCAGGGACGCGTCGATATTGACCTCGCTCATGTCGTTGACGATGACGGCCACGCGCTTGCCCTCGCGGTTGCGCAATATATGGTTGAGCAAGGTGGTCTTGCCGGCGCCCAGGAAGCCGGACAGCACGGTGACGGGGAGTTTGCGATTGAGCATGGTTTCCTTTTTGCAGTTTGGTTGCGTTTGTGGATTATAATGCAGCTCAATTGCATTTGAGGATTTTTCTTGGCTGGCAGTGTGCTGTCATTCGGCCGTCATATGATAGCGCTACAGTCGCGTCCTTTGAATCTTTCCGAGAATCGCAATGAAAACAAACTGGATCATGATGGCGGCCCTGGCAAGCGCGGGCCTGGCGGGATGCAACGGCAGCTCGAACAAGGCGGCCAACATTGCCGAAGGCACGACGGTCACCGTGGCGCTGCTGGAAACCACCGACATCCATTCCAACGTGCTCAGCTACAACTACTATGCGCTGGCCGAAGACACCAGCCTGGGCCTGGAGCGCACTTCGACCCTGATCCAGGCGGCCCGCGCAGAAAACCCCAACAACGTGCTGCTCGACGACGGCGACGTGATTCAGGGCACCTTGCTGGCCGACTTGCAGGCGGTAGCCGCGCCCGTGCCCTGCACCGCGACCCTGGCCGTGCACAAGGCCATGAATGCGCTCAAATACGACGCGGGCGGCATGGGCAACCATGAATTCAACTACGGCCTGGGCTACCTGAGCCAGATCACCAATACCGATTTCGGCATTCCCGGCGTCAGCAAGCCGACCGGCAACTGCGGCGCGCCCACCTTCCCTTCCGTGCTGAGCAACGTGGTTGGCGTGGCCAGCGGCAAGCCGATCTTCAATCCTTACGTGTTGCTGCCGCGCGATTTCGCCGCCGTGGCGCCAGATGGCAGCAAGCTCAACGTCAAGATCAATATCGGTGTGATGAGCTTTGTGCCGCCACAAATCCTGGAATGGGATCAAAAGGTGCTGGCCGGCAAGGTCAGCGTGACCGGCGTGCAGGAAGCGGCCAAGCAATATGTGCCCGAACTGCGCGCCAAGGGCGCCGACCTGGTGGTGGCGCTGTCGCATGGCGGCCTGGACACCAGCGCCTACAGCCCGAAAATGGAAAACGGCAGCTATCACCTGACCAGCACCGGCATCGACGCGCTGATGATCGGCCACTCGCACCTGATCTTCCCGAAAGGCAAGGAAGCGGGCGCGGCCGCCCTGGACGCCTCGTTTGCCGCCTTCCCGGCCAGCGCGAAGATCGATGGCGACAAGGGTTTTGTGAACGGCGTGCCGACCGTCATGGCGCAAAGCTGGGGCCGCCGCCTGGGCATCATCAAGCTGACCATGGTCTACCAGGGCGGCAAATGGGTGGTGCAGCAAGACAAGACCACGGTCGAATCGCGCGGCTTCAAGCTGGCCGACGGCAGCAACGTCAAGGCCGACCCGGCGATTGCGCCGCTGGTGGCGACCGAGCATGACGCCACCATCGCGTACGCCAAGAAACCGCTGGGCGTGAGCACCGATTTTGAAATGTCGGCCTATTTCGCGCTGGTCGGCGACGTCAGCGCGATCCAGCTGGTCAACCAGGCCCAGCTTGATTACGTGAAGAATTTCATTGCCACCAGCACCGATGCGACATTGGCCAGCTACAAGAATATCCCCGTGATTTCCTGCAGCGCACCGTTCAAGGCGGGCCGCAACGGGCCATCGGATTTTACCGACGTGGCTGTCGGCGCGACGCCGGCCGCACCGGTTGGCCTGCAGGTGCGCAATCCGGGCGACCTGTACTTATACAGCAACAACAACCTGCAAGCCGTGAAGATCAAGGGTGCCGACCTGAAAGCGTGGCTGGAAACCTCGGCCAAACAGTTCGCCCAGATCGACCCGGCCAAAACGGCCGAGCAGGACCTGGTGCCAACCTACGGCACCATCTACAACTATGACGTGTTCTACGCGGAAAACAATGCGCTGACGTACCAGATCGACGTGACCAAGCCAGCCGGCAGCCGCATCGTCAACCTGCGCTACAAAGGTGGGGCGGTCGGTGACGCAGATGACTTTATTGTTGCCACCAATGACTACCGCGCCGGCGGCGGCGGTGCGGTGCCCGGCATCGACGGCAGCAAGACCATCATCAAGTCGCCCGACGCCAACCAGGCCGTGGTCAGCAACTACCTGCTGGCCCTGGCTGGCAAGGGCGCCGGCAAGGTGACGCTGGCCGACAACGGCAGCGCGCGCAGCTGGAGTTTTGTCAGGACGGCCACCGCCGGCCCGGTGATCCTGCGTTCGGCGCCGGGCCACCTGGCGCTGGCGAAAAGCAGCGGCGTTGCCAATGTGGTGGCCGAAGGCGCACTGGACGCCAGCGGCTTTGCCAAGTACTCGATCGACCTGAGCAAATAAGGAGTTGGCCATGAAAACCGCCCTCTCTTTCCCCGCCGTCGTGCTGGCCGCCGCCCTGGCGGCTTGCCAGGCTTCACCGCCACCCACCACGGCAGAAATCGAGGCGGTCGCCATGCATGCGCGTCAGGCCGGCGACCAGCAGGCCGAACGCCGGGTGCGCGCCTGGGCAAGCAAAGGCATGCCGGTGGCCGAGCGCGAACTGGCCCTGGTCTACCAGCCGCGCTTGGCGCGCCGCGCCGACGCCCTGCGCCTGTTCGAGCAGGCGGCGCGCGCCGGCGACACGGAAGCAGCGTTCGAGATGGGCCAGATGCTGCGTGCATCCAGCCCCGGGCAGGCCAGCCCCGGGCAGGCCTGGTGCTGGTATCGCATGGCGGCCAAGCAAGGTCACGCCAGGGCCGCGCTGATGCTGGGGCTGCTGGCGGCCAACGGCGAAGGCGTGGCCAAAAATCCGGTCGAGGCGGCGCGCTGGCTGGCGGTGTCCAGCGAGCTGGGCAATGCTCACGCCATGTTTTTGCTGTACAACGCGTACCGCGAAGGCCGCGGCGTCGAGCAGGATAACGACAAGAGCCTGGCGCTGCTGGAGGAGTCCGCCCATCACGACTACCCGCCCGCGATCCAGGAACTGGCCATGACGGTACAGTCCGGCGATGCGCTGCGCGCCGGTCATCTGCTGAAGGAAGCCACCGAGCACCGGCACAACAACTGGAACCGGTTCTGATCGCCCGATCACCTGATCTTTCGGGAGTGGCACATTCAGGCGCACTGCTTGTATGATCTGGGAACTTATAATAAAGAAAGAGTCCAATGAAAAAGCTCACTACCGCCTTCGGTGCGCCTGTCGTCGACAACCAGAACACGCAAACGGCCGGCCCGCGCGGCCCGGTGCTGCTGCAAGATGTCTGGTTCCTGGAAAAGCTGGCCCATTTCGATCGCGAAGTGATCCCCGAGCGCCGCATGCACGCCAAGGGCTCCGGCGCCTACGGCACGTTTACCGTCACCCACGACATCACGCGCTACACGCGCGCAAAAATTTTCAGCCAGGTCGGCAAGCAAACGCCGCTGTTCGCGCGTTTTTCGACCGTGGCGGGCGAACGCGGCGCCGCCGATGCGGAACGCGATATCCGCGGTTTCGCCCTGAAGTTTTATACCGAAGAAGGCAACTGGGACCTGGTGGGCAACAACACGCCGGTGTTTTTCATGCGCGACCCGCTGAAATTCCCCGACCTGAACCACGCCATCAAGCGCGATCCGCGCACCGGCCTGCGCAACGCCAACAGCAACTGGGATTTCTGGAGCTCCCTGCCTGAAGCGCTGCACCAGATCACGGTGGTGATGAGCGACCGTGGCCTGCCGCGCACTTTCCGCCACATGCATGGTTTCGGCAGCCATACTTTCAGCTTTTTGAACGCGCAGAACGAACGTTTCTGGGTCAAGTTCACTTTCAAGACCCAGCAAGGGATCGAGAACCTGACCGACGCCGAAGCCGAAGCACTGGTCGGCAAGGACCGCGAAAGCTCGCACCGCGACCTGTATGAAAGCATCGAAAACAAGGACTTTCCGCGCTGGACCCTGTTCGTGCAGATCATGCCCGAGCAAGAGGCCGGCACTTACCATATCAACCCGTTCGATCTGTCGAAAGTGTGGCCGCACGGCGACTATCCATTGATCGAAGTGGGTGTGCTGGAACTGAACCGCAATGCCGACAATCACTTTGCCGAAGTGGAGCAAGCCGCCTTCAATCCTGCCAACGTGGTGCCCGGCATCAGCTTTTCGCCGGACAAGATGCTGCAAGGCCGTTTGTTCTCGTATGGCGATGCGCAGCGCTACCGCCTGGGCGTCAATCACAGCCTGATCCCGGTCAACGCGCCCAAGTGCCCGTTCAACAGCTACCACCGCGACGGCCAGATGCGGGTCGACGGCAACCACGGCGGTACCCTGTCGTACGAGCCGAACAGCGCGCAGGAATGGGCCGAGCAGCCGGATTTCCGCGAGCCGCCGTTGACCCTGGAAGGCGCGGCCGATCACTGGAATCACCGCGTCGACGAAGATTACTACTCGCAGCCGAAAGCGCTGTTCCAGCTGATGACGCCTGAACAGCAGCAGGCGCTGTTCGAGAACACGGCGCGCGCCATTTCGGGCGCGTCAAAGCAAGTCAAGGAGCGCCATATCGGCAACTGCACCCTGTGCGACCCGGCCTATGGCGCCGGCGTGGCCGAGGCGATTGCCCGTATCAGCAAATAAACTCGGGCGGTTTCACTGCCGTCGTGCCTGTGCCTGCGGCATACCACGCAACGGTATGGCGCAAGCCCTGTTGCAGATCATGCGTGGGCGCATAAGCAAGCAGGCGCGCGGCCCTGGCGATATCGGCCTGCGAATGGCGCACGTCGCCAGCACGAAACTCGCCATGCAGTGGCGATTGTGGCTGCAACTGCGGCCGCGCTGCCAGCACCAGTTGCTGCATCGCGCCATGCAATTGCAGCAGCGTAGTGCGTGCGTTGACGGCCACGTTGTAGACCTGGTTCAACGCTTCCGGCTTGCGCGTGGTGGCAGCGAGCAGATTGGCTTGCACGGCATTGGCGACATAACAGAAGTCGCGGCTGGTACTGCCGTCGCCATGGATACGCACGGCCTCGCCGGCCAGCATGGCGGCTGCCCAGCGCGGTATCACGGCCGCATAGGCGCCCAGCGGGTCCTGGCGTGGCCCGAAAACATTAAAGTAGCGCAAACCCACCGCTTCGGTGCCATAGCAGCGGCCATACAGCTGCGCATACAGCTCGTTGGCATGCTTGCTCAGGGCATATGGCGACAGTGGCTGGCCGATCGCCTGCTCCACTTTTGGCAAACCCGGATGATCGCCATAGATGGCGCTTGACGAGGCATACACGAAGCGCCCGGCGCCGGCCGCGCGCGCCGCGTCGAGCATGCACAGAAAGCCGCCCAGGTTGACGTCGTGGTAAAGCTGCGGCTCGCGCAGCGAACGCGGCACCGAACCGAGCGCCGCCTGGTGCAGCACGATATCGATGCCGGCGCAGGCGCGCGCGCACGCTTGCGCGTCGCGGATATCGCCTTCGATCAGCTCGAAGCGCCGCCAGGCCTCGTCGCCGACACTGGCGCGCACCTGCGCCAGATTGTGCCGGTGGCCGGTGCTGAAATTGTCCAGGCCGCGCACCGTCTGGCCCAGGCCCAGCAGGGTTTCGACCAGGTGCGAGCCGATAAAGCCCGCCGCGCCCGTCACCAGCCAGTGCCGCGGTGCTTGCCGCAACTGCTCGCAGACCTGGCTGTAATCACTGGCATTGTCATCGATAGCGGCCATCACAGCCGCCATACATGCAAGCCATCCTCGGTCAGCTGGAGCGAATCGAAATCTGACTTGATATCGATAAAGCAGCCGTTGTCGACCACCTTGGCGCGGAAATCGGCCAGCGGGCGCGCCAGCAGCGCCTGGTGCGACACGGCGCTGATGATCGCTTCGGCGCGCGGCAGCTGTTCCCAGCCGAGCAGTTCCAGGCCGTATTCTTCCAGCGCTTCGCGGCCGTCGGCCACCGGGTCGTGCACATGGACCTGCACGCCATAGCTCTGCAATTCATGGATCATGTCGACCACCTTGGAATTGCGCAGGTCAGGGCAGTTTTCCTTGAAGGTCAGGCCCAGCACGTTGACATGCGAGCCCTTGAGCTTGAAGCCGGCGCGCACCATTTCCTTGATGGTTTTTTCGGCCACGAATTTGGCCATGCCGTCGTTGATGCGGCGCCCGGCCAGTATCACATGCGGATGGTAGCCCAGCATTTCCGCTTTGTGCGTCAGATAATACGGATCGACGCCGATGCAGTGGCCGCCAACCAGGCCCGGCCGGAACGGCAGGAAATTCCATTTGGTGCCGGCCGCCTGCAGCACTTCCAACGTATCGATGCCGATGCGGTCGAAAATGATGGCCAGCTCGTTCATCAGCGCGATGTTCAGGTCGCGCTGGGTGTTTTCGATGACCTTGGCAGCCTCGGCCACGCGGATGCTGGAGGCCCGGTGCACGCCGGCCTCGACCACGCCTTCATACAGCCGCGCCACCTTCTCCAGCGTTGCCGCATCATCGCCCGAGACCACCTTGCAGATGCTGGCCAGGGTATGCGACTTGTCGCCAGGATTGATGCGTTCGGGCGAAAAACCCACATGGAAATCTTCTTTCCAGCGCAGGCCCGAATGCTGTTCCAGCAAGGGAATGCAGATCTCTTCGGTGGCGCCCGGATACACGGTCGATTCAAAAATGACGATGGCGCCGCGTTTCATGTGGCGTCCGGCCGTGGCGCTGGCGCCGGCCAGGGCGGAAAAATCGGGATTGTGTGCACTGTCGACGGGCGTCGGCACGGCGATGATGATGAAGTCGGCCAGCGTCAGTTCGGCCGGATCGCAGCTCACGCTGAGCCATTGCGCCGCGCGCAATTGTTCCTTGCTGACTTCGCCGGTGGGGTCTATGCCTTCGCGGTAGCTGGCGACCTTGCGCGCCGACAAGTCGTAACCGATGGTGCGCTGGCGCGCGCCAAACGCCACCGCCAGTTGCAATCCCACGTAACCGAGTCCTGCCACTGCCACCACGCCTGCTTCCTTGTCCATGGTTGTTCGCTCCATCTGGTTGCCGGCCGGCCTGCCGCCGTCTGGAAATTCTACGGTTGCGTCCAGCAGCATTCTTGAGCAGGAACAAGAAAGACGGAAGCGGACGCGGCGCCCTGCCGTGCAATCGCCGGCGTGTTGAGCGTCATCAACAGGCACGCGACGCAACTTTCCTACCCTGTGCTGTGCCCTGCCTGCCAACGCCGCTACCGGAGAATTCCATGCGCCACACCCATCCCGTGATCAGTCTCGCCGCGCTGTCGCTGTGTTCCGCCTTGCTGCTGGCCTGTAATGGCGGCCAGAGCAGCGCGAGCCTGCTGGCCGACGCCCAGCTCTACCAGCAAAAAGGCGAGCCGCGCGCCGCCATCATCCAGCTCAAGAACCTGCTGCAAAAAGAGCCCGATAACGCCAGCGCGCGGCGTCTGCTGGGCAGCATTTATCTCGATACGGGCGATGCCTTGTCGGCGGAGAAAGAATTGCTCAAGGCGCAAACCCTGGGCGCGGCGCCGGCCGAGGTACTGCCCTTGCTGGGCAGGGCGCGGCTGATGTTGGGCCAGTTCGAGCGGGTATTGAAAGAACTGCCCGGCGACCCGGGCCAGCCAGCGGCCGTACTGGCCCTGCGCGGCGACGCCTTGCTGGCGCTCGGGCGCCACGAGGAAGCGCGCACGCTGTATGCCGGCATGCAGCAACGCCAGCCGGGCCAGGCCGAAGCATTGCTGGGGCTGGCGCGCCTGGCCGCGCTCGACGGCCAGGTCGCTGCGGCGCAATTGCTGATCGAGCAGGCATTGAAAGGCAGTCCGGACAACCTGGCGGCGCTGCGCCTGCAGGGCGACCTGCAACGCCTGCAAGGCAACCAGGGCGCCGCGCGGCTGGCCTACCAGCAGATACTCAAGCTCAAGCCGGACCAGGTGCAGGCGCGCATCGACCTGGCCAATCTCGATATCACGGAAAACAAGTTTGCCGAGGCGGCCGCGCAACTGGCCGGCGCGCGCAAAAGCTCGCCCGGCAACCTGGGCGTGCTGCAAGCGCAGGCCTTGCTCGATTTTCGCCAGGGCAAATTCAAGGCGGCGCTGGAAAACCTGCAACTGGTACTGAAGGCCGCGCCCGAACACATGCCGGCGCTGCTGCTGGCGGGCGCCGTGCAACTGGCGCTCGGTGCACCGCAACCGGCGGAAAATTATCTGCAGCCGTTTCTGGCCGCTCATCCAAAACACTTGTACGCAACCAAGATGATGGCCTCGATAGAAATGGCGCGCGGCAAGAACGACGCGGCGATCGACCTGCTGCAGCCCTTGCTGGCGACCTTTCCGGACGACGTCGAACTGCTGTCGGAGGTGGGTGAGGCGCACCTGCGCGCCGGCCATTATGACAAGGCCAGCGGCTACTTTGAAAAAGCCAGCCTGCTGGCGCCGGGCACGGCCAGGCTGCATGCGGCGCTGGGCGTGAGCCGGCTGGGCCAGGGCGAAAGCGCGCGCGCAGTCAGCGAACTGGAGCGCGCCAGCGTGCTGGACGAAAAAACCCCGCAGGCCGGCACCATGCTGGTGATGACCTTGCTGCGCAACAAAGACAACGCGAAGGCGCTGGCCGCCGTGCAGGCGATGGAAAAGCAGCATGGCAGCAATCCGCTGGTGCTGAACCTGAAAGGCGGTGTGTACCTGGCCCTGAGTGATTTGCGCGCCGCGCGTACCAGCTTCGAGCAGGCGCTGGCCATCGACGCGCGCTATCTGCCGGCCATGGCGAATCTGGCGCAGATCGACCTGGCCGAGAAACAGCCGCAGCGCGCGAAGCAGCGCTACGAAGCGGCATTGTCGAAGGATCCGAAAAATCCGGATATCGCCGCCGCGCTGGCCAAGCTGGCAGTGTCGCAAGGCCAAATCGACGAAGCGCAGCGCTGGCTGGAAAAAGCCCATGCCGACCATCCCGATGCCGTCGCGCCGGCCCTGCTGCTGAGCAATTTTTACTTGAAGACCGGTGCTGCCGGCAAGGCCCTGGCCCTGGCACGGACCTTGCAAAACGGCCATCCCGAGGATGCCGATGCGCTGGCCTTGCGCGCGCAAGTCGAGTACAGCGCCGGCGAGGCACGGGCCGCGCTCGACAGCTACACAAAGCTGGCGATGCTGCAAACCACCTCGGCGCCCTTGCAGATGCGCATTTCCAGCCTGCACCTCGCGTTGGGCGATCCGGCCAGCGCATTGCAGGCGGCCAGGCGCGCGCAGTTGATCGACCCGGCGTTGCTGGACGCGCAGGTGGTCGAAGTGGCGCTGCTGCTGAACCTGAAGCGCAGCCGCGAGGCGCTGGCGGTTGCGCGCAAGGTGCAACAGCAGCAACCGAAGCTGGCTGCCGGCTACAAACTCGAAGGCGATGTGCTGATGGAGCAACAGCAGCCGCGCGAGGCGATCAAGCTGTATGAACAGGCTTTTCAGATCAGCAAGATCGGCCCGCTGCAGGTGCAGCTGTACCGCGCCACCGTCGCCGCCGGCATGGAGCAGCAGGCAGATGCCCGCATCGAGGCCTGGCTCAGGGAGCAGCCAGACGACAAGGCAACGCGGCTGTACCTGGCCGGCGCCAAGCTCAAGAGCAAGCAGTACCGCGCCGCCATCGCGCAATACCAGCAACTGCTCGCGCGCGATGCCGGCAATGTGGTGGCGCTCAATGACCTGGCCTGGGCTTACCAGCAAGACAAGGACAGCCGCGCGCTGGCCACCGCCGAGCAGGCCCACCGGCTGGCGCCCGACAATCCGGCCGTGCTCGATACCCTGGGCTGGATAACACTCGACCATGGCGATACAAAACGCGCCATCGAGCTGCTGCGCCGCGCCGCCAGCCTGGCGCCCGAGGCCGCTGAAATTCAATACCACCTGGGCGCTGCGCTGGCGAAAAACGGCGACAAGCCGGCCGCGCGAAAGCAGCTTGAGCAGCTGCTGGCCGCCAACAAGGACTTCGCACAGCGCGCCGAAGCCCAGGCCTTGCTGGCCCGGCTCTAGCCCATGGCCCTGCTTGCCGCGCGGCTGCTGGCGCTGGCCGCCGGCCTGGCCTGCCTGGGCGCGCTGCGCCTCTATCCGCTGGGCCACGGCTGGCCGGTCTGGCTGCTGTACGCCCTGTTGCCGAGCTACTTCCTGCTGCTGTGCTGGCGCCCCGCGCTATGGCTGTTCTGCCTGCCCGCGCTGCTGCCGGTGCTGGACCTGGCGCCATGGACGGGCTGGTTTTTTTTCGAAGAAATCGACCTCTTGCTGCTGCTGACCGCTGCCTGCGGCTACTGGCACTGGCAGCCCGCCAGCGCACGGCTTGCGCTGGCGCCCGGTACGCGCCTGTGCTTGCTGATGGTCAGCCTGGCGGCGCTGGCGGCCCTGCTGCGCGGCGGCTACTCGCTGCCGCCGCCTGATGCCCTGAATGCCTGGAACAATTACCTCAGTCCCTGGAACAGCCTGCGCCTGGGCAAGGCCTGGTGCTGGGCCATGCTGTTGCTGCCGCTGCTGCGGCGCGACGCCGCCGCCGATGGCTTGCGCCGCCTGGCGCTGCCCGGCATGCTGTGCGGCCTGGGGCTGGTTGCCCTGTGCGCGCTGTGGGAGCGGGCGGTGTTTCCCGGCGTCTTCAATCTGTCCAGTGACTACCGCATCACGGCGCCGTTCTCGGCCATGCACACGGGCGGCGCGGCGCTGGACGGCTACCTGGCGCTGGCGCTGCCGTTTGCCGCGCTGTGGCTGGCCAGCGCCCGTGCGCGCCGCCCGGCAGTCGCCGCCTTGCTGCTGCTGGGACTGGCCCTGCATGCGGCGATGGCCACCTTTTCGCGCGCCCTGTACGCCGCCCTGCCGGTGGCCGCCCTCACCGGACTGGCTTGCTGGCAACTGGCGCATGGCCGGTACCGCTGGTCGCCGCGGCGCACCGGCATTGGCTTGCTGCTGGCCATCGGTGCCACCGCATTGCTGGTGCTGATGTTCCAGGCCGCCGGCTACCGTGGCTTGCTGGCGGCCATCGTGCTGCTGGCGGGCGCCTTCATGCTGTCGGCGCAAGCCCTGCCCTGGCGCCTGGCGCCTGCCAGCGTGCTGTGCGCGCTGGCCCTGCAGGGCGTCCTGGCGGCGCTGTGGCCGAGTGACCTCGCCCTTGGGCCGTTGAAGGCGCCGTATGCGCTGTTCACGTTGTCCAGCCTGCTATTTGCCGTGTGCCTGTGGCGCCAGATGCTGCCGCTGGCGATAATGGCGCTGACCATCATGGCCTGCAATACGGCCTGGATAGGCTGGCACTGGGCCGGCGCCATCGCCTTGCGGCCGGCCGCGCTGGTGCTGCTGCTGGCCGCCCTGCTGCTGCTGAACAGCCGGCTGCGCCTGCCCCTGTGGCGCACAGGGCGCGCCAGCCTGAGTATCGCCGCGGCGGCGGCGGTGCTGCTGATGCTGGCCATCCCCGTTTCGGCCAGCTATTACGCCAATGAACGCTTCGCCACCACCGCCGGCGACTGGCAAGGCCGGCTGCGCCACTGGCGCGGCGCGCTGGCGATGATGCCCGGCGACTGGGCTAGCACCGTCTTCGGTATGGGCAGCGGTACTTTTCCGGCCAGCTATTTCTGGCGCAACACCGTCGGCGACGTGCCCGCGCGCCTGGCCTATGCCGAGGACAGTGAGGCAGGCAATCGCTATCTGCGCCTGACGAGTCCCGCCTACCGCGCCGGCTATGGCGAACTGCTGCGCGTGCTGCAGCGCGTCACCGTACGCCCCGACACCCGCTACGCGCTGGCGCTCGATGTGCGCCGCCACGGCCCCATGCCGGTACTGCAACTGAAGCTGTGCCAGCGGCAACTGCTGTATGCGCAATATTGCGTGCAGGCGCCCTTGCGCCTGCTGCCGCCCGCGCCGGCGTCAACGCAGTGGCAGCCGCAGTGGCAGCATTACCAGATGATCATCGACAGCGCCCGCTTGGGTAGCGGCGCCTGGCTGCTGCGTGCGCCGGTGCAACTGGAACTGGCCGCCAGCGGCCTGGCCGACCCTGCCTTCATCGATGTCGACAACCTCAGCTTGCGCGCCCCCGATGGCGAGGAGCTGCTGGCCAACGGCACCTTCAGCCGCGCCAACAATTACTGGTTTTTCAGCAGCGACCACCATCACCTGCCATGGCATATCAAGAACCTGTGGCTGCACTTGCTGGTTGAATCCGGACTGTTCGGCCTGCTTTCCATGGTGGGCCTGTCGGCGCTGGCTGTAGCGCACCTGTTGCGGCGCGCGGCCCAGGCCGGTGCCGACGCCGCCGGCGCGGCCGCCATGCTCGCTGCGCTGACCGGTTTCATGGTGATCGGCGTGTTCGACAGCCTGCTCGACGTGCCCCGTATTGCCCTGCTGTTTTATATGCTGCTGCTGTGCGCGCTGCTGCAGCCGGCCACACCCCCGCTTCCTGAAAGGTCGCCGCGATGAGAACCTTGCTGATCGTATTGTTATTGTTACCGATGGCCTTGCCGGCAGCTTGCGCGCAAAGCCGGCCGCAATCGCTGGAACAGGTGATTGCCCGCGTCAAGCCGGCGATCGTCGGCATCGGCAGCCATCAGAAGACGCGCACGCCGGCAGTCCAGTTCATCGGTACCGGCTTTGCCAGCGGTGACGGCCTGAGCGTGCTGACCTGCGCGCATGTGATCGAAAAACTGCTGGCGGCCAGCCCCGGCGAGACCATCGGCATCCTGACGGGCCAGGGCGAGATCGCGCAATTTCGCCCCGCCACCGTGCAAGTGCTTGATCCTGAACACGACCTGGCCCTGCTGCGCCTGTCCGGCACGCCCTTGCCTGCGCTGCAACTGGGCGACGCGGCCGAGGTGCGCGAGGGCCAGTCGATGGCGTTTACGGGTTTTCCGCTCGGCACCTTGCTGGGCCTGCACCATGTGACGCACCGCGCCACCGTGTCGGCCCTGACCCCGGTGGTGCTGCCCAGCGCAAACGCGCTGCGGCTCGATCCGCAACGGCTGGCGCAGCTGCAAAAAGCGCCGTACACCGTATTCCAGCTCGATGCGACGGCCTATCCGGGCAGCAGCGGCAGCCCCCTGTTCGACCCGCAGACCGGCCTGGTGTACGGCATGGTCAACATGGTGTACGTCAAGGGGCTGAAGGAGGCAGCCGCCACCGCACCGAGCGGCATCGCCTATGCCATCCCGGGGCGCCATATGCAGGACTTGCTGATGAAAAAGAACGCGCTCAGTTCCGCCCCTGCCGCAGGCGCTCGGTAATGCCAGGCTCATCCCATGTAGGAAAAAAAAAGGGATAAAACGAGCGTTCGCCGCCGTGTTGTTCCATCAGGCCGCCGTACTTGCGGATCTGCTCGCCCATATAGTCCAGGTCCAGCCGCAGCAGCACGGCGGGCGCGCCCACGCGCGTACATTCGCGCTCGCCACCGAAGTCCTTGAAGCCCAGCATGCGCTTGTAGAACACCACGTGGCGCGGGTTGACTTCGATCACGTAATCGGTAAAGCGGTGGATATTGTGGGCGTAGATATACGAGATGTGGATCAGCGCGGCAAACACGCGCTTGCTGACGCCCTTGTCGATGGCCAGGCGCGATGGTTCGCACAGGCGCCGGCCCTGTTCACGCAGGACGTCGAGCTTGTCGCGGAAGTTGTCGTCGGCGGGCAAGCCCGCTTCCTCGTCATCGAGGCAGAGAGTCATGGTGCCGACCGTATCGCCGGCCGTTTCGGCAAACAGCGTGATTTTATTGAGCGCATGGACGATGGCGGGGTCGACCGCGTAGCCGCGCCAGCCGTACATCTTGCGGATCAACAAACTGGCCGATTCGCGCCTGCCGCGCGAGTTGGCCATGCGGATATGAAAGCGCTGCAAATCGATTTCATGCTCCATGGCCGGATCGATCTTGCCTTCGCCAACGACCATGTCGCTGAGGCCTACCGGAGTGTCAAAGGAAATTATGGGTTCATCTTCAAAGCGCATCTTGTCCTCGCAATAGTGGCGGTTCGCCCTGAGACGAACTGATGCCAATGCCTTATGACAAGAACACAACTGAAGAAGTTCCCATATTCGCTAAAAAAAGCAGAAGAATTGACCGATTCAGTGCATAGGTACAAACATATATTTGCTTTTTACGATACGGCGACGAATAAAGAAGTTTTTTTGATAAATCATCAGATCAGAAGAAACTTTCCGGTATCAGCAATACATCGCCGGGACGCATCATGATATTGGCGGAGATATCGCCATCCCTCAGCAAGTCATCGAGCCGCACGCGCAATTGCTGCTGCCCTCCTTCGCGCACGCGGATCACGCTGGCCTTGTTGCCAGCTGCAAAGTCGGTAATGCCGCCAACGGTGATCAGCACGTCCATCAGCGACATGCCCTGGCGGTAGGGCAGCGCCTGCGGCTTGGCTGCGGCGCCGATCACGCGTATCTGTTCCGCATACGGCCCGACAAAATTGGTGACGATCACCGTCACTACGGGCTGCTGGATGAACTTGCCCAGCGCCTGCTCGATATCGCGCGCCAGCTGGGTCGAAGTCTTGCCGCTGGCCAGCAGGTCCTCCACCAGCGGCGTGGTGATCTTGCCGTCCGGGCGCACCGCCACCGTCAGCGATACTTCCGGATTGCGCCAGACCAGGATGTTGACGGAGTCGCCCGGCCCGATCAGGTAATCGTGCAGCGGGGCGCTGTCTTCGGCTGGCGCCAGCGCGTGCTGCGTGCGGCAGCCCGGCAGCAACACGGCGCCAGCGGCGCAGGTCAGCAGGCGGATGATCAGGGCGCGGCGTAACAGGTTCATGCTGGTTCCTTCAAGAAATACGGCCGCGCAACACCTGCCGGGCCCGGAACTTCCCATGATTGGTAAAAGTGGGCTGGTGACTCTTGAGGAGTATCAAGAAGCAATCATTTTGGGAAATTTTGTGGCGGCAGCCTCCTATACTTTGCTCACTCGACAAGAAAATACGCCGTTTTCGCCCGGCCATGCCCTGCACCGTTACTTGAAGGAAGCGATATGGAGGATTTGATACAGCAAGTGCTCTCGGCCCTGAAAGGCATCTGGAAGTACCGCTGGCATGCGGTGCTGGTCAGCTGGCTGGTGGCGATCGCCGGTTTTATCAAGGTGATCAGCCTGCCGGACAACTTCCAGACCTCGGCGCGGGTATTTGTCGACACGCAAACCATCCTCAAGCCACTGATGGCCGGCATGACCAGCGTGCCCAATACCGAACAGCAGGTGGCCATCATGAGCCGCACCCTGCTCAGCCGCCCGAATGTCGAGCGCGTGATGCGCATGGTGGATCTGGACCTGGACTCGCGCACCGTGCGCGAACACGAAGCCCAGCTTGACGACCTGATGCGCAACATCAAGATCAGCGGCACCAATGCCTATGACATCTACACCATCAGCTACAGCGGCCCGCAACCGAAGGTGACGCGCGACGTGGTGCAAAGCCTGCTGACCATCTTTGTCGAGGGCAGTTTCCAGGGCAAGAAAGGCGATTCGCAAAAGGCGGTGCAATTCATCGACGAACAGATCAAGAACTACGAAGACAAGCTGAGCGCGGCGGAGAACCTGATGAAGGACTTCAAGATCCGCAACAATATGCTGCTGCCGCGCCAGGGCATCGACTATGGCGGCCAGTTGCTGCAGATGTCGGACAGCCTCAACAACGCCAAGCTGGAACTGCTGGAAGCAGAACAGTCGCGCAAGGCCATCCTGAGCCAGACCGAGGGCGATGAACCGGTGCTGGATCTGGAGCCGAACGCGGCGGCCATCAGCAATCCCGAGCTCGACGAACGCATAGCCACGATCAACAAGAACCTCGACAGCCTGCGCCTGCAATACACGGAATTGCATCCCGATATCGTTGCTTCGAAGCGCCTGGTGGCCCAGCTGGAAGAGCGCAAGATAACCGAAAGCAAGCTGCGCGCGGCCTCAAGCGACCCCGGCAAGAACTACAGCCCCATGCTGCAACAGCTGAAAGTGGCGCTGACCGAAGCGGACGCCAAGGTAGCCGCCATCAAGGCGCGCGTGGCCGAATACACGGTGCGCAATGAACGGCTGCTGGCGCACAGCAACGCCGTGCCCGAGGTCGAATCGCAACTGGCCCAGCTGAACCGCGATTACGTGATCAACAAGGAAAACTATGAAAAGCTGATCGGCCGGCGCGAGGCAGCCAAGCTGTCGGGCGAACTCAGTTCCACCACCGACATGATGGCCTTCAAGATCATCGATCCGCCCACGGTGCCACTGTCGCCGGTCGGCCCGAACCGGCCGCTGCTGTTCAGCGTGGTGCTGGCGGCGGCGCTGGTGGCCGGCGTGGCCGCCGCGCTCTTGATCAGCCAGATCCGGCCGACGTTCCTGAGTCCGGCCGAATTGCGCGACGCCACCGGCCTGACGGTATTGGGCACGGTGGCGATGAACTGGACCGAGCGGCAGAAGACACGGCAGCGCCGCGCCCGCTATGCCTTCAGCGCCTGCGTCGGCAGCCTGTTCATGCTGTACGGCGGCGTGGTGGCCGCCGCCCTGCTCAAATTCTAGCCGCTCTGGCACGGGAGATATCATGGATACAAATGCAAACGACGCAAGCCAGGCCGGCAGTGGCGCCCCGCTCGAAGTGGCGGAGGCAGCGGCGCCTTACGAGGTTGACGGCACCGCCCCGGCCGCACCCAACTACCGCGCCCTGAACCTGGCCAAGCTGCAGGCGCAGGGCATGGTCACCCACGATGGCGGGCGCACCGCGGTGGCCGAGGATTTCCGCATCATCAAGCGGCCCCTGCTGCGCAATGCGCGTGCCACCGGCGCTGACGCCATCCGCCACGGCAACCTGATCGTCGTCACCAGCGCCATGCCCGGCGAAGGCAAGACCTATTGCGCCGTCAACCTGGCCATGAGCATCGCCATGGAAATGGACATGACGGTGCTGCTGGTCGACGCCGACGTGGCGCGCCCGTCGGTACTGAAAGTGCTGGGCCTGCCGGCCGAACCTGGCCTGATGGACGTGCTGCTCGACGAGCGCCTGGAAATGTCGGACGTGATCCTGAAAACCAATGTCGCCACGCTCAGCATCCTGCCGGCCGGACGCAGCAACAAGCACGCCACCGAGCTGCTGGCCAGCCGCGCCATGAGCCGCATGCTGAGCGAAATCGCCAGCCGCTACTCGGACCGCATCGTCGTGTTCGATTCGCCACCGCTGCTGATCACCAGCGAAGCCCATGCGCTGGTGGGCCAGATGGGCCAGGTGGTGATGGTGGTCGAAGCGGAAACCACCACCCAGCATGCGGTCAAGGAAGCCTTGCGCCAGATCGAATCGTGCGAGCACATCAATCTGATCTACAACAAGACCAAGGGATTTCCAGGCAACGAGTACTACGGTTATGGCTATTACGACTAGCCCGTCCCGCGCCCTGGCGCCCTGGCTGCTGCTATTGGCGGCACCACCGGCGGTGGCGCTGGACTGGCTGGTGGCGCCCTCGGTGCGCCTGCGTGAAAGTTATACCGACAATGCCCTGCTGGCCCCGCCCGGCCAGGAAAAATCCGATTTCATCACCGAAATTGCCCCTGCCATCGCGCTGATTGCCAGCGGCCCGCGGCTGCAGCTTCACCTCGACGCCAGCTGGCGCAAATTCATGTCGCGCCAGCGTGCCGGCTCCGACACCGTGCAACTGCAGGCGGGGGCCAACTCCGAACTGGTGCGTGACTGGTTTTACCTGGACGGGCACGCCAGCATCAGCCGCCAGAACGTGTCGCCGTTCGGTGCACCCGTGATCGACGCCTTGCCCGACAGCAGCAACCAGAGCAGCGTGCGCGCCACCGTCGTCAGCCCCTACCTGCGCCACCGTTTTCGCGGCCTGGGGCTGGCCGAGCTGCGCTACACGCGCGCCGATGTTTCCAGCGAAAACAATCTGTTGTCGACCCACAGCGACGAGCTGCAACTGCTGCTCGGTGGCGAGCCGCGCGGACGCGGCTGGACCTGGAACGCCAGCTATGACCTGCGCCGCACCGAAGACAAGGTGCTGCCGCCGCAGCGCAAGGAACGCGCCAGCGTCGGCTTGCGCTACCCCTTCAGCCGTACCTGGTCGGGCACCGCCAGCGTCGGCGCGGAAAAGGAAGGCTACGAGGCCAGCAACGGGCGCGATCCGCAAGGGCGCTTCTGGTCGGTGGGCGGCGTATGGACGCCGTCACCGCGCACCAGCGTGGCCTTCAGCACGGGCCGGCGCTTCTTCGGCCAGACCTACAGCCTCGATGCGCGCTTCCTGCAGCGCCACAACAACTGGTCGCTGCAATACAGCGAAGACATCACCACCATGCCGGCCCAGTTCCTGCGCCTGGGCGACAGCGACGCGGCCAGCCTGCTGGACCAGCTGTGGCTCGGCATCTTTCCCAACGCGCAAGACCGGCGCCTGCGCATCGATGCATTCTTACGCAACGCCAACACACAGGGGCCGCTCGGCAGCCTCAATTATTTCAGCCACCGCTACTACCTGCAAAAGCAGTTGAAACTGAACCTGGCCCGCGCCACCCCGAAAAGCACGCTGATACTCGGCATGTCCGCGGTTGACCGCACGGCGCAGACCAATAGCGGAATCGACAGCGGCCTGCTGCCCGAAATCGACCTGAGTACGGCGGACCGCACGCGCCAGCTGGGCGCCAGCGCCGGCTGGAGCTGGCGTTCTTCCGCGCGCGGCAGCGTCAATCTGCAGGCCGGCTACGCCAGCACACGCTCGCTCAGCGTGCCGCGGCGCGACGACAACCTGACGTTGACGGCAGGCTACAGCCGCGTGCTGCGTTCGAACATGACAGCGGCGATCGACGTGCGCCGTACCCAGCACCGCAGCAACCGGGGCGGTGATTTTCGTGAAAACGGCGTCAGCGCCACCCTCACCATGCGATTTTAAGGAGGCCCCATGTCCGACCCTGCCCTGCCAGCCGCACGGCCCCATCTGCTGTGCATCGTTGCCGCGCGGCCCAACCTGATGAAGATGGCGCCGATCCTGGCCGCCTTTGCGCGCCTTGCGCCGCAGGTACGCATCAGCCTGGTGCATACCGGCCAGCATTACGATACGGCCATGAATGCCCAGGTCTTTGTCGACCTGGGCATGCGTGCGCCCGATATCAACCTCGGGGTTGGTTCCGGCAGCCACGCGCAGCAAACGGCCGAGATCATGCGCCGCTATGAAACCGTGCATGCCGAACTGGCGCCACATGCCGTGCTGGTGGTGGGCGACGTCAATTCCACGCTGGCCTGCGCGCTGGTGGCGGCCAAGCTGGGCACGCCGGTGATCCATGTCGAGGCCGGCTTGCGCAGCGGCGACCGCGCCATGCCCGAAGAAATCAACCGCGTGCTGACCGATCAGCTGTCGGACCTGCTATTTACCAGCGAAGAAGGCGCGCGCGCCAATTTGCTGCGCGAAGGCATCGCGCAGGAACGCATTCATTTTGCCGGCAATGTGATGATCGACAGCCTGCTGCGCCAGCTGCCCGAAGCGGTGCCGCCGCGCATCAGCTTGCAGGCCCATGGCCAGGATTGCCCGCCCGCCTACGGCCTGTTGACTTTGCACCGGCCCTCGAACGTCGACGATGGTGCGCGCCTGGCCGCACTGATGGAAGCGCTGTGTGCGCTGTCGTCGCAGCTGCCGTTATTGTTCCCGGTCCATCCGCGCACGCGCGCGGTGCTGGAAAAAACCGGGATCGAGCGGCGGCTGCGCGAGCACGCCATGGTGCTGTTGCCGCCGCTGGGCTACCTGGAAATGCTGGGCCTGATGCAGGGCGCGCGCCTGGTGCTGACCGATTCGGGCGGCATCCAGGAAGAAACCACGGCGCTGGGCGTGCCCTGCCTGACCTTGCGCGACAATACCGAGCGCCCCGCCACCGTCAACGAAGGCAGCAATACTATCGCCGGCACCGACCCGGCCGCCATCCTGTCACTGGCGCGCCAGGTGTTGCGCACCGGCGGCAAGCGCGGGCGCATCCCGCAAAACTGGGACGGCCACGCGGCCGAACGCATCGCCACCACCACCGCCGGATGGCTGGCCATGCGGCTCTGTGCGCCATGAACCCGTCCACCGTGCGCAATGCGCTGACCATCGATGTCGAGGATTATTTCCAGGTCTCGGCGTTTGCGCCGCATATCGCGCGCGCCGACTGGCCGCGCCTGGAATGCCGGGTCGAGGCCAACGTCGAGCGCATCCTGCTGCTGCTGGAGGGCAAGAACATCCACGCGACCTTCTTTACCCTGGGCTGGATCGCCGAACGCTATCCGGCCATGCTGCGCCGGGTTGCCGCCGCCGGTCACGAAATAGCCAGCCATGGCCACGCCCACCTGCGCGCCTGGCAGCAGTCGCGCATCGAATTCCTGCACGATGTGGTGCTGAGCAAGACCATCCTCGAACAACTGACAGGCCAGGCGGTGCTGGGCTACCGCGCCCCGAGCTTTTCCATCGGCGCGGACAATCTGTGGGCTTTCGATGTGTTGCGCGAAGCGGGTTACCGCTACAGCTCCAGCATCTACCCGATCCGCCACGACCACTACGGCATGCCCGATGCGCCGCGCTTTGCCTGGCGGCCGCGCGGCGCGCAAGGCGTGCTGGAATTGCCGGTCAGCACGATGCGCCTGGGCCGCCGCAACTATCCCGCCGGCGGCGGCGGCTACTTTCGGCTGCTGCCATATCCATTGTCGCGCTGGCTTTTGCGCCGCATCAATTCGCGCGATGGCCAAGCTGGCATATTCTATTTTCACCCTTGGGAACTCGATCCGGGGCAACCTCGGCCGCTAGGGCCGGGCTGGAAAACACGTTTTCGCCACTACCTGAACCTGGGGCGGATGGAAGCGCGGCTGGCGCGCCTGACGAGCGATTTTGCCTGGGACCGCATGGACCGCATTTTTCTCGAGGGCACATGATGCATGAGGCGCACCACCCTGGCGACAGCGCGGCAGACGTGATAGCCGCCGCCCAGCGCAGCAGCGTGATCACGATCCGCACGCTGCTGCCGCAAGACCATGGCCGCTGGGACGCCTTCGTGCACAGCTGTCCCGAGGCTACCTTTTTCCACCGTGCCGGCTGGCAGACGATCATGGAGCAAGGCTTCGGCCATGCCAGCCATTTCCTGTATGCCGAACAGAACGGCCGCATTCTGGGCGTGCTGCCGCTGGTTCACATGCGCGGCCTGCTGAGCGGCAAGGCGCTTGTCTCGCTGCCCTTTTGCGTGTATGGCGGCATTGCCGCCGTCGACCTCCAAGCCAGGCGCGCCCTCGATGCGCGCGCCCGGCAATTGGCGCAGGAGCTCGAAGTGGGCCACCTGGAATACCGCCAGCGCGATGGCGATATCCTTGAAGGCTGGCAAGGCAAGCCGCTGTACGCCACGTTTCGCAAGACCCTGCTGGCCGACGACGAGCAAAACCTGCTGGCGATCCCGCGCAAGCAGCGCGCGGTCTTGCGCAAGGCCATCGCCGCCGGCCTGCACAGTGCCGTCGAGCATGATCTCAAGCGTTTCTTTCCCCTGTATGCGGCCAGCGTGCACCGCCTGGGTACGCCGGTATTTGCACGCCGCCACTTTGCCCTGCTGCGCACGGTGTTCGGCGACGATTGCGACGTCCTCACCGTCTACCAGGGCCAGCAGGCGCAGGCCAGCGTGCTGTCGTTTTATTTTCGCGGCGAGGTGCTGCCCTACTACGGCGCCGGCAGCGTGCTGGCGCGCAGCAGCGGCGCCAACGACTTCATGTACTGGGAACTGATGCGCCGCGCCGGTGAGCGTGGCGTGCGGCAGTTCGATTTCGGCCGCAGCAAGCTTGGCACGGGTGCCTTTGACTTCAAGAAAAACTGGGGCTTTGCGCCGCAAGCATTGCCGTATGCCTACAGGCTGGTGCGCGCCAGCGCGCTGCCGGACGTCAATCCGCTGAATCCGAAATACGCGCTGTTCATCCGCGCCTGGCGCCGCCTGCCGCTGCCGCTGGCCAACCTGCTGGGGCCGCATCTCGTGCGGCAGTTGGGCTAGCCATGCGCGAATTGCTTTTTCTCGCGCACCGGCTACCGTATCCGCCCAACAAGGGCGACAAGATCCGCTCCTGGCATATGCTGCAATACCTGAGCCGGCATTTTCGCGTGCACCTGGGCTGCTTTATCGACGACAAGGCCGACTGGCAATACACGCGTCAGGTGGCCGCCCTGTGCGCCAGCACGCGCTTTATCGACCTGCGTTTGACGGCGGCGCGCTGGCGCGCGGTACAGGCGCTGCTGTCGCGCCAGGCCATGAGCGTGCAGTACTACCGCGACGAGCGCCTGCTCGATTGGGTCGACGGCCTGCTGGCGACCGGCAAAGTACGCCACGCGCTGGCGTTTTCGGGTCCCATGGCGCAGTACATCGACGGTAGCAGCGCACGCCACCTGCACCGCGTGATCGACTTTGTCGACGTCGATTCCGACAAATGGCGCCAGTATGCCGACAGCAAGCCGTGGCCTCTGTCGCAGTTGTACCAGCGCGAGGCGCAGCAGTTGCTGCAATACGAACGCCATATCGCGCAGCAGTTCTCGGCCGCCAGCTTTGTCTCGGAAGCCGAAGCGGCGCTGTTTCGCCTGTGCGCGCCGATGGCGCGGCGCAAGACGCGGCACTTCAATAACGGCGTCGACAGCGGCTATTTTGCGCCCGGTGCTTGCAAGGCCGATCCGTATCCGCCCGGCCTGCAGGTGCTGGTGTTTACCGGCGCGATGGATTACTGGCCGAATATCGATGCGGTGCAGTGGTTCGTGCGTCATGTGTGGCCGGCCCTGCGGCGCCAGTTTCCCCAGCTGGCTTTTTATATCGTCGGCAGCCGGCCGGCGCCGCGCGTGCAGGCCCTGGCCAAGGTTGCCGGCGTGACAGTGACCGGCGCGGTGGACGATATCCGGCCCTGGCTGGCTGGCGCCACCCTTGCCGTGGCGCCGCTGCGCATCGCGCGCGGGGTGCAGAACAAGGTGCTCGAAGCGATGGCGATGGGCAAGATCGTGCTGGCCTCGCCACAGGCGCTCGAAGGCATCGCGGCCCGACCCGGCCAGGACTTGCTGCTGGCGCGCGACGAGGCCGAGTTCATCCACCATGCATCGCGCGTGCTGCGCGCCGCTGCCCAGCCGGGCAACAGCGCCGGCACGGCGATGGGCGTGGCGGCGCGCCAGATGATCTTGCAAGACTATCAATGGGAGCGCAATTTACAGGGTCTGGGCGCCATGCTCGACGCCAGGCCCAGCGCCTTGCCTGCAGGCCGGGCCGGCCTGCAGCCGCAACCGGAGCCGGCTCCGTGAAGCTGGCCTCGCGCACTGTCGCCGCCGGCATGCCTGCGCCGCAGCCGCAGCCGCAGCCAGTAGCGGCGCCCACCGCGCCCAGCCATGGCGTGCCGGCCCTGCTGCTGGCCATGGCCGCCATCGTGCTGCTGTACCATGCCACCTTCTGGAGCATGCTTGAAACGTGGTCGCGCTCGCAGACCTTTGCCCACGGTTTTCTGATCGTGCCGATCAGCCTGTGGCTGGCCTGGCGCCAGCGCGCGCGCCTGGCCGCCCTGCCGCCGCGGCCATCGATGGCGGGCGTGGCGCTGCTGCTGGTGCTGGGCGCGGCGTGGCTGCTGGCCGACCTGGCCTATGTGCAAGTGGCCGAGCAATATGCGGCCACCGCCATGCTGCCCGCTTGCGTGCTGGCCATCCTCGGCTGGCCCGCCATGCGCCTGCTGGCTTTTCCGCTGGGCTACCTGTTCCTGGCAGTACCGTTTGGCGAAGTATTCCTGCCGCCGCTGATCGACTTCACGGCCAGCTTCACGGTGGGCGCGCTGCAGTTGTCTGGCGTGCCCGTGTTCAGGGACGGCAATTATTTTTCACTGCCCAGCGGTAACTGGTCGGTGGTGGAGGCCTGCAGCGGCCTGCGCTATGTGATCGCCTCGCTGGCCCTCGGTGCGTTATTTGCCCATTTACATTTTCGCAGCATGCGCCGGCGCCTGGCCGTGATGGCTTGCGCGCTGCTGGTGCCGATCCTGGCCAACGGCGTGCGCGCCTGGCTGATCGTCATGCTGGGCCACCACAGTGACATGCGCCTGGCGGTCGGCGTCGATCACCTGGTCTATGGCTGGCTGTTCTTCGGCCTGGTGATGTTGCTGCTGTTGCTGCTCGCCGGCCGCTGGCGCGAACGCGCGCCGGTGCCAGTGGCCGCCGCCGCGCCGGTGCCGCCAGCGCGCACCGCCCCCCCGCTGGCCGCCGTCAGGGCCGCTGCCGCCTGCGTGATGATCGCCACCGCCTGGCCGGCGCTGGCCTGGCGCAGCGAGGAAGCGCCGGCCGCCGGCCGCCAGCTGGCCGCGCCAGCCTTGCCGACGCCGCCAGGCTGGCGCCTCGAACACGGCAAGGCACCCGACTGGAGCGCCGCACTGGCCGGTGCACCGCTGCGCACGGGTGCGACGTATGCGCAAGGAACCATGCAGGCGAGCTTGCAACTGGCCTGGTATGCGCAGCAGGCGCGCAATGCCGAACTGCTGACACACCAGGTGCTGCCGTTCGGGCCGCACTGGCTGCCGCTGGCGCAGCAGACGCGCAGCCTGGACCTGCCAGGAGGCGTGCTGCAGATGCGTGAGACCGTGCTGGCGCATGGCAGCGAGCGGGTGCTGGTCTGGCGCAGCTACCAGCAGGGAGGCGTGCTGACGGCCAGGCCGGCGCTGGTCAAGCTGCTGCTGGCCCGCGGCAAGCTGCTGGGCACGCGCCAGGATGGCGCCGACATCATGGTGTCGACCGCCTACGACGAACTGGCGCCGCCGCCGCGCGCGCAACTGCAAGCTTTTTTGCAGGCGGCGCTGCCGGGCATCGAACAGGCGCTGGGGGAGCTGCCGCATGCGCATTGAACCCCTCGACGCCAGCGCGGCGGCCGGCGCACCGCCACTGATCGTGCATGTCATCCACCAGCTCGATGTGGGCGGGCTGGAAAACGGCCTGGTCAACCTGATCAACCATATGCCGCCCGGGCGCTACCGGCACGCCATCGTTTGCCTGAAAAACGCCACCGACTTCCGCCAGCGCTTGAGCGCGCCCGGGGTCGAGGTCATCAGCCTGGGCAAGCGCGAAGGCAAGGATCCGGCGCATTATCTGCGCCTGTACCGGCTGCTGCGGCAACTGCGGCCCAGCCTGGTGCATACGCGCAACCTCGGCTGCATCGAGGCGCAGCTGCTGGCGGCGATTGCCGGCGTGCGCCTGCGCGTCCATGGCGAACACGGGCGCGACATCGATGACCTGCAAGGCGACAAGCGCAAATACCGGCTGCTGCGCAAGCTGATGCGCCCGCTGATCCGGCATTTCATCGCCGTCAGCGCCGACCTGGGCCAGTGGCTGGTGCAGGCCATCGGCGCGCCGCCCGCCACAGTCAGCCATATCGGCAATGGCGTCGACAGCGTGCAGTTTCACCCGCGCCTGGGCCCGCCTGCCGTGCTGGGGCCAGCCGGCTTCCTGTGCCCTGGTGCGTATGTGATCGGCAGCGTGGGCCGCATGGCGGCCGTGAAAGACCAGCTATCGCTGGTGCGGGCCTTCTTGCTGCTGCTGGCAAAACTGGGGCCGCGCGAACGGGCGCACCTGCGCCTGATGATCGTCGGCGATGGTCCTTGCCGCCAGGCCTGCCTGGACCTGCTGGCCAAGGCCGGCGTGCAGCACCAGGCCTGGCTGCCCGGCGCACGCGACGACGTCGCGCAAATGCTGCGCGCCATGGACCTGTTCGTGCTGCCTTCGCTGGCCGAAGGCAGTTCCAACACCATTCTGGAAGCGATGGCCACCGGCCTTCCGGTGGTGGCCACCGATGTGGGCGGCAATGCGGAACTGGTGCGAGCGGGCTGGAGCGGCGCGCTGGTGCCGCCGCGCTCGCCCGAACTGCTGGCCGAGGCGCTGTTCGATTACTACCGTTCGCCTGAATTGGGTGCGCTCCACGGCGCACGCGGACGGCGCCAGGTGCTGGCCGAACACAGCCTGGCCGCCATGGCCGGCGCCTACCTGGCCGTGTATGACCGCCTGACAGGCGCCCCAGCGCCTGCCCCGCTTTCCACCTCCCCCTGAAAGGACCTCCATGTGCGGCATCGTCGGTATCTTTGATCTGCAAGGCCAGCGCGACATCGATGCAAAACTGCTGGCGCGCCTGACCCACAGCCTGCGCCACCGTGGGCCGGACGAAGACGGCATGCACCGCGAACCGGGCGTCGGCCTGGGCCACCGGCGCCTGTCGGTGATCGACCTGGCCAGCGGCCAGCAGCCGCTGTTCAATGCCGACCGCAGCGTGGCCATCGTCTTCAATGGCGAAATCTACAACTATCGCGCTTTGACGTCCGAACTGCGCCAGTTCGGCCATCAGTTCCGTACCAGCAGCGACACGGAAGTGATCGTGCACGCTTGGGAACAATGGGGCGAACAGTGCGTGCAGCGCCTGCGCGGCATGTTTGCGTTTGCGCTGTGGGACCGCCGGCGCCACCTGATGTTCCTGGCGCGCGACCGGCTCGGCGTCAAGCCCCTGTATTACGGCGAGCTGACCGACGGCACGCTGGCCTTCGGCTCGGAACTGAAGGCGCTGCTGGCGCACCCGGCCATGCCGCGCGAGCTCGACCCGCTGGCAGTGGAAGACTATTTTGCGTATGGCTACGTGCCCGAGCCGCGCTCAATCTTTCGGCATGCGCACAAGCTGCCGCCGGGCCACACCTTGTGCATCCGCGCCGGCCAGCCGCTACCCGCGCCGCGCCAGTACTGGGATATACCGTTCGCACCGCATGCCCCGGCCAGCGAAGCGCAGGCAGGCGATGAGTTGCTGGCACGCCTGCGCGAAGCGGTACGCATCCGCATGGTGGCCGAAGTGCCGCTGGGCGCCTTTTTGTCCGGCGGCGTCGATTCGAGCGCGGTGGTGGCGATGATGGCCGGCGCCAGCGCCGCGCCCGTCAATACCTGCTCGATCTCGTTCGGCGACCCGGCTTATAACGAGGCCCGCTACGCCAGCATGGTGGCGCGCCGCTATGGCACTTTGCACCACGCGCAGCAGGCCGAGTCCGACGATTTCGAACTGATCGACCTGTTGGCCACGCTGTACGATGAACCGTTTGCCGACAGTTCGGCCATGCCTACCTACCGCGTGTGCCAGCTGGCGCGCCGGCGTGTGACGGTGGCCCTGTCCGGTGATGGCGGTGATGAAAGCCTGGCCGGCTACCGGCGCTACAGCCTGCATGCGCGCGAAGAAAAAGTGCGCGCCATGCTGCCGCACGGTTTGCGCCGCTCGCTGTTCGGCACCCTGGGCCGGCTTTACCCGAAGGCCGACTGGGCGCCGCGTTTCCTGCGCGCCAAGACCACCTTCGAGGGCCTGGCGCGCGACACCACCGACGCCTATTTTCACAGCGTCAGCATCCTCGGCGACGCCATGCGCGCACGCCTGTTCAGCCCCGAACTGCGGCGCAGCCTGCAGGGCTACCGCGCGGTCGAAGTGCTGCGCCGCCACGCCCTGGCCAGCCCGGCACAGGACCCGCTGTCGCAAGTGCAATACCTGGACCTGAAAACCTATCTGCCCGGCGACATACTGACCAAGGTCGACCGCGCCAGCATGGCGCACGCGCTGGAAGTTCGTTCGCCGCTGCTCGACCATGAACTGGTGGCCTGGATGTCGGGCCTGCCGCCGCAGCTGAAACTGCAGGGCGGCACCGGCAAATACCTGTTGAAAAAAGCGCTGCGCCCGCTGCTGCCCGACGAATTGCTGTACCGCCGGAAGATGGGCTTTTCCGTGCCGCTGGCGGCCTGGCTGCGCGGACCGCTGCGCGAACGCCTGCGCCAGCGCCTGACCAGCCCGGTGATGGCGCAATGCGGCTTGTTCGACATGGACTATGTCGAACAACTGATCGAACAGCATGGCTCGGGCCGGCGCGACCATAGCGCGCCACTGTGGTCATTGCTGATGTTCGAGTCGTTTTTGCGCCAGGTACTGCCACTGCCCGCCGCCACGGCGCGGGAACTGGCCACCGCCTGACCATCACCCCGCCCGCCACCATCGCTGATACGGAACCGGCCATGCGCATCCTGCACATACTCGATCATTCGCTGCCACTGCACAGCGGCTACACCTTTCGCACCGTGGCCATCCTGACCCAGCAGCGCGCGCTGGGCTGGGACACCCTGCACCTGACCAGCGCCAAGCAGGGCCCGGCCGACGCGCCGGACCAGGCGATCGACGGCTGGCACTTTTACCGTACCGCGCCCGGCCAGCAATGGTGGGCGCACCTGCCGGTGCTGCGCCAGTGGAGCGTGGTCCAGGGCCTGGCGCAGCGGCTGCACCAGCTCGCGCTGCAGCACAAACCCGACATCCTGCACGCGCACTCGCCGGCCCTGAACGCGCTCGCCACCCTGAGAGTGGGGCGCGCACTGGGCATCCCGGTGGTCTACGAAGTGCGCGCCTTCTGGGAGGACGCGGCCGCCGACCATGGCAGCAGCCGTCCCGGCGGCCTGCGCTACCGCCTCACGCGCATGCTGGAAAACCACGCGCTGCGCCGCGCCGACGCCATCACCACCATCTGCGAAGGCTTGCGCCAGGACCTGTGCGCGCGCGGCCTGCCGCCCGACAAAATCACCGTGATACCGAACGCCGTCGATGTCGGCGCCTTCGATGCGGCGCCCCGGCAGCCAGGCCTGGCAGCGAGCATGGGACTGGCAGGCCACCCGGTGATCGGCTTTATCGGCTCGTTCTACGCCTACGAAGGCCTGGCGCTGCTGCTGCGCGCGATGCCGCGCATGCTGGCGGCGGCGCCACGGCTGCGCCTGCTGCTGGCCGGCGGCGGTCCGCAGGAAGCGCAATTGCGCGCGTTGGCCGATACGCTCGGCATTGCGCAGCAGGTGGTGTTTGCCGGGCGCGTGCCGCACGCACAGGTGGCGCAGTATTACCAGCTGATCGACGTGCTGGTGTATCCGCGCCTGCCGATGCGCCTGACCGAACTGGTGACACCTCTGAAGCCGCTCGAGGCGATGGCGCAGGGCCGGCTGGTGGCCGCGTCGGACGTCGGCGGCCACCGCGAACTGATCAAGGATGGCCAGACCGGCGTGCTGTTTCGCGCCAACGACGCCGCTGCGCTGGCGCAAGCGGTGCTGGCCTTGCTGGACCAGCCGGCCAGCTGGCCGCTGCTGCGCCGCCGCGCGCGCGCCTATGTGGAACGCGAACGCAGCTGGGCCAGCAGCGTGGCGCGCTACGCCGACATCTACCGGCGCCTCAGTGCGCAACGCACGGCCAGCGGCATGGCGCGGCAGCCGGCGGAGCGCGCAAGATGATGCTCGCCGGCATGCGCATCGCGCTGGTCGGCCCGCAGGCGCCGCCGGCCGGCGGCATGGCCAACCAGACCGCACAACTGGCGGCGCTGCTGCGCGCCGAAGGCGCCAGAGTGGAACTTCTGGCCGTCAATGCCGAGGTGCTGCCAGCGTGGCTGGCGCGCGTGCGCTACCTGCGCGCGGCCCTGCGCCTGCCGGTCTTCCTGTGGCGCTTGTGGCGCGCCAGCCGCTCGGTCGACCTGTTCCACGTGATGGCCAATTCGGGCTGGTCCTGGCATTTGCAGGGTGCGCCGGCGCTGTGGGTCGCCAGCCTGTGCGGCAAACCCGTGCTGCTCAATTACCGTGGTGGCGAGGCGGCAACCTTCTTTGCCCGCCACCGGCGCCTGGTCGACGCCAGCCTGCTGCGCGCCGACGCCATTGCCGTGCCATCGCGCTTCCTGCAACAGATCTTCGAACAAGGTGGCCATGCCGCCCATATCGTGCCCAACGTGGTCGACTTGCGCAGGTTCACGCCGGCATCCGGCGAACGCGCCGCTGGCGGCCCGGTGATCCTGGTGGCGCGCCACCTGCAGGCGCTGTACGACAACGCCAGCGCGGTGCGCGCGTTTGCCATCGTGCGCGAGGCGTTTCCCGCCGCGCGGCTGGTGCTGGCCGGCGATGGTCCCGAACGCGCCGCGCTGGAAAGCCTGGCCATCAAGCTGCAGGTGATCGAAGCGGTGACGTTTGCCGGCCATGTGGCCAACGCCGCCATGCCGGCGCTGTACCAGGCCAGCGATATCGTGCTCAATCCCAGCCTGGCCGACAATATGCCGATTTCCGTGCTCGAAGCGCTGGCCTGCGGCGTGCCCGTGGTCAGCACCAATGTGGGCGGCATACCGGCCTTGCTGCGGCACGGCGTGACCGGGCTGCTGGTGTCGCCCGGCGACGCGCCGGCCATGGCGCAGGCCATGCTGGCCCTGCTGCGCGAGCCGCAACTGGCGCGCCGGCTGGCAGCCAGCGGCCTGGCGCATGCGGCGCAGTTCGACTGGCGCCATGTCGGGCCGCAACTGGCGGCGCTGTACCGCCGCATCCTGGCCGCACCGCGTCCGGCCGGCTATGTCAGGCTGGTGGCCCACTGGCTGTTTCCGCTGCACGAAAAGCTCAAGCGGCACGACAGCGTGCGCCTGCTGCGCCGCATGGAGCGCTCGCAATGGTGGAGCGCGCAGCAGCTCGAACGCTGGCGCCTGGCGCGCTTGCGCCACCTGCTGCGCCACGCCGGCGCGCATGTGCCCTATTACGGCGCGCTGTTCCAGCGCATCGGCTTCGATCCGCGCCAGCTCGACAGCCTGGCCGACCTGGCGCGTTTGCCGCTGCTGCGCAAGAGCGATATCAACGCTGCGCGCGAGGCCTTCAAGTCGGACCGCGCCGACGGCCTGCGCCCGTTCGCCACCGGCGGCTCGAGTGGCGAGCCGCTGCTGTTTTTCCTTGGACGCAAGCGCATCAGCCACGATATCGCCGCCAAATGGCGTGCCACGCGCTGGTGGGGCGTCGATATCGGCGAGCGCGAGGTGGTGCTGTGGGGTTCGCCGATCGAACTGCATGCCCAGGACCGCCTGCGCCGCCTGCGCGACTGGCTGCTGCGCAGCACCCTGCTGCCGGCGTTCGCCATGTCGCCCGTCAGGGTCGACGGCTTCATCAAACGGCTGCGCCGCCTGCGTCCGCGCATGCTGTTCGGCTACCCGTCGGCGCTGTGCCGCATCGCCAGCCATGCCGGCGCGCACGGCGTGGCGCTCGACGGCCTGGGCGTCAAGGTCGCCTTCGTCACCTCCGAGCGCCTTTACGATGAACAGCGCGCGCAGATCGCCAATGCTTTCGGCTGCCCGGTGGCCAATGGCTACGGCGGGCGCGACGCCGGCTTCATCGCCCACGAATGCCCGCACGGCGGCATGCACATCACGGCCGAAGACATCATCGTCGAAATCGTCGACGCCACCGGCCAGCCGCTGCCGCCGGGCAGCCTGGGCGAAATCGTCGTCACTCACCTGGCCACGCGCGACTACCCCTTCATCCGCTACGCCACCGGCGACGTCGGCGCGCTGGGCAGCGCACCCTGCAGCTGCGGGCGCGGCTTGCCGCTGCTGCAAAGAATCGAGGGCCGCAGCACCGATTTCCTGACCGCTACGGACGGCACCGTGATGCACGGCCTGGCGCTGGTGTATATCCTGCGCGAACTGCCGCAGGTGCGCAGCTTCAAGATCATTCAGGAAAGCCTGCTGCAAACGCGCGTGCTGCTGGTGTGCCTGCCTGAGCTCGATGCGCCGACGCGCTCGGTCATCGTGGCCGGCTTCCAGGCCAGGCTGGGCGCACAGGTGGCGGTCGATATCGACGAAGTGGACGAGATCGCCGCCGAAGCGTCCGGCAAATACCGCTATGTGATCAGCAAGGTCACCTGATTTTTCCAGAAAGGGTCTTCCATGTCCGACTACCTCGCTGCCGTACTGCTCGCCCTCGTCCTGCTGCTGTGCGCCTGGACCTTGCACAAGGTCCGTTTGATCCATTTGCTGGCGCATCAGTTGCGCGACCAGGCCGACAGCGCGCCGGCCACCCTGTTTCGCCAGCTCGAGGCGCTCGACGGCCTGCAGCGCGAGCTGCAACTGGACAGGAGCCTGCCGCGCACGCGCGGCTGGGCCGGCTCGCCCGATTTCCTGCTGGAACTGGCGCGCCATGCGCGATCGGCACGGCCGCAGGTGGTGGTCGAATGCAGCAGCGGCGCCTCGACCGTGGTGCTGGCGCGCTGCATGCAGCTGCAGGGCGCCGGCCAGGTCTACAGCCTGGAACACGATGCCGTGTATGCGGCGCAGACGCGGGCCGAACTGGCGCGCCACGGCCTGTCTGCCTGGGCCCAGGTGATCGACGCACCGCTGCGCGCGCACTCCTTGCAGGGTGAAATCTGGCCCTGGTATGACACCGGCCACCTGCCCGCCGGCTTGCCGATCGACATGCTGGTGATCGACGGCCCGCCGCAGGCAACCGGCAAGCTGGCCCGCTACCCGGCCGGCCCGCTGCTGTTTCCCCGTCTGGCGCCGGGCGCGGCGGTCTTCCTGGACGACGCCGCGCGCAGCGACGAACAAGCCATCCTGCGGCGCTGGCGCAGCGAAATGCCGCTGCTGCGCCAGTCGCAGCTGGCGTGTGAAAAAGGCTGCGCGCGGCTGTTGAAGGAAAACGCGTTTGATGCGGCCGCGCCTGAAGTACGTCAGCCGCAGGCAGCGCTGGCGCCGTTGAATTGATAGCGCGGCATCTATTGCGCTCTGAACTCGGCGGCCGCCCTGGCCGCCCACAGCGCTTCGGCATGGCTGGCGAACGGGCTGTCGTAGCCGTCGATGCTGCCGTCGCTGTCGACAAAATACAGCCACCAGCCATCAAGCCGTTCGCAAATCGCCGTCTGTCCCTGCAGGCAGCAACTGGCGACGTCGGTGCCGATGGCCAGCGTAACGATGGTGATGCCGTGGTGGACGATGGCGTTCATGTTGGTGATCCTGCAACGATAGCCAGGCAGTGTAGCCGATTTCTGCGCTACACTGGACGCTCTCAAGGAGCGAATAATGGCATCACAGCAAGGCACGGTCGACTTCCTGCTCGACCAGATGGCCGGCGCGGGCGCGCTGGTGGCAAAGAAAATGTTCGGCGAAACAGGTTTGTATTGCGATGGCAAGATGTTCGCGATTGTCGCCGACGACCAGCTGTATATCAAGCCTACCGATGCCGGACGCGACTGGATAGGCTCGCCACAGGAAGCGCCGCCCTATCCGCAAGCGAAGAACTGGTTCTTGATCGGCGGCGAACAGTGGGACGAGCGCGACTGGCTGGTCCAGCTGGCGCGGCGCACCACCGACGCCCTGCCGCTGCCGAAACCGAAAGCGCCGGCCAAAAAGAAGGCGACGCCAACGTAATCAGGCCACGCTGTTGCCGCAATCGCCGCCATTGCGGAAGCAATCGAGGTTGTGGAAGGTGATGGCGGCGATTTCACGCAGCGCTTCGATGGTAAAGAAGCCCTGGTGGCCCGTCACCAGCACGTTCGGGAAAGTCATCAGGCGCTGGAAGATATCGTCGTCGATGATGTCGGACGAATGGTCGTGGAAGAACAGGCTGCTTTCCTGCTCGTACACATCGATCGCCAGCGCGCCCAGCTGGCGCGACTTGAGCGCCTCGATGACGGCGCCGGTATCGATCAGTCCGCCGCGCGAGGTATTCACCAGCATGGCGCCCTTCTTCATCAGCGGCAAGGTGGCCGGGCCGATCAGATGGCGCGTGCTGTCGAGCAAAGGGCAATGCAGCGAGACGATGTCCGCTTCGGCCAGCAGCTGCGGCAAGTCCACCATGGCGCCCAGCCCGGCGAAATCAGGCGACGGAAACGGATCGTGACCCAGTACTTTGCAGCCGAAGCCCCTGAAGATGCGCGCCGTGGCCAGGCCGATCTTGCCGGTGCCGACGATGCCCACCGTCTTGCCATGCAGGTTGAACCCCAGCAAGCCATCGAGTGAGAAATTGCCCTCGCGCACACGGGCGTAGGCCCGGTGCGTGTGGCGGTTCAGGGTCTGCACCATGGCCAGGGTGTGTTCGGCCACCGCTTCGGGAGAATAGGCCGGCACCCGCGCGACAAAAAAGCCCAGCCGCCTGGCGGTTGGCAAGTCCAGGTTGTTATAGCCGGCGCAGCGCAGCAAAATGGCGCGCACGCCGTAGCCATGCAAGGCTTTCAGCACCGTGGCATCGAGCACATCGTTGACGAACACGCAGACGGCGTCGGCGCCCTGCGCCAGGATGGCGGTGTCGGCAGCGAGCAAGGCGTCGTGATAGACCAGTTCGATGCTGGAGGCGTCAGGCTGGGATGGCAGTGCTTCATCGAAGAAGCGGCGGTCGTAAGGCTGGCTGCCAAAGAAGGCGATTTTCATGGAGCATCCCGGGAAAAAGAGTAGTGCGCTGGCGCAAAACGCCATCATAGCGCACGCTGGCCCGGCGATGCCAAATCGGCATGCTATTGCCGCACGCGCGGCATGGTGATCAGCTTGCGCACGAAGGCGGTTTCCTGTGGATGATCCTGGTGAAAAAGGTCGCGCGCGTCCCGCATGGCGTGCTGGTGTGCCGCCAGGGTTGCGCTGCGCAATTCGATGCCGAAGTCGTCGGGCGGCGCCGTATCGTGCTCGCCGCCACCGAACAGGCGCGACAAAATCATGCGGCCCACATTGTCGCGGTAATGCGATGCTTCCCAGTAATAACGCATTTCGCGCGCGCCGCCAAATTGCGGAATCGCTTCGCTGGTGATGCTGTTAAAGCCGGAAAAGTCATGCAGGCGCACATCGCAGCCCTGGCCGCGGTGGCGTTCGGTCAGCGCGGTAATGTCGCGCTGCCACTGTTCCATGGCCGGCCATTTGCCGCGCCAGTACAGCACGTCCATCGTCATCGCGTGAGTAGGATTGATATACAGGCGCAAGCGCGTGCCGTCACGGCACAGCTTGCCGACGGTGGCGTCAAATGCCTGCAAGGCATCTGCGGTCGGCCCGGCGCCGTCGCCAAATTCCTGCAGGCGCGGCACCATCGCCGGCGCGGTGCCGCCCCAACCCTTGATGCGGTCGCTGAAACAGCGGTGGTCGCGCTGGCCGTGCAGGGCCAGGCTGGACAAGCACACGCTGCCGAAATTGCCCTGTAGCAGGCGCAAGGTGTCTTGCGTCATGTCGACCGTCAGGCCGCGCTTGACGTTGAGCAAGGCGCGCCGCGCAAAAAAACCCGGGCCGCTATCGGTCAGGCCAGGCTCGATGCCGGCCGAACCCTGCTCCATGGAAAACGACGGTGCGTCGATGCCCCACACCATGGTGTCGACATGGCTGACCCGCGCCGCATGCCGCGCCAGCAGCATGGCGTCGCCAATCGAGGCGCCCGAGACGGCGCTGTTGAAGACAGTCTTGCCGTCGAACAGCGCGCGCACGCCGGCCGGCAAACCCATTTCCGTGCGCGAATTGCCGATATACACGACCGCCGGCCGGTAGCGCGCCACGGCGTAGGTCTTGCCCCAGACGCTGAGTTTCTCGCGCGTCGGCTGCAGGCGCTGCAGCAACGGGCTGTCCCACTGGTGCAACAGATAGGGATCGACCTGGTAATTCACAGTGGAAACGAGCAACAGCGCGCCGGCCGCGCAGCCGCAGAACAGCGCCAGATAGCGGCGTGACGACAGGGTGTCGGAAGGTTCCATGATCAGAATTGAAAGTAGAGAAATTCGGTGACGCGGTTCATGCCGAAGATGCAGGCAACAAACAGCGCCGCAAAACCCAGGCTCCAGCGGCGCGTGGGCCGCCACTGCCAGGCCCGCAGGCCGAGTTGCCCGTCTTGAAATATTCTTTCAATACAAGGCTCGTAATGAGCAAATATTTCTTGCGTATTGGGCGCCTTGAAGGCCAGCAGCATCGCCAGCAACAGCACCGGCAAGCCGGGTCCGGCCAGTTCTATCCAGCGGATGCCATCGAAAGCCGGCTGCCAGCCCCAGTTGGCCAGCGGCACCAGCAGCGCTTCGAGGCCACGCGGCAGGCTCACGCCATTGGCGCCGAACAGGGCGCCGGTGATGTCGCAGGCGGTGGCCAGGTCGGGAGCGCGAAAGAAGATCCAGGCCAGCATCACGGCGAAAAACGTCAGCAGCGGTGGCCACCAGCGGCTGGCCGCCACGCCAAACCGTTGCTGCCAGGCTTGCTGCAGCACCAGGTACACGCCGTGCAGGCCGCCCCAGATGACAAAGGTCCAGCCGGCGCCATGCCACAAGCCACCGAGCAGCATGGTCAGCATCAGGTTGCGGTAGCGCATGGCCTGGCCGCGGCGGCTGCCACCGAGCGCGATATACAGGTAGTCGCGCAGGAACCGCGACAAGGTCATGTGCCAGCGGCGCCAGAATTCGGCGATATTGACGGCTTGGTAGGGCGAATTGAAATTGAGCGGCAGCTTGACGCCGAACAGCCGCGACAGGCCGATCGCCATGTCCGAGTAACCGGAAAAATCGAAATACAGCTGGAAGGTGTAGGCCAGCACGCCGATCCACGCCTCGATCAGGGTCGGCTGGGCGCCGGCCGCAAACACGGGAATGGCCAGCGGCGACAGGTTGTCGGCAATCAGCACCTTCTTGGCCAGTCCGACCACGAAGATCGACAGGCCGATGGCAAAATTGCCGGCATGGGGGCGCGTGTTGGCCGCATCGGCAAATTGCGGCATCATCTCGCGGTGATGCAGCACCGGCCCGGCAATCAGGTGCGGAAAATAGCTGACAAACAGCACATAATGGATAAAGCGGTATTCGCGCACTTCGCCCCGGTAGCAATCGACGAGGAAGGCGATCTGGGTAAAGGTAAAGAAAGAGATGCCGATCGGCAGGATGATCTCGAGCGGCGCCAAGCCATCAGCGCCAGCAGAGGTGGCCAGGGTATTGACGCTGTCGACAAAGAAATTGGCGTATTTGTACCAGGCCAGCAAGCACAGATTGGCGGCCAGCGCCACCACCAGCGCGCGCTTCCTGGCCGGCCCCGCGCTGGCGCCGATCAGCCGTCCGCCCAGGTAGTTAGCGGTAATCGACGCCAGCAGCAGTGGCACATAGCGCACCTCCCAGTAGCCGTAGAAAAACAGCGAGGCGCAAGCGAGCCAGGCGGCGGGCAGCAGCGGCCGGCCCAGGCGGCCCAGCAAAAAGTAGCCGGCCAGCACGATCGGCAGGTAGAAAAACAAGAAACTGAACGAGTTAAACAGCATGCTGGCTCCCTGAGGGTTGGCTGGCGCCATGCAGCTTGACATAGCAGTCGGCGATCTGGCCGGCCACCCGGTCCCAGCTGAACTGGCTGACCAGCGCCTGTACCCTCGCGTGCTCGGGTTGCTCGGCCACCAGTTGTTCGATCGCCAGGCGCTGGGCCGCACCGTCGTCCCAGCGCACCTTGCGCAGCGCAAAGGTGGAATCGGGCAAGTCGAGCGCGCTTTGCGCCGTCATTACCACGGGCGTGCCGGCCGCCAGCGCTTCGAGCACGCACAAAGGCAGCACTTCGCCCTGGCTGGGCAAAGCCACCACGGCGGCTGCATGGTAGGCGCTGGCCAGCAGCGGATCGGCGTGTTCCAGGCTGCCCAGCCAGCTGACATGTGGCAAGGCCAGCAATTGCTGCAGATACGGCAATTCGTGGCGCGGCGCGGCGCCGATCAGCACCACGGGCAAGGCGCTGCCAGCCAGCGCCAGCGCCAGGCCCAGCTGATTCTTGTACGGTGAAATGCTGCCCACCATCAGCACGAAGGGGCCGGCAATGCCCGTCTCGCGCCGGAACAGGTCGCCATTGGCCGTGAAGAAATGCGGATTGACGCCGTTCGGAAACACGCGGATTTTCTGCGGCACCACGCCAAAGCCGTGCATGATGGCGTCGTGCTCGGCTGCCCCCAGGGCAATCACCAGGCTGGCCAGTTGCAACGCGCGCTTGGTCTGGGCGTAACTGGTTTGCACCATCCAGTCGGTCAGGCGGCCCGCCAGCCGGTCCGCCAGTTCGGCGCGCCGGGCGGTGGCGCGGCTCCAGTCCGGTGACAGCAGCGGCGACAGCACCACCGGCAAACCCAGTTCGTTGGCCATTTCAACGATGCGAAAATTGCCGTTGATCGCGGAAAACACGTGGATCAGCTGGTAATCGGCCAGCCGGTCGTGATTGACGTCCACCAACCGCACCTGCAGCGGCTGCCCGGCGCAGGGCGTCAGGCGGTTCAGGGCGGCAACGGTTTCACGCACCTGTATCTGCAGGCCGCCGTCGCGCTGGAACAGCATGGGATAAGACAGGATGCCAACACGCATGATTTTCCCTCAGGGCGGTGTCCGGGCCGCCAGCATCTTGCCTGCCAGCTTGCGCTGCAGCAGCAAAAACTCGGCAGCCAATTCATGTTTCAACAGAAAAATGCCGGCTATCCAGCACAGCAAACTGGCCAGCGCGGTGGCCGGCAAGACCAGCAACGGCAGCTCGTCTGGCAGCCACAGCGCCGCCAGCAGCGGCGCCGGTGCGGCAGCAACACATAACAGCAGGCTTTTCCTTGCCGTACACAGCACCAACCGCCAGTCCAGGCCACAGGCGGCGCGCAGAGAACGGTAACTGAGCGCGCTGCGCAGCAGCAGGGCCAGTACCACCGCCCAGGCCACCGCCACCAGGCCGAACGGCGCCGCCGCCAGCAGCAGCGCCACCTTCAGCACACCAGACCAGGCATCGATGCCGACCTGCACGCGCATCTTGCCGGTCGCCACCAACAAATAGCGTGCCATGCTGAACATGCTATACACGGCCGATGACAGACACATGATGCGTATCAATGGCACACAGGCGATCCATTGCTGTCCGTACAGCAATTTGACCAAGGGCAAAGCCATGCAGGCAAGAAAGAAGAAAAACGGCCAGCTCAAGGCCGTCATATAGCTGACCGTGCGCAGGTAAGCCGGCGCCGCCCCGCCCTGCCCGCCGGCGCGCTCGTTGGCGGCAAACAGCGGAAACACCACCGGCGAGATGGCGCTGGTAATCATCTGGTTGAACATATTGAGCACGCTTTGCGCCTTGCCGAACAGGGCCAGGCTTTCGATATCGATCAGCTTGCCGATAATCAGGTCCGGCGCCGCCACGCCGGCTTCATCGATCAGGCCGCCTCCGGTCGAGTACGCACCAAACGCCACCACCGTGCGCATCCCTTGCCGGCCTGGCAACCACGGCAGTTCGCGCGGCCGCAGCAGCAGGCTCGCCAGCAGTGACGCCAGACTGCCGGCGAGTGCCGCCCACACCAGGCTCATGTAGCTGTAACCGAGCAGCGCCAAGCCGACCGCCACCAGCAGATTGGTCACGCTGTTGGTCGCATTGATGGCGTAAATGGCGCGAAAGCGCAGCTGCCGGCGCAGCATGGGCATGGTCAGCGCGCTGAACGGGATCAGGACAAAGTTGATTGACAGCAATTGCAATACCAGCCGCAGCCGTGGCTCCTGGTAAAAACTGGCAAGCGGCGCGCTGGCAGCGAGCACCAGCAGCGCCAGCAGCCAGGCAACCAGGAGGCTGGTGGCCAGCGCGGCGCGCAGCTTCACCATGTCGAGCTGTTTTTCCTGGATCAGATATTGCCCGACGCCAAAATCGCGCACCACCTGGGCCAGCGCCACCAGCACCGCGCCCAGCGAATAGACGCCCACTTCGGCCGGCGTCAGCAAGCGCGACAGCATCATGGTGGCAACGATGCCCAGCAGCAGCACCGTATATTTTTCGGCAAAAGAAAACAGCAGGGAATGACGCGTGGTGCTCATCGCGGGCGCCGCCGGTCAGACCAGGCCGGCATAGAACTGGCGCAACTGCCGTTCCAGGCGCGGCATCGAATAGCGCTCTTCGGCTTCGTGGCGCGCCGCCAGCGCCATTTGCGCGCGCCGGGGCGCGTCCTGCAGCAGGCCGGCCACGCCTTCGCAGGCGGCCAGCTCGTCGGCCAGCGGCAGCAGCAGGCCGCCGGCGCAATCTTGCAGGATATCGCGCGTGCCGGGCACATCCGTTCCCACCGCCGGCACGCCGCAGGCCATCGCTTCGATGGTGGCGATGCCAAAGCCTTCGTTGCGACTGAGCAACAAATGCAGGTCGAAGGCCGGCATCAGCAATTCGATGCGGGCCTGGTAGCCGGCAAAGATCACCTGCCCATCGACACCGGCTGCCTGCACCTGCAGCCGCAGCGCCGCTTCCAGCGGCCCGCTGCCGGCCAGCACCAGGTACAGTCGGGGAAAGCGCGGCAGCAGGCGCAAAAACAGGGCCAGCAGCGCCTCGGGCCGCTTTTGCGGCGACAGCCGCGCGACCGAGCCCAGCACCAGCGCGTCCTGCGGCAGGCCCAGCTGCTCGCGCGCCAGCCGGCGCCGCTGCGGCGAGACGACAAATACCTCGGTATCGACGCCATTCGGTATCACCGCCAGGCGCGTGCCCGGCGCCAGCATGTCGCCGTACAGGTCCAGGAAATGCTGCAAGGCCGATGGCGAGACGGCATACACGCCCTTCACGCAGCGCATGGCCGTGGCCAGCAGCGGCCGCTGCCAGGCAGTAAAAGGTTCGAGTGGAAACGCATTGTGCACGCTGATCACGGCCGGCAGCCGGCAGCGGCTGGCCTGCCACAGGATAGAGGCGCCGTAAGCGGTCCAGCAAAACGCCACATGGACCAGGTCGGCCCGGTAGCGCCGCAAGCGCCAGGCGCCTGTCAGCCGCGCACGCAGCAGATTGACGCGGCGCCAGCGCCAGTGCTCGATGAACAGCGGCGGCTGGTAGACGCTGATCCTTACCTGCTGCGCCCGCAAGCCTTGCGCCCAGCGCGCATGGCCAGGAAAGCGCCGCAGCGCCAGCAGGCTGTGATAGCCGGCGCCGTCAAGCAGGTGCGCTTCCTGCGCCATGCGCAGTTCCATGCCGCCCAGCTCGCCCGAATAACTGGTAATCAGGATACGTGCCGGGCGCCGCACCTTGTTTTGCCACGCTTTTTGCCACGCTTCCTGGCAATAGCCGGCGATATTGGCCAATTCCCAGCGCCGCACGAACATTTGTTGCCGGTCGCGCCGCAGCCAGGCGGCCACCAGCTTGACGCTGTCGCGCAGGAAACGGCCCAGCATCCAGCGCGGCACGGTACTGGCCGTTTGCTGGCGAAAGCGCCCCCGTCCATGCAGCCAGGCGCGGCGCAGCAGCCACGGCACCGCCACCTGCTGCGCGCGGATGATATGGGCCACGCATGCTTGCGGGCAAAACCAGGCCTGGTGGCCCGCTTGCGCCAGGCGCAGATTGAAATTGACTTCGCCGCCCATGGCATAGCTGGCGCCGTTCGGGCCGATGCTGTCGTCGAAGCGCAGGCCGTCGGCAAATATGCGCCGCCGCACCGCCATATTGGCGCCCCACACCAGGCCCGGGTAGATCGGGCCGTCCGGCAAACCGGCTTCGGTCAGGCCCCAAGTCAGCCCTGCTGGCGTCTGTTCAAGCAGCCAGGGCGCAGGCGGCACGCGCCAGGCGGGCACGATGGCGCCGCCAAACAGGGCATGGCCGGCCTGGCGCGCGGCGCACTGCTGCAGGCGCTGCAGCCAGTCCGCCCGGGGAATCGCGTCGTCGTCAGTAAATACCAGCAGTTCCTGGCCGTCACCGCTCTTGCGCAGGACCATCTCCAGCGCGGCATTCAAGGCGGCATTCTTGCCGCGCCGCGCCACCTGCAAGGTGCAGAGGGGCAAGCGTCCCTGGAAGGCGGCAATGACCAGGGCGGTGGCATCGCTGCTGCCATTGTCGGCAATCACCAGGCGCCAGCCGCCCGCAGGCTTGCGCAGCGCCGTGTACGCCTGCAGCACTTCGGGCAAGGTGGCGGCGCCGTTATAGGTCGCCATCAGTACGGTCAGCAAGCGCGCGTCTCCTGGGTTTGGGGCATTTTGGGGCATGCAAGGTTACCCAGCAGTGTACTGAGCCAATTTCCCCAGCTGTTGACAGGCATCAATGCCAGGCGCCTGCGATGCGATAACACTAGGCGACACCGCCAGCCAGGAAACCTTCTCTCCATGCGCGACATACTGATTACCCTGATCGTGTTCGGCTCGCTCCCCTTCATTTTCAAGGTGCCCGCCACTGGCGCCCTGATGTGGGTCTGGGTCAGCGTGATGAATCCGCACACCCAAGGCTGGGGCTTTGCCACCCAGTTGCCGTTTGCCATGATGATTGCCGTGGCCACCATGTTCAGCATGCTGCTGTCGCGCACGCCCAAGAGCCTGCCGATGACGCCGGTCAGCGTATTGCTGCTGCTGTTCGTGCTGTGGATGAACGTGACGACCCCGTTTGCGCTGCTGCCGGGGCCATCGTGGATACAGTGGAACAAGGTCATGAAGATCATGCTGATGAGCTTTGTGGTGATGATGCTGATACGCACGCGCACCGATATCATCAGGCTGGTGTGGGTGCTGGTGGTATCGATCGGCTTTTATGGCGTCAAGGGCGGCATCTTTACCATCCGCAGCGGCGGCACGGAGCGGGTGTGGGGGCCGGAAGCGACTTTTATTGGCGACAACAATGCGCTGGCCCTGGCGCTGATCATCACCATACCGTTGATGTATTACCTGCAGCAAAACAGCGAAAACCGCTGGGTGCGCCGTGGCTTGAGCGCGGCAATGGTGCTGAGCGCCCTGGCTGCGCTCGGTTCGTACTCGCGCGGCGGCCTGCTGGCGATTGCCGCCATGTGCCTGTTCATGTGGATCAAGAGCGGCAAAAAGGTGGCGCTGGGGGCACTGTTGTGTTTGCTGGGACCATTGCTGCTCGCTTTCATGCCCGAACGCTGGACCGAGCGCATGGATACCATCAACACGTTCCAGGAAGACAGTTCGGCCCAGGGCCGCCTGAATGCCTGGCAGATGGCATACAACCTGGCGCGCGACCGCTTTCTCGGTGGCGGCTTTGAAGTGTCCGATGTGGGCATCTTTGCCCGCTATGCGCCCAACCCTCAGGACGTGCACGCGGCGCACAGCATTTATTTCCAGGCCCTCGGTGAACATGGTTTCGTCGGACTGGCGATTTACCTGGCGCTGGGTTGGGCCACCTGGCGCACGGCAGCCGCCATCATCCGCCTGTCGCGCGGCAAGCCCGAGCTGTCCTGGGCGCTGGGCCTGGCGACCATGTGCCAGGCCAGCATGGTGGGCTTTGCCGTCGGCGGCGCGTTCCTCAGCCTGCTGTATTTCGACATGCCGTATTATCTGATGGCGGCGCTGATCGCTACCCGCATGCTGGTCGAGCAACATGTGAAAGCGCAGCGCACAGTGCCGCTGCGCAAGGCACCGGCCGAGTCCGGCATGGCAGGCCAGCCATGAGCGGACCGGAACTGTCGATCCTGATCTACCACCGGGTGCTGGCCCGGCCCGACCCGCTGTTCCCGGGCGAAGTCGACCGCGCCCTGTTCGAACGCCAGTTGCGCCTGCTCAGGCGTTTCTACACGGTGCTGCCTTTGCCGCTGGCCTTGCAGCGCCTGCAGAACGGCAGCCTGCCGCCGCGCGCGGCCTGCATCACGTTTGACGATGGCTATGCCGACAATGCCGAACACGCGCTGCCCCTGCTGCTGCAATATGGCTTGCACGCCACGTTTTTTATTGCCACCGGCTACCTCAATGGCGGGCAGATGTGGAATGACCGCGTGATCGACGCCGTGCGCCATGCGTCAGGCGCCAGCCTGGACTTGCGCGACCTGGGGCTGGACTGCCTGCCGCTGGCCAGCCTGGCCCAGCGCCGCGCCGCCATCGGCGATGTGCTGGCGCGCCTGAAATACCTGCCGTTCGAACAGCGCCAGCGCCTGGCAGTCGAGATTCGCCGGCGCGCTGGCGGCGCCACGCCGCGCCACGAGCATGCGATGCTGACCAGTGCGCAGTTGCGGCACCTGTACGCGGCCGGCATGGGCATCGGCGCGCACACGGTCAGCCATCCGATCCTGGCCGCCATGTCGGAGCGCGCCGCGCGCAATGATATCGCCAACGGCAAGCACCAGCTGGAACAGCTGCTGCAAACGCCCGTGACGGTGTTTGCCTATCCGAACGGCAAGGCCGGCCGCGATTACGGGCCGGCCCATGTCGAGATCGTCAAAAGCCTGGGTTTCAAGGCGGCGCTGGCCACCGACTGGGGCGTGGCGCGGCCGGGCGCCGGGCTGGACCTGTTCCAGCTGCCGCGCTTCACGCCGTGGGATCGAGGACGCCTGGCGTTTCTGTGGCGCTTGCGCCAGAACCGGCGCCAAGGCTCAATGCATGCGCGCTGAGCCATTGCTCCAGCATCATCAATATCCACACCATGGTGCCATGGTAGGCCGGGTGCTCCAGCAGCAAGCGGCCTTGAAGATCATCAATAAAGCCTGGCCGCACGATGCCGCGCTGGCGCAGCCGGGACAGATTGTCGAAGGCAAACGCGCGCAGCGGCGCGTGGCTTTGCAGCCACAGGCCGAACGGCAGGCCGAAGCCGTGCTTTTTCTTGCGCAAGATAGCCCGCGGCAAGATATCGGCCAGCGCCCGCTTGAAAAACGGCCGCAGCTGCATGCCCCTGAGCTTGTCGCCGGGCGGCAGGCTGGCCGCAAACGCCACCATCGCGTCGTGCAGGAAGGGAAACGCCGCTTCCACTCCGGCCAGCTCGCAGGCCTTGCGCACCTTGGGCAAGTCGTTGTCGGCCAGGGTAAAACGCATGTCGAGCGCCAGCAAGGCATTGATCTGGCTCAACTGGCGTTCCGGCCGCCGCCACCAGGCGCTGTTCAGGCTGTCGAGCGCCAGGCCGGGGTCGATGGTGTCCAGGAAACCCTCTTCCAGTACCGTGTGGTGGCCATAGCGCTGCAGCAGGTTATAACGTTCCAGCCGGGCCGGCAGTGCCGTGGAGGCTTGTTCGATATAGCTGCGCGCCTTGCCTGCCAGCCGTGAGGTGCGCGCCACGCCATGACGGAACAACAAGGGCTCGATCAGTCCCTGGCGCAGCATGGCCGGCAGGCGCTCATAGCTGGACAGCAGGGCCTGGTGGGCATAGCGCTCGTTGCCGCCAAACAATTCGTCACCGCCATCGCCGCCCAGCATGCGCGTCATGCCGTCTTCGCGCGCCATTTTTGCGCAATAGTAGGCGGGGATCGCCGAGGCGTTGCCGAACGGCTGGTCGAACAGGGCCGCCATCGAAGGAATTGCGGCCAGCACGTCGTCGGCCGTCACGTAGTATTCATGGTGCACGCAGCCGGCATGGCTGGCGGCCAGGCGCGCATACGCCATCTCATCGTAGCCGGGCGCGTCAAAGCCGATCGAATAGGTGCGCGCGCCCGCCCCCGTGACCTGGCCGACGATGGCGGCGATGGTGGAACTGTCGGTGCCGCCGCTGAGAAAAGCGCCGGTGGTGTCCGCCGCGTCGCCCAGGCTGCTTTCCACCGCCAGGCGCAAGGTGCGCAAAAAGGCCTGCTGGCGGCTGGCAAAGGTGTCGATGGATTTTTCCTGGAACGCCAGCGACCAGTAACTGCCCTTGCATTGCTTGCCTGCGCGCACGTGCAGGTATTCTCCCGGCAACAAGCGCTGCCAGCCCAGATACGCCGTGCCCGGCGCCGGCACCATATGAAAAAACAGGTAGTGATACAGCGCCTGCGGGTCAAGCGCGCCGCGCAAGGCCGGATGCGCCAGCATGGCGTCCTGTGACGAGGCAAAGAATATGCCCTGCGCCTGGTCCGCATAGCTGAGCGGATAGCTGCCGGCGCGGTCGACGGCCAGCAGCAACTGGCCAGAAAAACCATCGACGATGGCCAGCGCAAATTCGCCCTGCAGGGCCGCGCAGGCGGCCGCGCCGCGCGCCAGCCAGATCGGCGCCAGGCGCCGCGCCACGTCCAGCGCGGATGCATCGAGCATGGGCCGGCCCCAGATGGCAATCAGCAAGTCGTCTTGCTGATGGACATGGCTTGCGCCCGCGCCAGCGGCGACGGCCACCGCGCCTTTCTCACACGTGCACCACTGCAATGGCGCCTGGTCAAAGCGCGACAGGGGCGCCGCCATGGCGAGGATGGACGCGGCATCGCCGGCCGCCAGCCAACCGCACAGGCCGCTCATACCAGCACCTCGGCCGGCAGCGGATGGCCGAGAAAAGCAGTCGGGCTGGCGCTCAGGCCGTAGGCGCCCGACTGGAACACCACCACCAGGTCGCCCTCGGCCGCGCGCGCCATTTCCATCTGTTCGGCCAGCAAGTCCAGCGGCGTGCACAACGGCCCCACCACTGATACCACTTCGCGCTCGCCACCGTGCAGGCGATTGCCGATCGCTACCGGATAGTTCTTGCGGATCAGCTGGCCGAAATTGCCCGACGCGGCCAGGTGATGGTGCAAGCCGCCATCGGTGACGAGAAATACCTGCTCATGCGACAGCTTGCGCTCGATCACCTTGCACACATAGATGCCGGCTTCGGCCACCAGATAGCGGCCCAGTTCGATATTCAGCCGTGCGCCGGGCGCCGCCCTGGCCAGCTTGTCCAGTTGCCGCTGCAAATTGTCGGCCAGCGGCGCCAGGTCCAGCGGCGTATCGCCCGCGAAATATGGCACGCCGAAGCCGCCGCCGATATTGAGCACGCGCAAGGCGGACGGCGCGTCATGGGCCAGCTGCAGCGCCAGCTCGACACTGGCAGTTTGCGCTTCGGCCAGCGCTGCGGCCGACAGGTTTTGCGAGCCGCTGAACACATGAAAGCCATAAAAATCCAGATGCAGCTGGCCGATGCGCGCCAGCAGGGCCGGCACCAGCGCCGCATCGACGCCAAACGGCTGGGCGCCGCCGCCCATGCGCATGCCGGCGCGGCGCAGCGCAAAATCGGGGTTGACCCGCACCGCCACCCGCGCCGCCACACCCAGCCGGTCGCTGGCCAGCGCCAGTTTTTCCAGCTCGGCGCGCGACTCGACATTGATCAGCACGCCCGCCGCCACCGCCCGCGCCAGTTCGCTGTCACTTTTGCCCGGCCCGGCAAAACTGATGCTCCCGGGCGCCATGGTGGTGTCAAGCGCGGTGGCCAGTTCGCCACCCGAAGCGACGTCGATGCCATCGACCAGCCCGGCCATATACTGCACCACGGCCGGCATCGGATTGGCCTTCATCGCGTAGTGCAAGTGCACGGCGGGTGGCAGCGCGCCGCGCAGTGCCGCCACCCGCCGCGCGATCTGCGCGCGGTCGTAGGCATAAAACGGCGTACGCCCCACGCGCTGGGCCAGCCGGGTCAACGCCAGGCCGCCAAACTGCAGTACATCATCGTGCGCCGCCAGTTGTTGCAGCGCCGCATGCACCGGCAGGCCGCGCGCGTTCATGGCCGCTCCCCGGCATTGACGGGGATGGCGGCCAGCACATCGGCAATCTCGCGCGCCAGCAGCACCCGGTCGATCTTGCCGTTGGGATTGCGCGGCAGCGGCTCGCTGCGGATCTCGACCCACAGCGGCATCATGTAGGCTGGCAGGCGTTGCCGGCAAGCGGCCAGCAGCGCCTCGCGCTCCAGTTCCACGCCGGGCGCGGCGGTTACCAGCAGGGCGATGGCCGCGCCCAGCAAGGGATGCGGCACGCCCAGCGCGGCCGCTTCCGCCACCAGGGCGCTGGCATACGCCACTTCCTCGATCTCGGCCGGGCTGACCCGGTAGCCCGAGGTCTTGATCATTTCATCATTGCGGCCGACAAAATACAGATATCCCTGGGCGTCGCGGCGCACCGTGTCGCCCGACCAGACCGCCAGTTCCGGCAGCACCAGCCCGTCGGCCAGCGGCGGCAGCGGCTTGAAACGCTCGGCCGTACGCGCCGCATCGTTCCAGTAGCCGAGCGCCACCAGCGCGCCACGGTGCACCAGTTCGCCCGGCTCGTCGTCGTCACACACGCTGCCGTCGGGCCGCAGCACCAGCACCTGTGCGTTCGGAATCGCCTTGCCGATGGAATCGGGCCGTGTTTCAAGCTGTTCCGGCGGCAGATAGGTCGAGCGGAACGCTTCCGTCAGGCCATACATCAGGAAGATCTGCGTGCGCGGCAGCTGCGCGCGCAGCTTGTCGACCGTGCCAGGCTGCATCACGCCGCCCGAATTGGTGATATAGCGCAAGGGGGCCGACAAGGGCCAGCTCAGCTGCGACAACTGTATCCACAGCGGCGGCACTGCCGCCAGGCCGGTGATCGCTTCCTGCTCCACCGCTTCGATAATGTCGCGCAGCAGCAGGTAATTGATCAGCACGGCGCAAGCGCCGCTGGCAAACGCCGTGGTCAGCTGGCTGAGGCCATAGTCAAAGCTGAGCGGCAGCACGCACAGCAGGCGGTCTTGCGGCGTGTTGTGCAAGTAGGACGAGACGCTCACCGCGCCGGCCACCATATTGCGGTGCGACAGCACCACGCCCTTGGGCCGCCCGGTGCTGCCCGAGGTGTATAAAATCGCCGCCATGTCCTGATCGATCGTATTCTGGTCGATCATGGCCTGAGGCGCTGCTGGCAGGTCAGCGCCCAGCTCCATCACCGACGACCAGGACAGTATCTGCGCGCCACCGAGGGCGGTATCGGCGCCGCGCTCGCCGGTGACGATAATGGCGCGCAAGCCAGGGCAGCTTGCCAGCACCGGCGCCAGCCGGGCCAGCCGTTCGCGCGAGGTGACCAGCATGGTCACTGCGCAATCGTGCAATATATAAGCGACCTGCTCGGGTTTCAACAGCGGATTGACAGGCACGAATACGCCGCCGGCGGCCGCCGCGCCGAACATGGCAATCACGTTTTCCTGGCGTTTTTCCAGGTACACGGCCACCCGCGCGGCACGCTGCAAACCCAGCTGCAGCAGCGCGCTGGCGCAGTCGCGCACGCCTTGCGCCAGCGCGTCATAGGCCAGCGGCACGCCCTGGTAGCTCAGCGCCGGCGCGGCGGGCGCCAGGCGCGCCGTCTCGAAGATGAAATCATGGATCAGTGTTGCCATCGTTTACCCTTCCCAAGCATGATGCATTTCATGCATCCCCCTATGATTGGGACAAACGGCGGCGTGGTTCTTGATTTTTATCAACTAATCGGCCCCGGTGGCACATCTTGAGGCGGCGCAAGACTCATCAGCGCCGCTGCGCTCTAATGGACAACGTTGGCTGCCCAGCCGCTCTATCGTGTTCCGCCATGGCCTGCTTCCTGAACTTCGTTCCCCGTATCGCCGCCACCGTCCGCCAGCTGGGCTGGCGCGACAGCGCCTGGCATGCGTGCGCGCGCCTGCTGCAGACCGTGCCTGGCGGGCGCTGCGCGTTGCACCGCTATCAGTTCGTGGCCCAGCCCGTGGCGCCCGGTTCGCTGTGCCGGGGCCGCGGCAAGACGATCGCCATCAGGCCCTGCCTGGCGGCCGAGGCGCTGCCGCCCGGCCCTGAACGGCCGTTGGCGGTACTGCAGGAGCGTTACGACCAGGGCGCGCAATGCCTGGTGGCGCAGGTTGACAACGCAAACGATGCTGGCCAGCCCATGGCCGGCTGGCTGTGGATGCTGCGCGGCGCCTGCCAGGAAGACGAGGTGCGCGCGCGCTATGTGCTGGCGCCGGAAGTTTCCTGGGACCTGGACGTATGGGTGCATCCCGGGCAGCGCGGCGCGCTGGTGTTCGCCCGCCTGTGGGAAGAAGCCAACACCGTACTTCATGCGCAGGGCGTGCGCTGGTCATGCAGCCGTATTTCGCGTTTCAACCGCAGCTCGCTGGCGGCCCATGCGCGCCTGGGCGCCGTCGCCCTGGGCACGGCCACCTTTGTGCGCTGCGGCCGCTGGCAATGGATGATCGCCAGCCTGCCGCCGTATCTGCATTTGTCACGCCACCCCGCCAGTTTCCCCAGTTTCCGCTTTGATCATTTACCCAGGAGCCGCCATGCCGCCACTTGACACCATCACCGCCATCCTGCGCGCCGCGCTGGGACTGGGTGCGCAGCCGCTGGCGCACGATACGCCGCTGCTGGGCAGCCTGCCGGAGCTCGATTCGATGGCGGTGATCGGCGTGATCGCCGCGCTGGAAGACCATTTCGGCTTCACCATCGAGGACGACGATATCCACGCCCGCCATTTCGCCACGGTCGGCACCTTGCAGGCGTTTGTCGACGCCAAGCTGGCGCAAGCGGATTTGCGCTGATGCTGAACGCCACCACCAGCCTGCTGCCGTTCTTCCTGCCGGCGCAAAGCGGCCAGCGCTACTGCCTGCTGCACCTGCCCGCGCCTGGCCAGCCGGCGCGTGGCGGCATTTTGTATATCCACCCGTTTGCCGAAGAGCTCAACAAAAGCCGCCATGTGGCCGCCATGCAGGCGCGTGCCTTTGCCGCCGCCGGCTACAGCGTGCTGCAGATCGACCTGTACGGTTGTGGCGACAGCAGCGGCGACTTCGGCGACGCGCGCTGGAGCATCTGGCGCAACGACCTGCACCTGGCCTGCGCCTGGCTGGCGCAGCGCGTCGACGGCCCCTTGACCCTGTGGGGCTTGCGGCTGGGCGCCCTGCTGGCGCTGCAACTGGCCGCGCATGCGCCGGTCCCGCTGGAGCGGCTGCTGCTGTGGCAGCCGGAACTGGACGGCCGGCGCGCCATCGACCGCTTCCTGCGCCTGCGCCTGGCCGGCCGCATGCTGGCTGGCGACACCGAAGCGCCCGGCCACGCGCGTGCCGAACTGGCGGCCGGGCGCGCGCTCGAAGTGGCCGGCTACCTGCTGGCGCCGGCACTGGCGCAGGCCATCGACGCCATGGCGGCTGCCAAGCTGCGCCCAGATGTGCCGGTTTACTGGCTGGAATACCTGGCCGGCGACGCCACCTTGCTGCCGGCAGCGGCTACCAGGCTGGCCACGCAATGGCGCGGCGACGGCGTGGCGCTGCAGGTGGCCGGCTTTGGCGACGGCCCCTTCTGGAGCAGCGCCGAATTGCTGGCATGCCCGCAACTGCTGGACGCCACCGCCAGCGTCTGCCACGGCTGGCTGGAACAGGGAGAACAACAGGGAGAACCCCAGCATGAACAATGAGATGGCTGCCATCGAGCCGGTGCGCCAGCTGGCGCTGCGCTTTCGCTGCGCTGGCGATGCCGACGCGCGCCTGGTTGGCATATTGACCCTGCCGGCAACGCCGGGGCCGCGCGGCGTATTGATCGTCACGGGCGGGCCGCAGTACCGTGCCGGCAGCCACCGCCAGTTCGTGCTGCTGGCACGCTTCCTGGCTGCGCGCGGCATGGCCGTGCTGCGCTTCGACTACCGCGGCATGGGCGACAGCGAAGGTGCACCGCGCGACTACCGCGATGTCGACGCCGACATCGCCGCCGCGCTGGCGCAGTTTTTCGCCGCCGTGCCGGCCCTGCGCGAGGTAGTGCTGTGGGGCCTGTGCGACGGCGCCACGGCGGCCGCCTGCCACGCGCCGCGCGATCCACGCATCAATGGCCTGATATTGCTGAACCCCTGGGTACGCAGCCCGGCGGGCCTGGCGCGCGCCACCTTGCGCCATTACTATTTGCCGCGCCTGCTGCAAGCGGCATTCTGGCGCAAGCTGGCCGGCGGCGGCGTGCGAATGAAAGACAGCCTGACTTCGCTGCGCCAGGTCGCTGCCGACAGCCAGCACCGGCCAGCAGGGGCGGAGGCGCCGGCCAACCTGCTGTTCCGGGCCCTGGGCTGCTTTCGCGGCAAGGTGCTGCTGATCCTGAGCGGCGACGACCTGGGCGCGCGCGAATGGACCACCCTGCTGGCGCGCGACCGCGCCTGGCGCGAACTGGGCAGCAGCCGCAGCTGGCGCCAGGAAGAAGTGGCGGGCGCCAACCATACTTTTTCCAGCGCCGCCGCACGCGCGCAGGTCGAACAATTGTGCGCTGACTGGATAAGCTCATGCTGACGCGCCGCGTGCTGATGATCGCCTACCATTTCCCGCCGCTGCAAGGCGGCAGCGGCGTGCTGCGCACCCAGGGCTTTGCGCGCTACCTGCCCGAAGCGGGCTGGCAGCCGCTGGTGCTGAGCGCCAGCGCGCACGCCCATGTCCATACCAGCGCTGTGGCGCACGACGACGGCCAGCTGACGGTGCGGCGCAGCGCGGCGCTGGACGCGGCGCGCCACTTGTCGCTGCGCGGGCGCTATCCGGCCTGCCTGGCCCTGCCCGACCGCTGGAGTTCCTGGTGGCTGAGCGCCGTGCCGGCCGGGCTGGCCATGATACGGCGCTACCGGCCCGACGCGATCTGGTCCACCTACCCGATCGCCACCGCCCACCTGATCGGCCTGACCTTGCACAAGCTGACCGGCCTGCCGTGGATCGCCGACCAGCGCGACCCGATGATCGACGACAGCGACCCGCAAGCGCCATATCCCGCCAATGCCCGCCTGCACCGACTGCATGCTTGGATCGAACAGCGCATCGCGGCGCGCAGCGCGGCCATCGTCTGCACCACGCCGGGCGCCCTCGACAGCCACCGCCGGCGCCTGGCGCATGTCGATGCCGGGCGCTTCTGCCTGATCGAAAATGGCTACGACGAGGCCGGGTTTGACGCCGGCGCCACGCCACAGCGCCACCGCAAGCGCTTTCTGCTGCTGCACAGCGGCGTGATCTATCCGTCCGAGCGCGATCCCCAGGCGCTGTTCGTCGCCCTGGCCCGGCTGCGCCAGGGCGGCGTCCTGAACGCGCATAATTTCCAGCTGCTGCTGCGCGCCACCGGCCATGACGCCTGGCTGGCCGGCCTGCTGGACAAATACGGCATCGCCGACCTCGTTACCCTGGCGCCGCTACAGGCACACCAGGAAGCGCTGCGCGAAATGCAGTCGGCCGACGGCTTGCTGCTGCTGCAGGCGGCCAACTGCAATGGCCAGATTCCCGCCAAGCTGTATGAATACCTGCGCTGCCGCCTGCCCGTGCTGGCCCTGACCGACCTGGCCGGCGACAGTGCAGCCAAGCTGCGCCTGTGCGGCATCGACACCATCGGCCAGCTGGCGTCGAGCGCCGACTGCGCGCGCGCACTGTTGCGTTTCATCGAGCTGGCGCGCCAGGGCCGCGCGCCACTGGCCAGCCACGGCGCCATCGCGCTGCAATCGCGGCAGGCGCGCAGCCATGCGCTGGCCGACCTGCTCGACCAGGTCACCCACCGGAGTCCATCATGAAAATCGTGCTGATTTTTTGCGCCTGCGCCTGCCTGGCCGGCGCCGCCAACGCGCAGTCGAACTGCCCGCCGTACGTGAAACACCAGCCCGGTGGCGACTACACCAATGCGGAAGACCGCGCCGGGCTGGTAGTGGTCGAGCAATATCACTTTTCACGCAATGTGGAAACCCTCAAGCAAGGCATGACGGGCAGCCTGGGCAGTGACATCAGCTACACGCTCGAGCACTTCCCCAACCATCACCGGGCGCTGGCCGCCATGGCCAAGCTGGGCCTGCGCGACAAGCGCGTGCAGCCGGTCGGCGCGCGCTACACGGTCAGCTGCTACTTCGAGCGCGCGATCGCCTATGCGCCGCACGACACCACGGCGCGCATGGTGTTCGGCAACTACCTGCTGGCCACCAAGCAGGACGCAGCAGCGCTGGAACAGCTGCAGGAAGCGGCGCGCCGTGAACCCGAACACGCCACCTTGCAGTACAACCTGGGCCTGCTGCAGGTGAAACGCAAGGACTACGCGCAGGCGCGCGAGCATGCCGCCAAGGCCTATGCCCTGGGTTTTCCTTTGCAGGGCCTGAAAAACCAGCTGAAAAAAGCCGGCCAGTGGCAAGAGCCGCCGGCCGAAGCAAGGGCCGCCGCTACGGCAGAATGACGGCCGGGCGACTGGCCACGCTCAGGCGCCTGGTCGGCGAGGCGGCCAAGGCCATGGCCAGCGCCGCGCGCGCTGCCGCACGGTCTTCGGCCTCGCCGATAAAGCGCAGTTCCTGCGGCTGCAGCACTGTGGCCGTCAGCATCATCACCGGACCATACGGTGTGTCGAACGCGGCAGGAATGCCCGGCGCGGTCGTATCGATCAGCACGCCCACCTGTTCATTCTCGTCTTCCAGGCCATCCGGTGGCGCTTGCAGGTCCAGCGCCATCGACACGCTGCCATGGCGCTCGACCAGCAGATCGATCGAACCGTGATCGGCCACGTTCTGGCTCAATTGATACACCAGGTCGAACAGCCACGAGCCGGCGATATCGCCATCCTCGAAGCTCGACAGCGGCGCCTCCACGCACACCTCCACCAGATAGCCGCGTGGCTCGAAAATATCGTCGTCGTCTTCGAACGGATCGCTCAGGCCATCGCTGGCGATGATGATGGAGTCAGGCCGGCGTATCACGCGCCAGGCCTGGCGCAGTGACGGCCAGCGTGGCCCGCCCATGAAGGACGGGTTGACCAGCGGCGCCAGCACATCGCCGTCGATGGCGCCCAGGCTGGCATAAAACGCGTCGCGCGCGGCGCAGGCATTGGCCAGCATCTGCGCGCCAGCGTCCTTGCCGACTACCGCGTGTTCCGACGGGGCTACATAAGGGATCTCTTCTTCGCTCATTTTTTCTCCACGGGTTGAACTTTCGATGCCGCCAGCACGGCCCGCTGGCGCGCGGTGTCAATCTCGTCGGCGCAGGCCAGCGCCACGCCCATGCGGCGGCGCGCAAACGATTCCGGCTTGCCGAACAGGCGCAGGTCCGTTCCCGGCACGCGCAAGGCGTCGGCCACGCCTTCAAAGGCGATGCCCTTCGCGTCGAGCTGGCCATAGATGACGGCCGACGCGCCCGGCGAGCGCAGCGCCACATTGACGGGCAGGCCCAGGATGGCTTTCGCGTGCAGCTCGAATTCGCTTTGCACCTGGGTTGCCATGGTCACCATGCCGGTATCGTGCGGACGCGGACTCACTTCCGAAAACCATACCATGTCATCCTTGACGAACAGCTCGACGCCGAACAGACCCAGGCCACCCAGGTCATCGGTCACCTTGCGCGCGATCTCGCGCGAGCGCACCAGCGCCAGCGGCGCCATGCGCGCCGGCTGCCACGATTCCACATAGTCGCCCTGCACCTGCAAATGGCCGATCGGCTCGCAAAACTGCGTCTCGAGCTGGCCCGAGCTGCCGATGGCGCGTACCGTCAGCAAGGTGATCTCGTAATCAAAATCGATGAAGCCTTCGACGATCACCCGGCCCGTATCGACCCTGCTGCCGCTGGCCGCATAAGCCCAGGCAGCTTCCACGTCCGCCGCACTATCCAGCTTGGACTGGCCCTTGCCCGACGACGACATGACCGGTTTGACCACGCACGGAAAGCCGATTTCCTGGCAGGCGAGCTGCAATTCGTGCAAGCTGCTGGCGAAGCGGTATGGCGACGTGGCCACGCCAAGGTCCTCGGCCGCCAGCCGGCGTATGCCTTCGCGGTTCATCGTCAGCTGGGCCGCGCGTGCGGTCGGAATGCAGGTGATCTGGCCGGCCGCTTCCAGCGCCGCCAGGGTATCCGTGGCGATCGCCTCGATTTCCGGCACCACCAGATCGGGCTTTTCCAGCTCGATCAGCGCCGCCAGCGCCACGCCGTCGCTCATGTCGATCACATGCGAGCGGTGCGCTACCGGATGGCCGGGCGCATTCGGATAACGGTCGACCGCGATCACTTCCACGCCCAGGCGCTGCAAGGCAATGATCACTTCCTTGCCCAGTTCGCCGGAACCGAGCAGCATGACCTTGATGGCGGTGGAAGACAGGGGCGTACCGAAAGTGCGGGGCGTGCTGAGAACATTCGTCATGGGCAGTAGCTAGGGTGGTGGAGAAAGATGGCTGGAACTATAACAAATGCCGGCCGTACTGGACAGACCGCACCCCACCGGGATGTCAGCGTGGCGAGAAAAGCGATCTAGTACGTCTGCGGCGCGCCTTTTTCAAAATGCTCGACAAGGAAATCGATAAAGGCACGCAAGCGGGCAGGCAACTGCCGGCTCGCGGGCCACAACACCCAAAAACTCCCTTCCTGCCGGGTGAACTCATCGAGCAAGCTTACCAAACGTCCATCCGCCACCTCCTGCTGCACCGTAAAAGCAGGCAGGTAGGCGATCCCGCGCCCCTGCACGGCAAGGAAAACCCGCATTTCAACGCTATTGCATACCAGGCTGGCCAGAGAATGACCATCATCCGGCCCCAGCGGCCACTGCTCCAGCTTGCCTGTCGCGGGAAACCGATAATGCAACTGCACATGGCGCGCCAGTTCGGCCGGAGTGCCGGGCGTGCCATGGCGGGCAAGGTAGCCTGGCGCCGCCACCAGCAGCCGCCGAAAACCGCACAGCCGCCGCCGCGTCAGGCCGGAATCGTCCAGCGCGCCCGTACGCACCACCGCGTCATAGCCACCGCTGATGACATTGACCAGGCCGTCCGAAAAATCCAGGTCCAGCTCGATGGCAGGATAAGCCTGCATGAATTCCAGGATCACGGCATGAAACAGCCCGCTGTAACGCGGCAGGCTGATGCGCAAACGGCCGCTGGGACCCTTGCTCGATGCGCTCAGCTCCTGCTCGGCCGCTTGGACTTCAGACAGGATGCGCCGGCAGCGCGCCAGAAACTGTTCCCCCTCCACCGTCAGCGCCAAATGGCGCGTGCTGCGCCGGAACAAGCGGGCACCCAGCCGCGCCTCCATGCGCGCCACGCTTTTGCCCACCGCCGAGGAGGACAGCCCCAGTTGGCGGGCGGTGGCCGAAAAACTGCCGCTGTCGGCCACCTGCACGAACATGGCGATACTGCCCAGGCTATCCATACGCTTCCCTTGCTTGATTCAAGACATATTTGTCCGCTGTGTTTGTCAGTCTAGCCTATTTTTCTGCAATCGCCTGGCGCTCATACTCGCTTTTCTTTCCTTACCGCGAGTCATCATGCATATTGTTTTGAAGCCTGCCACCCGCTGGACGCTGTCGCTGCAGGTACTGGCCGCCTGCCTGACGGGCCTGTTGATACCGCTCTCGTTTACCGGTCCGGCCGTCGCGCTGCCGGCCCTGAGCCAGCTGCCGGGTGCCAGTCCCTCCGCCCTGAACTGGGTACTTAACGCCTATATTCTCAGCTATGGCAGCGCCATGATGGTGGCCGGCAGCCTGACCGACCTGCTGGGCAGGCGCAGGGTCTGGCTGGCGGGGCTGATGCTGTTTTGCATGGCCACCATCGCCATCGCCATGGCGCCGTCGGTGCCACTGATCGCCGTGCTGCGTTTCGTGCAGGGCCTCGGTGGCGCCGCCGCGTTTGCCGCCGCCATGTCCTCGCTGTCGCCGCTGTTCCAGGGCGCGGCGCGCAACCGGGTCATGAGTTTACTGGGTACCACCTTCGGCGTCGGCCTGGCGTTCGGACCGCTGGCGGCCGGCGCCGTGCTGGCGGTGGCCCACTGGCCCGCCATCTTCCACGCCACCGCCGCGCTTGGCATGCTGGGACTGCTGCTGGCGTGGGCCAGCGTGCCGCGCGACTCCAGCCATGCCGGCGGTCGGCTGGACTGGCCCGGCGCCATCAGTTTCAGCGGCGCGCTCGGGCTGTTGACGGTAGCACTGCTGCTGGCGCCCGAACACGGCTGGCGCAGCCCGGCCGTTCTATGGCCCGGGCTGGCGGCGCTGCTGCTGTTCCTGGCATTCCTGCGCATCGAGAAAAACGCCGCGCAGCCGCTGCTGGACCTGTCGCTGTTCCGCCAGCGCCGCTTTGTCGGCGTGCAGGTACTGGCCGCCTCGCCCGCTTTCCTGTTCATCGTGCTGGTGGTCATGCTGCCCGGGCGTTTTATCGGCGTCGACGGCATGGCGCCGCTGGCGGCCGGGCAACTGATGATGGCGCTGGCCGCGCCGCTGTTGCTGGTGCCGCTGGCGGCGGCGTTGCTGCTGCGCTGGTGCAGCGCCACCATGCTGTGCTCGGCCGGCCTGCTGGTGGCGGCTGCGGGCCTGGCCTGGCTGGCGTCGACCGGCGCGGCAACGCCATGGCCGCTGCTGCTGATCGGCGTGGGCATCGGCTTGCCCTGGGGCCTGATGGATGCGATGGCGTTGAGCGTGGTCGAGCCGCAGCGGGCCGGCATGGCTACCGGCATCTTCAATACGGTGCGCGTGTCGGCCGATGGCGTGGCGCTGGCGGTGGCCGGCGCCGTGCTGTCAGGCCTGATCGGCATCAGCCTGGCCGACAAGCTGCCGGCGGACCTGCCTTTGGTGCAAGCGGCCAGCCGCGCCGCGCTGGGCGACTTGCGGCAAGCCGCGCAATTGCTGCCGGGCCAGCTAGAACTGCTGAGAACCACCTACGACGCGGCATTCCGCCAGTTGCTGCTGTGCTTGTCGGCCGTGGCGGTGGCAACCGCGCTGCTGCTGTTGTATTTGCTGCGCAAAGGGCAGCCTCAGGCGTCAAAGCCATAGGCAACGGCGACCAGCAGCAGGGAATTGTTGATGGCGCGAGCCAGCGCGGTGGTGGCGTAAGCCGATGCCACGCCCGGTTCGCGGTAGCGCAAGTAGATAAAGCTGAACATGGCGCCTGAACCGAGCGCGACGATTGCATGCAGCAAGCCGCCGCTCAGGTAATGGACGATGCCCCACAGGATGGCGCCGATAAAAATACTCAATGGCTGCCCGATGCCGAAGCGCCGCAGGATTTCCAGCGGCAGCAGCTGGCCCAAAAAAGTTTCTAGGATGGGAGAATAGATGACCACCCAGAACAGCAACAGCGGCAGCGACATCTCGCGCTGAAACCTGGCCAACCCCGTGTGTGCGCCCCAGTACTGCGGCGGCAGCAGCGCCTTGGCGGTGGCCAGGATGGCAAAGCAGAGCGCGCACGTCAGCACCGCCCAGCCGATGGCACCGAGCACGTTGCGCAGCACCCGCGGCTTCGCCCTCGCATTGAAGGCGAACTTCGGGCGGTCCACATCGTGACTCCTGTGCAGCTGCATATGCGATCCTGGGGGCGCTGGTCCGACTTCCATTGTAGCGCCTAAAACGCAATCTGCACGCTTTCCAGGAGACCCTTCAGGCGGCCAGCAGCAGCGGCTTGTGCTGCGCGTGGGCCAGTTTGAAGATGCCCACTTCCTGCTCCAACTGTTGCGCCTGCTCTTGCAGCTGATGCGCGGCGGCGGCCGCATGCTCGACCAGTGCCGCGTTCTGCTGCGTGACTTTGTCCATGTCGACGATGGCGCGGTTGATCTGCTCGATGCCGGCGCCCTGTTCCTGGGTCGCATGGCTGATCTCGGCCATGATGCCCGTCACGCGGCCGATGCCGGCCACCACGTCATGCATGGTGGCGCCCGCCCTTTCAACCAGCACGGTGCCGGTGCCGACCTTGCTGACCGAGTCGTTGATCAATGCCTTGATCTCGTGCGCGGCGGCGGCCGAGCGTTGCGCCAGGCTGCGCACTTCGGTGGCAACGACGGCAAAGCCGCGCCCCTGCTCGCCGGCCCGGGCCGCTTCGACGGCGGCGTTGAGCGCCAGGATATTGGTCTGGAAGGCTATGCCGTCGATGACGCCGATAATGTCAACGATCTTGTTCGATGAGGCATTGATCAGGCTCATGGTCTGCACCACTTCGGCCACCGCCTTGCCGCCCTGCTCCGATACCTTCGACGCCTCGCGCGCCAGGTGGTTGGCCTGCTGGGCGTTTTCGGCATTCTGGCGCACGGTGGCGATCAGTTGCTCCATCGACGAAGCCACTTCTTCCAGCGAACTGGCCTGCTGTTCGGTGCGCAGCGACAGGTCGCGGTTGCCCGAGGCGATATCGGTCGAGGCGGCGGCAATGCTTTCCGTGCCGTGGCGTACCTTGCCAACGATGGCCGACAGCTTGTCGCGCATGGTTTTCATGGCGAACAGCATGCTGCTGTCGTCGCCGGCGCGCGTGATCACCTCGATCGCCAGTTCACCGTGGGCAATCCGGTCGGCAATCGCCGCCGCATAGTCGGGTTCGCCACCAAGCTGGCGCAGCAAGCGGCGCGTGATGACGGTGCCGACCACCACGCAGACCAGCACGCTGATTGCGGCCAGCACCGCCATCCAGCGTACCGACTGGCCGTAGATGGCGTGCGCCGCTTCGCTGGCCAGCGTCGATTCGCGCTGCACCGACTTCAATACCGTATCGATATCGATCACGATCTGGCGCCGCAAGGGGCTGCAGTCATTGACCAGAAAGGCGCCATATTCTTCCATCTTGCCCGCCTCGCGCAACTGGCGCGGGCGCAGCAGCTCCTGCGCCATCGCATTCAGCCCGCTGCTCACCTTGTCGAATTGCGCGTCGCCCTTGAACACCGGCGTCAGTTTGGCCAGCGCCGCGAGGTACAGCGCTTTTTGCTGGTCCAGGATGGCCAGCTCGCGGATGGCAGCCGCCTCATCGTGGAAAATATAGGCATTGCGCGCGGCCAGGCCCGTCTGGTCGAGCGCTTCGCGCGCCACGTACAGCGGTTCGAGTTTTTGCTGTTGCACCGTTTCCTGGGCGCTCATGGCGCTCGATATGGCGCCGATGCGCAACATGGCGAAGGCGGCCAGTACCAGCATCAGCGCCACCAGGGCGGCAAAGCCCAGGGTCAGGCGCATGCCGATGGTAAGACTACTTGTAGACTTCATGATAATTCCTGTTCCTGTAGTGAACATGCTGGCCGGATAAGGGTCCGGCGTGCGGCGCCGATGCGGCAGGTACTGCGTAAGAGGCGGCATTCTGGCTGGGGTGCAGGCCGGTGACTGGCGTTTTTTGGGCTGTCGGGGTGGCAATACAGGAAGGGCGAGCACGGTGGCCGGCGGGTTCTTGTACGGGCGAAACTATAACTCATGAGAAACGAAAAAAGATTTTCAGAAACTTAATTTTGATGACTAAAAGCACAAATTATTTGCTTTTAAACAAATTTTTCGCACTTATTTTTCTGCAATGTGTGGCACTTAACTTATCGCAACGACAAGCTCGCGCATTTTTACAGGTCACCGATCACGTCTGGCAGACGGGCCTCGTCCATAGGGCCGGTCATTAACTGGTTATAATTGCCCCATTCTTTCAAATCGAGGTTGAGTATGAAGTGGGCCTTGCTGGGCATTTTTGTTTTTTCCGTTTTACATATCCATTTCCGCGGCAAGGTGCGCCTGCCATTTCGCCGCCAGATCTTCGATCACTCGTCGTTCATGGCGCCGCTGAACCTGTTCATGCACGCGTTTTCAAAAGTGCCGGCCACGCCCTACCTGGCTGTGTCCGAGTTTCCCGAACTGGCGCCGCTGCAGCAGAACTGGCAGATCATCCGCGATGAAGCGTTGCGACTGCAGGAGCTGAAAAAGATCAAGGCGGCCGAAAAGAACGACGACGTCGGCTTCAATTCTTTCTTCAAATATGGCTGGAAGCGTTTTTACCTGAAATGGTATGACGCCAGCCACCCGTCGGCGCAACAGATGTGCCCGCAAACCTTTGCCCTGCTGCAATCGATTCCGTCGATAAAGGCAGCGATGTTTGCGGAACTGCCGTCCGGCGGCAAGCTCAACCCGCACCGCGACCCGTTTGCCGGCTCGCTGCGCTACCACCTGGGCTTGCAGACGCCGAACGATGACCGCTGCTTTATCGATGTCGACGGCGAACGCCACAGCTGGCGCGACGGCCAGGCCGTGATGTTTGACGAAACCTATATCCACTGGGCCCGCAACGACGCCGACAGCGACCGCATCATCCTGTTCTGCGACATCGAACGCCCGATGCGCTACCGCTGGACTCAGGCGCTGAATCGCTGGCTGGGCCGCACCCTGATGACGGCCGCCGCCTCGCCCAACGAGCTGGGCGACCAGGCCGGCGGCATCAGCAAGCTGTTCCGCATCTCGTGGGCCATGGGCCAGTACCGCCGCCGTTTCAAGGCATGGAACAAAACCGCCTACAATCTGACGCGCATCGCGCTGGTGATTGCCGTGATTGCACTGATTTATTACATTTGAGGCGTATCAGACTCAAAAAAACCGCCTTCGGGCGGTTTTTTCATGGACGTCGTATTCTTCTTATTTCACCGGTTCAAACGTCACCACCAGCCCGCTGGCAGTAGTGCGCAACCGGGTCGGCACGAACTGCACGCCCGCATAGCGCAGTTCCTCGGGCTTGAAGGTGTAGATCGGCGTTTCGTGCATCAGCTGGTCGGCCAACAGGCTGGCTACCTTGGCGAACTGGCGCTGCTGCGACTCATCCATTCCCTCGATATTGACCCGGTCCACGCTGGCGTCGGCAAGGTACACGGCGTTGCGCTGCGCATCGAGCAGCAAACGGCCCGAAATGGCCAGGTTGCCGCGCCAGTGCTGGCGCACAAACGGCGGCGTCACGCTGGCGTCGACCGACAGCGCCACCCGTTCGCGTTCAGGCTGCAAGGACAACTGCGGATTGCTGACCTTCACTTCCAGCACCGACAGCACTCGCTTGTCGATCGGAAAACGGCGTTCCAGCCCCTGCTGCATCTTGCCAAGTGACACATTGACATCGCGCGGACCGATCAGGGTCGAGCACGAGGCCAGCATGGTGCCGGCCAGAACGGCAATCGCGGCGGTTTTCAGGAAGGAACGCTTGGAAGTGGCAGTCATAAAAGTTCTCGGAAAAGTGGTGCGGCTATCTTACACAGCCGTCAGGCGCAGCACAAAGCAAATCGGACGCAGACCTTGCGGTATGCGCCCGATTTTGTGTCCGCAAAGCGGAAACGCTTAACGTACGAAGATGGCGATCAGGATGATGATCGGCAGGGGGATACCCAGCAACAGCAAGAGGATGGAACGCATGGAGTTTCTCCTGTAATAAAGTGAGTAATTAAATCGACACGTGGCGCAGCACGCGCTCGTGGTCACGCTGGCGGCCGCCAAAGGTTGCAGCCAGGGCGGCAACAAAAGCGCCGAGCAACAGGGCAACAAACATCCACAGTGCCGTATGGGCGCCAGCCTTGCGTGCCGTTTCGGCCGCTTGCTGGGCCTTGGCCTTGGCGTCGGCGGCAGCCTTGGCGGCGCGGCCATAGACGGCGTCGACACGGGCTTCGGCTTCGGCTTGCGTCAGGCCGGTGCGCTTGGCAACCACTTGCCCCAGGTAGGCGCGGTCATCGGCGGCCAGGCTGCCGGCAGACAGGCTGGAAGCGAAGATGCGGCCGATTTCAACGCGCTGGTCGGCGGTATTGACCGGTGCATCAGCAACAGGCATGGCCGGCGCGCCGGTTGCGGTAGCTGGCGCAGGTGCCGAGCGCAGCAGCATGTCCGAGAAATAATCGAGTGGATTACCGCCGCTGCCGCCTTCGCTGGCATTCGATGCTGCTGCACCGGCGCCGGCGGCCGCAGCTGGCGCAACCGCCGCTGCCACGCCCGTGCCCGCATCGATGGCGCCGCTCAGCACGGCGCGCGTGCCGCCGGCCAGCATGGCAACCGTCAGCAGAGTTGCCACGGCCCAGGCCAACAGGCCGTGGGCGGTATCGCGGAAATGCACTTCATCGGTATGCACCGAGCTCCATTTGGCGCGCAGGCGGCCGGCCATATAGCCGCCGATGCCGGACGCGGCCAGCTGCATGAAAGCGAGCCAGGCGATGGTGCCCACGCCGATCGCCGTCGCATTGAACGACCATGGCGAGACCGACGACAGGCCCAGGCCCACGCCCAGGATCAGCAGGATGAAGGACAAGGCGGCGGCCGCTGCGGCGCCGGCGATGACGGCGCCCCAGGAGACGCCAGGTTGATTCAGGTCCGAAACGGACAATTGCGTAGCTTGCATGAGTTTCCCCTGTAATGAAAATATTATCGTGTGATTCAAACGCCTGCAACGGCCAGCTGTTGCTTGCGGGCGGCCATTTCCTCGCCCAGCGCATCAAGGTCGACGCCGGTCTTGCGCACCTTGGGAAACATGTCGCCCTCTTCTTCCTTGACATGGTGTTCGATCTGCTCGGACAGCACGGTGACCTTGGCGTCATACAGGTCTTCGCTGGGGTCCATGGCAAGGATTTGCGCGATCAGTTCCTTCGCGCTGGCGTGCTCGACGATTGCTTCGTCCATCAGGTCGCCATCGTGGATGGGACGGCGCACGGCCGGATAGAAGATTTCTTCTTCCAGCTGGGTGTGCACGGTCAGTTCGTGGCAGATTTGATCAGCAAGTTTTTTCTTGGTTGCAAAGGAACGGTCGCTCAGGCCTTCGTACTGGGCAAACAATGCCTTGACGTCCTTGTGATCCTTCATTAATAAGCTGATTGCGTTCATGGCGCCTCCTTGTAGTTGATGAGTACAAGGATGCCGCGCCGCGCCGCCTGCGTATGTGCGACGCCATACACAAACTTGATATTTGAACCAGTATGGTGCGCCTATTTGATGCCGTGGTGGTTCATCAGGTCGTACAGGGTCGGGCGGCTCACGCCCAGCAACTCGGCCGCCTTGACGATATTGCCGTCGGCCCGCGCCAGCGCGCGCACCATGACCTTGTACTCGGCCGCGTCGCGCGCCTGGCGCAGGTTGACGCTGCCGTCGGGCGTTGCCGCCTGCACATGGTCCGGCAGGCCCAGGTCGTCAACCGTGATCTGCGGGCCGTCGCACATGATGACGGCGCGCTTGATGCAGTTTTCCACTTCACGCACATTGCCGGGCCAGTCATGCGCTTCGATTGCCTGCAGGGCGTCATTGCTGAAATGCAGGCTGGCGCGCCCTTCGCTGGCGCAGAACTTGTTCTTGAAATGGTGGGCCAGCAAGGCGCAGTCGCCGGCCCGCTCGCGCAGCGGCGGGATGCGCAGCACGATTTCACTGAGGCGGTAATACAGGTCTTCGCGGAAACGCCCCTGACCGGCCAGGGCTTTCAGGTCCTGATGGGTGGCGCAGACGACGCGCACATCGACCGCGATTTCGCCGCGCCCGCCCACGCGCTCGATTACGCGCTCCTGCAAAAAGCGCAGCAATTTGGCCTGCAGCGCCAGCGGCATGTCGCCGATTTCATCGAGAAAAAAAGTGCCGCCATGGGCCAGTTCGATCTTGCCCAGGGTCTGCCGCGCCGCGCCCGTAAACGCGCCCCGTTCATAACCGAACAGCTCGCTTTCAAGCAGGTTTTCGGGTATCGCCGCGCAATTGATGGCGACAAAGCGCTGGCTGCTGCGGCTGCTGAGCGCATGCAGCCCGCGCGCGATCAGCTCCTTGCCGCTGCCCGAGTCGCCCAAGAGCATCACGCTGGCCGACGAGGGTGCCACTTTTTCCACGCTACGGCACAGCTTGAGCATGCCGGGATCGCGGCTGACGATGCCGGCCAGCGGCGAGTCGGCCTGGGTTTGCAGCATGCGGCGGTTTTCCTGCTGCATCGCGTGCAGGTAAAAGGCGCGCGCGATGACCAGGCCCAGCATGTCGGCATCGAACGGCTTCTGGTGAAAATCATAGGCGCCCATGGCGATCGCCTTCAGCGCATGCGCGCGCTCCTGGTTGCCCGACAGCACGATCACCTTGGTGTCGGGCGCCAGCGCCAGTATCTGTTGCAAGGTGGCCAGCCCTTCGGTGGCGCCGTCCGGGTCGGGCGGCAAGCCCAGGTCCATCGTGACGACGGCCGGCAGGTGGCGCCGCACCAGCGCCAGCGCTGTCTCGCGCTCGCCCGCCAGCAGCACCTCATAGCCGTCAAAACTCCATTGCAACTGCTTTTGCAGGCCGAGATCGTCTTCGATCACCAGCAGTTTCTGCTTGCCCATGCGGTTTCCTTTGCGCAGTGTGGTGGTGGCTCAGGCCGGGTGCAGCGGCAGGATCACGCGAAACGTGGTGCCTACCTGCGGTTCGCTGCGCACTTCCAGGCTGCCGCCTACTTCACGGATATATTCGCGGCTCTCGAACACGCCGATGCCCATGCCGGCCGTCTTGGTGGTGTCAAACGGCGTGAACAGGCGTTCGCGGATGAATTGCTCGCTCATGCCAGCGCCGGTATCGCTCAGTTCAACCACCGCCGTGCGCTGTTCGCGCCGCAGGCGCACCGCCACCTGGCCGTTGCTGGCGGTGGCCTCGATGGCGTTCTGGATCAGGTGGCCCAGCACGCGCTCCAGGCGCAGGCGGTCGGCCAGCACCGTCAGTTCGCCATCGACAATTTCCAGTTGCGGCTTTGGTGCCAGGCTGGCCTTGGCCGCCACCGCCTGCTGCAGCAAGCCGTCCAGCTGCAGCGGCGAAGCGGCGTCCGGGGTTTCGCCACGCGCCAGCTTTTGCAGCAGGGTCTTCATTTTCTGCACGGAATGCTCAAGGGTGGCCAGCATGTCTTGCTGGAAAGCCGGATTGGCGCGGTGCTTTTCCGCATTGCTGAGCAGCAGCGACAATTGAAACACCAGGTTTTTCAGGTCGTGCACGATAAAGGTCGACATGCGGTTGAACGAGTCGAACTGGCGCGACACCGTCAGCGTATCGAGCGATTCGCGGTGCGCCAGGTAGCTGGCAGCCTGGCTGCCGGCAATTTTCAGCACATCGCGAATTTCCCAGTTCAGGCCCAGACGCGCCCGAGGCCGCGCCAGCGCCACCACGCCGAACAGTTTTCCGTGCAGCATCAAGGGCACCAGCAGCCAGATGGCGGGCAGCGCCAGCAGCGCCGGCGGCAAGGCCAGGCCGCCATAATGCTGCGGCTGCCGATGACAATCGTCGACCTCGATCACCCATTGCCGCGCTTCCAGGAAACGGCACAAGGGGCCGTCAGCTGGTTCAAACGGCAGCTGGGGCGGCCAGTTCCAGCTCGCTGCCGGGCTCAGCCTGCCTTCTTCGCGCAATATCCACAGGCCGCCGGCCGGGCTTTCCACCAGTTGCGCCACGGCCTGTATGCTGCGCTCGCCCAGGGCCGGGCCGTCTTCGGACAAGGCGCGCGTAAAGCGCAGCCATTCTTCGCGGTAATCGAAGATGGCCTTGTAGAAATGCTTGTTGATGAATACCTTGAGCCTGGCGCGCAGCGCGCCCGAAAACAGCACGCCGGCCAGCAGCAGCATGGCGCCACCCAGGTAGGCCATCTGCATCAGGGCGCCCCAGGCACCGCCGAAATAGCGCAGGTAATAGGCGCTGGCCGCCATCGCCAGCAGATAGATGGCCGAGCCGAGCAAGGCGGCCGAGCGGAACAGCATCTGGCGCGACACCGACAAACCCAGCGCCCAGCCCGGATTGCGCGCGGCCGACACCGCCAGCAGCGGCGCGCACAGCGCATCGACGATGCCGCGTGCGGCCCAGATATCGTCGTTGATCTCGCGAAACAGCAACGCGTCGCTGTACAGGTAAAAATCATAGGCAAACAGGCCGCCCACGCCCAGGCAGGCGAACTTGATGCCCCAGCGCTTGAGCGGCGGCGTATTGCGGTACCACTGCTCCACCAGCAGCATGCCCAGCACCGCCAGCAGCAGCCGGCAGGCGATGGCGGCGGTACGCGCAAACGCGGCCTGGCCGGCGTCCAGTTGCGGCAAGGCCGACCACCACAGCACCAGGCCGATCGCCGCCACGCCACTGCCGCCCGCCACCAGGGCCAGCAGTCGCGCGCGCGACGGCGCGATCAAGAGCAGCAGGAACACCAGCCAGGCCAGGGTGCGCAGCAACTCCAGGGCATCGCCAAACAGCGACCAGCGGCGCTCCAGCAGCACCAGCATGACGACGCCGGTGGCCCACGCGCCCGTTACCAGGCAGGCGGCCAGCAAGGCGCGCGCCTGGCGGCGGGCGCGCCAGTTGCTGATCAGCAAAAGCGAGAGCATGAAAAACGCCAGCGAAGCGACGCCATGGCTGAGCGCGGCCGCGTCGGCCACCGCCAGCAGGACGGGCCTGGCAGTCACCGGCTCCCCTTGCCGAAAAGAACCACCTGCACTGTTTCCAGCAGGATCAGCAGGTCCAGAAAGAGACTGTTGTTTTTCACATAATACAGATCGTACTGCAGTTTCTTGACGGCGTCGTCGACCGAGGCGCCGTATTGATAGCGCACCTGGGCCAGGCCGGTGATGCCAGGCTTGATGCTGTGGCGAATATTGTAATAAGGCACCTGTTCCTTGAGCTGGTCGACAAAATACGCGCGCTCGGGGCGCGGCCCGACGAAACTCATCTCGCCACGAAACACATTGAGCATCTGCGGCAACTCATCGATGCGCAGCTTGCGTAGCCAGTGACCGACGCGCGTGACGCGGCTGTCGTTGGCCTGGGCCCAGGTCGGCGTGCCGTCGCGCTCGGCGTCGCAGCGCATGCTGCGAAATTTCAGCACCTTGAACGGCGCGCCATCGCGCCCCACTCTTTCCTGTTCGTAAAACACAGGGCCGCCGTCTTCCAGCCGGATGCACAGCATGGCGAGCAGCATCAATGGCAGCGAGGCGACGAAAATGGTGGCGCTGGCGGCCAGATCGAACAATCGCTTGGAGGCGGCGCGGATAAAACTCTGGTCGAAGCCGCCGCCATAGATCAGGTAGCTCGGTTGCAGCGAGTCGATGCGGATCTGGCAGGTTTCGCGTTCGAAAAACGTCGCCGCGTCGATCACGCGCACGCCACCGAGCGCGCATTCAAGCAGCTGGCGCGCGGGAAAAGCCCCATTGCGCCGATCGCTGACGGACACCACGATTTCCTGGGCGTCATAATGGCGCGCCATCGCCAGCAGCGACAAGCCGGCCGGCAACATTGACGAGGCCGGCACGCAGCATTGCTCGCCCGGCACATTGATGCAGCCCACCACCGTGAATTGATGAAAGCCGATCTTGCTGGCCGCCAGGTCCATGCACTCCCTGGCCAGCGCGCCGCCGCCGACCAGTATCAAACGCCCCTCCATCAGCGCCGACTGCGAGGACTTGAACACCACCAGCCGCGCCAGCAGCACGCCGATGGCGCCAAGGCCGAAAATTATCACGCTGCCGCGCCCGAAATGCAGGGAGGGAATAAAGCGTACCAGCAAGCTCAGCACGGCGAAACCAAGCGCAAAGGCTGGCAGGATGCGCAACAGGGTGTTGCGGATATCCTCGCGCGAGCGGTGCTGGTACATGCCCAGCGCACTCATCGACAGCACCATCACCAGCGCAAAGATCGATGACGCCAGGTAGACCTCGCCTGCGCGCAGCGCGCCAAGGCTGTCGGCCAGTCCGACCAGGGAAGTGAAGGTCGCTGAAAACAGCAATATCAAAATTTCCAGCAAGAGCAGCACAAAGGCTGTCTTCGACACGTAATGGCTGAATATGCGGATCATGTCTCCCCCGGAAGCAAGGCTCATGCCGACAGGAAAATTGCAGGCAGGAGCTAGTCTTGCAATCATGGCGAACTGTTCAACGCAAGCCTTGACCAGCCGCAAGCCGCAACCTCAGCTATCTTTGATTTACAGAATTTATCTCAACACATGACCGATTGATGTGAAATGGACTATAGTATGCTTCCCCTAAAAAAATATAAATGTCATGAAATTTGATGTAGCGATTGTCGGCAGTGGCCTGGCGGGTCTCTCGGTTGCACTGCATTTGGCGGAGACGCGCACGGTCGCGATCATTTCAAAACGTGCGCTATTGGATGGCGCCAGCAACTGGGCGCAAGGCGGCATCGCCGCGGTGCTCGACTCGGGCGACAGCCACCAGCAGCATATCGAAGACACCCTGGTCGCCGGCGGCGGCCTGTGCGACGAGAGCGCCACGCGCTATATCGTCGAGCACGGCCGCGAAGCGATCGAATGGCTGATCGAGCAAGGCGTGCCGTTTACGCGCGACGCGACGGCTGAACTGGGTTTCCACCTGACGCGCGAAGGCGGCCACAGCCAGCGCCGCATCATCCACGCGGCCGACGCCACCGGCCACGCCGTGCAGGTGACGCTGGAAGAGAAAGTGCGCGCCCATCCCAACATTACCCTGTTCGAACACCACTGCGCGATCGACCTGATCACCTCCGACAAGCTGGGCATGAAACCGGTGCAGCGCAACGCTCAGCCGCACTGCCACGGCCTGTATGTGCAGGACGAGCAGACCGGCAAGGTATTGACCTTTGCCGCCGAGCACACCGTGCTGGCCACGGGCGGCGCCGGCAAGGTGTATTTATATACCACCAACCCGGACACGGCCAGCGGCGACGGCATCGCCATGGCCTGGCGCGCCGGCTGCCGCGTGTCGAACATGGAATTCATCCAGTTCCACCCCACCTGTCTGTACCACCCGTATGCCAAGTCCTTCCTGATTACCGAAGCCATCCGTGGCGAAGGCGGCCTGCTGAAACTGCCGCCGGAAGCAGGCGCGGCGGCCGGCCAGCGCTTCATGCTGGCCCACGACGAGCGCGCCGAACTGGCGCCGCGCGACGTGGTGGCGCGGGCGATCGACTTCGAGATCAAGAAACGCGGCCTCGATTACGTGCACCTGGACATCAGCCACAAGCCGGCCGAATTCCTGATAGAACATTTCCCCACCATCTACGCGCGCTGCCTGGAGCTGGGCATCGACATCACCAAACAGCCGATCCCGATCGTGCCGGCCGCCCACTACACCTGCGGCGGCGTGGTGACCGACCTGGCCGGCCGCGCCGACCTGCCGGGCCTGTACGCGGTCGGCGAAACGGCCTGCACCGGCCTGCATGGCGCGAATCGCCTGGCATCGAACTCGCTGCTCGAATGCATCGTGATCGGCCGCGCCTGCGCGCAGGATATCGAAAGCAAGGAAAAGCTGGGCACGCCGTATCTGCCGGACTGGGACGAAAGCCGCGTCACCGACGCCGACGAGGAAGTGGTGATTGCCCACAACTGGGACGAACTGCGCCGCTTCATGTGGAACTACGTCGGCATCGTGCGCACCACCAAGCGCCTGGAGCGGGCCCAGCACCGCATCGCCCTGCTCAAGGAAGAAATCGACGAGTACTACCGCAATTTCCGCATCACCCACGATCTGCTGGAACTGCGCAACCTGGTCGACGTCGCCTCGATGATCGTCAACAGCGCCCTGTCGCGCCGCGAAAGCCGCGGCCTGCACTTCAGCCGCGACTATCCCGAGACCTTGCCGAAGGCGATCGCCAGCGTGCTGACGCCGCCGCACCGGTAAGCGTCAACCCAGCGGCAAGTTCCGGGGTCGGACCCTGAGGGTCTGAGGTATCCCGGTTTTAATGGAGAGTCACTCCCTCGCGGCGCGGGGGATTTTTAATCGATGCGTACTGCACC
>NZ_JBXAVX010000013.1:0-221433 GCF_057291295.1 Janthinobacterium sp. 1L-D-8-B-C4
GTGCTGCCGTTCGACTTGCATGTGTAAGGCATGCCGCCAGCGTTCAATCTGAGCCAGGATCAAACTCTTCAGTTTAATCTCTGTTACTTTGCCCTTTTACAGGCATGGTCGAACCTTTTAATCGGTTCAAACCCCTCGCATTGCGAGGTGTTTGCTCACTCAAAAAACTGACAGGCTACTTCTTGCGAAGTATCCTATTTCATTATTTCTTGTGAACATTTGATATTTTAAGTTTTACGTCAATCCGAAAATCAACGCTGCACTTCATCAAATGCCCACACTTATCGACTGTTAATTGTTAAAGAACGGTATTCGGTGCCACTTTCGCGCTATCGACAAAGCGTTGTGTTTGTCAGCTGCGAAGAAGGAAGAGTATGAAGCATTTCGCTAAATCCGTCAACACCTTCTTTTCTGCTACATCGCCGTTTCCGGTGATCCTCAACTGCCGCATTTGACTGCGTCTCATTGGGGAGGCGAACTATAGCAAAGCCTGCCGATGTCTGCAACATCTATTTTCCTGGATCAACAATACCTGCTTACTGCCCACCCGGCATCCTGCTCACTTCAAGCGCCCTTTTGTGCAGCCTGTCGCAAGCGGCTGGTGCGGACGTCTTCCTTCAGGCACAGTGGCAACATCAGATTTTGACGCGCATCAGCATCAGTTACACTTGCCCACCGCGTCGATTAATTCCTTGCCAAGAAAGCGTCCCATGTTTCCGATTTCCAGCCTGCCCCAATTGCTGAAAACCCTGCTCGCCTGGCTGCAAAAGGCATTCGACGCCACCACCACCTGGGTCACCCAATTATCCTGGTGGAAGTTTTTCCTGTTCGCCGCCCTGGCCCTGATCGCCGGCTCGATCCTGCAAGATGAACTGTTTTCGTCGAATCCCGACGAGGAAGTGGTGATCAAGTCGCACAAGCGCGCCAGCAAGAATACGGGCGAGACGAATATCCTGATCGACGACACGGGCATCCATTTCAATCCACGCAGCAGCAAGAGCCGGCGCAGCACGGACAGCGCCGATGCCACGCCGGCGGACGCCAGCCCGAAGGACGCAACCCCGGACAGCAGCGACGCCACGCCCGAAGAGCCGGCACAAGCTGTTCCGCCGGTACCACCCGCTCCACCGGCGGCGCCAGCCAAGCCCAGCTATCCCGTGACCACCAATGCCTCCGGCGAAGAAGTACATATCGAGCTGCCGCCGCAGATCGGCGAGGAATTGTCGAACGCCATCGAGGAAGCAGTCGACGACGCGGCCGAACAAAAGGTGTCGCGCTATCACCAGCAAGCCTCGACCTGGTTCAAGAGTTTTGTATCCTTGCTGGTACTGGCGCTGTTTGCGATGAAAGCCCTGGTAGGCGGCAAGAAGCGCGCCGAAGCGGAAACAGTGACCGCCAATGAGGCGGCCGAACGCGCTTCCATGCAGCGCCAGCTCAGCGAAGCAAAGATGCAAATGATGCAGGCGCAGGTGGAACCACACTTCCTGTTCAATACGCTCGCTTCGGTCGAGCACCTGATCCAGGTCGATCCGCCGCGCGCGGCCAAGATGCAGCGCAGCCTGATCCAGTACCTGCGCGCCGTGCTGCCGCAAATGCGCGACAACGCCCTGATTACCAACCTCGGCCGTGAAGCGGACATGGTGCAAGCCTATTTGAACCTGCTGAAAATGCGCATGGAAGAGCGGCTGACGGTCGACTTCCAGATTCCCGACGGCCTGCGCAGCGCGGCGTTTCCGCCGATGATGCTGCAGTCGATGGTGGAAAACGCCATCAAGCACGGCCTGGAAGTGAAACCGGAAGGCGGCACCTTGCGCATCGTGGCGGAAGTCGCGCACAGCAAACTGCGCGTAATCGTCACCGATGACGGCCTGGGCTTTGGCGCCGTACCCAGCGATGGCACCGGGCTTGGCTTGCCGACCATCCGCGAACGGCTGAAACTACTGCATGGCGACCAGGGCAGCCTGACGATCACGCCAAATCAGCCGAGCGGCGTGTGCGCGGTGATCGAGGTGCCGTATCAGCTGTCGAAATAAGAACACTCTGTAGTTGATAAAAACGCTAATTCATTGAATAATCAATCTTCGCCAGTTCACACTTGATGACCATGCCTACCGCTATTATTGCCGACGACGAAAGATTGATGCGCGACCAGCTGCGCTTGCGACTGGGCCAGGCCTGGCCCGAACTGGAAATCATCGGCGAAGCCAAGAATGGCGACGAAGCGATCGAACTGGTAGACCAGCTGAAGCCGGACTTTACTTTTCTCGATATCCGCATGCCGGGCAAGACTGGCATGGAAGCGGCGCAAGTGATCGGCAACAAGAGCCGTATCGTGTTCGTCACCGCCTATGACAGCCACGCCGTCGAAGCGTTCGAGCGCGGCGCCGTCGATTATGTCCTGAAGCCGCCCGAGCACGAACGCCTGTTGATCACGGTCGAGCGCCTGAAGACGCACCTGAGCAAACCGGCGCTGGACGTCAACAGCAGCGTGACGGCCATGCTGTCGCAACTGGCCGAGAAAATCACGGCCAAGCCGACCTACCTGCAATGGATACAGGCCAGCATCGGCCAGGACTTGCGGATGATCCCCGTCGAGGAAATACTGTTTTTCCGTTCGGACGAGAAATATACCTGCGTGCAAACGGCCAAGTATGAAGCACTGATCCGCAAACCCGTGCGCGACCTGGCCGAAGAGCTCGATCCATCGCTGTTCTGGCAGATCCACCGCGCCACCCTAGTCAATGTCAACGCCATCGAAGGCGTAACGCGCGATATTCGCGGCCGCCATCTGGTACTGATCAAAGGCAAGACCGACAAGCTGGAAGTGAGCCGCAGCTTCTTGCATCTGTTCAAGCAAATGTAACTACGCGTGCCGGGTCCGGCCTGCCTGGCCTGCGCAGCCCGGCCCGGCCCGGCCCGGCGCTACTATGCGCCAGATCAAGTCTTCCGGCGTCAATCAGCCTACGCTGCATGAAGTCTTTCCCGCTCTTCCCCAGCCGCCTTTCGTCGATACCTTCGCAAGGAGCGCCCCATGCCCGGCCGTTTAAAAACAGGATGGTGGCGCATGCTGCCGCTGCGCCTGGCGGCGACGGTCAGCTCTCGTCTGCGGCGGCCTTTCAAGGCCAGGCACCTGCAACCGCCAACTGCGCCAGCGAGCGAAGCCATGCTGGCCATCGACAGCGCGCAAGTGATCGTGCATGCGAACGCCGCTGCCGCTGCCCTGTTCGGCAGCACGCCGGACGCCATGCGCGGCATGCCGCTGGGCCATTTCATCTTGCGCGACTTGCGCAGCCTGGACATTGAGATGCCTTTCCTTGATATCGGCCAGCAACTGCGCCTGACAGGCAGGCGCGCCACCGATGCGGCCCTGATGGGCCGGCGTCTGGACGGCGCCATGTTTCAGGTGGAAGGATCGCTGGCGGCGCATACCGACCACGATGGCGCCACCGATACCGTGCTGATACGCGACATCAGTGCGCGCAAACAAGTTCATGCGCAACTGGCCCGCTCGTTTTCACAGTTGCGTGAACTGTCGAACGCACTGCAAACCATACGCGAAGAAGAGCGCAAGCATATCGCTCGCGAGTTGCACGACGACCTGGGCCAGTTGCTGGCGACCCTGCGCCTCGACCTGACGCTGGTACGCCAGCATGCCGGCATCACTACGCCTTTGCCGGGTCTGCTGCACGAGATGGATGGCTTGCTGGTCACGGCCATAGGCTCGCTGCGCCGCATCGCCAGCAACCTGCGTCCGCGCTCGCTCGATGAAGGAGGTTTGTACTTTGCGCTGCAAAAATTGCGCCATGATTTTTTACTGCGCCACGCCGTGCACTTCGAACTGCTGGCCGACGAAGGCGAGCTGGTGCTCGACGACGAGCACAGCACGGCCATCTACCGCATCGTGCAGGAAGCGCTGACCAATATCGCACGCCATGCGCAAGCCAGCCATATCACGATTGCCCTGCACCGCATCGATTCCATGATGTCCATCACGATACAGGATGACGGCAAGGGCATTACCGACCGCGACCTGGAAAAGACCATGTCATTGGGACTGGTGGGCATGCGTGAACGGGTATGGGGCTTGAACGGCAGCATACAGATAGGGGCCGACAGCGAACTGGGCGGCACCCGCATCGACATCATGCTGCCCATGCATGCCGACAACAAAGTCCCATATTGAAAAAGGCGCTCCACGGAGCGCCTTGCGTCACACCACGATGCCGGTGCTGCTTAGAACTTGTGGGTCATGCCCAGCTGGACCATCGACTTGTCGCTGAACTGGTCGCGGCCGGCGTAGCCGTACACGGCGGTACGTTTCGACAGCGGGTAGTCGTAGCCCAGGCCGAAGGCCTTGGCGGTTTCCTTGCCGCTGACCAGGCTGCTGTCCTGCTTCTGCTTCACATAGCTGGCCTTGATTGCGCCGCCGCCGATGTCATATGCCAGGCCGATCAGGAAGCTCTTGAATTCGCCGTTGACAGCAACGTCGGTGTCGGCCTTCGAGTAGTCGAAAGTGATCTTGGCAGGACCGAATTTGTAGCCGCCGCCCACCACCCACAAGGTTGGCTCGGCAGCGGCGTTGGCCACAGCCTGCACTTTTTTCTGGTAGCCGGCGTGTGCGCTGGCTGGGCCCATGTCATAGGTGGCGACCAGGCTGTAACCCGAATCAGCGTCCTTGATTTCGCTGGCGACGACCTGCCCGCTGATGACGAAACCGCTGAAAGTCGGGCTGTTGTAAGTAACGGCATTGCTGACGCGCGAAGCACCCACCACCGAGCCGCCGGCGGCAGGGCCGTTTGGCGACTGGCCGCCGCGCATCACTGGCTCATTGATCTTGCCGATTACGCCATAGGTGTTGAATGGGTCGACGCGGGCCAGGGTGCCATCGAGCAAATCCTTGGTGCGGCCCAGGTACACGGTACCGAAGTTGCCGGTCAGGCCGACCCATGCCTGGCGGTCAAACAGGGTGTTGGCCGTGGCTTGCGCGCCGGTGTCGGCCTTGAATTCGCTCTCCAGATTGAAAATGGCTTTCAGGCCGTTGCCCAGCTCTTCCGTGCCCTTGAAGCCGATGCGCGAAGCCTGGTTTTCACGTTCCACGATCGACGAGCCGCTGGTCTTGGCCAGGCCCAGATCGACCACGCCGTAGACAACGACGTTCGATTGCGCCTGCGCCGTAGCGGCGGCGAAAGAGGCGATGATCAATGCTGCCAGAGTAATTTTTTTCACTTGAGATTCTCTACATTAGGTTGGACAAGATTTGTTGCTGCTCAGCTGCTGAACCGAATCATGCCAAGCAAATGCTTCAACAATATGACATCGACAATCTGTTGTTTTTTGGCACAATTTTCCTCAAGACGAAAAAAAACCGCCCGCAGGCGGTACGGTGGCGTGTTGCCGCCTACTTCAGGCGGCAGCTCAGCAGCCAGTAGTATTCAAGGCGTTTCATGCGAATCTCGCGCGCCGAATGGGCAAACTTCTTGCGCAGGTGGCTGTCCGATGGGAAGTTTTTCAGTACTTCATAGCGCTCGCCCGCGTCCGTCGTGCGGAACTGGTGGGTGTTGCCCTGCAGGTCGGTACGGGCAATGACGGTGCTGCTGCCGTCAACATAGGAATTGTCGATCAGCACCAGCAAAATATCCTTGCCCAGCTTGCTGCGCAACTGCTTCAGGTATTTGTCCTGGTCTTCGCGCTTGACGTGCGACCACCAGAAACCAGCAAACACGGCGGTAAATTTGTCGGCCAGATCGTCCGGCAGATTGAACGCGTCGAGCTTGGCGAAGCTCACGTTGTCGGGCAAGCCACGCGCCTGGGACAGCGCCAGCATTTCATCGTTGATGTCGGTCGCCAGCACCGACTCGGCCGTTTCGGCAACCACTTCGGTCCAGTAGCCGGTGCCGCAAGCCAGTTCCAGCACGGTGTGGCCTTCGAGCACGTCGGCGACCTTGTCGCGCAACACTTCCAGGTCTTCCTGGCGTTCGGGCTTGTCATAGACGCGCTCGTACTGCTGCGCGATGGTGGCGTAATATTGGGCAAGCTGATCGGTAATCATGTGTTTCTTCTCTTATAGTGTCTGGGCCGGACACCTCGCCCGGCCGGGTGCTGCATGGTCATAGTTCGTAGTGCTCTTTATCGCCGCTCATCGCCTGTTCGATCAATTTACGGTTCAGGGTCGGGGTCAGCAACTCGATAAAAGTGTAAATATAGCTGCGCAGATAGGCGCCCTGCTTGACCGCCACGCGCGACACATTCATGCCGAACAGGTGACCAACCGGGATAGCGCGCAAACCTTTGTCGCGCTCGGCGTCGAAGGCCATGCCCGCTATGATACCAATGCCCATGCCCAATTCGACATAAGTCTTGATCACGTCGGCGTCGATGGCTTCGAGCAGGATGTCCGGTTTCAGGCCGCGCAGCACGAAAGCATGGTCGATCTTGTTGCGTCCGGCAAATGCGCTGTCATAAGTAATCAAGGGGAAAGCGGCGATCTCTTCCAGCGTGACCGACTTCGATTTGAGCAGCGGATGGTCGGCCGGCACCACCACCACATGTTCCCACTGATAGCAAGGCAAGGTGATCAGGCCGTCGATGGCAGCGATCGATTCGGTGGCAATTGCCAGGTCGGCCTGGTCTCGCTGCACCATCTCGGCGATCTGGCGGGGGTTTCCTTGCAATAAAGATAACCTGACTTTCGGGAACTTGATCATGAAGGCCTGTACCACCTTGGGCAAGGTGTAGCGAGCCTGGGTATGCGTGGTGGCAATCGTGAAACTGCCGCTGTCCTGCGCCGCGTATTCCTTGCCGATGCGCTTCATGCTGTCGATTTCCTGCATCACCAGCTCGACCGACTCAAGCACCAGGCGGCCCGGCTCCGTCAGTCCGCGGATGCGCTTGCCGTGGCGCGTGAAGATATCGACGCCCAGCTCTTCTTCCAGCTCGATGATGGCTTTCGACACGCCCGGTTGCGAAGTGAACAAGGCCTTGGCCGCGTCCGTCAGATTATAGTTCTGCCGGACCGCTTCGCGCACGAAGCGCAGTTGATGGAGATTCATTGCTGGTTTTGCCTTAAGATGTGCCGCGCCTCCGCCCTACCGATGATTTTACATTCATGCTTATACACATATCGCATATAAGCAAATGCATACTTAGTAGTTTGGAATAAACACTAAGTTTATTACTATTGCGGGTACTTTGGGGGTGCAAGCATGACTTTGTCTTATATAGTCTCAGGATTTGCCGTAGGTTTGCTGGTCGGCATGACCGGGGTCGGTGGCGGCTCGCTGATGACTCCGCTGTTAACCTTGCTGTTTGGCGTCTCGCCCTCGGTGGCGGTCGGCACCGACCTGGCGTTTGCCTCGATTACCAAGAGCGCCGGCACCCTGACGCACCGCCTGCGCGGCACCGTGCGCTGGGATATCGTCAAGCGCCTGTGCATCGGTGCCCTGCCCGCCGCCGTGGTGGCGACCCTGGCCTTGAAGTCCTTTGGCACCCTGTCGCCGGAAATCGGCCAGATCATCCGCTACTCGATTGCCGGCTCGGTGCTGCTGACGGTGGTGGCGCTGATCTTCAAGGGCCGCATGCTGAACTGGATCAATGCCCATCCTGAAAAACAACTGCAAGGCAACAAGCTTGCCGCGGCGACCATTATTTCCGGCGCCGTGCTGGGCGTGCTGGTGACCGTCTCGTCGATCGGCGCCGGCGCCATCGGCGCGACCTTGCTGGTGATGTTGTATCCACGCATGAGCTCGGCCGAAGTGGCCGGCACCGATATCGCTTATGCCGTACCCTTGACGGCAATTGCCGCGCTGGGGCATTGGTGGCTCGGTTCCATCCACTGGGAACTGCTGATCTCGCTGCTGATCGGCTCCCTGCCTGGCATCACCCTTGGTTCCTGGGTAGCGCGCTCGGTTCCGGAAAAGTTTTTGCGCGTGCTGCTGGCCATGACCTTGACCACCGTGGCAGTGAAGCTAATCTACTAATTAAAATACAATCCCAGGCAATCTTCCAGTACCCCGGCTTATTTAGGACTCGATATGTACCATTACGATCAGTACGACCACCTTATCGTCAAAGAACGCATCGCGCAGTACCGCGATCAGGTTGCGCGCCGCATTGCCAATGAATTGACGGAAGAAGAATTCATTCCGCTGCGCCTGCAAAATGGCCTGTACATGCAGCGCCACGCCTACATGCTGCGCATCGCCGTGCCGTACGGCCTGCTGTCGTCGAAGCAGATGCGCATGTTTGCCCATATAGCGCGCAAGTACGACCGCGGCTATGGCCACTTCACCACGCGCCAGAACATCCAGTTCAACTGGGTCGAACTGGAACAGACGCCCGATATCCTGACCGACCTGGCGTCGGTGGAAATGCACGCGATCCAGACATCCGGTAACTGTATCCGAAATACAACGTCGGACCCGTACGCCGGCGTCGCAGCCGATGAAATCATCGATCCGCGCCCGTACGCGGAAGTGTTGCGCCAGTGGAGCACTTTCCACCCCGAGTTCATTGCCCTGCCGCGCAAATTCAAGGTTGCCATCAATGGCGCCCTTCAGGACCGCGCCGCGATTGCCGTGCATGACATTGGCCTGACGGCCGTGCGCAACGAAGCGGGCGAAGTGGGCTTCAAGGTGATGGCCGGCGGCGGCATGGGCCGCACGCCGATCCTGGGCAGCGTGGTGCGCGAATTCCTGCCATGGCAGCACCTGCTGACCTACACGCAGGCCATCATGCGCGTGTACAACCTGCACGGGCGCCGTGACAACAAATACAAGGCGCGCATCAAGATTTTGCTGAAAGCCATCGGCGTGGAAGAATTCACGCGCCAGGTGGAAGCAGAATGGGTCGACCTGAAGGATGGTCCGGAAACCTTGACGGTCGAGGAAATGCAGCGCGTGGCGGACTTTTTCAAGCCGCCCGCCTACCTCGAACTGGCGGATGTCGATTACGCCGGCGAGCACGTCGACAACAAGGCCTACGCCAACTGGCTGCAGCGCAATGTGAAGCCGCACCAGCGCCCAGGTTACGTGGCGGTGGTGCTGTCGCTGAAGAAAACCGGCGTGCCGCCGGGCGACGCGACGGCCGAGCAGATCGACTTCGTCGCGGATCTTGCCGACCGCTACAGCTTTGGCGAACTGCGCGTCACGCACGAGCAGAACCTGGTGCTGGCCGACGTCGAGCAGTCGAAACTGTTCAAACTGTGGCAGGAAGCCAAGGCGCATGGCTTGGCCACGCCGAATATCGGCCTGCTGACCGACATGATCTGCTGCCCGGGCGGCGACTTCTGCTCGCTGGCCAACGCCAAGTCGCTGCCGATCGCCGCCGCGATTGCCGAGCGTTTCGACAATATCGACTTCCAGCACGATATCGGCGAAATCGAACTCAATATTTCCGGCTGCATCAACGCCTGCGGCCACCATCACGTGGGCAGCATCGGCGTGCTCGGCGTCGACAAGGATGGCAGCGAATGGTATCAAGTGTCGATCGGCGGCGCGCAGGGCAACCATGCGGCCATCGGCAAGATCATCGGACCATCGTTCTCCGCCCTGCAAATGCCGGAAGTGATCGCCCGCCTGCTGCACGTGTATGTGCGCGAACGCCATGAAGGCGAGCGCTTTGTCGACACGGCACAGCGCCTGGGCTTGCCGCCGTTCAAGGAACATGTGTATGCAACGCCGATCACCGTCGGCAACCTGGTCGGAGAAGACGAATATGTTTGAAGTACGCGAAGAAATCATCAAGAATGCGGCCGTGGTGACCAATGACTGGGGCCTGCTGCGCCTGGACGAGGGCGACACGCCGGAAACGGTAGTCGTTCCTGAAGGCAAGGTCATCGTGCCGCTGCTGGTGTGGCAAGCACAGCGCGAAGCACTCACCGCGCGCCTGCCCGAGATCGGCGTCTGGCTGGCCGGCGACGAGCGTCCGGAAGAGCTGGCCGACGTCATCGAACAGTTGCAAGTGATCGCCATCGATTTTCCGAAATTTACCGATGGCCGTGGCTATTCGATCGCTTTCAACCTGCGCGCCCGCCTCGGTTACAAAGGCGAACTGCGCGCGATTGGCGACGTGCTGCGCGATCAGCTGTTCTCGATGCACCGGGTCGGTTTCGATGCCTATGCGACGCGCCCGGACCGCAGCATCCATGACGCGCTGAAAGGTTTGTCGGTGTTTTCCGAAACCTATCAGGCCTCGTGGGACCAGAAGTCGCCGCTGTTCCGCCGCCACCACCGCGAAGGCCAGAACCCCGACCTCGACAACGCGGCCGGCATCTGAGGGCAACGACATGAGCGACCTTTCCAATTTAGTCACCGCCACCGAGCAAACGCTGGCACGCATCGCGGCCGATTTTTCGCCGGCCGTGTTCGCGTCCAGCCTGGCAGCCGAAGACATGGTGCTGACCGACATGATCCTCAAAGCGAAGCTGCCGATCGGCATCTTTTCGCTGGAAACGGGCCGGCTGCACCAGGAAACCCTGGCCGTGCTGGGCAAGGTCAAGGACCGTTACGCGCATGACATCACCCTGTACCGTCCACAGCCCGAAGCCGTGGCGCAGTATGTGGAACAGAACGGCCTGAACGCCTTCTACAACAGCGTCGAGATGCGCCGCGAATGCTGCCGCATCCGCAAGGTCGAACCTTTGGGCCGCGCCCTGGCCGGCAACAAGGCGTGGGTCACGGGACAGCGTCGCGCCCAATCGACCACGCGCGCCGAACTGCATGTGCAGGAAGACGATGCGGCGCACGCCATGACGAAATTCAATCCGCTGGCCGACTGGTCGGAAGACGATGTATGGGCGTATATCCGCGCCAACGACGTGCCCTACAATGCGCTGCACGACCAGGGTTATCCGTCGATCGGCTGCGAACCGTGCACCCGCGCAGTACAGCCCGGCGAAGGTGTGCGGGCCGGCCGCTGGTGGTGGGAAAACCCCGATTCCAAGGAGTGCGGCCTGCATATGGTGGACGGCAAGTTGATCCGCATTAAATCCGTGGCAGCGTGAATATCCAAGACAGAACAAGAAAGCATCCAATATGAGCAATATTTTGAACCAGCGTCACCTCGACAGCCTTGAGTCGGAAGCCATCCACATCATGCGCGAAGTGGCGGCCGAATCGGCCAATCCTGCGCTGCTGTTTTCGGGCGGCAAGGATTCCGTCGTCCTGCTGCGCCTGGCGGAAAAAGCTTTCCGCCCTGGCAAATTCCCGTTTCCCCTGGTGCATATCGACACCGGCCACAACTTCCCGGAAGTCATTACCTTCCGCGACAAGAAAGTGGCCGAACTGGGCGAGCGCCTGATCGTCGGCTCGGTGGAGGATTCCATCAAGCGCGGCACGGTGCGCCTGCGCAACCCGGCCACCGACTCGCGCAACGCGGCGCAAGCCGTGACCCTGCTGGAAACCATTGCCGAACACAAGTTTGACGCCTGCATCGGCGGCGCCCGCCGCGATGAAGAAAAAGCCCGCGCCAAGGAACGCATCTTCTCGTTCCGCGACGAATTCGGCGCCTGGGACCCGAAAGCCCAGCGTCCGGAACTGTGGGACCTGTATAACACCCGCGTGCACCCCGGTGAAAACATGCGCGTGTTCCCGATCTCGAACTGGACCGAACTGGACGTGTGGCAATATATCGCCCGCGAAAAACTGGAACTGCCGCCGATCTACTTTGCGCACGAACGCCAGGTGATCCCGCGCAATGGCCTCTTGGTACCGCTGACCGACCTGACGCCGCCGCGCGAAGGCGAAACGGTGGAAACGCAAGTGGTGCGCTTCCGTACTGTCGGCGATATCTCGTGCACCTGCCCGGTCTCGTCCGATGCGGCCACGGTCGACGCCATCATCGCCGAAACGGCAATCACGCAAATCACGGAGCGCGGCGCCACCCGCATGGACGACCAGACCTCCGAAGCCTCGATGGAAAAACGCAAGAAAGCAGGGTATTTCTAATGAACGCAGCAGTCTTGAACACCATTAACAACGACAGCGTCGAGCGCGGCATGCTGCGCTTTATCACGGCCGGTTCCGTCGATGACGGCAAGAGCACCCTGATCGGCCGCCTGCTGTTCGACAGCAAGGGCATCTTCGCCGACCAGCTCGACGCGATGTCGCGCTCCAAGCACAAGCGCACCGTTGGCGACACGGTCGACCTGTCGCTGCTGACGGACGGCCTGGAAGCCGAGCGCGAGCAAGGCATCACGATCGACGTGGCCTACCGCTATTTCGCCACGCCGAAACGCAAGTTCATCATCGCCGACACGCCGGGCCACGAGCAGTACACGCGCAATATGGTCACTGGCGCCTCGACCGCCGACGCCGTCATCATTCTGATCGACGTGTCGAAAGTCAAACTCGGCGACGATGGCAGCGTGGAACTGCTGATTCAGACCAAGCGCCATTCGACGATTGCCCACCTGCTGCAGATCGAACATGTGGTGGTGGCCGTCAACAAGATGGACCTGGTCGATTACGACGAAACCGTCTACAACCGCATCGTTGCCGCCTACCGCGAGTTCGCCCAGTCGCTGGGCCTGAAGGACATCACGCCGATTCCATTGTCGGCTTTGAGCGGCGACAACGTCGTCGAGCGCGGCGACAAGCTGGGCTGGTACAGCGGCCCGACCCTGATCGAGCTGCTCGAGTCCCTGTCGGTCTACGACGAATCGCACGACGCGCCGTTCCGCTTCCCGGTGCAGCTGGTAGCACGCCACAACGGCCACGAAGCGAACGACTTCCGCGGCTACATGGGCCGCATCGAGGCGGGCAAGGTCAGCGTCGGCGATACGCTGGTGGTGCAGCCTTCGGGCCAGAGCGCCACCGTCAAGGATATCGTTACCCTCGACGGCTCGCTGCCGTCGGCGGTGGTCGGCCAGTCGGTCACCCTGCTGCTCAATGAATACCTCGATATTTCGCGCGGCGACCTGCTGGCGAGCAGCGACCGTCCTGCCGCCTTGCTCAAGCAGGTAACGGCGGACGTGTGCTGGCTGTCCGAGGACGCGCTGGACCTGCGCCGCAAGTACTGGATCAAGCATGGCACGAAACAGACCGCCGCCAAGGTCACTGCGGTCGATTCCATCCTCGACATCAATACCCAGCAGCGCCACCCGGCCGAGGGCCTGAAGCTGAACGATATCGCCCGCATCAGCCTGAACGTGCAGCAGGCGCTGGCGGCCGACGCGTATCTTGACATTCGCGCCACCGGCGCCTTTATCCTGATCGATGAAGTGACCCACCAGACCGTTGCAGCGGGAATGATCCGCATCAACTAAAGGAAGGCAAGCATGAACCACTCCACATCTCTGCCAGGCAAGGTCTACTTGATCGGTGCCGGTCCCGGCGCGCAAGACCTGATGACCTTGCGCGGCGCGCGCCTGCTGGCGCAAGCCGACGTGGTGCTGCACGATGCACTGGTCACGGCGGAGATGCTGGAACTGTGCCCGCAGGCGAAAAAAATCCTGGTCGGCAAACGCTGCGGCCAGTTGTCGACGGCGCAGGCCTTCATCAACAAGCAATTGGTCGACCATGCGCAGAAATATGCGGTGGTGGTGCGACTGAAAGGTGGCGACCCGATGCTGTTCGGCCGCGCCGACGAAGAATTGCGCGCGCTGGAAGAAGCTGGCATCGCAGTCGAAGTGGTGCCCGGCATTACCACCGCGCTGGCCGCCGCCGCCACCACCCGGCAACCACTCACCAAGCGCGGCGTATCGCGCAGCGTGGCTTTTTTTACGTCCAGCACGGCGCCCGGGGAATCCGGGCAGACGGCGGTGCCGGACTGCGACACCCTGGTGCAATACATGGGCGGGCGCGAAGCGATCGCCACCGCCGGGCGCCTGCTGGCGCAAGGACGCAGTGTCGACACGCCGGTGGTGGTGATTGAAAACTGCAGCCGGCCCGAGCAGCGCATCGCGCGCCTGAATCTGGCGCAACTGGCGCAGGGCCTGGGCGACAAGCAGGGCCCCGTGCTGGTGATGCTGGGCGAGGCGATGGCCATGCGCGTCAGCCAGGCACAGGACACGCCAGCCTTTACCGACTTTAAAGTCAGTAACTATTGATCTGAGGTAAAACATGGTAGGATGCTCACGCCGCAATACCGCGTCATCCCCGCACTCTCTACCCTGTCATCACTCATGAATTTTTCTTCCCTGCGCGCAGCGCTGCAGACACTCAGCAGCAGCAACGGCGGCCTGTTCGCCACGATTTTGCTGGTCACCGTGGGCCAGATCGGCCTGTGGCTGGTGTTTCCCGCCATTGACAATGAAAACCATCTGCTCGAATGCCTGCAGGCGCTGTGTCTGGCGCTCGCTTGCGCGGTACACGGGCAAAAAGCGTGGATTGAGCCGGACCGCGATTCGCTGCGTTTCCTGATCCATGCCGGCCTGTCGGCGCTGATGTTCGGCTTTTTGCTGCGCGAGCTGGAAATTCGAGAGATGGGCGAGTCGTATGCCTGGAACGTGCTGGAAAAAACCCTGCGCGTGCTGGAACTGCTGGTGCTGCTGCGCCTGCTGGTATTTTTCGTGCCGCGCGCGCGCGCCGTGTTTGCGAACGTGCGCGCCATCTTCGGCATGCGCGTGACCATCATCACCCTGATCGGCGGCCTGTTCATGGTGGCCGGCTGGCCATTCGACAAGAAGGTGATCCATGCGCTGCCGGAGATGTACTCGGAGCTGCTGGAAGAAGTGTTCGAGCTGGACGGCTATCTGCTGCTGTTCCTGGCGGCCATGGCCGATACCAGTGCGGCTGCCCGCATCAAGCTGCGTCTGCCAAAGGCGCGCTGAGGTTCAACTCAAAGCGCGACGGCTGCGGCAGCAACAGCTGCAGCACCGCCGCCACCCGCGCCAGGCGCGGGTCATCGTCTTGCGCCTCGTCGCAGGTATCGTTAATGCAGAAAAACGGCAAGCTGCCGAATTGCGCGCGCAGCTGCGCCAGCAGTACGGGTGCATCCGCGTCGCCGCTGGCGATATGCAGCGGGTCGAGCACTTCGCTGCGCGCCAGGCCCTGCGTTACCATCCAGCGCGGCACCAGGTCGGGCAGCAGCGCCGGCGCGCGCCAGGAGCGGAACACGGTAGCGCGCACCTGCGCGAACAGTTCGGGGGCCTGCCGTTCCAGCGCCTGCATGGCGCTTTTCAGCATCGGGCGCGGCGCGTGCGCAAACAGGCGCGGCTCGTGGCGATAGTCGGGATTTCGCGCGCTCAGCCAGTCGCGCGACAGCACCGCGCAATTGACGGGTGCCGCCACATCGGCACGCAAGTGGGCTGGCAACTCGACCAGCGCCGCCTCCGTGCACACGCGCAGGCAGTCGCCAAACCAGTAGCCGGCGTCGAATCGCTGGCCCAGGAAGACATCGTCATTGAAATACAGGAAGCGCTCGGCCAGGCCAGGAATATGGTGCAGATACGATTCGATATGGGCCGAGTCGAATACCGGCAACGCGGTTGCCGGCATCAACTGGCGGTGGTCGATCACGCTCAGGCCGGCGCAGGCGCCCAGCCAGGCTGGCACCTGGCGGTCGGTCACCAGGTAAACATGTCCATGACCGGGAAAAAAGCGCTCGAGCGCGCGCAGGTTGTAGCGCAGCTCGCCGTTGTCGCGGTAACGCCCCGCCACATTGCCATGCAGGGCCAGCTGCCCAGGATGTTTTTGCGCCCACTGCGCATAGGCCGCGCGGTGGCGCGCGCGCCAGGCCGGGTCCTGCCCATCCACCCACAAGTAGACGATATCGACCGGCCCGGTCACGCCTGGCCGGGCGCGGCCACGCAATAGTCGGCAATCGCCGCCAGCACGCTGGCGTTTTCACCGACCGCTTCGACCACCTTCAGGCGCAGTTGCGGATGCGCCTGGCGCAATTCATCCACCAGCAGCGGCAGGTCGCGCAGCACATGGCCGCCCTGGCCCAGGAATACCGGCACCACGGTGGCGTCAAGTACCCCGCCGTCGGGCAGCGCCGCCAGCAAGCTGGCGATCAGTTCGGGCAAGCGCGGCGTCATCAGCTCAAGAAACGCCAGCTGCACCGAAACCTCGGGCATGCGCGCTTGCGTGATATCGCGCAGGCGCTCGAATGGTGCGGCCCAGGAAGCGGCGCGCGCGCCATGGGCGAACAGGATCAGCGCCTGCTGCGCAGGTAGATTCGTCATCAGTGTCGCTCCACCCACCACAGCATCCCCAGCGCCGCAAGCAGATACAGCACGCTGGGCGCCACCGCAGTGAGGAAGGCCGGCAAGTTGCCGAGCAGGCCCACATGCGAGAACAAGGTATTGACCAGCATGAAGCTCACGCCAATCATGATGCCGATGAAAATTTTCAGGCTGACGCCGCCACTGCGCGTATGCATGTAGGCGAACGGCAGCGCCAGTGCCATCAGCACGAAAATGGCCAGCGGATCGATCAGCTTTTTCCAGAAGGCGATGCGGAAGCGCTCGGTTTCCTGCTTGTTCTCGGCCAGGTGGCGCGTGTAGACGGCCAGTTCGCTGGCTGACATGCGCTCCGGGTCCGAGGCCGACACCGTCAGGATCTTCGGCGTCACTTCCGACACCATGTCCTTGGTGGTGCTTTTCACGGTGCGTACCAGGCTTGTTTCCTGGCCATAGTAATTCTGCAGCTTCGGCTCGTAACCGGGCTTGGTGGCGGCGCTGTTTGAAAACGAGGTCTCCGTCACGTCACTGAGGCGCCATACATTGTTGCCCTGGTAAACCGCGCTGGCGGCCACCGTCATGGTGCGCAGGCGCATGGTGGTGTCGAATTCGTACAGCTTGACGTTTTTCAGCTGGCCGTCAGGGCGCGCTTCGCCCACATTGAAAAAACGCGAGCCGGTGACGCTGCCCGTCAAACCTTCGCTCTTGATCATGTCCTTGGTCCACAGCCCGGAGCGGAACTCGCTCGACACCGAGGTGCCGCGCGAGGTCAGTTTCAAGCGCTCGGCCAGCGGCTCGGTATAGGGCGTGACGAATTCGCCGAACAAAAAGGTAATCACCACGAACACCACGCCGATGCGCAGCAAAAAGCCGGCCGCCATGGCGGTCGACATGCTCGAGGCGCGCATGATGGTAAATTCCGAGCTGGCCGCAAACTGCGCCATCGTGTAGATGGTGCCGATCAGCGCGGCGATCGGCATGACTTCATACACGTGGCCCGGCACCAGCACCAGTACATAGAAAAAAGCGTACTGGATGGTATAGCCATTGCGGCCGACCTTGGGCAGTTCGCCCGTCAGGTCGATGAACGCCTGCAGCGCCAGAAAGGCGAGCAGCACGAAGAACACCGCCTGGAATATCGAGACCGCAAAATAGCGCTGTAAGATCTTCATTTCGTGTCCGCTTTACTCTGTTTGCCGGCGCAGCGCGCGCGCTTGAAGGACGCCAGCAAAACCAGCGGATGATAGCGGTGATTCACATTCAGGCGCCAGGCGAACAGCGCCACCACGGCCAGCAGCGCCAGCAGGTGCAGCGGCCACCAGGCCATGCCAAAGCTCAGGCGGCCCTGCTTGACGCTCGCTTCAATGACCTTGGTCAGGTTGCTGTAGCTGAAAAAGATCAGCAGCGCCACGATCAGGTTGGCCGAACTGCCGGCGCGCGGATTGACGAAGCCCAACGGTATGGCCAGCAGGATCAGCAGCAGCGCGATCAGCGGCGCGCTGACCCGCCACATCAGTTCAGCCATGGTGAACTGGTTGTTGGCAGCGATCAGCGCCATGGTGCTCATGGCGCGCACGCCCAGGTCGGCGCCCAGTTCCTGCTGGCGGCTTTCGATGCGCATGATGTACTGCTCGAATTCCATGGTCTGGAAATCAGCCTGGGTCGGGATGCCCTGGTAGCGCCGCCCTTCCTTGAGCACCAGGAAGCGGCTGCCGGCGGCGTCGGTATTGATCACGCCTTCCTTGGCCACCACCACCACCGCGCTGCCCTTGGCGTCGACGGTGTTGACGAATACGTTCTGCACCACGTTTTTCTCGCCGCTGACGCCTTCGACAAAGAAGATGCGGTTGCTGCCGGCCGATTCGCGGAACTGGCCGGGCGTGACTTTCTGCAGGTCTTCGCGCTTTTCAAAGCGCGCCACATAGGCGTCGCTTTTCTGCTGCGCCCACGGCGTGGCGTACAGACTCAGGGCGGCAATCGCCAGCACCAGCGGCAGGCCAAAGCTGAGCACCGGCGCGATCCAGCGCGACAGGCTCAGGCCCGAGGCGAACCACACCACCATTTCGGATTCCTTGTAGCTGCGCGTGACGACCATCAGCACCGAGATGAAACCGGTCAGTATCAGGATGGTGGGCAGCTGCATCAGCGAGGAAAACAGCATCAGCGACATCACGTCGGCCGACGCGACCTTGCCGCCGGCGGCCTTGCCAAGGATACCGATAAGCATCCAGGTCAGCAGGATACTGAATAAAACAGTGAAGGTGGCCCCGGCGGCACTAGCCAATTCACGTCGAAGGGCACGTTGAAAGATCATTCGGAGTTTATAATTCGGGTCAGTTAGTTGAGTAACACGTTACTAGTAAATGAAAACGGAGAACCAAATGGACTTTAGCATAAAAGCATTCGATACCAAGAGCACCCTCGGCTCGGCCAAAAGCGGATGCATCGCGGTTGCGGTATTCGAAAACAAAAAACTGTCGCCAGCGGCACAAGCGCTGGACAGCAAGGGTGCCATTTCGGCTGCGCTGAAGTCCGGCGACATTACCGGCAAGCCTGGCAGCACCCTGCTGCTGCGCGCCGTGGACGGCGTCACCGCCGAGCGCGTGCTGCTGGTCGGCATGGGCAGCGACGATGCCATCAGCGAAAAAAGCTTTGCCACCGGCGTGCAAGCTGCCTTGAAGGCCTTCGGCACATTGGGCGCGGCGGACGCCATTATCGCATTACCGCTGGGTGATGTGAAAGAGCGCGATGTAAATTGGGCGATCCGCTGCGTGGTGCAGGCGGCGCATGACAGCCAATACCGCTGCGACTCGCAAAAAAGCAAGAAAGACCCGGCGCCGAGCGGCGTGCGCAAGGTCGTGCTGTCGGCGCCTGCCACGGCGGCCACGCGCGGCGCTCTGGCGCAAGCGGTGGCGATTGCCAACGGCTCGAACTTCACCCGCAACCTGGGCGACCTGCCGGCCAATATCGCCAACCCGACCTACCTGGCCAACACCGCCAAGCAGCTGGCCAAGGATTACAAGTTTGAAGTGGAAGTACTGGACCGCAAACAGCTCGAAGCGCTGAAAATGGGCAGCTTCCTGTCGGTCACCAACGGCAGCGAACAGCCGCCGAAATTCATCGTCCTGAAACACATGGGCGGCAAGGCCAAGGACGCACCGGTGGTACTGGTCGGCAAGGGCATCACCTTCGACACCGGCGGCATTTCGCTCAAGGCCGGTCCCGGCATGGATGAAATGAAGTACGACATGTGCGGCGCCGCCTCGGTGCTGGGCACCTTCCGCGCCATCGGCGAGATGAACCTGAAGCTGAACGTGATCGGCGTGATCGCCGCCTGCGAAAACATGCCATCGGGCCGCGCCACCAAGCCGGGCGACATCGTCACCTCGATGAACGGCCTGACGATCGAAGTTCTCAACACCGACGCCGAAGGCCGCCTGGTGCTGTGCGATGCACTGACCTACGCCGAGCGCTTCAAGCCGGCCGTGGTGGTCGATATCGCCACCCTGACGGGCGCCTGCGTGATCGCGCTGGGCCACCACAACACGGGCCTGTTCACGCGTTCGGACGCCGCCCACGACCAGCTGGCCAACGAGCTGCTGACCGCCGGCAAGCAAGCCTCCGACACCGCATGGCGCATGCCGATCGAAGAAGCGTACAACGAGCAGCTGAAATCGAACTTCGCTGACCTGGGCAATATCGGCTCGCCTGGCGGCGGCGCCGTCACCGCTGCCGCGTTCCTGGAAAACTTCACCAGGAAGTACACCTGGGCCCACCTCGATATCGCCGGCACGGCCTGGAAATCGGGCGCGGCAAAAGGCGCGACCGGCCGTCCGGTGCCACTGCTCAGCACTTTCCTGCTGAACCGCGTCCAATAAACGCTGCATGAAAATCAAAAGCCGCCACGGTCAATCGACCCTGGCGGCTTTTTTCATGCCTGTCGCGTTTGTTTAATACACGACGGGATCTGGGATCGGCGAAGGCGCAGGCTTGGGTGCAGGTGCGGCAGCCGGCTGCGCGGCGGGCGGCGTGGCCATCACCGGTGCAGCCACGGCTGCCGGTGCTGGCCGCGCAATACGCGCCGGGTCCTGCATGATGACGGTCAGGGTCGACGGATAGTCATAGGCGGCGCCGGTGTCGCGGTCGACGAAATAGCCCACGCCGAGGGTAAAGATGACGTTGCTCCAGGCGCTGCCGCCATTGACGCTGGCGTCAAATTGATTGTCCATCACCACGGCCGGCGAGCCGCTCTTCTTGCAGTCGACCTTGAGCGGCTCGCGGCTCTTGCGGATCATGATGCGCCCCGGCGTGGTGACGAACCACTTGCCCATGTCGTTGCTGAGAATGCAGCCGGCGCCCGCCAGCTGGCGGTTGTCGAAGATGGTTTGCACCAGCACCATCTGCTCGGTCGAACCGGTCATGGTGGCGCAGCCGGCCAGGCCGGAGAGCAGCATCATGGCAGCGAGAGAGCGGCGCATGGCGAATCCTGTTAACGCAAGGGAATCGGCAAGTTGGCGGGCACCGGCACGGCGGTCACGCTGTTTTTCGGACTGCCGTCGATCAGGCGGTCGGAATACACCAGGTAGATCAGCGCATTGCGCTTGGGATCGACCATGCGCACCACGCGCACATGCTTGAAGAAGATCGAGGCGCGCTCGCTGAACACTTCTTCCTGGCGCGGCAGCTTGCCGTTGAATTGCAGCGCGCCCACCTGGCGGCAAGCCACCGAGGCGTCGGCCTTGTCTTCGGCCAGGCCGACGGCGCCCTTGATGCCGCCCGTCTTGGCGCGCGACAAATAGCAGGAAACGCCGGTCACGCGCGGATCGTCATAGGCTTCGACGACGATCTTGTGATCGGGGCCGATCAACTTGAAAACGGTGTCGACCGAGCCGACGGTTTCAGCCTGCGCCGAAGCGCAGGCCAGGCCCAGCAGCGTGGCCGAGGCCAGCAATCTGTACATGAAGGTTTCCTGGGCACGCGCTGGCGCGGCCATCAGTGATCAGAGATCAATTAATCGGAGCAAAACGCTGCACCATGACGCCCTCGACCTCGATCAGCTGAAAGAACACGTCTTTCGGCCGGGTCCAGATCGAGCCGTCGGCGGCGCGGTAGACGATCATCGGGGTCAGGTCCGATTCCAGCGTGGCTTCGCACACCAGTTCATAGATCCCGCCCTTGTAGTGCCGGTAACGCATCGCCGTCTCCTCAGGCCGTCGAATCTTCGCTCTTGTCGCCGGCCAGCACTTTCTGCTTCTGTTTCAGGCCCTGGATGACTTTCAGGATGCCTTCCATGCCGGCGGCGCCGTCGGCGCTGCTGAAAGCGTCGAGCACCTCATTGAGCACCTTGTTGCGCACGGCCGCCTCGTCGGACGACATTTCCAGTGCACGCTGCGCTTTCGCGGCCTTTTCGGCTGCGCTCACGCGTGGCTTGGGCGTCGTCTTGCCATGAGTCAAGGCAGCCTGCCAGATCACCCAGCGCCGCTGGGTTTCGAAAATCAGATATTCGTCCGGTTTGTCTTCTCGTCGCCGAACAATGTGGCCGTCACGCTGCGCCCACGCTTCAAATGCAGTTCGCATTTTCTTCCTTTGCAAATGCTACGCGCAAGTCTCACTATTAAAACTGCAACATTTCCAGATGGTACCATTTCTTAATGAAAAAAAACAATGTCACCGAAACGTGCTGCAGTTATAGAGCAAGACCGGCGGCGCCGGAAACGGAACTTGCGATCCGCTACAGGCGCAATGGTCTGTAATTCAGAATCACACACGGTGAATTCCGATTATTTCATCTCACGGTTGCCACAGCCTGCATGACAAGGCTGTCACAATAAGCCATTTTAGTAGTGTTCAGCGCGTTTTAGCGAGAAACTTTACACCTTTATCGTGTTTGGCTGCCCTTAAATAACATCAACACAATCAAATTTGGCAAATCAACCATGTGGCTTGATCAATCATACACAAAAACCGAATATGCATGCGCCACGATTGGCTAAAACTATAGTCTTTTTTGAACCTTATCTTCCCACAGGGCAAATAAACCACACCCGCCAGCTGGCCACCGTGGCACACCGGATGACGGCATGCGGTAAGATGCGCCGCTATCGCCCTCTTAAGGAACTTCTGCCATGAAATTAGCCACCTGGAACGTCAACTCGCTGAAAGTGCGCCTGCCACAAGTGCTGCAGTGGCTGGCCGACAATCCGGTCGACATCTTGTGTTTGCAAGAAACCAAGCTGACGGATGACAAATTCCCTGCCGCCGAGATCGCGGCGGCCGGCTACCAGGTGGTGTTCAGCGGCCAGAAAACCTATAACGGCGTGGCCATCCTGTCGAAGCTGCCGATCGAGGATGTGGTGAAAAACAATCCCCGCTATGAAGACCCGCAGCAGCGCATCCTGGCCGCCACCATCGGTGGCGTGCGCGTGGTGTGCGCCTATGTGCCGAACGGCCAGAGCGTCGATTCGGACAAATATGAATACAAGCTGGGCTGGCTTGCCGCCCTGCATGACTGGCTGGCCGAAGAAGCGGCGCTGCATCCGCAACTGGCGGTGGTGGGCGACTACAATATCGCGCCGGACGACCGCGACGTGCATGACCCGGTGGCCTGGGCCGGCCAGGTGCTGGTATCAAGCAAGGAGCGCGATGCCCTGCAGCGCCTGTTCGACCTCGGCCTGGTCGATTCCTTCCGCCTGTTCGAGCAGGCCGACAAGTCGTTCAGCTGGTGGGATTACCGCCAGCTGGGCTTCCGCCTGAACAAGGGCCTGCGCATCGACCATATCCTGCTGTCGCCCGCGCTGGCAGGGCGCTGCAGCGCCTGCGTGATCGACCGCGTGCCCCGCAAGTGGGAACAGCCGTCCGATCATGCGCCGGTGGTGGCCACCATCGACTAGTCTGCCCGCCGCGCCAGCAACATCTGCGCATTCGCGGCCGGCATCGGCGCCGAAAACAGATAGCCCTGGGCGTAGCGGCAGCCCTTGCCTTGCAGCAGGGCGAACTGCTGCTCCGTCTCCACCCCTTCGGCCACGGTCGACAATTGCAGGCTGTCGGCCAGCGCAATGATGGCCGAGACGATGGCGCGGTCTTCCGCGCTGGTCTCCAGATCCTTGATGAAGGCGCGGTCGATCTTGATCTTCTTGACCGGAAAGCGCTTCAGGTAGGCCAGGCTGGAATAGCCGGTGCCAAAGTCGTCGATCGACAGGCGCAGTCCCATGGCGTTGATCTGGCGCAGGATCTCCAGGGTCTGCTCGCCCTGCTGCATCAGCGCTGTCTCGGTGATTTCAAACTCCAGCAAACCGGGCGCGATGCCGCTTTCCTCGACGATGGCGCCAATCGACGCCACCAGGCCGGCATGCATGAACTGGCGCGGCGACAGATTGACCGCCAGCGGCACCGGCTGCAAGCCCTGGCGCAGCCAGGCCACGCTCTGCTCGCAGGCCTTGCGCATGACCCAGGCGCCGACCGGCACGATCATGCCGTTTTCTTCCAGGATCGGGATGAAGCGGTCCGGCATCACCAGGCCATGGCCTGGCCGGCGCCAGCGCAGCAGCACTTCCATGCCGTGCAGGGTGCGCGTGGCGATATCGATCACCGGCTGGTAATACAGCTCGAACTGGTCCTGCGCCAGCGCCGTGCGCAAGCTGCTTTCCAGGTCGAAGTGGATCGCCGCCGCCTGGTTCATCTTCTGCGTGAAGAACTGGTAGTTGTTGCGGCCATTGGCTTTGGCGTGATACATGGCCGCGTCGGCATGGCGCATCAGCGCGTCGACATCGGCGCCGTCTTCCGGATACAGGCAGATGCCGATCGACGGCGTGATGTGCAGCACATGGCCTTCGAGCGGAAACGCCGGCGTCAGCGACTCGATGATCTTGGCGGCCACCGTGGCCGCTTCTTCGGCGCCGCGGATGCCCGGCACCAGCACCACGAATTCATCGCCGCCCAGGCGCGCCACCGTGTCGCTGGCGCGCACCGACCGGCACAGCCGCGCCGCCACTTCCTTGAGCAGGATGTCGCCCGTCATGTGGCCCAGTGAATCGTTGATGTTCTTGAAGCGGTCCAGGTCGATGAACATCACGGCCAGCTTGCGGCTGGAGCGCTGCGAGGCCAGCATGGCGCGCTCGAGGCGGTCGGCCAGCAGCGCACGGTTCGGCAGGCCGGTCAGGCTGTCGTGGTAAGCCATGTGGTGCACGCGCGCCTCGGCCTGGCGCCGCTCGGCGATCTCGCCTTGCAGCAGGGCGTTGGCGCCAGCCAGTTCGGCCGTGCGTTCCTGCACCCGCAGTTCCAGCTCGTCGCGCGCGCGCAGCACCGCTTCGGCCGCTTCGCGGCGCGCCGTCACGTCGTCGACCAGCCACACCGAACGGCCATGCGCATGCGCCAGGTCGAACGGCCGTCCGGACAGGCGCGCCCAGAAGCGGCTGCCGTCCTTGCGCACCAGCTGGTACTCCGACATGTGCACGCGGCCGGCCTCGAAGTCGCGCGCCGTCTCGCGCCGCGCTGCCTTCCACGACGCCAGGTCCGGATACAGCGCCTGCACCGACAGGCCGTTGACCTGGCCGGGACCATAGCCGAACAGCTCTTCCATCTTGCTGTTGGCATGCAGGTTGTAGCCGTTCTCGATCACTGAAATGCCCAGCACGGCGCTGTCGAGGATGGCCTGGTTTTCCAGCAGCGCATTGCGCAGGGATTCTTCGGCGCGCTTCGCTTCCGTGCGGTCTTCGATGATCCAGATGGTGCCGGCGGCCGCATCATCGGGATTGACGACATAGGCGATCAGCTGGCCCCACAAGGTGCTGCCGTCCTTGCGCTGCATTTCCACTTCGGTCTGGAACGGCTTGCCCACCGACAGGAAGGGGAAGGCGGCCGCGCCCAGCCTGTCATAGGCGTCCTGCGACAGGTACAGCGCGCGCCCCGGCAAGCCCAGCGCCTCGTCGCCCCGGTAGCCGAACATTTCGGCAAAGCCCAGGTTGTAGCGCGTGACCACGCGGTTCTTGGTAAACAGGATGCTGACCGAGGCATTGGTCATGATGGCCGCCACCTCCATCTGCGTCTGGCGGCTGGCGCTGACGTCTTCCAGGATCCAGATCGTGCCCTGCTCGCTGCGCTCCTGGTCGACCGCCTTGGCGCGGATGCGGCCCCAGAACAGGCTGCCGTCGCGGCGCCGGAACTGCGTCTCTTCCTGCTCGTACGGCAGGCCCTGGCCCAGCAACGGTGCGGCCAGCGCGCCAAATTCGGCGTAGGCTTCGGGCGACGGAAACAGGCTGGCGGCGGGCATGCCCGTCATCTCCTGCTGTGCATAGCCGAACATCTCGGCAAAGCGCGGATTGCAGCGCAGGACGTGGCGCGAACGCGAAAACAGGATGCCGACCGAGGCGTTGTCGAGGATGGCCTGCTGTTCCACCATGGCGCGGCGCAGCTGGTCTTCATCGCGCCGGTGGTCACTGATGTCCTCGACGATCCACACCGTGCCGTCCTGCGTATTGAGCGGATCGACGGCGCGCCCGTGCAGCCGGCTCCAGAACACGCTGCCATCGAGACGGCGCAGTTCCAGTTCCGTGCTGAACGAGCGGCCGATCGACAGCAGCGGGCTGGCCTCGCGGCCCAGCGCTTCATAGGCTTCCTGCGAGCGGTACAGCGCCGCGCCGGCCATGCCGGTCAGCTGGTGGCGCGCATAGCCAAGCATTTCGGCGGCGCGGATATTGCACTCCTCGATCACCCCGTCGCGTGAAAACAGGATGCCGACGGCGGCGCTTTCCAGGATCGCCTGCTGCTCCAGCAGCGACTTGCGCAGCGCCTGGCCGTCGCGCTGCTGCACGCTGATGTCGGCAAATACCAGGGTCGCGCCAGCCAGTGCGGCGCCGTCGGCCGGCAGCAAAGGCCTGGCCCAGACCTGTACCGCGATATGCGCATCGACGCCCTGCAGGCAGCTGTCCCAGTGGCGCTCGCGCCCGGCGGGTCCCAGCGCGGCGCGCAGCATGCTGGTGCTCGACGCGCGATATGCGTCGCTGAAACAGTCGGCCAGCAGCCGCCCCGACACATCCATGCCCAGCATGTGCGCCAGCGCGTCATTGGCGGCCACCACCATGCCGCAGGCGTCGCAGGCGCAGGCGGGCAAGGCAATCAGCTGCAAGGCGCCGGCAATGAAATCGGGGCTGGTCGGAACGCGGTTCATGGACACCACAAGGTTAAAGGAAAGGCAAAAGTGTGCATTCAAGCAACAAGATGCTGACAGATCATAAACCAGTTTCAGCGGTTTTTTTCATCTGTCGCCAGAGCGGCGAGTGTACGCGGTGGCGCGTGCACGCGATACAACAGACCACTTGCCTGTTTCACCATCTGGCGCGCAGGCAAATGCTTTACAATCGGCCCCATGCGCCGCCCTTCCCTGCCCATGATCGATCACCGCGACAAGCCCGTCATCTGGACCGTTTCTGTCTCGCGCCTGTTCGACCTGTTCCGCGACATCACCCTCGAATACGACGACCTGGCCACCATCGAACCGATCAACCTGGGTTTTGACGACGCCGTGCGCCATATCCGCGAACGCATGGCCGTTGAGCGCTGCGACGCCGTGATCGCGGCCGGCTCGAACGGCGCCTACCTGAAAGGCCGGCTGTCGGTGCCGGTAATTATCGCCAAGGCCAGCGGCTACGACGTGATGCAGGCGCTGGCGCGCGCGCGGCGCATCTCGCCGCAGATCGGCGTCGTCACTTACCAGGATACGATGCCGGAACTGGCCGAATTCGCGTCCACCTTCGGCTTTCGCATTGCCCAGCGCAGCTATGCCACCGAAGAAGATGCACGCGCGCAGATCAATGAACTCAAGGCGGCCGGCGTGAAAGCCATCGTCGGCGCCGGCCTGGTGACCGACCTGGCCGAAGAGGCGGGGCTGGCGGCGGTGTTCGTGTATTCGGCCACCGCAATCAGGCGCGCTTTCGACGACGCGCTGGAACTGGCGCGCCTGACCCAGCTTGAAGCGAACCGCGGCAAGCGCGCGCCGGCCGGCGAGGTGCAGCGCGCGCGCCACGGCCTGCACGACCTGCGCGGCGAGTCCGACGCGATGGAGGCGCTGCGCCAGTCGGTGGTCCTGTTCGGCAAATCGCCGGCGACGGTGCTAATCCAGGGCGACACGGGCACCGGCAAGGAGCTGGTGGCGCAGGCGATCCACCGCGAAAGCCCGCGCAGCCTGGGTGCCAACCGGCCGTTTGTCGCCATCAATTGCGGCGCCATCGCCGAATCCCTGCTCGAATCGGAACTGTTCGGCCACGAGGACGGCGCATTTACAGGCGCGCGCCGGGGCGGCCACGCGGGCCTGTTCGAGGCGGCCAACCACGGCACCCTGTTCCTGGACGAGATCGGCGAAATGCCCTTGCCGTTGCAAACGCGCCTGCTGCGCGTGCTCGAAGAACGCGAAGTGATGCGCGTCGGCGGCACGCGGCCGATTCCGATCCATGTACGCATCATCAGCGCCACCCATTGCGACCTGGAGCTACGTATCCGCGAAGGACGCTTCCGGGCCGACCTGTTCTATCGGCTGGCCGTGCTGCGCCTGCAGTTGCCGGCGCTGCGCGAGCGCAGCGAAGACATCGCCGGCCTGATGGAGTGGTCGCTGAAAAACGCGCTGGCCGCGCTGGCCGCGCGCCCGCAGCCGAACCTGCATGCCGAGCTGCTGGCCTGTGCGCCGCTGCTGCGCCGCTACGGCTGGCCCGGCAATGTGCGCGAACTGCGCAACCTGACCGAACGCCTGGCCCTGTTCCTGGCGGCCGAACCGCTGCAGGCGCTGACGCCGGCGTTCATGCTGGCGGTGGCGCCGGAATTGGGTGGCGACGCGGGCGGTGGCGACAGCGCGCCGCCGCCCCCCTCCTCCTTGCCAGCGGCCAGCCTGCCCGCGCGCGAGGAAAGCGCGGCCGAGGTACTGGCCCGCTTCGGCGGCCGGCGCGACGCCGCCGCGCAACACCTGGGCATCAGCCGCACCACCTTGTGGCGCCGGCTGCGCCAGCCATGATGGATGACCTGCCATTGCTGCGCAGCCTGTGGCAGCGTAGCGCCGCACCGGCCGCAGGCAAGAGCGAGGCTGCCACGCCAGCGCAGCATCAGCAGGAAATCAGGGCGCTGTACGCGCGCGGCATCTTCATGGACGACGCCCTGCAGTTCCTGTTCCACCAGCGGCCCTCGCTGGACGCCTTTTTGGCCTGGATCACGGCGCGCACGCGTGCACGGCCGGCCCACGCGTTTGACAGCGTCGACGATGTGCTGTCTGCAGATGCGCTGCAATTCTGGGAGCAAAACGGCTACGTGGTGCTGCGCGGCGCGGTACCCAAGGCCGAATGCGAGGCGGCGCAGGCGGCGATCTGGACCTACCTGGACGCCAGTCCGGACGAGCCTGCTTCCTGGTACCGGGCGCATCCAGGCAAGGTGGGCTTCATGCTGCAGTTTTCCGACCATCCGGCGCTGGAAACCATCCGCCACCAGCCGCGCATCCGGCGCGCCTGCCAGCAACTGTATCGCAGCGAAGCGATTTATCCGACCATCGACAAGGTCAGCTTCAATCCGCCGCAGCTGCCCGACACCTGTTTCACGGGCAGCCCGCTGCACTGGGATACCAGCCTGGCCCTGCCGATACCGTTCAAGCTGCAAGGCCTGCTGTACCTGGGCGACTGCGCCGCCAGCCATGGCGCTTTTCACTGCGTGCCGGGCTTTCAGCACCGCATCGGCGACTGGCTGGCGACGGTGCCGGCCGGCCAGAATCCGCGCGAGTGGGCAGTGCAGCAGCTGCAGCCGGTAGCGGTGCCAGGCCAGGCCGGCGACTTCATCATCTGGCACCAGGCCCTGCCCCATTGCGCCACGCCCAACCTTGGCGAGGTGCCGCGCATGGTGCAATACCTGACTTACCATGCCGACGACTGTGCAGACCAGGAGCAGTGGATCTGAGGGCAGCGCCGTTCATCCCGGGGTATCACCACTCATCACCTGACAGTAGCCAAGCGCAGCGCACTTCGCCAAGATCGGCTTGTCGATCACCCACACGGAGCTTGCCATGACCCTCTTTCCGCTACGCCGCTGCGGCGCTTTTTTCGCCACCCTGGCGATTGCCACCGCCGTTCACGCCGCCCCTGCCGCCTCCCACCCGGCCTTCCAGGTCGAGGTCACCGGCAAGGGCGCGCCCGTGATCCTGATCCCCGGCCTGGCGTCATCGGGCGAGGTCTGGCAAGGCACGGTGGCGCGCCTGTGCGGGCCAGGCCAGCAACGCCAGTGCCATGTCTTGAGCCTGGCCGGCTTTGCCGGCGTGGCGCCGGTTGCCGGCGACCTGCTGGCGCAAGCAGAGACACAACTGGCCGACTATATCCGCGACCATCAACTGGGCCAGCCGGCCATCATCGGCCACAGCCTGGGCGGCTTCCTGGCCCTGAAACTGGCGATCGACCATCCGCAACAAGCGGGCAAGCTGCTGATCGTCGACTCGCTGCCGGCGCTCGGCGCGGTGCAGCTGCCGAGCATCACGCCGGAGCAACTGCAAGGCATGGCGGCGCAGATGCGCAGCGCCATGCGCGCCCAGGATGGCGCCACGTTTGCGGCCAACCAGCAGCGTAGTGTCGCCAGCATGGCCGGCAAGCCGGAAGACGTGGCCCGCATCACGGGCTGGGGCATGCGCTCGGACAAGAACACGGTGATCGATACGATGGCCAGCCTTATCGGCACCGACCTGCGCCAGGATGTCGCCAGCATCAAGTCTCCAACCCTGGTGCTCGGTACCTGGATCGCCTACAAGGATTATGCGCCGCGCGCCGCCACCGAAGCGATATTTGGCAGCCAGTACCGGCAGCTGCCGGGCGTGCAGATCGTCATGGCCGAGACAGCGCGCCACTTCATCATGTACGATGATCCCGACTGGCTGCATGGCCAGATCGAACAATTCCTGAAATAAAAACGCGATCTTCACACCGCCATGAACCAGAAGCCGCCCCTGCTCGCCCGCTTGAACTGGTACTGGATCTTCCAGCTCACGGGCTGGAATATCGCCGCCCTGCTGGCGCTGCTGAGCCTGAGCTTTGCGCCCGTCAGCTGGGCCGTCATCGGCGTATCCTGGTGGAGCGCGGCCAGTGGCCTGCTGCTGTCGATTTTGTGGCGGCGCGTGCTGCGCCAGCGCGGCTGGATCAACGGCCGCTTCGCGTGGCAGGTCGTGCTGCCGTCCCTGCTGCTGCTGGCCCTGATGCAGTGCGTGCTGGCCGGATTGGCGTATGCCGTGCTGCAGCCGTTCGGTCCCGTCACCAGCCTGAACTGGCTGCCGTCGGCGCTGGTCTCGTGGTTCGGCATCTTCCTGGTCTGGACGGTGCTGTATTCGCTGATACAGTCGCTGCGCCGCGCCAGCCGCTTCGAGGCCGAAGCGCTGCGCCTGCAAGTGCTGGCCAAGGACGCCGAACTGCGCGCGCTGCAGGCGCAGGTCAATCCGCACTTCTTTTTCAACAGCCTCAACAGCGTGCGCGCGCTGGTGTTTGAAAACCAGGAAGCGGCCGCCAGCATGGTCGACCAGCTGGCCGCGCTGATGCGCTACACGCTGCAATCGAACCGGCACGACACCGTGCCGCTGGCCGACGAATGGCAGGCGGTGCAAGCCTACCTGGCGGTCGAAGCGATCCGCTTCGAGGAGCGGCTGCGCGTGAGCCTGGGAATCGACGCGGGACTGGAAGCCATACGCATCCCGCCGATGGCGCTGCAGACGCTGGTGGAAAACGCCGTCAAGCATGGCGTGGAGCCGAGCCTGGATGGCAGCGCGATCAGCATCACTGCCAGGCGCCACAATGGCTTTGTGCGCATTGCCGTCAGCAATACGGGAACGCTGCGTGCGCAGTCAGTCTCGACCCGGGTGGGACTGGCCAACGCACGCCAGCGCGTGGCGCTGGCGTTGGGCGCTGCGGCCACGCTGTCGCTCGATGAACGCGATGGCGCCGTGCATGCCGTGCTGATGTTGCCGCAGCCATGACCGGCTTGCGCGTACTGCTGGTTGACGACGAACGCCTGGCGCGCGCCGAATTGCGCCGCCTGTTGAAAATGCACCCTGAAGTGGACATCGTCGGCGAGGCGGCCAGCGCGGCCGAGGCGATGGCGCAGATCGCGCTGCTTGCGCCGGACTTGCTGCTGCTCGACGTGCAGATGCCGGGCGGTTCGGGCTTTGATTTGCTGGCCGCGCTGGACACGGCGCCCGAAGTGATCTTCTGTACCGCCTACGACCAGTACGCGCTGCAGGCGTTTGAAGTGAGCGCACTCGACTACCTGCAAAAGCCGGTGCAGGCGCATCGCCTGGCAACGGCCTTGCGGCGCGCCGGCGCGCGCGTGCAGGCCGCGCCGACGGCGCCAGGAAAAATCTTCATCAAGGACGGCGAGCGCTGCTGGTTCGTGGCGCTGGCCGACATCGCCCTGTTCGAATCGGAAGGCAATTACGCGCGCGTGCATTTCGGCGCCGGACAGCCCCTGATGCTGCGCTCGCTGAACCAGCTTGAAGAGCGGCTGGACCCGGCGCAGTTCTTTCGCGCTAACCGGCGCCAGCTGGTCAACCTGGCGCATGTGGCGGCGGTGGCGCCGGCCGCTGCCGATGGCCTGCAACTGCTGCTGGCCGACGGCACGCGGGTGGAGGTGTCGCGCCGCCGCGCGCAGCAGTTCCGCGCCGACGCCAGCCTGTAATCAACGTTTCAGCGCAGGTATAGGCTGGGCCTGGAACTGGCGCAGCGGCTGTTCCTTGAGCTTTTTGGCCAGCAGCGCCAAAGCCACTTCCAGCTGGCGGTCGCCGCCATTGAAGGTGGCGTGCGGCGGGTTTTCCACCTCGACGTCGGGCACCACGCCCACGCCCTCGATCAGCCACTGCCCGTCGGCGCCGAACTGGCCGTTTTCGGCCACGCGCGCCATGCCGTTGTCCAGCAGGCGGGTACTGTCGCTGAGCCAGACGCCGGCACCAGCCGTGCGCTTGCCCACCAGCGGCGCAAGCTTCAGTGCCTTGATGCCGGCGGCAAAGGTCTCGCCATCGGAATAGGTCAGCTCGTCGACCAGCACCACCAGGTGGCCACGGAAAGTGTTCTGCATGTTCGACGACGGCTGCACGCCGGGCGGCGCCCAGAAGGCCCAGGCCTTGCGCAGCAGCTTTTCAATGATCCAGCTGTCGATATTGCCGCCGTTATTGCGGCGCACGTCGATGATCAGGCCGTCGCGGTTGATATTGGCATAAAAATCGCGCGCGAACGAGGCGATATCGCGCGCGCCCATGGCGCGCAGGTGCAGGTAGCCGATGCGTCCCTGCGAGCTGGCCGCTACCTGTTCGGCGCGGCTCAGTTCCCAGTCGCCGTAGCGCAGCGCCGTCTGTTTCGCCATGTCGACCGGCGTGACGATCACGGCGCGCGGCGGCGCACTGCCGCGCCTGACCTGCAGCAGCACCTGCTTGCCGGCCTGGTTCAGCAGCAAGTCGCTGATATCGCGCGCACCGAGGGCGTCCTTGCCATTGACGGCCGTGATCACGTCGCCCTCCTTCACGTCGACTTCGGGGCGCGACAAGGGCGCGCGTTCGGCCGGCAGTTCCGGCTCGCTGCGGTAGATATGTTCGACCACATAGCCATCCTTCGCGCGCGCCAGCACCGCACCGAGGCCGGCCGGCGTGCCCTCCTGTTCCGTGCGGCGCAATTCGCCGGGGCGGATCTGCGAATGCAGGGCGCCCACTTCGGCCACCATCATGCCCAGCAGGTCATTGAGTTCGGCGCGGTCGGTCACGCGCTCGACCAGCGGCGCATATTTGCTGCGCGCGGCGTTCCAGTCGACGCCGCGCATCTTCGCGTCATACAAAAAATCGCGGTGCAAACGCCAGGCGTCGTTGAACATCTGCTTCCATTCCAGGCGCGGATTCGAGACAAAAGTCCAGTCGTCGATTTTCACCTTGGCTTTCGCCAGGTCGGTCGGCAGCTTGGCCCCCGCCTCGATCACCAGCATCTCGCCGGGACCGGGACCGGTGGCCGGCGCGGCCGCAATGGTGCGGTAGTACAGATGCTTTTTATCGAACGCCAGATCGAATTCGCGCACATTGGCCACCAATAGCTCGGGCTTGGAGCCGGTATTGCCAATCGCCAAAGTCTTCAGGCTGGCCTTGTCGCCGGCGCCGTCACGCTCCAGAAAGTACAGGCGCTTGTCGTCGAGCGCCAGCGCCGTGTAGTTGCCGGCGGCCAGCGGCACTTCATACAGGCGCTCGGCCAGGCCTTTCGTGACAATCGACGGCAAAGTGGCTGGCGGTTTCTTCAGGGCAGCCTTGCCGCTGCCGGTTTTTTCCAGCGCTTTTTCGGCCGCCAGTTCGGCCGCCTTTTCAGCATCCGTCTCGGCCGGCTTCACACCTGGGCGGCTCAGCTCGTCGTCGGGCTGGAATGGAAAACGGTTGCCCGGCTGCAGCGCCAGCGCATACACGCCGACCCGCTTGTCGAACACGGGGCCCATGTTGCGGTCGCCCCAGGGCGAGCCATTGGCCAGCTGGAAATTGCGCGCCGACAAAAAATACAGCCAGCGACCATCGGGCGAAAACATCGGCGAGCCCGAGGTATAGCGGTCGCTGGTAACGAAGTGCAATTCCTTGCTGGCCAGGTTGTACAGGCCGATCTGTTCGCGCTGCTCGTTGCTGGCCACGCGCACCAGCGTCAGGTTGCGGCTGTCGGGCGACCATTGCACCTCGTCGTGCTTGTCGACGCCGGCCTTGCCCGCATCGTCGATCAGCTCGTTGGCTTTTGTCGCCAGGTTGAGCAGCCAGAAGCGGCCTTTCTTGTCGCTGTGCGCCAGATAGCGCCCGTCCGGCGACGGGTACAGTTTCCAGCGATGGCTGTCGCCTTGGGTGGTCAAACGCTCGCCGGGACCGGAACCGTCGGCCGCATAGCGCCAGATCTCGTTTTCGCCGCTGGTGTCGACTATCGCGTAGACGAATTTTTCATCGCTGCTGAACACCGCATCGCGCGCGCGGGCGCCTTCGGGAATCGCGATATCGACCCGGCGCTGGCTGCCGGTGCCGGCGATGCTGACCCGTCCCCGCGCGGTGAGGATAATGCGCTCGTCCTTGCCAGACAGCTGCACGCTGGACAGAGTGTCGAGCGGCGAGCGTACCTGGCGCGCGCGCTGCTGGTCGAAATCGGACACCAGGCTGATCGGCAGTGGCGGCGAGTCCGTGCCCGTCGCCAGATCCAGCAGCTGCAGGTCGGCGCCCAGCTGGTACACGATCTTGCCGTCGCCCAGGGAAGCATTGCGCACATCCCACTGCGTATGGCTGGTGATCGCGCGGCGGTCGCTACCGTCGGGCAGCATGCTCCACAGATTGTCGCTGCCGCTTTCATCGCTGATGTAATACACGCGGCCCTGCCACCACATCGGGCGTTTGTTGTTGCCGGCGCGAACTGAAGAGTCGCCATGCAGAGGCACCGCTTCGCTCTTGCCATCGAGGTCATAGCGCCACAGCTGAGCGTGCGCGCCACCGCGGTAGTTGCGCACATTGTCATTCGTCATGGCCAGGCCGAAGCGCGTGAAGAACAGGGTCTTGCCGGCATCGTCGAGCACGGCGTCATTGGCGTCGGCCACCGGGAACACGCGCCGCGTGAGCTTGACTGGATCGATGGCGGCGACGATGCGCCGCGAAGCGGGACCATCGGTGTTTTGCGTGCTGATCAGCACTTCGCCCTGCGCCGTCCAGCCCAGCACCAGCACGCCGCCATTGTCATACGAAATGCGGCGCGGCAAGCCTCCCGCCAGCGGCATCACATAAGCGTCCTGCGCCCCTTCATACGAAGCGGAAAACGCCAGCCACTGGCCATCGCGCGAGATCGCCGCATTGGTTTCATAGCCGGGATGGGTGGTCAGGCGCTGGGCGGGACCGCCCTGCACGCTGCTTTTCCACAGATCGCCTTCGGCGGTAAAGACGACGGTATCGCCACGCACGGCAGGAAAGCGGAAATAACTGGTGGCAGCGGCGGGAGCAGTGGCGCTGCCCAGCAGGCCAGCCGACAACAGCAGCAGGGTGAGGCGATGGGAAATTTTCATGTAGGCATCCAGATAGCGGTCAGGTGGCATGGACATCATGTCGATACCGGACAGCAATTCTGGCACAAAGTGCCCCGAAGAAAACCTGCTTTATTACCCCTATGAACGTAAAAAAACCCGCGCCACTTGCGTGGGCGGGTTTTTTGAAGAAGCAGAGAAGTCTTATTCCACTTCCACCGTTTCAGGTGCGGCCGTCGGCGCCGCGTCAGGCGGTTCCGGGAATTCCAGCAAGACCTGGTCCTTGTCGTCGAGATCGACCGTGACTTTGCCGCCGGACACCAGGCGGCCGAACAGCAGTTCGTCGGCCAGTGCCTTGCGGATCATGTCCTGGATCAACCTTGACATCGGACGCGCGCCCATCAGCGGATCGAAACCTTTCTTGCCGAGGAAGGCACGCAGCTTCTCGGTAAACACGGCTTCGACTTTTTTCTCGTGCAACTGTTCTTCCAGTTGCATCAGGAACTTGTCGACCACGCGCAGGATGATTTCCTGGTCCAGCGCGCGGAAGCTGATGGTTGCATCGATACGGTTGCGGAACTCCGGCGTAAACATGCGCTTGATGTCGGCCATCTCGTCGCCTGCCTGCTTGGAGTTGGTGAAGCCGATCGAGGCCTTCTGCAAACTCTCCGCACCCGCATTGGTGGTCATGATGATGATCACGTTACGGAAATCGGCCTTGCGGCCATTGTTGTCCGTCAGGGTGCCATGGTCCATCACTTGCAGCAGGATATTGAAAATGTCCGGATGGGCTTTTTCAATTTCATCGAGCAGCAGCACCGCATGCGGCTTCTTGGTAATCGCTTCGGTCAGCAGGCCACCCTGGTCGAAACCAACGTAACCTGGTGGCGCGCCGATCAGGCGGCTCACCGCATGGCGCTCCATGTATTCCGACATGTCGAAACGGATCAGCTCGATACCGAGGATAAACGCCAGTTGCTTGGCCACCTCGGTCTTGCCGACGCCGGTCGGACCGGAAAACAGGAACGAGCCGATCGGCTTGTCCGTCTTGCCGAGGCCAGCGCGCGCCATCTTGATGGCCGAGGCCAGCGCTTCGATGGCCGGGTCTTGCCCGAACACCACGTTGCGCAGGTCGCGGTCGATGGTTTGCAGCTTGCTGCGGTCGTCCTGGTTGACCGTTTGCGGCGGAATGCGGGCGATCTTGGCAATGATGTCCTCGATCTCGCTCTTGCCGATGGTCTTTTTCTGCTTCGACTTCGGCAAGATGCGCTGCGCCGCGCCCGCTTCATCGATGACGTCGATCGCCTTGTCGGGCAGATGACGGTCGTTGATGAAGCGTGCTGCCAGTTCGGCCGCCGTCGACAGCGCCGACTGCGAGTATTTCACGCCATGATGCTCTTCGAAGCGTGACTTCAGGCCGCGCAAGATCTGCACGGTCTGTTCGACGGTCGGCTCGTTGACGTCCACTTTCTGGAAGCGGCGCGACAGTGCATGGTCTTTTTCGAACACGCCACGGAATTCCGTGTAGGTGGTCGCGCCGATGCATTTCAACTGGCCATTGGCCAGTGCCGGTTTCAGCAGGTTGGACGCGTCCAGCGTGCCGCCCGACGCCGAGCCCGCACCGATGATGGTGTGGATCTCGTCGATGAACAGGATGCCGTTCGGATTGTCCTTGAGCTGCTTCAGCACGGCTTTCAGGCGCTGCTCGAAGTCACCGCGGTATTTGGTACCGGCCAGCAAGGCGCCCATGTCGAGCGAATACACGACGGCGTTTTGCAGGATTTCGGGCACATCGCTTTGCGTGATGCGGTAGGCCAGGCCTTCGGCAATCGCCGTCTTGCCCACGCCAGCCTCGCCCACCAGCAGCGGGTTGTTCTTGCGGCGGCGGCACAGGATCTGGATCACGCGATCGACTTCGTCCTCGCGCCCGATCAGCGGGTCGATCTTGCCTTCGGCAGCGGCCTTGTTCAGGTTTTGCGTGAACTGGTCGAGCGGGCTTTCCTTCGGTTGCCCTTCGGCCGGCGCCTCTTCCACGCCTTCCGACGCTTTCGCGCTTTCGGTCGACTGGTCCTTGCGTACGCCGTGGGAAATGAAATTGACCACGTCCAGGCGGGTCACGCCCTGCTGGTGCAGGTAATAGACCGCATGCGAATCCTTTTCGCCGAAGATCGCCACCAGCACATTGGCGCCGGTCACTTCCTTCTTGCCATTCGATGCCGACTGAACGTGCATGATGGCGCGCTGGATCACGCGCTGGAAACCAAGCGTCGGCTGGGTATCGACCTCGCCCGTGCCAGGCACGGTCGGCGTGTTATCGCCGATGAAGTTGGTGAGGGTCTTGCGCAGGTCGTCAATATTGACCGCGCAAGCCCGCAACACCTCGGCCGCAGAGGGATTATCCAGCAGTGCCAGCAGCAGATGCTCCACCGTGATGAATTCATGCCGTGCCTGCCGAGCTTCGACAAACGCCATGTGCAAACTTACTTCCAATTCCTGCGCAATCATACTTCCTCCATCACGCACTGCAGGGGATGCCCCGCCTTGCGCGCATGCGTTAAAACGAACTCCACTTTGGTACAGGCTATATCTTTAGAGAACACGCCGCACACTCCTTTGCCGTAGCGGTGAACACTGAGCATGATTTGCGTCGCCGTTTCACGGTCCTTGTTGAAATACTCCTGAATGATGGCCACCACGAATTCCATCGGGGTATAGTCGTCATTGAGCAAGGCTACCTGATAGAGCGGCGGCGGCTTGAGGGCTTGCCGCTCCAGCAGGGCTTCTGTGTCGTGCTTGGTTGCCATACGCTTATTCTAATGCTTTCACAGTGGTTGTCATGCGCAATATCTGCGCGTTTCCAATTGTTTTCAATCTTACGCGTTTTCTCACTACAGCGCAGATGGCGTCCCTGTCGCCAAAATCAAGAGTTGCTTTTTTGGTGCCCGTGAAGAAATTGGCAAGATTGGTGGAAAAGCGCTTGACTTCAATATTTATTCCGCCAACAATGCGGTATCGACTGTTGCAGTAATATGTACAGCTTGATAAGAAGTGAGACGTCGAGGAGGGGGCAGGAAGCTTCTTGCTTTTATGGCTCGTGTGATTTGTTTTAATTTTGAAAGTTCTTTTTATGGCAACAGGTACAGTTAAGTGGTTCAATGATTCCAAAGGTTTTGGCTTCATCACTCCAGATGACGGCGGCGAAGATTTGTTTGCTCATTTCTCCGCAATCAACATGAACGGTTTCAAGACCCTCAAAGAAGGTCAAAAAGTTCAATTCGAAGTCACGCAAGGCCCTAAAGGCAAGCAAGCTTCCAACATCCAGTCCGCCTAAGCTTCTTTCGGCCCTCAGATGTGAAAAACCCCGTTTTCGAACGGGGTTTTTTTTCGTCTTACCTGTTTACATCTGCTCGACCATCACCTCGCCAAAGCCCGAGCACGACACTTGCGTCGCGTCTTCCATCAGGCGCGCGAAATCATAGGTCACGCGCTTGAGGGCGATCGACTTTTGCATCGCCGCAATGATCAGGTCCGCCGCTTCGACCCAGCCCATGTGGCGCAACATCATTTCGGCCGACAAGATCAGGGAACCGGGGTTCACATAGTCCTTGCCTGCATATTTCGGCGCCGTGCCGTGGGTTGCTTCGAACATCGCGACCGAATCGGACAGATTGCCGCCCGGCGCGATGCCGATGCCGCCCACCTGCGCCGCCAGCGCGTCGGAGATATAGTCGCCATTGAGGTTCAGGGTGGCAATCACGCTGTATTCCACCGGACGCATGAGGATCTGTTGCAGGAACGCGTCGGCGATCGAATCCTTGACCGTGATGTCGCGCCCCGTGCGCGGATTCTTGAACTTGCACCACGGGCCGCCATCGATCAGTTCGGCGCCAAATTCCTTTTGCGCCAGCGCATAGGCCCAGTCGCGGAAACCGCCTTCCGTGTATTTCATGATGTTACCTTTGTGAACGATCGTCACGGAAGGCTTGTCATTGTCGATCGCATATTGCAGCGCCTTGCGTACCAGGCGCTCGGTGCCTTCGACCGACACCGGCTTGATGCCGATGCCCGAGGTCTCGGGAAAGCGGATTTTCGTCACTTTCATTTCCCTGACCAGGAAATCGATCAGCTTCTTCGCCTCATCGGTGCCCTGCGCATATTCGATGCCGGCGTAGATATCTTCCGAATTTTCGCGGAAAATCACCATATCGGTTTTTTCCGGCGCTTTCAATGGCGACGGCACGCCCTTGAAATAGCGCACCGGACGCAGGCAGACATACAGGTCGAGCTGCTGGCGCAGCGCCACGTTGAGCGAACGCATGCCGCCACCGACCGGCGTTGTCAACGGCCCCTTGATCGACACCACATACTGTTTCAGCACGTCCAGCGTTTCCGGCGGCAGCCAGCTGTCGGCGCCATACACCCGGGTGGCTTTTTCACCAGCAAAAATTTCCATCCAGCTGATCTTGCGCGCGCCGCCATAGGCCTTGGCCACTGCCGCGTCGACCACCTTGATCATCACCGGCGTGATATCGCTGCCGGTGCCATCGCCTTCGATAAAGGGAATGATGGGCTGGTCGGGCACGTTCAGCGAAAAATCGGCATTGACGGTGATTTTTTGTCCGTCAGCAGGTACTGTAATATGTTGGTACATCAAAATCTCCGAAGGGGATTGCTTCACAAAACGAGTCAGGGGCAGAGAAAGGCATCAAAAGGTCTTCTATAAGATATAAGACGGCCGCGTTTCTCATTATGCACCACTATAGTACACGGCGCCACGCTTCACCGGCGGCGCCCTTCCCTTTTGCATCAAGATAACACCATGCCACTAATACTTTTCAACAAACCTTTCCAGGTCCTGTGCCAGTTTTCGCCGCAGGATGGCCGCGCCACGCTGGCCGACCATCTTGATATCCCCGGCATCTATCCGGCCGGCCGACTCGACGCCGACAGCGAAGGCCTGCTGCTGCTGACCGATGACGGCCGGCTGCAGCACGATATCAGCCACCCCGACCGCAAGGAAGCCAAGACCTATCTGGTGCAGGTTGACGGCGTGCCCGATGCGGCCAGCCTGGCGCGCCTGCAGGCGCCGCTGGACCTGGGCGACTTTATCACCAGGCCGTGCCAGGCGGTGCAGATTGCCGAGCCCGACTGGCTGTGGCCACGCCATCCGCCGATCCGCACCCGCGCCGGCCAGCCCACCTCGTGGCTGGCAATTACCCTGAAAGAAGGAAAAAACCGGCAAGTGCGGCGCATGACGGCGGCCGTCGGCCTGCCGACCCTGCGCCTGGTGCGCAGCAGCATCGGGCCATTCTCGCTGGCCAGCCACCCTTTGATGCCAGGCGAATGGTGCGAAGTAGCCAGTGACGCGCTGAACAAGCGATGACGCCGGCTTGACGGCTGGCGCGCCAGCATGGCTTAATCGCCGCTTCCACCGCTACCGTCTTGCACATGAAAAATTTTTTGCTTTGCAGCAGCCTGGCCTTTGCGATGGCGGCGACGGCTCCGGCAGGGGCGCAAAATCCGCCGTTGAAGACCATGCAACTGCTGGCAGGCACGCACGTCATTACGGCCGAGGTGGCCGCCACGGAAAACCAGCGCGAACTGGGCCTGATGTACCGCGACAGCCTGCCCGTCAATGGCGGCATGCTGTTCGTGTTCGGCGCACCGGCTACGCTATGCATGTGGATGCGCGATACGGAGCTGCCGCTGTCGGTGGCATTTCTCGATGCTTCCGGCAAGATCATCAATATCGAAGACATGCAGCCGAACACGCTCGATAGCCATTGTTCGGCACGACATACGCCGGCGCGCTATGCGCTGGAGATGAAGCTGGGCTGGTTTCGGCTGCGCAATATCAAGCCGGGCATGTTGATCGGCAATCTTCCACAGGCAAAATAAACCGCATCAGTAGCCGATGAAACGCGAAAAAACCCGCCAGAACAAGTCTGCGGGTTTTTGCTTTTCATCCAGCGCCAGCGAACTGGCGCGCGGGCGAATATTAAGCGGACAGTGCTTTCAAAGCAGCTGCCAGGCGGCTCTTGTGACGAGCTGCCTTGTTTTTGTGGATGATCTTCTTGTCAGCGATACGGTCGATGGTCGACACGGAAGCCTGGAAGATTGCAGCAGCAGCTGCCTTGTCGCCGCCCTGGATCGCTTTGCGAGCAGCTTTGATAGCTGTGCGCAAGGTCGAACGCTGGGACGAATTGTGTGCGTTTTGCTTAACTGCTTGACGAGCGCGTTTGCGCGCTTGTGCGGTATTTGCCATGGAATTTCCTAAAACAGGGTCAAAGTGCGTTTGCAAACATTAGTGTTTGCCAACCGGTGCGTTCTGTGCGTCTGCCGAACCATGTGTGCCAAACCAGTGCCTGTCAAACATTAGTGTCTGCGTAACAGAATTCTGTACAGCCTTCGATTATAACGATATTTTCCGGCGAGGGCAATTCAAAAAAGCCAGTATCGGCATCGACAAGGCGAAAAACGGCACAGTCCCAGGGCTGGCGGTCGTGATTATTACTACATGTTAACCGTTTGCGCAGGCTGCGCCCAGCTATAATCTGCCCCCATGAACTTGCTCAGAACCCTCGCCGCCATTTCCAGCATGACCATGCTGTCCCGAGTCACCGGATTACTGCGCGAAAGCCTGTTCGCGCGCGCCTTTGGCGCCGGCGCCTACACCGACGCCTTCATCGTTGCCTTCCGCATTCCCAACCTGCTGCGCCGCCTGTTTGCCGAAGGCGCCTTCTCGCAAGCGTTCGTGCCGATCTTGTCGGAGTATAAAAACCAGCATGGCCAAGACGCCAGCAAGCAGCTGGCCGACCATGTCGCCACCACCCTGGTCTGGGCCACTTTGCTGGTATCGGTCATCGGCATTCTGGGCGCGCCGTGGTTCGTGTATGTAATCGCCACCGGCCTGAACAAGGACCCCGGCGCCTTTGACGCGGCCGTCTGGATGACGCGCTTGATGTTCCCTTATATCAGTTGCATGTCGTTCGTGGCGCTGGCCGGCGGCATTTTGAACACCTGGCGCGAATTCAAGATTCCCGCGTTCACGCCGGTGCTGCTGAACCTGTCCTTTATCGCCGCCTCACTATTCCTGGCACCCCACCTGGCGCAGCCGATCTACGCGATGGCCATTGCCGTGTTCGTCGGCGGCCTGCTGCAGGTGGCAATCCAGGTACCGGCTCTGATCAGGATCGGCATGCTGCCGCGCCTGTCGATCAACCCGGCCATCGGCCTGTCCGACGGCGGCGTGCGGCGCGTGCTGAAAAAGATGGGGCCGGCCGTGTTTGCCGTATCGGCCGCGCAGATCAGCCTGATGATCAACACCAGCATCGCCTCGCGCCTGGCCGAAGGCAGCATTTCCTGGCTGTCCTACGCGGACCGCCTGATGGAGTTTCCAACCGCCATGCTGGGCGTGGCGCTGGGCACCATCTTGCTGCCCAGCCTGTCGAAAGCCAATGTCGACGGCGACAAGGCGGAATACTCGTCCCTGCTGGACTGGGGCCTGCGCCTGACCTTTTTGCTGGCCTTGCCGGCGGCAGTCGGCATGGCGACTCTGGCCACGCCGCTGATCGCCACCCTCTTCCACTACGGAAAATTCTCCGCCGAATCGGTGGCCATGTCGACCGAGCCGCTGGTGGCCTACAGCCTGGGGCTGTTGGGCATCATCCTGGTGAAAACCCTGGCGCCGGCGTTTTATGCGCGCCAGGATATCCGCACGCCCGTCAAGATCGCCATCGGCGTGCTGATCGCCACGCAGCTGATGAACTGGCTGTTCGTGCCGTATCTGGCCGTTGCCGGCCTGGCCCTGTCGATCGGACTGGGCGCCTGCCTGAACGCCACGTTTCTTTACTGGGGCTTGCGCCGCCGCGGCATCTATACGCCGAAACCGGGCTGGCTGAAATTCTTCCTGCGCCTGCTGCCGGCCCTGGCCGTGATGGGCGGCGTGGCCGCGTATGGCGCGACCCGCATCGACTGGATTGCCATGCAAGCTCATCCATTGTTGCGGGCCGGCACCCTGGGCCTGTTGATCTGCCTGTGCGGCGCGGCCTATTTCGGCACCTTGCTGCTGGCCGGCTTCCGCTTCAGCGATTTCAAGCGCACCGCATGAGCAAATGACCAGAGCGTTGTTGCCAGCGTCTCGCCGTGCTGGCGCACTGCCTTCGCCCTGGCGCCTGGCCCTGAACATTTGCTTGTGCAGACGAAAAAAAACCCGCCTCGGCGGGTTTTCGTTTTGCACTGCGATTATCAGCCAGATTTCTTCACGCGGCGGCGTGCCACGGCGCCCACCAGTGCCAGGCCAGCGAGCATCATGGCGTAGGTTTCCGGCTCCGGTACCGGCAGCGCTGCCACGGTCGCAAGATATTGCGAACGATCAACAGCGGTAGTGCCGGAAATGTCCACGCGATAGTTGCCGGCTGCCAAAGGAGCCGCCCAGCTCAGGCTCTGGCTCGACACCGAAGAGGTGCTGAGGGCCAGATCGCCGTAGAAGGTGTTGCTGCCCACGCCAAACAGCGAGCCTGCAAAATTGGTGATAGCGCCTTCCGCGACCGAAAACGTTTGCAGCGCGCCGAACGACGTCGACGAAGGCGTCAGCAGCTGGAAGAACCAGCTGTCGCTGATGGCCGTACCGGCACTGGCAAACTTGTCCGATTTGTCGGACAAGGTATCCGAACCGGTTGGATCCAGAATGCCCAGCAGATGATCGGTTGCAGAGGCGCTGAACGATGCCGCCGCCAGGATACCAGCAGCAATCAATTTCAATTTCATGGTTATCTCTCTTTCAAATGATTTCATGGCTGCTGTGCGCTGGCCACCCAAAGTACATGAAGTACTGATAATTATGGTAGCATAATTGCACTACATACATTATAAATATTTTATTTAAAATTACTAATAGGAAATTATTTTCCGTAAGAAATAGTTCCCTGCTTTGTGTAGTTTCCAAGCGCCAATATCAGCGCAAGTGCCAAGTGGCGCCGCAATCGTGGCGCCGTGGCAAATGGCATTGTGTGATTGCAACAGAACGCAGTTTTGTGGCCGCAAGGCCAAAGCAAGCTCGACACTGAACAGAAAAATATGATATATTTCCTACAAATAAGTTTAATTCCTGATAATGCTTGAACAGGACGCAGTACACACAGGTTCAGGCCTCACCCATGCCCGGCCTTGAAAAGCACGCTCTTCCCCGCACACAACGGTCACAGGGATGGGTGGCTGCCATATGCGCGACCAGCGTCAACAGCAACGCGGCGCACCTGTTTTTGAAAGAACTATCATGTCCAAATCGATTTTCATTCCGATGACCGCGCGTCCTTTGCTGCTGGCTGCTGCCATCATGGCCTTCGCCGGCAGCGCCCATGCGCAAACACAGGTCCAGCCGCGCGACAATCAGAAAAGTTGCCAGGCCAGCACGAACAGCGCGAACGGCAATGCCAAGGATGCCAACCTCGACGGCACCTACAGCGCCTGCAGCCTGGCCGATGGCTTTATCAGTGGCAGCACGCGCGCCAATGACGGCAAGAAGCCGACGCCGGAATTTACCGGTGTGGTCTCGGACCAGGAATTGCGCAAGTTCGATTCCGGCGACGGCACGCATCGGCTGGCGATCAATGCCCTGTCAGGCAATGATGCAGTCATACCTGGCGGCAAGATACTGTCCACCGATGACAACCAGTTTCGCTTTCGCACCCGTGATTTCGTGGCAGCCGAGGAAGTGTACCCACTCGACGAGACCCCGGCCTACGGTGCGGCGGGCCGTGCGCTGAACCGCAGCCGCAGCGGCAGCGCCGACAACCAGGCGCCACTGATGACGGCGGCGTTGCTCAGTGAAAACCTGCCCACCACTGGCGACTCGAGCGGCGTGGGCGGTGGCGGCGCGGCCGGCGGCCTCAATACCGGCGGCGGCGGTCTGATTACCACAACGCCGGAAGTGCCGGCCGTGCCGGAACCTGAAACCTGGGCCATGCTGCTGGCCGGCCTGGGCCTGGTGGCCCTGGCAGGACGGCGCAAGCTGGCTGCAACAGCGTAAGCACAGCAAAAAGGCCCGCAAGGGCCTTTTTTTCATCTGGAACCATCCACGCTGTCAGCGCCGGAAGCGCGCATACGGCGCCGCCAGCGGATCACCGATAAACAGGCCTTGCGCCGGCCACGCCACGCTGCCCCAGTAGGCTTCGAGTGCGGTGCTGCCCGACAGGTAGCGGCGCAGCAGCACGCTGGGCTGGGGAAACTTCTGCCAGTAGCTGCACGGTTCGCTGACGGTGCCGTAGCTCGCCGTCGCCCCCGCTTCCAGCCAGCGCTGGCTGCTCATCTGCACGTTGCCTTGCAAGTCGCCGCCAAACGAAGTCAGGTGATCGGCCAGCGCACCGGGCAGGAAACGCAGGGTGTCGAGCTTGGCCACCCTGGCCATGCCCGTCTGGTAGACCATGATGTCTTGCGCGCCTTCCAGGCTGTCCGCCTTCAGGTGCTTGATGGCCAGTTTGCGCGCCGCCAGCATGCCAGGCGGCGGAAACAGCGGCGCGCGGCTGTTGCGCGCGGCGTCCGAGGTCGTCAGGTAATAAGCGCTGGCGGCCGGCGGCGAAAAGCCGCTGACGGCGCCGCGGTCGGCCACCGCCTTGGCTTCCTCCACGAAATCGACAGGCAGCAGCATCGCCAGGCGCAAGCCCAGCTGGGTATATGGCTGGGCCACATTGCTGTTGAAATAGGGGCTGGCTTTGCCGGCGTCGCAGGTCTTGCTGCACTGCCCCGCATCGTAGCCCAGGGTAAATGCCGAGGTGATGGAATTGCACTCGACGGCATACGGCGCGCTCCATACCATCAGCACGGCCTGGATACCGGGTTTCAGCTGCGCGTCGATACGCTCCTTGAGCTGGGAAAACTGATCCATGCTCAGCTTGCGCGGCCGGTTCGGAATAGTGACGTGGGCAACATTGGCGGCCGGAATGCCATGTACCTGCCGGTAGTATTCGCCCACTTCGACGCTGTTCGGCTCGGCGTCATTGATGATGATGGCCAGCTGCGACGGCTGCAGGCCGGCGGCCGCGGGCGGCGCATCGGCACTGGCCTTGCCGCACAGGGTAGCGGCGGCCGTCGCCAGTATCAGACTAAGAAAGGTACGCAATGAGTGGTCGCCGGTAGGGTGGGAAATCGCAGGCAGCCTGGGCTGCCCTTCCTCCGATGATTATAGCGCCCTTCGCGCGCTGGCAGGCCTTATGCGCGGTGGTAGACATCTTCCAGCCGCACGATATCGTCCTCGCCCAGATAGCTGCCCGACTGCACTTCGATCAGGTGCAGCGGCAGCTTGCCCGGGTTTTCCAGACGGTGCGTCATGCCGATCGGAATATAGGTCGATTCGTTTTCCGTCAGCAACGTCACCTTCTCGCCACAGGTCACGCGGGCCGTGCCACTGACCACTACCCAGTGCTCGGCCCGGTGATGGTGCATCTGCAGCGACAGCTTGCCGCCCGGATTGACGGTAATGCGCTTGACCTGGAAGCGTTGGCCCAGGTCGATGCCTTCGTAGCTGCCCCACGGGCGGTACACCTTGCGGTGCTGCACGTGTTCGCTGCGGCCCTGCTGCTTCAGATGGTCGACCACCTGCTTGACCCGCTGCACCTGGTCCTTGTGGGCCACCAGAACGGCGTCATCGGTTTCCACCACGACCAGGTCGCTCACGCCCAGCACGGCCACCAGGCGGCGCTCGGCGCGCACCAGGCAGTTGCTGACGCCATCGAGATACACGTCGCCGCGCACCACGTTGCCGCTGGCGTCGCCCTGCTGCACTTGCCACAGGGCCGTCCAGGAGCCGACATCGCTCCAGCCGATGCTGGCCGGCAGCACCACCGCATGCGCCGTGCGTTCCATCACGGCATAGTCGATCGAATCGGACGGGCTGCTGGTGAACGCCTTTTCATCAAGGCGGCAGAAATCGAGGTCCCGGTAGCCGTCGCGCACGGCCGCCACGCAGGCGTCCAGCATGGCCGGCTGGAATTGGCCCAGTTCGCTCAAATAGCGCTCGGCGCGGAACAAGAACATGCCGCTGTTCCAAAAGTAATTTCCGGCCGCCAGGAAACCCCGCGCCGTCGCCAGGTCCGGCTTTTCGACGAAACGCTCGACCCGGCAAGCACCCTGCCCCGGTTCGGTACCCACCGTCGCGCCGGCGCGGATATAGCCATAGCCGGTTTCCGGTGCGGTGGGCACGATGCCGAAGGTCGCCAGCGCGCCATCGGCCGCCAGCGCGGCTGCGGCAATGATGGCCTGGTGGAAAGCCGCCACGTCGGTGATCACATGGTCGGCCGGCAAGACCAGCATCAAGGCCTCGGGGTCGATCGCCAGCAGGTACTGCGCCGCCACCGCCACCGCCGGCGCCGTATTGCGGCCCACCGGTTCGAGCAGGATGCCCAACGGTTCGAGCTTGATTTCACGCAGCTGCTCGGCCACCATGAAGCGGTGCTCATTGCCACACACCACCAGCGGCGGCATCACCTGGCAAACCCCGCCCGGCAGGCTGTGCGCACGCAGCGCGGTTTCCTGCAGCATGGTCAGCTCGCCCACCAGCGGCAGCAGTTGCTTGGGCAGCACGGCGCGCGACAGCGGCCACAAACGGGTGCCGGAACCGCCCGACAATATCACTGGATAAATCTTCATGGCTGTTTTCCCGATCTTATTTGCTGGTTTGCAGCGCCGGCGCGGCACCGGGAAACAGGCGCGCATAGGCGGCCAGCAATTTCGGCGCCTCGTACTCCCATTCCAGCTCGTTGATCACGCGGTGGCGGCCAAATGCGCCCATCTGTTCGCGCCGCGCCGGGTCGTCGAGCAGCTCGACGATCTTGCGCGCCATGTCGACCGGATCGTTCTTCAACGCATACAGCGACGCCTGCTGCGCCGACACCTTGCCTTCGACCAGGTCGAACTGCACGATCGGTTTGCCCAGCGCCATGTATTCCATGATCTTGTTCATGGTCGACTTGTCGTTCATGTCGTTGGCCACGTCCGGGTTCACGCACACGTCTGAGGTGTTGAGCATTTCCAGCAATTGCTGGTCCGGCACGCGCCCCGTGAAGGTCACGTAGTCGGCAATGCCCATCTCCTGCGCCATCTGTTTCATTTGTTCCAGCGAGGTGCCGCCGCCGACCAGGCCGAACTGCACGTCCTGGCGCCCCAGGGTCTGCACGATATATCGGGCCGCCTGCAGCAGCAGATCGATGCCTTCCTGGGCACCCATCACGCCCACATAACCGACCAGGAAAGCACGGCCTTTTTTCAGTTCAGGCACCGGCGGCAGCACGCGCAGGCGGTCCAGCTTGGGGCCGCTGCGCACCACATACACGTCTTCGGCTTTCATGCCGCCGCGTTCGATGGCGATCTTCTTGTACGACTCGTTGGTGGCGATCGACACATCGGCGCTCTGGAACGACCAGCGCTCGAACAGCACCATCAGCTTGTAGAAAAAGTCGCGCCGGCCGAACTTGGCCTCGTACAGTTCCGGGTTGATGTCGTGATGGTCGAACAGAAAGCGCTTGCCCATCGTCAGCTTGAAAAAGCCGCCGATCAAAAACAGCAAATCGGGCGGATTGCAGGCGTGGATCACATCGAAGCCGCGCGCGAAATGCACCTTCCACGCCAGGCGGAAGGTGTGGAACAGCGCCAGCGAGTATTCCACCAGGTAGCCCTTGGCGCCTTCGGCTTCCAGCGGCAGGTTGTAGCGGTAGATATGGATGCCGTCGATCGCTTCGTAGCGCGATTCATAGCCCTTGCCGGTCGGGCAGATGATCGACACCTCATAACCGTTCGCATGCAGCGTGGTCGCCTCCTGCCACACGCGCCGGTCGAATGGCGACGGCAGGTTTTCCACCAGGATCAATACCCTGCGGGGCTTGCCGCCCGCGGCATTACCAGCAGATGCCGTCATATTGCTCTCCACTTTGTTCCTTGCTGATGCGTACCAGGTCGACGATATGCTGGTGCGGCTTGAGGCTGGCCGGCACGGTCTTGAATTCGGCCGCGCCGTTGCCGATGACGATGGTGTCGGCAAAGTCCAGCACGTCCTGCATTGAGGTGACCATCAATTTGGAGATGTGCGGGATGTGGTTCAGGATGTAATCCTGGTTGGCGCCCGTCAGCGCGGCCAGGTTGACGTTCTTGTCGTACAGTTTCAGCTCGTAGCCCTTGCCGAGCAGGTATTCGATCACGTCGACCAGCGGCGACTCGCGCAGGTCATCGGTGCCGGCCTTGAACGAGAAGCCCAGAATACCCACCTTGCGCGCGCCCTTGTCGGCGATCATCTTGATGCCTTTTTCCACCTGCTTCTGGTTCGACGGCAGGATCGAGTTGAGCAGCGGCAAATCCAGGTCCAGCGTGCGCGCCTTGTAGGTCAGCGCGCGCACGTCTTTCGGCAGGCACGAGCCGCCGAAGGCAAAGCCCGGCTTCATGTAGTACGGTGACAGGTTCAATTTTGTATCCTGGCAGAAGATGTCCATCACCTTGTGGCCGTCGATGCCGACCGCCTTGCAGATATTGCCGATCTCGTTGGCGAACGCCACTTTCACGGCGTGCCAGGTGTTGTCGGTGTACTTGACCATCTCGGCCGTTTCCACATCGGTGCGCACCAGCGGCGCATCCATCTTTTCATACAGCTGCACCAAGAGGGCGCCGGCTTTTTCATCGGACTCGCCGATCACGGTCTTCGGCGGATTGTAGTAGTCGTAAACAGCCGTGCCTTCGCGCAGGAATTCGGGATTGTTGCAGACGCCGAAATCGACCCCGGCCACCTTGCCCGAGGCCGCTTCCAGGGTCGGGATCACCAGCGAGCGCATCGAGCCGGGCAGCATCGTGCTGCGCGCAACAACCACGTGGAAGGTGTCTTTTTCGGCGATCGCCGCGCCGATTTCCTGGCACACCTTGCGCACATGGCTCAGGTCCAGGTTGCCGTTCAACTGCGATGGCGTGCCGACGCAGATCAGCGACATGTCGGAACCGAACACGGCGTCGCGCACATCCGCGGTGGCGCGCAGATGGCCGCTTTTCACGGTGGCAGCAATCATCTCGCCGATGTCTTTTTCAATGATCGGCGTGGTGCCCTGGTTGATCAGCTCGACCTTGGTCCTGTTCGGGTCGACGCCGATCACTTCATGGCCGTCGGTGGCCAGGCAACCGGCCGAGACAGCGCCCACGTAACCCAAACCAAATATGCTGATTTTCATTTTTTTCCTCGTCAATTCTTTATAGCTCAGTTGTCATCAAGTGTAATGTGGTGCGCAGCCTGGCCCCGCCTTCGAGCCGCGCGCGCCAGGCCAAGGTGGGCGCAGCCTGTTTTTCATCAAAACGATGCGAAATCCAGCCCAGCACGGGCTGTTCGCTGCCGCGCACCAGCGCCATCGTGGCGCCGGGCATGTCCGGCAAGTGCATGGCAATCTCGAAAGCGTCGCCACGGATATGCAGCACGCCGCCTTCGAGCGTGACCGCGCATTGCGGATCGATATGCCAGAACAGCTCGACCTCGTGCGTGCCCTTGCATTCCAGCACGTCATCGACCACGATGTGCGCGGCATCGGGCGCCACGCTGACTTCGCGCCGGTGCAACACGGGATCGGGCAAGGCCAGGTAACCGTCGTGGCTGGCGCTGCAGAACTGGCCTGCGGCATCGTCGCGCCAGGCCAGGCAGCTTGCCCTGGCCTTGCGCAGCCACAAGAAGTTGCCGCCCGATACGGACTGGTCCACGCCATCGATACGCAGCGTATTGTGTGCGCTGGTGCCACGAAAATAGTCGCGCCATTTTTTTTGCGTGTGATAGGCGTAGGTACCTGGATCGACCAGCACCGCCTGGCCCGCCACCGACAGGGTCAAGGCCAGCGCGTCGGCATGGCCGTGGGCGGCAATGCCCAGGTAGCCGAGCGGACCGGCGTCAAGCATCAAACGCACCTCGCTGGGCGTGTCAAAGCGCGCGCCCATCAGGTAGTAGCCGCCGTCGGGAAAGCTGCGCGGCAAGCTTGTCTGCGCCACGACCGGCAAGGCGTCAAAAACCTGCCGCCCTGCATCACCGAGCAGCCACGCGCTCTTGTCGTCAAAACGCCCCGCCTTCAGCTTGAAATCGCTGCGCGCGAACAGCGCCGCGCCGCTGGCCAGCAATGAGCGATAAACATTCGCGCCAGGTGACTTGTCCCAGTTGGCCAGCTGCGCGTCGTCGGCGTCGCCGATCATCGGCATGCCGCCCGCCACGTTCATCGCGGCGGCGACAAACTCCAGCATGTTCTCAAGGCGCTGCAGGAACGCGGGCGAACGTGGCCGGCGATTGGCGCGGCCGGCCAGCAGGCACAGCAGCATCTCGTCAGCCACCGTGTGCTGGTAGTAAATCGCCTGCTCGCGGTTGACGCCATCCGGGCCATTTTGCAGCAATGCCTGCTGTTCCAGTTCGCGCTCCGTCTGCGCCAGCCAGGCTGCGCTCTCGGGCCAGCACGGCCAGGTCAGCGCCGCCACGTGCAGCCCCGTCAGTTCGCCAAACAGATGGTTGTTGGCCGACGAGTGGCGCGAAAAATGGCCGGCAATAAAATGGCAATGCTGGTAGATGCTGGCCAGCCAGCGCTGCAGGAAAGCCTGGCCACCGGCGCCGTGGAACAGCGGGCTGTCGATGCCGCCGAGCAGCTGCCAGGCATGCGACCAGCTGACCAGGCGCAAGGCCAGTTCCAGCGCGCTGCTCCAGTTCGGCCCGAGCGGATACGGGCATTGCTGCCACCACGATTCCAGCAGGGTCTGCACGGCCCGGGCGTATTTCAGCTCGCCACAGAGGCGGTACGCCATCGCGAGATCACTGATCATCAGGTGGCGGTTCGGTTCCCACAAGCATTTGATATCGCCGACCACCGCTTCATCGCGGTAATTGAGGGTCTTGCCAAACGTGACCGGGGCCAGGGTCCCCGTCTTCGGGTCGCGGTTCCACTCGGGCGGAAAACCGAGTGCGGCATCGCGCAGCGCGAACACATCAAAGCGCCCGGTCAGGATGCGCTCGGCCGCCGCCAGGTGCGGTGCCGGGTCTGCCGGCAGTCCCAGCCAGGGCTGGCCAAAGTGCGCCAGCGAGGCCGGCGGCGGCACGTGCGCCAGGCCGATGCCGCGCGCCTGCAGGCGCTGCTGCACCGCGTCGCGCACGCGGTGCGCCACTTCCGGCGCGCCCATGGCGCGCAGGCGGTTCAGTTTCCAGGACAGATTAGCCAGCATGGTGTGCGTTCACAGGTACTGGCGATGCCAGACTTCCAGGGTCAGCAAACTCCACAGCAGCTTCTCGTGGTTTTGCCGCCCCTTCACGTGCTCGGCCAGCACCTGCCCGAGCGCCTGCGCATGGTAGTAGTGGCGCGTGCGCGACGAGGCGCCCGTCAGGTGCTCGTACAGATAATCTTTCATGGGCCCACGGAACCATTCGTTGACGGGTACGCGGAAACCCACTTTCGGCCGTTCCAGTATCGCCTGTGGCAGCAACTGCTTCATCGCCTCGCGCAAGATCCACTTGGTGGTGCGTCCGCGCACGCGGTAGTCGTCGGACAGGCTCGACACATAGGCGGCCAGCTCCTGGTCCATGAAGGGCATGCGCGCTTCGAGCGAGGCGGCCATGGTCATGCGGTCGCCGCGTTCCAGCAGATTGTCGGGCAGCCAGCTTTTCTGGTCGAAGCACAGGATGCGGCGCAGCGCGCTGTTGTCGCCGCCGCCACAGCCCAGACCGGCCTCTTGCGAGCGCTGCGGCGCCGGCATCGCCACCAGGCGCGCCCGCTCCTGGTCCGACATCATGCCGAACCAGCGCGGCATGCGTTCGTCGAACGCTTCCAGGCCCAGGTTGACGATGGCTGTCTTGGCGCGGCGAAAACGATACGGCAAGGCGCCGATGGCCGGCTCGATCAGGCCGCGCCGCAGCAGGCCCGGCAATTGCTGGTAGCTGCCCGCATAGCGCTCGTACACATGCTTGGGATAGCCGCCCAGGATTTCATCGGAGCCCTCGCCCGTCAGCACCATCTTGACCGTCTTGCGCGATTCCTTCGCCAGCAGGTAGATGGGAATATCGGACGGCTCGGCCACGGGGGCGTCGCGAAAGCGCACCAGGTCGGGCAGCAACTCGATCACCTGGTCGACCGACACTTCCAGTTCATGGTGGTCGGTGGAAAACTGGCGCGCGATATCGGCCGCATAGGCCAGCTCGCTGAAACCGCCCTCCTTGAAGCCGACCGAAAAAGTTTTCACAGGCACGCCGGCATGGCGCGACATCAGCGCCACCACCGCCGAGGAATCGATGCCGCCGGACAAGAACGCGCCGAACGGCACGTCGGCAATCATGCGGATGCGCACCGATTCGTCGAGCTTGTCGAGAAACGTGGCGACCGGGTCGGCCGGCACGCTGGCCACCACGCGCGGGCGGCTGTCGGGCGGCGTGTAGTACACGTGCTCGCGCAGCACGCCGTTTTCCCAGGTCGCGGTCGAGCCGGGTGCGAGTTTGCGGATGTCCCGGAACAAGGTGGCCGGACCGGGTACATAGCGGTAGGCGAAATAATCCCAGATCGCCTCCTCATTGGCCTGCGCCGCCACGCCGGGCAAGGCCAGCAGCGCCTTGATTTCCGAACCGAAGGCGAGCCGGCCTTCGTGCTGCCACAGGAACAGCGGCTTCTTGCCGAACGGGTCGCGCGCCATGAACAGACGATCAATGCGCGCATCCCAGATGGCAAATGCAAACATGCCGCGAAAGTGCCGCACGCAGTCCTCGCCCCACTGCACATAGGCGTGGACGATGGTTTCGGTATCGGAGGCGGTGCGGAAGCGGTGGCCCAGCGCGATCAGTTCCTCGCGCAACGGCTGGTAATTGTAGATCTCGCCATTGAAGATGATCTGCACGTCGCCCGTCTCGTTGCCCAGCGGCTGGTGGCCGGTGGCGATATCGATGATCGACAGGCGCCGGTGCAGCAAGCCCACCTGCCAGGCGCCGTCGGCGGTAGCGGCCTGCAGCACGCCGGTGTCATCGGGGCCGCGGTGCGCAATCGCCTGGCCCATGGCATCAAGCACGGCACGCTGGCCGGCATCGGACGAAGGAAAGATCAAACCGGCAATACCGCACATAAAGGCTCGCTTCTTGAAAAATGGACCGCTCAGGACGCCAGCAAGGCGCGGTAGACACGGCGGAAATCCTGCGCCAGACGCTCGACCGCATAGTGACTATCGATGCGCTCGCGACAGGCCTGTCCCATGCGCTGCAGCAGCGCACGGTCGCCGTCGAGACGCACGATGGCGTCTGCCAGCGCCTGCGCGTCGCGTGGCGGCACGAACAGGCCGTGCACGCCGTCCTGCACCACGTCCGGAATCGCGCCGACCGGACAGATCAGCACCGGCGTGCGCGCCGCCATGCTTTCCAGCAGAGCATACGGCAATCCCTCGTGGTGCGTGGGAAAACCGAACACGTCCGCGCCGCGCCACAAGGCGTCCTTGGCGGCGCCAAACACGGGCCCCAGGAAAGTCACCTGGCCTTCCAGTTGCAAGGCCGCCACACGCGCGCGCAAAGCCGCTTGCGCCGGGCCGCTGCCGGCCAGCGCCAGGGTGGCCGTGCTGCCTGCTGCGCGCGCCAGCGCCAGCGCTTCAAGCAGTTCGAACAGCCCCTTGCTGGCGGCCAGGCGTCCCACATACACCAGCGCCAATGGCAGCTGCGGCGCGAGCGGCTTGTCGCCGGCGTCCAGGCCCGCGTCGATCGCGTTCGGTATCACCTCGAGCGGCAAGCTGGCATCGAAACTGCGATAGCCGCGCAACTCGCATTGCGCCAGCAGCACCACCGCATCGGGCAGGCGCAGCACGCGGCGCAACAGGCCCGTCAGCAGCGGCTTGCCGCCAAAAAAAACCTGCGGCAAGGCGCCGCCGTGCACCTGGTACAGCACCTGCTTGCCCATCGCCTTGGCCACCAGCAGGTAAGCCAGGTCGCGCCAGTAGCTTTTCAATTCCATCGACGTATTGATATGCACGATCTGCGGCCGGTGCACGCGCAACGCCTGCAGGAACTGGAACGGACTCCAGGCAAAGCGCAGCAGCTTGCGCAGGCCGGACTCGCGGCGGCCTTCGCTGCCGACCTGAAAATGCACCAGCTGGAAGTCGCGCGCCAGCGAACAATGGAACAATTGATTCAAATGGGTCGTCACGCCGCTGACGGCATCGAGCGCGGGTCCCAGCAGCATTACAGTAGTCATATTTGCATTATATGTTATAGATTTGCAATTGTGCGCGCGGCGTCGATTATTTAGCGCTCACACTGCAACAGCGGGCGCAACAGTTCCTGCCAGGCCGTGATAACGCGCCGCCAGCTCGGCTGCCAGCACGCGGTAGCTGCGCTGCGCGTCGATATAGGCGGCGCCTCCTTGCGCACGCGCGCGCGCGGCCGGCACGTCGCGCAAGATGTCGACCATTGCATCGGCCATCGCGGCCGGCTCGCTGCTTGTGAGCCAGCCGCAATCGCTGCCGCACAGCACTTGCACCTGGTCCGGGCTGTCGTTGCCCACGGCCGGCATGCGCAGCGCCAGGTATTCGAGCAGCTTGGTCGGCGAACTGACGTCATACAAGGCGCCACGCGGAATATACGACAGGGCCGCATCGGCGCCGGCGAGCAGCGGCCAGGCCTGGCTGGAAGGCAACCAGCCAGTCACCTGCACCGCGCCAGCCAGGCCGGCGCGCTGCGCATATGCGAGCAGGTCGTCGACATCGGACGGCGTATCGGACGCGCCGATCAGCAGCAAGCAGGCATCGGGGATGCTGCGGCGCACGATCAGCAAGGCGTCCAGCAGGCGTTCGAGCTGGCGCGACTGGTCCAGCGTGCCCAGGTAGGCCAGCAGCGGCAGGTTTTCCCAGCCAGGCGGGCGCACCGGATCGATGGCCTGCTGCGCCAGCACTTCCATGTCCACCCCCATCGGCACGGCAGTCAGGCGCGGCAATCCCACGCCGCGCTTTGCCATCATCTGCAGCATGGCCTCGCTTTGCACGAAGACATGGTCGGCGCGCGGCAGCAGCACACGGTACAGCAGCCACTGTTCGACCAGCCCCTTGCACAGCACCAGGCGTCCGCGCAAGGTGGCGCGCTGCGCCAGGCCGGCGCGCGCGCGTTCGATGCGCCCTTCGCTGATCAGGTACGAGACCCAGTAATAGAAAGGAATGCCCCTCAGGCGGGCGACGGCCAGCGCCAGCAAGCCGGTCGGCACCATGTCACGCACCTGGATCGCATTGCAATCGGTACGCCGCGCGCCCAGCAAGGCACGCCAGCAGGCCACTTGAAAAACCAGTTCGCGCAGCAAGCGGCTGGCCCGGTAGCGCGGGCTGCGCACCGAGCGAAAACCCTGCTCCTGCGGCGCCTGCTGCGAGGGCATGCCGACAATATCGCATTCGACGCCATGGCGCGGCAGGTATTTTCCGAACAGCACCGCCACATCGGGGCGAAACGTGGGCAGGCTTTCCGGCACCAGCTGCAATATCTTCAGGGTCATGGGCGAAACGGCTCGACTGGTTGGGCGGTGAAAAGAGTCAAGGCCGAAGCTGCAGCCTGCAGGCGGCAGCATATCATGCCCTTACGAAATAATTAATTGCCTTACATGAATAGCATCGTCTTAGCGGCACGCCAGATCCGAAAAAAAAAGCAATACCAGGGAGTATTGCTTTTTTCGGACTGAGGTGCCGCTATTACTTTGGCAGTGGCAATGTCAACGTTTGCGTGCCCACCGTCACCTTGCGCAGGCCGCCAGTGGTGTCGAGCTTGACCGCCGTACCCTTGCAGCCGACATCGAGCACGGTCAGGAACTCACCGCTGGTCGCCGCTGCCGTCTTGACGAACACGCCGTGGTCTTCATAGGCGCCGCTTTGTGGCGGCGGCCCCACGCGGCGCTCGAAACGCTGCGCCGTGGTAGCCAGCGGCACCAGGCAAACCTTGCGGCCCTGGTTGGTGATCGACATATTGCCAGCCGCATCGGCAACGATCGGTGCATAGCCGTGGAAGTTCCACTCGAACACGCGCGGCGTGGCCGATGCATACTGATCCAGGATCACCGCCGTGTCGGTACCGCGCACATACCAGATCTTGCGCGTGGCCGATTTCAGCAGGCCGGCATAGGCCAGCGTCGCGTCGCCCTCCACGTAATCGACGGCCGGCGTGGTGGAAAACGCATTGATGCGGCCATTGCGCGACAGCGGCTCTTCATAGCCCTCGACCACCTGGCCGATGCCGCCGTCAAACGTCAGCGCATTGTGCGACTTCGACTGGCGGTACCAGGAGTTCCACAGCGGCGAATCGTACCAGTCATACCAGCCGGTTTCCGTCAGCAGCGGCACGCCACCGCTGAACAGCACAAAACCGTTCTGGTCGCCGTGGCTGTGGTTGAACGAGCCGTACGGGCTGGCCTTGAAATACAGCGAGGTGCGGTTGCTGTCGGCCAGGTTGCTGTGCATGGCGGTCCAGCCGATGCTCGGATAGTAGGCGGCGTTGGCCGGCGGCGTGGCAGCGGCCGTGACTGTATTGACGGGCATCGGATACGGCGCTTGCAAGGTGGCGAGCACGTCGTCCGGACGCGTCAGGTTTTTCACATACCAGGCCGCCTGCGGCGTGGCGTAGCGCGACGCGAAGCCCTTCATGAAGCGATATTCAGGCGCCGTCTCGTGGCCGTCGCCGAACACGTGGGTCTGCTGGCCGGGCGGCACGAAATGCATCAGGAACTGCGCAAAACCGCGCGACCAGGGTTTGTCGAACATGTTTACGCCGGTCGCCTGCGCCAGCGCGGGCCAGATCTGCAGCGCAAAGTCGGCTTCATATTCGGCATATGCGGTACCGTTGGCAAAACCGCCTTCCGGGCCGCTCCACACGCTGAACGAACTGACAAAGGCGCGGAACGAGAAATCGAACCAGGCCTGGGCTTCCGGAATATCGCCCAGCGCCAGGGTCGACGTCAGCGTCAGGTAAGCCATGCTGGTGGCCGCATGCGAATCATAGGGCATCTGGTCGAGGCGGCCGCCGCCGGCCGACAAGTCCGCATACAGGGCGCTGGTGCGCGTCGACACCACCGACAGCCACTTGGCGCGGCGCGTGGTGTCGCCGTTGACCACCAGCGCGTCGCCCAGGAAGTCGATTGCCTTCATCAGGCTTTGCGCGATCACGCGGCTGCCCATGTCCTGGTTGGCGTAGCTGGTGGGGCCGTTCACGTCCAGCGCCGCGAACTGGTCGCCGCGGCGGATCGCTTCATCGAGGTAGATCTTGTTGCCCGTCAGGCGGTACAGCAGCGCAGCGCCTTCGAGCTGGCGCGCATTCGGGTTGACACGCTGCATGATGTTCGATTGCTGCGCCACCAGTGCTGCCGTGCGCACCTTGCTTGGCGGCAGTGGCCATTCCTTGTCGGCCACGGTGGCCAGCGACGAGACATAGTAATTGACTTCATTGGTCAGGCCCGTCAGCGCCAGCTGGCGGTCGGCGCGCATGGCGGCGCTCCACGACGCGAACGGCTTGACGCCGCTCGGCAGCGAACGCGGACGCACCTTGCGCAAGATGGTGTTGCGCAGATAGACATTTTCGCCGACTTCGAACACCGTCGAGCCAGTACCAAGAACGAAGCTGCGTGGCGTCGACCACTCCTGCGAAGTCGAGGGACGCACACGCCACGTGTAGTTACCAACAGGCAATGCTTTTGCTGGCAAATACCAGTTGCGATCGGTCTTGAATGTACGGTTCAGCACGCCGTTCAGATGGACCTGGATAATGTATTCCGGCGGCGCCGACGGGTGGCGCGACCACGAGAACGTGGGCGGGTTCTGCACCTGTGTCTGCATGTTGTCGGGCAGCGCGCGGATGGCCAGCGGATCGGTCGCCTGCACCCAGTCTGCCCGGGCAGCACCGCACAATGGCAGCAATAATAGCAATCCAGCGCGCAGCAGGGGGCGTTTGCTTGAATTCATGGAGGAAGTTCCTTGGACGGGTGTCAGGTTGAGCGCTGCTCGGACCTCACGGCGGCGTCGCGCGGGGCGATGGCAACGCAAGCGGGGGGTCTTTTCGCAATGGCATAGGTGCAGGATTTTGTAACCAAGAAGAACTTGGGCAATTGTGTCAATTATACCGAAATGCCCACAGGCAACGTCGACATTAAGCGCCGATGCGTGATTTTCGCCACAGAGTCCAGCGCTGCGTCATGCCTGATGTAAACAACAAGCACATGGCCGCCGTGCTCCACCAGTGGCGCGTGATGCCGTTGCGCGTGGCGCGCGCCAGTTCGGCCAGCGCGGCGCCGCGGCGCCCTGCTTCGAGTAATTCGCGCGCCACCACCACGCGTGCATTCGACACCAGCAGCAAGGCGTGCCGGCGGGCCGGATTGTCGCGTGGCCAGCTGCGTGCGCGCAACTCCAGGCGGGCAAATACGGGCAGCACCTGGTCGCGACCATGGGTGGCACTCAGGCTGCCGCCCACTTCCAGCCGGTAAGCCACAAGCGGTGCTGCCGCCAGCACCAGGCGGTGCCGTTCCGCCAGCCTGAACCACAGGTCGAGATCTTCACCGAACTGCTCGCCCTCCGGGAAACACGGCTGCAAGGCCCACAGCGCGGCGCGCCTGACGGCAACCGAACTGGTAAAGAAGGATATCCAGACACGATTGCAACGCGCAAAGAAATCATCGACCAGCGTGACCTGCTCCGGCGTGGCCGGGGCATCGGCCAGCGCCGCATCGCCACCGGGCGTGACGCGCTTGAAACTGGTGGCGAAGTAGGATTCGGCCGGATAGGCTTGCGCCAGGGCGACCTGCGTGCGCAGATAGTCTGGCGCGTACCAGTCATCAGCATCGAGGAAACACACCAGCTCGCCTCGCGCCTCGGCAATGCCGCGGTTGCGCGCGCGCGACACGCCGCCGTTGGCCTGGCGCACCAGGCGCACGCGCGGATCAGCACAGGCCAGCACGCGCGCCGCGCCATCGTCGGTGGAGCCATCGTCGACCACCACCACTTCCCAGTCGGCGTGCGTCTGCGCCAGCACCGACGCCAGTGTCGCCTCGATATAGGGCGCCTTGTTATACAGCGGAACAATGACTGAGCACAGCATCACGCCATCCCCGGTATGCGCGCCTTGCGCGCCCTCACCGCCTGCCTGTCGGCCACCGGATAATTGGCCGTGATAATGATCAGCAACAGCACATGGGTCAGCGCCTCGGCAGCAAAGCCCGTCATCACCAGCGGCACCTCACTGAAGGAACGGCTGGCGATCAGCACGAACAGCGCCATCGACAAGCCCTGGCTGGCGCTGGCCGTGCGCGCCGAAGCGTACAGCAGCACCACCACATACAGCACCAGGCCGATGGCGCCGATGGTGCCGGCGCTGGCCAGGCTCTGGTAAAACTGGCTGTGCGCGTGCGTGGCATACGGCATGCCGATGCTGGCGCGGAAGGCGTCATCCCACAACAGCAAGCCGTAGCCGAAAACCGGACTCTTGTGCCACTCCTGCAGCGCCACCTGCCAGATCACGTCGCGGCCCGTCAGGCTCATCAGTTCAAATCCCTCATCGCTGGTGGCAAAGCGCGCCAGCTTGGCGTCGAGACCGCCGAACATCAAGACCAGCACGACCGTCGTGCACAGCAGGATGAAACACAAGATGGCGACGATCGACAATTGCGGCCGGCGGTAATCGAACAGGCGCAGCTTGATCTGCGCGCGAAAGCCGAAATACCCGATACAGGCAAAGCACAGGATGCAGGCGATCCAGTTGGTCTTCGATTGCGCCAGCAGCAGGCTGGCCAGGCCCACGACCCAGGCGAACACATTCAGCGCACGCCATGCAAACGGCTTGCGCCACAGGCACAGCAGGAATACCACCACCATCGGCCCGAGCACGTTGGCATGGCTGGCCAGCCCCGCGTAGCGGATATTCAGGAACGGCAGCAGGCCATGGTAATTCTTCATGATGACCATGTTCGGTTTCCAGGACACCATGGCCGCACTCAGCAACAGGAACAGCAGGTTGGCGTTGCGCATCGCCACCACGCTCATGTCCACTTCGCGCGACGTCATCAGCAGGGCGGCACAGCCGGCCAGGAACATGTACAGGTATTCATGCGACAGTTCCGTATGGCGGCCAAACAGGGCCGGGCTGACGATATTGCTCAGGAAATACAAGGTGAAGGCCCAGAACAGCAGCATCGGTATGGGCTGCGTTTTTTCGCGGGTTGTCAGTCGGTGCAGGATGCGCTCGCCGCAGGCAAAGATCACGAACAGGGAAGTGAGGCGGCCGGCCCAGACACTGGCCGGATGGCGCGCCACGGCCTCGACTCTCAACAAGACCTCGCTGACCGAAAAATCACGGCCGGACAACATGGCGGTGATGGCGATCGACAGCAGCACCGGATAAAACACATAGGGCACCAGACCGGTCGCGCGCTTGTTACCCCAGTGAATGCTCAAGGCGATGACGAACACCACCACCAGCGCGGCCATCAACACAACCAGGCCAAACAGTATTTCACTCATGTCGTTTCACTCATGTCATTCTCGGGTTTGATCAGATGGTCGTCCGCGCCGCAGCGTGCGCGCAAACGGCGGATGGCGCTGGCCGGCAGCGGCGGACTGAAACGGCCCAGCATGCCAACCACGCGGTTGCCCAGCAACGCCGGCCAGGCCAGCACGGCGGCCAGCAGCACCACGCCACCGAGCGAGGCGCCGCCCAGGAAAGCGGCCAGCGGATGGCTGCCGGCCATGGCGCCCAGCAGGGTGCCGACCCAGCTGCCGGCACCGGCCAGCAACCCCATGCCGATGCCGCGCGCCGCCAGCGGCACCAGCTCGCGCAGGCCCACCTTCAGGCGCCAGCAGGCCGCCGTGCCGATCACCAGTGCGCGCGCCAGCAAAGTGGTGGCGGCGATCAGCGCCACCATCGCCGCGCCCTGCCCCGCCAGCAGGAACAGCGCGGCGCCGGCGGCCACGATCAGCGGCAGCTGCAGCAGGCTTTCCAGGTGCTTGCCGCCGGTATTCCACAAGATCGGCGTCGACATGCCCCAGGTGATATAGGCCGGCATGGCCAGCGCCAGGATCGCCAGCACGATGCCGGACTCTTGCCAGATCTTGCCGTACAACACGCCGATCAGGGCCGGCGCCGTCACGGCCAGCAGCACGAACAGCGGCAGGATGACGATCCAGATCGTCGCCAGCACCGACACATACATGTCGCGCAGGCGCGGCAGGTCGTCCTGCAGCTTGGCGCCGGTGGCGAGAAACGCCGGCTGCAAGGCGTTCAGGAACAGCCCGTTGGGGGTATTGGCCAGGTTGTAGCCGACCGCGTACACGCCAACCGCATGGGCAGTGAGAAAGCGGCCCAGGAAGACCCGGTCCAGGTTGTTCAGGAACCAGTTGCACAGATTGGTCACGAACACCGTCAGGCCCACATGGGTCGAGCGGCGCGCGCCCTCGTACCACAGCAGCGGACGCAGTGAAAAGCGCGTGCGCGCATAGGTCAGCAGCAAGGCCGTGGCTGCCTGGCCCAGCCATGCCGCCACCAGCGTCCACACGCCGGCGCCGGCGTACGCCATCGACAGGCCGATCATCAGATAGCCGACGATGTAACTGGTCAGCTGGATGATGTTGAGGGCGCGGAAATCGAGCTGGCGGCGCAGCAGGCCGCTGCCGGTGGCCGTCAGTGCATTGAGCACGCAGGTCAGGCTCATCCAGGCGACCACGGGACCGATGCGCGGCTCCTTGAAGTAGAGTGCAACCAATGGCGCGACGAAGTACAGCAGCAGCATCGCCGCCAGCCCCGTCAGCGCCTGCCAGGTCACGGTGAAGCGCACATCTTCCTCGCTCAGGGTCTGGTTCTGCACCAGGCCCCAGGAAAAGCCGAAGTCGGCGAGAAAATTGCTGAACGTCATGACGAGCAAGCCCATCGCGAACAAGCCGTAGCTTTCCGGTCCCAGCAGGCGCGCCAGCAGCACTTGCGTGACCAGCTGCAGGCCGAACATCGCGACCGTACCCATTGCCGCCCATTTGACGGCGCTGACGCTTTTTTGATTGATATCGCTGCCCATGATTCTCACTATCTGCCCGGTGCGCAGCGCGCATCCGGGTCATGCCTCAACCCGGCGGTGTGCCGATCAGGCGGCTGCGCTCGGCCACTGGCATGCTGGCCAGCAGGCTGTTGACGAAATTGGCCTGCAACTGATACGAGTGCGGCAAGTCGGTGTCGATATTGGAGACGCGAAACAGCATGGCATCGGCAACCGTGCCCGTCAGTCCGTAGCGCAACTGCTCCAGGCGCTGCTGCAGGCCGACCTTGCTGATCTTGTTGCCAACCGTGATCCAGTACGTGATCGGTTCGCTGCGGTTGCCGGTCACCGCCAGCAGGCGCTTGACGGGCAGCTTGCCGTACGAGGTAGCGAGTTCGCCGTATTCGTCGCGCTCGACCTGGAAGCCCTGCGCGGCGTAGCACACTTCGGGCTTGTGCACGCTCATGTTGTCGCTCTGGTCGCCGCCATAGGCGATCGACAGCATCACCCGTTCGCCGCGCGCATTGACGTAGGTGCGCGACAGGGTCTGGTTATAGATCTTGTTCAGGCGCGACTGGGTGTCCGGATCGACCTGCAGCGGCACCAGCGTATTGTCGAGGCGCCATTCGCCAAACGCCTGCGGTATCGCCGTTTCCAGCGAAAAGCTGGGGCGCTGGTCCGACATTTTTACGCCCGGCGCCACCGCGCGGCTGAGGATCGCCGCGCCCAGCATCAAGGCGCCCAGCAGCAAGTTCATGCGTAGCGCAGCATTCATGGCGCCACTCCTTTTGCTGGCGCCGGTCCGCCGCCGCGCCTGCGCACGATCCATTGCAGCAGGGAATCAACGGCGAGGATCAGCAGCAGCGCGCTGATGAACAGCACCATGCCGGCAAAGCCGTGCAAAAAGCCCTGGCCGGCGGCGTCGCCGAAATAATAGGTGATCAGGGTCAGCGTCATGACGCGGATGACGTTGGCGGTAAACGAAATCGGCACGATCAGCAGCGCCAGCACGATATTGCGAAATGGCGAAGTGTGGCGTACCAGGTTCAGGTAGAACAGCCCCAGCGCTTCGAGCGTCAGCAAGGTCTGCAGGCCGGCGCAGGCATCGGCCACCAGCAGCTGGTACTGGCCGATCTGCAGGATCACGCCGGTGCGCGCGATCGGATAACCGGCCAGGAACAGCAGGTGTTCGGTGACATACGACACGGCCATCTTCATCGGCATGGTCAGGGTGGTCACCAGCGGCAGCGGCAGCGGCACCATGAACAGCATGAAAAAGAACGGAAACCACAGCATGCGGGCGGCAGGACGGCCGCGCTTCCTCAACAACAGCGCCAGGCCGGTGCCGATCAGGGCCAGGATTTCAAGCGACAATATCTGTTGCGAACGGCCCAGCACGTACAGCAGCAGGGACACTACCAGCAGCGGCCAGCCGGCGCGGCTGCCGGGCGCGCCGGCGCTGCCGGCCAGCATCTCGGGCCACTTGCGGTAGATCAGCCACAGCGACAGGGCCAGGATGATCGGGCCGTGGGCCTGCTCTTCGGTCGACCAGATGCCGCGAAACAGGCCGACCAGGCTGGGCACCAGCATGGCCAGGAAGCCGAGCGCCAGCGGCAGCCAGTCGGGCAGCACGAAGCGGCCGGTGCGGGCCGGCGGCATGGCGTGGCCGTGCGCAGCCATCAAAAATCAACCATCACGGAGCCGACCACCTGGGCGCCGCTTTGCGTCATCTGTTCGGACATGGCGGCCACTTCCGCCATCGGCGTCTTGTTCTTGCGCGCCACCAGCAGCACGCCACCGGCGCGCGCGGCCACCGCGATCGCGTCCGAGCCGGTGGCATAGGCCGGCACGTCATACAGCACCGCGTCGTAGCGGCTTTCCAGCTGCTTGTTGAGCGTGACGAAGGAACTACGGCTGAGCAATTCCTGCGGATTCGGCGGCAAGGTGCCCGCCGCCAGCACCGACAGGGCGACAAACGATTCCACCTTGGCGATGATGTCGAGCTCGGCGCGCCCGGCCAGCACGTCGGACAGGCCCTGGCGTGTTTTCAGGTCGAAGATTTCCTGCTGGCGCGGCTTGCGCAGGTTGGCGTCGACCAGCAAGGTGTGTTCGCCCAACTGGGAAAACACCACCGCCAGGTTGGCCGCGAACAGGCTGGCGCCGTCGCCCGGCTCCATGCCCAGCACCACCAGCGACTTGCTGCCGCGGGCAAACCAGCGCAGCATCAGCTGGCTGCGCACGGCGCGCAGGGTTTCCACCTGCGGGCTGAACGGTTGATAAGCCGCCACCAGTTCCTGCGGATACTTGCCGGCGCCCGGCTGCAAATAGGGATAGTCGAACTGGCGCGCCAGCACCTGCTGGATGTCCGCTTCCGTGATCAGGCCCAGGCGCTGGGCCGCTTCGCCGAAGCGGATGCCCAGTTCCTTTTGCATGCGCAGCACGCGCTCGGCATTTTCAGGCGTGATCTTGCCCGATTCGAGCAGCAGGCCGCCGATGCTGGAATCGGCGCCACGTGGCTGGGGTGTGCTGTTTGACAGAGGTGCAGTTGATGTCATCTTCGTTTCCATCTCAATTGAGTCGCAGGCGGCGCGGCAACAGGCCACGCAAGCCGCGCGGGCGGCGCTGTTTCTGCTTCCAGTCGACCACGCCGAACACCGGGATCTGCAGCACGTCGCTCAGGTCCTGGTCAGAACGGATGCGGCGGTCCAGCAGTTCAGCCAGCAAGGCGATACCGCAGCCGAGCATGATGCCAAGGAAGATCGACAGCAGCACATTGCGCGCAATATTCGGGCTGTCCGGCTGGATCGGCGCGACGGCCGGGTTGAGCATGGCGATATCGGACTGCTCGGCCTGGCCTTCGATGCGCGTTTGCGACAGGCGCTGCGACGTCACGTCAAAGGCGCGCTGCGCGCTTTCCACATCCTTGCTCATGACGCCCATTTCATCGCGCGTGCGGTTCAGTTCCAGTACCTTGGCCTTTTGCGCGGCCAGGGCGGCGCGGATCGACGCTTCGCGCTGCTGCAAGATTTGCGCATTGTTGCCCACGCTTTGCGAGGTGGCGCGGGTCTGCTCGGCCAGGTCGCGGCGCAGCTTGTCGACTTCGGCCTTGGCGCTCTGGTACTGCGGGTGGTTGCGGTCCAGGCGCTGGCCCAGTTCAGCCAGCTTGCCTTCGGCATTGCCCAGGCCCAGCTTCAGGCTCTGGATCAGCGGATTCGAGGCCACGTCGGGCGACTCGGACAAGTTGCCGCCGGAGGCCATGCGCTGGCGCGAGGTCGCTTCCATCGATTGTCCCTGGGCGATCACCAGCTGGGCCGACAAGTCGTTCAGGCGGTTCGATTCCACATCGAGGCGATTGTCGAGGCTGACGATGCCATTGTCCTGCTGATACTTCGACAAACGGCTTTGCGCCTGTTCGACATTGTCGCGCAGCAGTTTGGTCTGGTCGTCGAAATAGGTGGTCGCCTTGCGCATCGGATCGACCTTCAGCTGGATGCTGACTTTCTGGTATTGCTCGGCGAACGCATTCGACACGGCCGCCACGAATTGCGGGTCGGCGCCCTTGAAGCTGATGTCGACCACGCTGCTTTCGCGCGATGGCATCACTTCGAGTTTTTTCAGCAGCAGGTCGGCCAGCCAGTCGCGCACCGTGCCCTTGCCTTTCGCCGCTTCGTTGAACTGGGCGATGACGGCCGGACTACGGGCCAGTTCGAGCTGGTCGACCACGCGCAGCGCCACGTTCTTGCTGCCGATGATGTCGACCTGGGTCGCCATGTAGCCAGGCAGCAGCTGGCCCGGCAGGGTGACGCCGGTCAGGGGATCGATCCCCTTGTAGTTCATCAGCAAGGTGCTGGTGGCCTTGTAAGTCTTGGGCAGGACCAGGCTGACGCCAAGCGCCAGGGCGACGGTGATCAGCAAGGCCAGCAAGACAATTTTCTTGCGCGCCCGAAGGATCAGCAATAGTTGGGACAGATTCATGGCGAGACTTTCAATACTTGACAATAGGCGCAGGCGCGCGCTTAGAAGAGGCTTTCCTGTACATACACGACATCGTCGACCAGCAGCAGGTCGTCGTGCCTGGCCTGGATCACTTCGACCTGGCCGGCCGCATTGCGGCGCTTGATGCGCACGCCACGCTCGGTGCCGCGCTGGGTCAGGCCGCCGCCGACGGCCAGCGCTTGCACCACGGTCATGTTGCGTTCCAGGCGAAAGGCGCCCGGGCGCTGCACTTCGCCATAGATATAGAAGCGCGGCGCGCGCTCGACGTAGATGATATCGTTGCCCGACACCTCCATGTCACCCTTCAGGTCGCCACTGCGCACGATGTCGAGGATGTCGATCACTTCACGCGACGTGCTGCCGGCGCGCTTGCGGATCAGGCTGACCTGGTCGGATCCTTCGGGATTCATGCCGCCGGCCATCGCCAGCATGTCCATCACGGTACGCTTGCCTTCCAGCGGATAGCGGCCCGGGCGGTTGACCTGTCCCAGCACCGAAGCCTGCTGGCTTTGCAGGCTGGTGACGATGATGTTCACTTGCGCCTTGCGCAGGTAGCCGCCGCTCTCCAGCAGGCCACCGAGTTTCTTTTCCGCTGCCGAGGCCGACAGGCCGCCGACCTCGACTGCCCCCACCAGCGGGAAGGTGATCTGGCCCGCCTCGCTCACGCGCGTTTCCAGACCCAGGTCCGGGTTGCCGTAGACGGAGATTTTCAGCACATCACCGGCGCCGAGCGGCACGTCGGCAGCCAAAGCCATGCCTGCGGCCAGGGTCAGCAAGGCCGCCATCATCCAGTTTGCGAGTCGTTTCATGATTACTGATATCCCTTGGTTATTGCTGATGTAGAACGACGAATGGCCACGCTTATTTCAAACCGGCCACGCCGCGTTCAGTCGATTCGTTCGTGCTGCCGGCCGGCGCTGCCGTGGCGGCGGGCGCCGCTGGCGCGCCAGCCGGGGCTGTGGCGGCAGCGGCCGGGGCCGGGACCGGGACCGGGACCGCGTCCTTGTTGAAATACTCGATCTTGGCGCTGGCGCGCAGGCGTTTCAATTCGGCGTCGGCGGCGTCCTTGCTTTTCTTGTTGGCGAGAAATTGCTCGATTTGCGGCGTGGCCACATCCAGGCCGACCGGACTGTCCTTTACATCGGCCAGCGACACGAGCAGGCTGCGCTCGCCTTCGCGCACGATGAACAACTGCCCTTTCGTCATCGACGCGAGCTTGCTGCTCAGTTCAGGTGCCAGGTCGGCGCTGGTGCGCGACACCTGGCTGCGGGCATAGGCAACCTTGTGGCCGTCGAGCCATTGCGCCACCTCTTCGAGCGACCTGGCGCCATCGATCACGGCTTTCAGTTCATCGTTGAGCGCGCTGGTGGGCAGGATCAGCTGGCGCATGTCGAACTGCTTGCGCTGGGTGAAAAACTGCGGATTTTGCGTGAAATAGGCCTCGACTTCCGGCTTGCCCGGATGCACGGCGGCGCCGATGCGCTTCTGCATGTAAGCCTGCGCCAGGATCAGGGCCTTGGCCCGTTCGATCGCCTGCATGACTTTCGGATCGCGATCGACTTTTTCCTTTTCCGCTTCATTTTGCAACAACTGGCGGTCGATCAGCGACTCGAGCAGCTGCTTGCTGGCAGCGGCCTGCTGCGTCGACTGCACGCCGGCGCGCTGCAGCTCTTCATTGAGCTGCAAGATGGTGATTTCCTTGCCATTGACGCTGGCCAGCGACTGGCCAGGCTTTTTTTCCTTGTCGCCGCAGGCGGACAGGCCTGCCGCAGCCAGCAGGACCAGCGCAGCGCACAGCAGGCGTGGTGCAGGACGGGAATGGATAAAATGACTCAAGCGTGCTCCTTAGCAATAACCAGCAGGAAAATGCCTATCTCGCTGCGGAGATCAGGTGGCGGCCCGGCGCTGGCATGCGCGGTCATCGCCAGATGTTTTCCACAATTTATAGATATGCATCAACAAATTAACAATCTTGCAAATATAATACAGCTGACATAACTCAACAAGTGAAATATTTGCCTAAATATCTACTAATAAGATAAAAAAACAACTTTTTCCAGCGTCTGTTGATTGCAAATGATTATGCATCAGACACGGCGATAATGCTTGTTGATGATGAGTCGAGTTGCCTTGCAAGTTACCATTTACGGTAACGCAAGGCCGGCAGGGGCAAGGCCGTAAGAGGAAGAACATGACTGCGGCCTTTCCACAAGGAAGGCAAACTGCCGCAGCAGGCGGCCAGGCAATCACGCGCCTGGCGCACCTGTCGCGATCGGACGGCGCGCTCGGAAGCACGATGCGCCATTTTAACGCGTATTAATACCGCGCAACGTTTATTCAACCGTATTTTTAGCATGGGTGCGATGGTGCAACGGCCGAAGCAGGCGTCAATGCGCATTATCGCGCGCCAGCACCACTTTCACGGTGCGGATAATAATCCACAAATCGAGCCACAGCGACCAGTTGCGCAGGTAGTCGAGGTCGAAATGGATGCGCGCTTCCATCTTGTCGAGCGTCTCGGTTTCTCCGCGCAAACCGTTCACCTGCGCCCAGCCGGTGATGCCGGGCTTGACCTTGTGGCGCAGCATGTAGCCTTTGATCAATTTGCGGTATTGCTCGTTATGCACCACCGCATGCGGGCGCGGGCCGACGATGCTCATGCGCCCTTGCAAGACGTTGAGAAACTGCGGCAGTTCGTCGAGCGAGCTGCGGCGCAGGAAAGCGCCGACCCGGGTCACCCGCTGGTCATCCCTGGTCGCCTGTACCACCTTGTCGCCATCCTCGTGCACCGTCATCGAACGGAACTTGTAGACCACGATTTCTTCGCCGTACAGGCCATAGCGGCGCTGGCGGAAAATCACCGGCCCTTTCGAGCTGACCTTGACGGCGATGGCGATCAGCAGCATTACCGGTAGCAACAAAACCTGGATCAGCAAACCCAGCAGGATATCGCTGCCGCGCTTGATCATGCTGTTATAGCCCGTAAAGGGCGACTCGCGGATGGCGATCACGGGCATGCCGCCCACATTGTCGAAACGCGCCTGCATCAGGTCGAAGATATAAATATCGGGCAAGAAATACACCGACGCCGTCGTGTCTTCGAGGTCGTCGAGCATCTTGCGGATGCGCGGCTGCGCCGAAATCGGCTGGCTGATGAAAATCATCTTGATCTGGTGTTCGCGCACGTAAGCGGCGATGTCATCCATGCGCCCCAGCATCGGTTCGCGCATTTTCTCGGGCCATCGGTCGTCGGTACGGTCGTCGAAAAAACCATGCACGTTCATGAACAGGTTCGGATTGCGCGCGACGGTGGCGGCAAACTTCAGGCTGGCGTCATTGGCGCCGATGATCACCACCGAGCGCACTTCGCTCTCGCCATCGGGGCGCAGGCTGAACTTGCGCGCCGCCAGATGGCAGGTCAGCAACACGAACGGCGTCAGGACGAACCAGGCCAGCACCACCTCGGTATCGAAATGATAGGCCAGGCCGGTGGCCGAGCCGAGGAAGGTCAGGATCAGGACGGTAAGGCTCCAGCCGATCAGGATGTCGCGCGCATACGCCAGCATGCGCCCGCTGCGCCAGGTACGGTAGGGGTCGATATGTTGAAACACGGTCGACGAAATGAAGATGGCCAGTATCATCAGCACCAGCATATAGCCGGTAAATGGCGAACCGGAGGCGAACGCCAGCAGGTAAAGCAGGCCCATGATCACCAAAGGATCGAGGACCCGCTGAAAGAAAGAGATCAGGGGAATATCGTTGACCGTCATGTCCATGGTTTAAAACTGTATGCTGCCATTGAAAGAAACGCCTTTGGCGCGGTAGTTGCCGCTATCGATGATGGCCACGCCGCTGCGTTGCTCACGGAACACGCGGGCGCCCAGTTGCACCTTGGGATGCGGGGCATAGGTCAGCCCCAGCGATGCGGTGTTGGTGCTGTCGCGGCCATCGCCGGGCAGGGTCAGGCCGCTGGCGGCGGCAAAATCGCGCCGGACGCGGCGCAGCTGCGCTTCGGCGCGCACCTTGGCCGAAGCCGTCCATACGCCGCCCAGGCTGGCGCCCGTATTGAGGCTGCTGGTGACCAGCGAGTTGTCGACCGAACCGAATTCGCGCCAGAGCATGCCGGTAAAGCGCACCTTGCCCAGCGGCTGCCAGTACACGCTGAGGCGTCCGTTGCGTCCGCTGGTGTCGCGGCCGGACAACAGCTTGTTGCTGCGGCGTACCCAGCCCCCCAGGAACTCGAGCTGCGTCATGCCGCTCAGAGTCCAATAGATATTGGCCTTGATCTCGTCCTGGCGATAGCCGTTGCCATAAGTGCCAGCCGCAGCGCCAACGCGGTCAGGGTAATCGCCGTCGAGATGGCGCAGCTGCAGGCCAACCCGGCTTTCGCTGGGCGCCAGGTAATCGAGTCCCAGCTCGGCGGCGTTTTCGATCCAGTTGGAAAACGCCTGCTGTGGCAGGTCATACGAATAACGGTCACGCGTGTAGCCGCTGCGCACGCGCCAGCTGGGATGAAAGCGCCAGGCGCCGTCGACATACTCGCGGCGCTCGGTGCGCAAATTGCGTACCGAGCTCTGGAAATCGCTGAACGGCGTCAGCGTTTGCGAATAGCTGGCGCCCACATGGCCTTCCAGATGATTGCCCAGATGCCATTCAAGATCGGCCAGGAAATCCTTGCCGTCGTAATCGAACTGGCTGAAACGGTTGAAGCTCACCTTCGACCACTTGGCCTGGCCGGTGAGGATCTGCCGGCCGATCGGGCGGTTGAACAGAAAGCCGGCCTGCAGCATGCGCGAGGTATCGGAACGGGCTCCCGTAAAGCCGGGCACCTCGTCCGGCAGGCGCATCAGATTGTCATCATAGGAATAGGCAGCAGCGGCAAACGGCTTGACCGTATCACTGATATCGGCCAGCGCAGCACTGCTGGAAAGCGTTACGGCTAAAAACATCAACGCCCGCAGATCCGGCCTGACCGAGAGCGATTTGGCAAATGACTTTTTTTGCAAAAAATTCAACATGGATTTAGTCTTTGACAAGGCAAACAGTTGACAGGGCAATACTACCAGCAATTCCAGTGCCCACCAGAAATTATCCTGAAGCCAGGCAAGCGCTTCGCTACGCCAGGCACAAGGATTGGCGAGCACAGCCACTGGCGGGCGCAACAGCATCAGGCTGCAGTCGATTGGTCACAGCAGAAAAACAACAACCCCCGTCACAATGGCCGCGGCCAGTCCGCCAGAAATATGAAGTAGAGGTAGGCCAGGAATGGCGCTACCCTGGGCATGCCGTGCGGTCAGGCATGTGGCCGCGTGCAAGGAGGGGCTGGCAGCGCGGGACGCACCGGCCCGGAGTGCGAGATTTCAATAATAAACATGCATCTCTCGATGTAAAAAATATAATCAATTGATTATATCAAGCACGACCGTTTCCGTGGGAAACAATCGTGCTTTGAATGACAACAAGCGATGAAGAAGCATCAACTATTGGCGCGCGCCTCGATCAGTTCCCATTTCTCCAGCGCGTCCAGCAGTTCGCTTTCGATCTCGGCCACGCGCGCGTTCAGGCGCTTGCCCTCGGCCGGCGTCTTCTTGTAGAAGTCGGGATGCGACAACTCGGCGGCCAGCACCGATTGCTCGTCTTCCAGTTTGGCAATCAGCTTCGGCAATTCATCGAGTTCGCGCTGCTCCTTGTAGCTGAGCTTTTTCTTGGCGGCAAGTGCGGCGGCCTCGGCCTTGACGGCAGGCTTGCTGGCAGGGGCGGCGGCCACCGGCAAGGTGCGCACGCGCTCCCAGTCGGTATAGCCGCCAACGAATTCGCGCCACTTGCCGGCACCTTCGGCGACCACCACCTGCGTGACGACGTTGTCGAGGAAGGTGCGGTCGTGGCTGACCAGGAACACGGTGCCCTTGTAGTCTTCCAGCAACTCTTCCAGCAATTCCAGCGTATCGATATCCAGATCGTTGGTCGGTTCATCGAGCACCAGGCAGTTGGCCGGCTTGGCGAACAGGCGCGCCAGCAGCAAGCGGTTGCGCTCGCCACCGGACAGGGTCTTGACCGGCGAGCGTGCACGCTCGGGCGAGAACAGGAAATCGTTCAGATAGCTCATCGAGTGCTTGCGCTGGCCGTTCACTTCCACCCAGTCGCTGCCCGGCGAAATCGTTTCGATCAGGCTTGCTTCTTCATTGAGCTGGGTGCGCATCTGGTCGAAGTACGCCACTTGCAGCTTGGTGCCGAGCTTGGCCGTGCCGGTATCGGGCGCCAGCTCGCCAAGTATCATCTTGAGCAAAGTGGTCTTGCCGGCACCGTTGGCGCCGATCAGGCCGACCTTGTCGCCGCGCAGGATGGTGCCGGTGAAGTTGTCGATGATCACGCGGTCGCCAAAGCGCTTGCTGACATTTTCCAGCTCGGCCACGATCTTGCCCGAGCGTTCGCTCGAACCGACTTCCAGCTTGACCTGGCCCTGCTGGTCACGGCGCGCAACACGCGTCAGGCGCAACGCTTCGAGGCGGCGCACGCGGCCTTCGTCGCGCACGCGGCGTGCCTTGACGCCCTTGCGTATCCACACTTCTTCCTGCGCCAGGAATTTGTCGAACTTGGCGTTTTCCACTTCTTCGTTTTCCAGCTGCTCGGCCTTGCGGGTCTGGTAGGTGGTGAAGTTGCCCGGGTACGACAGCAGTCGGCCACGGTCGAGCTCGATAATCCGCGTCGACACATTGTCGAGGAAGGAGCGATCGTGGGTAATGAACAACACGCTGCCACGGAAGTCGCGCAGCAGGCCTTCGAGCCACAAAATCGAGGTGAAATCAAGATGGTTGGTCGGCTCATCGAGCAGCAGCACGTCGGGCGCCGAGACCAGCGCGCGCGCCAGCGCGACGCGCTTTTGCATGCCGCCAGACAGGGTTTTCATCAGCATGTCGCCGGTCAGGTTCAATCGGTCGAGCACGGTTTCAACCTTGTTCGGCAAGCTCCACGCATCGGCCGCGTCGAGCTTGACCTGAATGTCGTGCATGCGCTCCATCAGTTCGTCGTCGTTGCCCTGGCCAAACTGGCCCGTCAGCGCGTCGTATTCCTTCAGCCACGCCTGCGACTCGCCCATGCCCGACGCCACCGCGTCGAACACGGACATTTCCGGATCGAACTGCGGCTCCTGCTCGACATACGCAATCTTGATGCCTTGCTGCATCACCAACAAGCCATCGTCGAGCTTGAACTTGCCCGAGATGACCTTCAGCAGCGACGATTTGCCAGTGCCGTTGCGGCCGATCAGGCCGACCCGTTCCGACGTTTCCAGTGAAAATTCCGCGTGATCGAGCAGCGCGACGTGACCGAACGCAAGTTGCGCCGATGAAAGAGAAATGACAGCCATAATGAGTAAAGGTGCTCGGGCGCCGTCGCCTGCCTGCCGTCAAGCAGACAAAACAGCCGCCGATGTGGATGAATGAAGCACGCATTGTACCGATAGTCGCGCAAGCATAGGCATATCTTGCAAACTCTCGGCTATAATTGCGCTCGCTTCGCCACATCGGGCGAAGCCAGCGTCCTCCCCGTAGCACAATGGATAGTGCACATGCCTCCTAAGCGTGGGATACTGGTTCGATTCCAGTCGGGGGGACCAAGCATCAGCACGCTCTATGGCTGCTTTATCCTGAAGCCCTCGCGCAGCACCTCGCCGCGCCTGCAAGCAGTCCGCCGATTGAACCAGTCACGCCCGGGCTGTTCCACCCACGCCAGCGTACGGCCGGAAACATACACCAATACCAGCACATAGATAACCATCAGCGCCAGGCTGGCCGGCACGCCATGGCTGCGGCGCAGCAGCGGCTCCATTGCCAGCAGCAGCACCGGATGCAGCATGTAGATCGAATACGAGCGTTCGCCCAGCATCTGGAATGGTCGCCGCGCCAGCAAGCGCGCCAGTGCGCCACGGTCGCGGCAAAGCGACAGGATCAGCATTGCAAACAGCGGCGCAAAGGCAAAGCCCAGTGCCGGACGGTGCTCGACGAGCATGAAGCCGGCACCCAGCAGCGCCAGCAGCAGCAGTTGCAGCGGCGTGCCGTCGATGCCATCGCGCAACCCGCCGCCCTTGCCGTCCAGGTACTGGCGCAGATGGACCATCAGCGCGCCCAGCATGAAGGCGGCGACGCAGCGGGCAAAGCCGAAATCATGGGTCACGTCGAGGCAGGCGCCGCGCTGGAGGCAATCGCGCCAGACGATGCTGGTCCAGGCCACCAGCGCGGCGGCAAGAACGCCGAGCAGCAGAAACATTGCCAGGCGCAGCCGCGCGCGGAACAGCACGCACAGCAGCGCAAACAGCACATAGGCATAAAATTCGACGCTGATGCTCCAGCTGACAGGATTGAGGATCAGGTGGTCGAACACGCCCATGCCGTGCGTCAGCGTCAGCGTCGACAGGACCTCGGCCGGCGTGGGCCAGTCATAGGCCAGTATCGCCGCATCACCCTGGCTGGCAAGGTAGCCGGAGCCGACGGCCAGGTTGCGCAGCACGCTTTTCAGGTTCAGCGCCAGCACATAGGCGACGGTGGCAAACAGCAGCAACGGAAACAGGCGGCCGAAGCGGCGCACCAGAAATGCCGGCACGGCTGCGGGCCGCTGCAGTGTTTCACGATACAGCAGGCACATCAGAAAGCCGCTCATGACAAAGAACAGGTCGACCAGCAGATAGCCGTTACGGATCAGTGCAATCTGGCCGGCAAACAGCTTCAGGTGGAATAGCGCCACCAGCAAGGCAGCCACGCCGCGGCTGCCCTCGAATGATTTGATCATGCAGCCGAGCGCTTGAAGACGCCGGCAATTGCCAGCGACACCAGGCCCAGCAGCAACAAACTGGCCGCAGACGGTTCCGGCACGGCGCTGATGGCAAAGACCTGCATGGCGCCGTAGGTAACGTTGGGATAGCTGGCGTAGGGCTTGCCGTCGAGCAGGCTGGCGCCAAACGTGCCGGTGACCGGATCGATATACGAGTAGCGGTAGGAAATGCCGTTCGTGGCAAGGTCAGCCGAGACGCCCAGGTCGAAACCGATGCCGAACGATGGCCCGGCATCGATGTCGTTGTAGGTCTGGTTGGCGCCGACGGTGCCGAGCGCATAGCTGTCCGGCGCCTGCAAGAAGAACTGGTTGCTGGTCAGGTTGAAAATGAAGGCGGTACGGTCAGCCTGCTTCGGCGTCAGGTTGTAGCCGCTGGTGGAACTCCAGCTTTGCGGATTGTAGCCGCCCACCAGCCAGGTCTGGCCGCTGTCGTTGCTCGCTTCCATCACCGAAAACGTGCGGCCCTTGCCGTCGCTGGCCAGGTGGAAGTCGCGCGAGGTATCGCCGGGCACCTTGGTATAAATCGGCGTCAAAGCCAGCGGCCCTTCGCCAAGCCAGCCGGCGAGCTGGTTCTGGTGTGCACTGCCGAGCAGCGACTGCGCCAGGGCAGACGGCGCGGCGGCGCACAGCAGCAGGCTGGCCACGGTGCGCAGGACTATCTTGTTTGCTTGTTGCATTATTGATCCCTGTGGAAATACCGTACACGCTGCGGCATGACAATATAGCACAAGGTGATGCATTAATTACATCAATGATAGTGCATCGATGTGGATGAGATACTACGACGCCCCGTCCGACAGCAGCCGCATCTGGCCGGTCGTGCTGCTTATCACGGCGGCCAGCGCCTCCTGTACCGCAGCGCCATCGAGCGCAGTCGTTTGCAGCAAGGCGGCCAGGCCAACGGCCGCACCATGCAGGCCCAGCGTGGTGCAGCCCAGGTGCAGGCGTTCAAGCTGCTGGCGCGCCAGCGCCGGTTCGCCGCGCGCCAGCAGCACCTCGATATGGCTGGCGGCGGCGCCGGCCTGCTGCCGGAAGCCGGTCAGGTAAGCCAGCAACCGCTCGCCATCCACGCCCAGCCGTTGCAAGGTCTGCTGCGGTGCTTCGGCCGGCAGCGCCACGCCAGGATTGACACAGGCGTCGAGATACTCGCGCACCTGCTCCTGCTGGAACGGCTTGACGATGTAGCCGGCGGCGCCGGCGCGCACCGCGTCGCGCACGGTGTCCTGGTCGTTGGCCGACGACACCAGCACCAGCGGCATGGCGTCAAGCGTGCTGTCGGCGCGTACTTTTTGCAGCAGCTCCATGCCCGACAGGCGCGGCATGCGCAGGTCGCAGAAACACAGGGCCGGGCGCAGCCCGCCTTCGAGCTGTTCCCAGGCGGCGGCGCCGTCCTCCGCTTCCACGATATCGTGCACGCCGCAACTGTCGATCAGGTGCATCAACACCATGCGCGAGACCACATCATCATCGACCACCAGTACTTTCATTGCCGCCTCCATCGCTGGCGCCTGCAACGCGCCTCTGCCTTATTCTACCGAACTTCACCGCCGCCGCCGCGCCAATTGTCTTTTATATATCAGCCTTGACGGGCGCCGATGTCGGCCAGCAGGGCGTGCAGGCGCGGCAGTTCCAGCGCCACGCGCGCCCAGTGCCCGCCATCGGCGGCCTCTTCCAGTTCGGTGCACAGCAGGTGCAAGGCGGCTTCGTCGAGATAGGCGGCGCTGCCCTTGAAACCATGCAGCAGGCGGCCGGCGCCGTCGCTGTCGCGCGCAGCTATGGCGGCGTCCAGTTCGGCCAACCGGCCAGCCAGGTCCAGCGCAAAGGCGCTGCGCAGGCGGCGCTGCAACTCATCGCCGCGCGCTGCCGGCGCCACCAGCAAGCCCGGCGCGGCCGGCGCCAGGCCGAACAGCGCATCGAGTTCGGCCTGGCCGCGCGCCAGCAGGCGTGGCGGCTCGGAAGGCAGGCGCGGCAGCAGATGGCCGCGCGCCAGCTGGCGCTCAATGGCGCGCCCCAGCAGGCAGTGCAGCGCCGTCTCGTCGATCGGTTTGCTGAGGAAGTCGTCCATGCCGGCGCCCAGGTAGCGGCTGCGGTCTTCCTCGCTGGCGTTGGCCGTCAGCGCGACGATCATCACATGCTGGTCGCAGACCGGCTGGTCCGGCAGGCCGCCGGCGCGGATCACGCGCGTGGCCGTGGCGCCGTCCATCTCGGGCATGCGCCCGTCCATCAGCACCAGGTCGTAGCGCGTCTGGGTGCAGGCGGCCACCGCCAGCGCACCGTTGGCCACCACCTCGACCCGGTGCCCGAGGTCTTCGAGCATCACGCGGATGATGATCTGGTTGGTCGGGAAATCCTCGGCGCACAGCACGCGCAACTGGTGGCTGTGCGGCGCCAGCGCCAGCTGCGGCACCAAAGGCGGCGCCACGCCGTCGGCCAGCGGCACGGTAAACATGAAGGTGCTGCCCTGCCCCGGCGCGCTGGCCACGGCGATTTCGCCGCCCATCAGCTCGACCAGCTGGCGGCAGATCGCCAGGCACAGCCCGGTGCCGCCATAGCGGCGCGTGGTACTGGCGTCGGCCTGCTCGAATTTCTGGAACAGGCGCTCCATCGCATCGGCTTCGATGCCGATGCCGCTGTCGCTGACGATGAAGCGGATCAGGTTGGCCTGGCGCGCGCCGTCCATGGCCGGCGCCAGGCCGGCCCGCTCGACGCGCACGCGCACCCCACCGCGCTGGGTGAACTTGAAGGCGTTGCCGACCAGGTTGACCAGCACCTGGCGCAGGCGCGTCGGGTCGCCCACCACGAAGCCTGGCAAATCCGGCGCCAGCTCGATGGCAAAGCCGATGCTGCGCGCGGCGGCCTGCTCTTCGAACAGGCTGACCACGTTTTCAATCGCCGCGCGCAGCGCGAAATCGATGTTTTCCATCGTCAGCTTGCCCGCTTCGATCTTCGAAAAATCAAGCAGGTCATTGATGATCGCCAGCAGCGACTGGGCGTTGGCCTGGCCGCGCAGTATCTGTTCGCGCGTCGCCTCGTGCAGCTGGGCGTCGCGCAGGGCAAAGCCCAGCATGCCGATCACGCCGGCCAGCGGGGTGCGCATCTCGTGGCTCATGTTGGCCAAAAATTCCGATTTCTGGCGCGTCGCGTCTTCCGCCTTGCGCTTGGCCAGGCGCAGGCTTTCCTCGTTCTGCGTCAGGCTGGCGTTGGCCAGCGCCAGCTCGTCGGCCTGGGCCCGCACCTCGATCTCCTTGCCTTGCAGTTCCAGGTTTTTTTGCGACACTTCGGCCGTACGTTCACTGACCAGCTTTTCAAGCTTGCTCTGCTGGCGCCGCACGATGCGCATGCGCTGGCGGTAGGCGCCGTAGATGGCGCCTGCCGCCAGCGCCAGGACCAGGCTGCGGAACCACCAGGTCTTCCATACCGGCGGCAGGATGGTAATAGCGAGGGTGGTGCCTGCCTCGTTCCACACGCCGTCCTTGTTGGCGGCCTTGACGCGAAACACATATTCGCCCGGATCGAGATTGGTGTAGGTCGCAAAGCGCCGGCCGGCGTCGGTCATGACCCAGTCCTGGTCGAAGCCTTCGAGCCGGTAGGCGAACATGTTACGTTGCGGCGCGGCGAAATGCAGGGCTGCGAACTCCAGCGAAAACACGCTGTCGCGGCTGGTCAGGGTCAGGCTGCGCGCATGGTCAATGGCGGTGTGCAGCAGGTGCGCAAACTCGCCGCGCCCGACCAGCACCGGCTTGTTGAACACTTGCAGTTCCGTGATAGCCACCAGCGGCGGCACGCGGTTGTCGTGGATCTCGGCCGGCACGAAGGCCGTCATGCCGTTGAAGCCGCCAAAGTACATGGTGCCGTCATCGGCGCGCAGCGCGGCGCCGTCAAAGTACGAGCCCTCGGAGGTGCCGTCGGCGCTGTCGTAATTGCGGAACTGCCCGCTGCGCATGTCGAGCCGGGTAATGCCGCTGTTGGTGCTCAGCCACAGCTGGTCCCGGTCGTCGCCGAGGATGCTGGCAACCGCGTCGTCGGCCATGCCGTCCTTGCGCAGGAAACGCCGGAAGCGGATGTTGCCCTGGTCGTCGACCTCCATGCGGTTCAGGCCATTGGCCGTGGCCACCCACAGCACGCCGCGCTTGTCTTCATGCAGGAAATGCACTTCGTCGTGGCTGAGGCTGGACGCATCTTTCGCATCGTGGCGGTAATGGCGGAAAGTGCCTTTGGTCCGGTCGAACAGGTCCAGGCCGTGGAAAGTGCCTATCCACAGCCGGCCCTGGCGGTCTTCCAGCACCGGGCGCACGGTATTGTCGGACAGGCTGTCCGGGTTGGCCGGATCGTGGCGGTAGGTGGTGAACTTGCCGCTGGCCGGATCGAAGCGGTGCACGCCGCCGCGCGTGGAGACCCACAGCATGCCGCTGCGCTCGCCGGCCACGTTGCGGACGGTGTCGCTGTTCGGGTCGCCCACGCCAAAGCGGGTGGTGGAAAAGCGCCGGGTGGCCAGGTCGAAGCGGTGCAGGCCCGAGCTGCCGCCCACCCACAGCGCACCATCGCCGCGCGCATACAGGGACGTGACCTGCTCGTCGCGCGATACGCCGGGCGTGGACTGGAAATCGAACAGCTCGGTGGCGCCGTCGCGCGTGTCGTACAGCTTCAGGCCACGGCTGGTGGCCAGCCACAGCTTGCTAGCGCCCGCATCGGCCAGCGCGCGCACTTTTTTATCGGCCAGCGCGGCCATGTCATCGGGCGCGCGCACCATGCGCGAAAAACCGCCGCTGCCCAGGTCGACGCGGCTCACGCCGTTATACCAGGTGCCCACCCACAAGGTGCCGGCGCGGTCGCGGAACAGCGATGCCAGCTGGTTGTCGGCGACGCTGACCTTGTCGCCCGTCTGGTGGCGGAACTGCAGGAAGGTGTCGCTGTCGGGCTGCCAGCGCAGCAGGCCGTCGGCATTGCTGCCCAGCCAGACGGTGCCCTCGACGTCCTGGTACAGGCTCGCCACGCGCAGGGCCGAAAAGCCCTGCTGCGGCCCCATGCGCTGGCGCAAGACGGGCGGCTGGCCCTTGGCGCCCAGGCGCCAGCGTTCGGCGCCGGCGCGCGTGCCGATCCACAGGTTCTGCTCGCGGTCGACCATCAGCGCATGGATCAGATTGTATTTCGAGGCCGGCGACGGGTCGATCACGAAATGTTCAAAGCGCGCGGCGCCCGCCTGGGCCGGCGCCAGCATGCCCAGCCCCGTCACCGTGCCAATCCACAGGCGGCCCTGGGCATCGAGCGCCAGGCTCTTGATGTCGTTGTCGCCCAGGCTGTCGGGATTGCCCTCCTCATGGTGCCAGCTGCGAAAGGTGCCGCTGGCGCGGTCGAAATGCTGCAAGCCGTCATTGGTGGCGATCCAGAAGCCCTGCGCGCCGTCGTCGAGGATGGCATTGACATGCCGGCTGCCGTTGCCGCGCTTGCCCTTGCCCGGGGCCCGGTAGTGGATGAAGGTCTGGCTGGCCGAATCGAAACGGTCCAGGCCATTGTCGGTGCCGATCCACAGCTGGCCATCGCGGTCGACATGCAGCACGCCGACCCAGTTGTCGGCCAGGCTGGTCTCGTCGCCCTCGATATTCTTGTAGACCACCACCCGGTAGCCGTCGAAACGGCTCAGGCCGGACTGGCTGCCGAACCACATGAAGCCCTGCGCATCCTGGGCGATCGCCAGCACCGATTCCTGCGCCAGGCCCTGTTCGACACTGAGCTGGTCGAAGCGCAAGGTACGCGCCGGCGCAGCCTGCGCCCAGCCGCCCACCAGCAGGCACAAACACCACGCTACAGCGCAAACCCGTCCAAATACCCGCACGATCGTCCATTCAAAAAAAACGCGCCACATGCGCGTCAGGCGGCGAAAAACGCCAGTACATCGTCTTTGCGGGCCTGCGTGTCGCGCTGTCCAAGACGAATCAGCTCGTTAGTATACGTCGATTCGAACAATAAATACGAAGCCAGCGCCGCCCCCCGCGCTTCAGCCGCGCCGATGCCCGACAACATGGTGCGGATCGGCCGCGGCAGGCTGCCGATATGGCGGCTGGCGATCGCGTCGAGCCGCTCGGACGGCGCAATCACCAATAGTTCCACCGGCCGCAAGGCGGTTTTGCCCAATAATTCAGGCGGCAGCATCGACAAGGTCAGGTTGATGCGGTTCAGGCGCTCGATATCGACCGCCAGGCCGTCGAGGAAGATCGACGACAGCGCATGGCCGGCGATCTGCGCCAGGCTCGGGTAGCGCGCCGACTCGGCCTTGCCCGGCGCCGGCTCCGTCATGCGCCCGGCGCCCACCACCAGCACCTTGCTCGCGCCCAGGTGGATGGCCGGCGAAATCGGCGCCAGCTGGCGCATCGAACCATCGCCGCAATATTCCTTCTGGCCGCCGATAAACAAAGGCACGGCCGGGAAGATGAACGGAATCGCGGCCGAGGCCAGCAGGTGCTCGACGCCGATCTGGTCCTGCAGCGCCAGGCGCTGGGTGCGCACCCATGGTGCGATCTCGGCGCCGGTCTGGTAGAACGTCATGTGCCGGCTGCCCGAGTACGACGAGGCAGTAACGGCCAGCGCATGCAGGCGGCCATCGGCCAGCGCCGCGTCCAGGCGCGGCAGGTCGAGCATGCGGTGCAGCAGGCTGACCAGCGGCGTGTTGTCGAGCAGCGAACTCGGTGGCACCGCATGCCACTGGCGCAGCAGCCAGCCGAACGACAGCAAGGAGAGCCAGCGCGCGCCCGAGCGGATCACGCCCAGCGAATCGGCGCGGTAGACCTGCTCGACCTCGATATGCTGCCATACGTCGAGCAGCTTTTGCACGCCCTCGCCGAAATGGTCGGCGCGGCAGGCCAGCGCGGTGGCGTTGATGGCGCCGGCCGAGGTGCCGCAGATGATGTCGAAGGGATTGCGCTGGGGTGCCCAGCCGGCTTCCAGCAGAATCGCCGAAATCGATTGCAGCACCCCTACCTGATAGGCCGCGCGCGCGCCGCCGCCCGTCAGTATCAAGCCTGTTTTGAGTGTTGTACCCATGACCGCCGATCAAGGATAAAGAGGCACAATGGAAGGCCATACAGCCAGCGGGGGCGGCAGGTCATACGTGGAGCGGGCCGAAGGTTACTAGCCGACGGCCTGACCGGTGCTATCAGGCAGGAAGAACATGACGGTTTCCGTCCAGCTTTCAGTGTAGTGGCGCAAATAGATACGGTAACCAGGCGCATAACTGTCAACCAGATTGAAAATGCCCCACATGTCGGAAGGCCTGTGATATACAGCGATGGCCAGCTTGGGCCGTTCTCTGGCGATATGCTGCGCCGCACCTTTGAGAGCATTGATTTCCCATCCTTCAAGGTCCATTTTGATGAATGACACCTCGCTGGCGATACAGGCGTCGATGGTAGTGACATGGATGGCGCTGTCGCCCTCCAGAGTGACGGCGCTGGACGAACCTTCGTTGGCGTTGAAGTACAGCGTCCCTTCGCTGTCGGACACGCCTTTCTCAATAAACTCGATGTGCTCAAAGCCTGCCAACCGCTGCCGGGCCAGCGCAATGTTCTGCGGTGATGGCTCGAACAGATAAACCTGGCGGTAGTCGGGATAACGGCGGCAAAACTGCTCGGTGGTGTCGCCGTCAAAGCCGCCTGCGTCGACAAACACTTCCCGTTCGAAGTCCATGAAGTCTTCAAAATACTGCTCTTGCGGCCGAAAGCTATAGTTCGCCAGCACAGTATGGTCACCGGTGAGGCGGTAGTGCAGCACGTCGTTGAAGACTTGGCGCGACTCGTCGTCAGCCAGGCGGTCGAACACCGCGCGCCATTGCTGCGCGTGGAGCGTCACATCGGCGCGCGTCTCGCGTACGAAATCAGGCAACGGTATCGTCTCAGGCATGGCCTTGCACAGGCTCGCATATGAAACGAGCTGAGAAAAACCTGCCGCCTGCAGGCGGGCAAACGCGGTCCTCGGCTTGGCATTGATGACGCAGTTGACGATGATATCGTCGCGCCCCACCTGTTCCAGCGTCAGTACCGGCTTGCCATACCAGGTCGACCCTGGCGGCGCGAAATCATCGATATAGGCATCGGCACGTATCAGGTCGCTCAAGGCAAGGGACAGCGCATTGCGTCCGAAGCAGTAGCGCAACGCGCGGTTTTCCGGATCGACCAGCGACAGCGCAAGCTTACGCTGCGCCAGCGACAGTGTATGCGGGTACGTATCCAATACTTTATTGCAATCCAACATTACCGAAATCACCTTCATCAGATTATAAAATGCCGTCTGCAGCGCGCGTCCATGCCGCAACAATAGCAGGGTCTTGATGCTTTGTGAAAAAGTTTGATACATGTTGCGCATCTTGCGGCGTCGCCTTGCAAGTGCCTTTACCCTCAGTCTCCCCGCACCATGCCCTCGCGGCGCGGATCGGCGCCACCGAACCAGAAATCCTGGCCGTGCGCGTGCAGCCGCATGATGCCCTGCAAGCCGGAATTCTGTTCACTCACGCGCACCTCGTGGCCCATGGCGCGCAGCGCATCGATTTGCGCGGCCGGGATGCGGCCCTGTTCCAGCTCGGTGGGGCCATTGCGGCTGCCAAAGTTCGGCAGGCTGATCGCCTGCTGCACGTTCAGGCCCCAGTCCATGGTGCCGACCAGTACCTTGGCCACGTAGTTGATGATGGCCGAGCCGCCCGGCGAACCGGTGGCCAGCACCAGCTTCTGCGTGCCCTTTTCAAACACCAGCGTGGGCGACATGGCGCTGCGCGGCCGCTTGCCCGCCTGCACGCGGTTGGCGATCGGGCCGTTCGCATCGCGCGAGTCGAACGAGAAATCGGTCAGCTGGTTGTTCAGCAAAAAGCCGTCGACCATCTGGCGCGCGCCGAACGCGTCTTCCACGCTGGTAGTCATCGACAGGCCGCCGCCAAACGCATCGACCGCCACCAGGTGCGAGGTCGACGGGCGCTGCAAGGCGTTGTCCTGGCCCCACGCCACCTGCATGCCGGGCGGCGTGCCGGCTGCGGCGCGGCCCATGGAACGCTCGCCGATCAGCGCGGCGCGCTGCGCCAGATAGCCTTTGTCAAGCAGCGCGGCGATGCCGGCGCCCGGCAGCGGCACGAAATCCGTATCGGCCACATAGCGGTTGCGGTCGGCGTAGGCCAGGCGGCCCGCTTCGGCAAACAGATGAATCGCGCGCGCGTCTGGCACGCCGTCAACCGGCGGATACGCGCTGAGGTCTTTTGTCTCCAGTATGCCCAGCATCTGCGCGATCGCGATGCCGCCGGAAGACGGCGGCGGCATGCCGCACACGGTCCAGGCCTTGTAGTCGCTGCACACCGGCGTGCGCACCTTGGCCTGGTAAGCGGCGATATCGCGCGCCGTCAGCTTGCCCGGATTGGTCGGATGCGAGGCCACCTTGGCGGCGATGTCGCGCGCGATGCGTCCGTTATAAAACACGTCGGCGCCGCCAGCGGCAATCTCGCGCAGGGTGCGCGCCAGCTCGGGGTTTTTGAGCACGTGGCCGACCGGCCGGGGCTGGCCATCCTTGTCATAAAAGTAGCTGGCGGCGACCGGGTCGCGTTTCAGGGCCTGGTCCCATTTCAAGAGGCCATTCAAGCGCTGGCTGACGGCAAAGCCGTCCTGCGACAATTTGATGGCCGGGCCGAACAAGGTGGCCCAGGCCAGCTTGCCATGCTGCTTGTGCGCCAGTTCCAGCATGCGAAGCACGCCGGGCGCGCCGACGGAACGCCCGCCGACCACGCCAGTGGCGCGCGACACGGGGCTGCCGTCACGGTTCTGGAACAGGGTTTCGTCGGCGCTGGAGGGCGCCGTTTCACGGCCGTCATACGCCTGCACCTGCCTGCCGTCGGCATACAGCAAAAAGGCGCCGCCGCCGATGCCCGACGATTGCGGCTCGACCAGGGTCAGCACGAGCTGGGTGGCAATCGCCGCGTCGATCGCGCTGCCGCCCTGCTTCAACATGGTGTAGCCGGCGTCGGCGGCCAGCGGATTGGCGGCCGCCACCATGAATTGTTGCGCCGCCCAGCCCGGTTTTTCCGCATACGCGGTGGCGATCTCGGGCGCCTTTTGCGGCACTTCGGCGTGGACAGGGCCGGCGCACAAGGCGGCCAGCAGGGCAAGGCGCAAGGCCAGCGGCTTGAAACTGTTCATGGATGCTCCGATAACAAAACACCGGATATCCTACAGCACCGTGGCATTTCGAAGCAGGCAGCTTATTTCGGCTGCATGCGGATCGCACCATCGAGGCGGATGGTTTCGCCATTGAGCATGACGTTTTCAACGATGGCTTTTACCAGCTGCGCATATTCGCCCGGCTTGCCCAGGCGCGAAGGAAACGGCACCATCTTGCCCAGCGCATCCTGCACTTCGGCCGGCATGCCCAGCAACATAGGCGTTTCGAAAATGCCGGGCGCCACCGTCATCACGCGGATGCCGCTGCGCGACAGGTCGCGTGCCATCGGCAAGGTCAATCCCGCCACCGCCGCCTTCGACGAGGCGTACGCCGCCTGGCCGATCTGGCCGTCAAACGCCGCCACCGAGGCGGTATTGATAATGATGCCGCGCTCGCCTTCCGCCGTGGCATCGAGCTTGCCCATCGCGTCGGCCGCCAGGCGGCACATGTTGAAGGTGCCCACCAGATTGATATTGACCACTTTCTGGAACAGCGCCAGCGGATGCGGGCCGTCCTTGCCGACGGTTTTCACGGCCGGCGCCACGCCGGCGCAGTTGACCAGGCCACGCAAGGTGCCCAGCTTGCTTGCCGCCGCCACCACCGCCAGGCCATCCTCTTCCGAGGTGACGTCGCACTGCACGAATACGCCGTTCAATTCGGCCGCCAGCGCCTGCCCCGCCTCGACCTGCACGTCGGCCAGCACCACCTTGCCGCCGGCGGCCGTGAGCATGCGCGCGGTAGCCGCGCCCAGGCCCGAAGCGCCACCGGTGATGATGAAAACATTGTCCTGTATTTGCATGAAGTCTCCTGTTGAATTGATACCAATTGACGTTTACGTAAACGTCATGTCATAGTCAATTGTAGCCAGTTTCTGGCTGCTGCGGCAACAACTTGCCCGGCTCAGCTCAAAAACACTGCAGGAAAGCACCGTTGCGGTGGCAAACGCGGCCATTCGCGTCCAGCGTGGCGTTGCCGATGCCGCCGTCATGGCGCATGCCCGAGGCATCGCGGCAGCCGCCACTGTCGCAGGAATTGACCGGCAGCGGCGCGCCCGGCACCGGCGCGTGCGTTGCCGGCGGCACGGTCTGGTAGCGGATAACAGGCGGCGGCAGTTGCGTGGCCGGCATGCGGCCGATCACCTGCGGCACGGCGCGCCGCGCTGTTACCGGCGGCGCGGTGGCGCACGGCTCGACCGCCAGCCTGGTGTTGTCTTGCGGATCGAGCCGGCAGACCGGCAGCGGCTCGTCAGGAACCGGGTCCTGCGCCGAGGCCCAGCTGGCGCTGCCAGCGAACAGCAACAGCAATAGTGCGGATTTCATAGGATGCTCCCGCAAACAATGATGGTGTCAGTATTGGCCTGCATGGCGCCAGATGCCAGCGACAGTAACGTTTTTTTACGTTTTCGGGCGCGGGCCAGCGCGCCTGCGGCAGAAAATCGCTGCCGCAAGAATCGGCAACAGTGTTTTTATTTCTTGCGTTCACTTTCTTTATTATCACGATGGCATTACAATAAGAACGATTCTTATTCGCATTCATTGAGTGCGGCAACACATCGATCTCCAAGCCACCCGCAGGCAGCCAGGAATAACTCTCTCCTGGAAAGCCTCCATATGCTCAAGCGCAGTGCCGTTTTACCGATTGTACGTTCTCCCGCCCCCCTTTCCCTGCTACCCGGTCTGCTGCCCTGCCTGCTGTCGCTGGCCGTTAGCAGCGCCTGGGCCGAAGGCAATCTTGCCGCAGATCCCATCCTGACGACCGTGGTCGTTACCGCCTCTGGCACGGCCATCGATATCAAGGATGCGCCGGCCAGCATCAGCGTCATCACGCGCGAGGAAATCGAGCGCCAGCCCGTGATTGACCTCAATACCCTGCTGCGCCGGATCCCCGGCGTGACCGGCGGCACCAGCCCGGTCGGCGAAGAGTCGAAAATCAAGCTGCGCGGCCTGCCCGACAAATACACCCTGATCCTGGTCGACGGCAAGCGCATGGGCAGTTCGGCCGACACCGCCTACCGTCCCGACCTGGGCCGCCAGGACCTGAACTGGATTGCGCCCGAGATGATCGAACGCATCGAAGTGGTACGCGGCCCGATGTCGTCGCTGTACGGCTCGGACGCGATGGGCGGCGTGATCAATATCATCACGCGCAAGGTGCCGGGCAAATGGAACGGTTCGGCCACCGCCAACTATATCGAACCGCAGAACAGCGGCCGCGGCGCGGCGCACCAGTTGGGCCTGAACCTGGCCGGGCCGCTGTCGGACACCATCGGCATGCGCCTGGGCGTGGCGCAATCGAAGCAGAACGCCGACGAAAAAATCATCAGGAACGCTGGCGGCATCGGCGGCGAACGCAACCAGAGCATCACGGGCCAGCTGAACTGGGCCCTGAACCAGCGCCACAGCCTGTCGCTCGACGCCAGTTATGGCCGCCAGGAAGCTTCCGATTCGCCGGCGCTCGATGCCGATGGCGAACCGCTGTTCTACGCCTGGGGCGCGAGCAAACTGATACGCAAGAGCATCAGCCTTGGATATGAGGGCAAGCTGGAGTTCGGCAAGGCGCGCATCAATCTGTACCACAATGACTTTGACAACCAGGTCACCGGCGTGGTGGCGAAATCAAAAGACAGCACGCTCGACGCGACACTGGAAAAACGCCTGGGCTGGGGTGTCGAGCAATTGCTGGTGATAGGCGGCCAGTGGAAGCACCAGGAACTGACCAATACCGATACCATCGGCACCATCCCGCTCGACTACCTGGGCAATCCGGTGACGGGCGCGTCATTGTCGGGTACCACCTCGGCGCTGTTCGCCGAAGACCAGCTGTTCTTGCGTGACGACCTGACCGCCACGGCCGGCCTGCGCCTCGATCACCACAGCAAGTTCGGCAACCACTACAGCCCACGCCTCTACCTGGTGTACCACCCGCTTCCTGCCTGGACCGTCAAGGGCGGCATGTCGCAAGGCTTCCGCGCGCCCAGCCTGAAGGAAAACTCGCCCTCGGCCGCCACCAATTCGGGCGGACGCGGCTGCACCAGCCTGCGCCCGCTCGGTTATATCAGCGGCACATGCTACATGGCCGGCAATGCCGATCTGAAACCGGAAACCAGCACCGCCGGCGAGATCGGCGTGGCGTATGAACACAATGGCTGGGATGCCGGGCTGACGTATTTCCACACCGACTTCAAGAACAAGATCGACTATGCGCCGCTGGGCAAGTTCCAGGGTATCTGGTGGACCCGCATGACGAATATCCAGAAGGCGCGCACCAGCGGCCTGGAAGCGACCGTCACCGTGCCGTTGACAAAAAACCTCAACTGGCGCAACAACCTCACTTACATGCGCGAAGCGAAAAACCTGACCACCGGCGCCAACCTGCTGTCAACGCCGAAACTGTCGTGGTATTCGGCGCTGGGCTGGCAGGTCAACGACCAGCTGTTCGGCGAAGTGTCTGCGCAATACACGGGCAAGGAACTCGACGCGGGCAGCCTGGCCAACAAGGCCTATACCATCGTCGACGCGGTGCTGTCGTACAAGCTCACGCGCAACTGGACCGTGCGCGGCGGCGTGGAAAACCTGCTCAAGAAGGGACCGACGGCCGACGGCCAGGTCGACTACTATGTGCCGGGGCGGCGCATGTTTGTCGGCCTGACCTCGCGCTTTTAACTAGTTTGGCGGTGTCGCTGGCGCGGGCGTGGCCGGCGTCAGTATCAGGGGCGCGGCGGCGCTGATCGGCGCCGGCGCGCTGACGGCCAGCCAGCCGGTGGCCGGCAGCAGCGGCACCAGCAGCAGCGCGACGATATTGATGATCTTGATCAGGGGATTGACGGCCGGCCCGGCCGTATCCTTGTACGGGTCGCCCACTGTGTCGCCGGTGACGGCCGCCTTGTGCGCTTCGGAACCCTTGCCGCCGAAATGGCCGTCCTCGATATATTTCTTGGCATTGTCCCAGGCGCCGCCGCCGGTGGTCATGGAGATCGCCACGAACAGCCCGGTGACGATCGTACCCATCAGGAGGCCACCCAAGGCGGCCGGCCCCAACAGCATGCCGACCACCACCGGCACCACCACCGGCAACAGCGAGGGCACGATCATTTCGCGGATCGCCGACGCCGTCAGCATATCGACTGCCTTGTCGTATTCGGGCTTGGCCGTGCCTTCCATGATGCCCTTGATGTCGCGGAACTGGCGCCGCACTTCGACCACCACGGCGCCGGCCGCGCGCCCCACCGCTTCCATCGCCATCGCGCCGAACAAATAGGGAATCAGGCCGCCGATAAACAGGCCGACGATCACCATCGGGTTCGACAGATCAAACGTGATGTGCTGGCCCACCGATTCAAGCGCATGCGTGTAGTCGGCAAACAGCACCAGCGCGGCCAGGCCGGCCGAGCCGATCGCATAGCCCTTGGTGACCGCCTTGGTGGTATTGCCGACCGCGTCGAGCGGATCGGTAATCGCGCGTACCGACTCGGGCAGGCCCGACATTTCGGCGATGCCGCCGGCATTGTCGGTGATCGGGCCATAGGCGTCGAGCGCAACGATAATGCCGGCCATCGACAGCATGGACGTCGCCGCGATGGCAATCCCGTACAGGCCGCCCAATTGATACGACACCAGGATCGCCACGCAGACGGCCAGCACCGGATAGGCGGTCGACTTCATCGATACGCCCAGGCCGGCAATGATATTGGTGCCGTGGCCGGTGGTCGACGCTTCGGCGATATGGCGCACCGGCTTGAAATCGGTGCCCGTGTAGTATTCGGTGATGTAGACCATCAAGCCCGTGAGCACGATGCCGACCACGCTGGAACCCATCATCTTGTAGCGCATCGCGTCATCCGGCCACAGCAGCCAGGTGACCACCGCAAAGCCCACCAGCGACAGCCCGGCCGCCCACCACAGGCCGGTGTACAGGGCCGACATGATCTTCTTGCCGGGCGCGGTTTTCACCATCGAACAGCCGACGATCGACGCCAGGATCGACACCGCCCCCAGCAGCAGCGGATAGACGATGGCGGTGCTGGAGGCTTCGCCCAGTAGCAGCGCACCCAGCAGCATGGTGGCGATCAGGGTCACCACATAGGTTTCAAACAGGTCGGCCGCCATGCCGGCGCAATCACCCACATTGTCGCCGACGTTGTCGGCAATCACGGCCGGGTTGCGCGGGTCGTCCTCGGGAATGCCCGCTTCGACCTTGCCGACCAGGTCCGCGCCGACATCGGCGCCCTTGGTAAAGATGCCGCCGCCCAGGCGCGCAAAGATGGAAATGAGCGAGGCGCCGAAGGCCAGGCCAATCAAAGGCTTGATCAGGTCATGCTGCGACAGCCCGGCCGCGCCGGTCGACGCCAGCAGCCAGTAGAACAGGGTGACGCCCAGCAGGCCCAGGCCGACCACCAGCATGCCGGTAATGGCGCCACCCTTGAAGGCCACGTTCAGGGCCTGGTTGATGCCGAGGGTAGCGGCCTGCGCCGTGCGTACATTGGCGCGCACCGAGACGTTCATGCCGATAAAGCCGCAGGCGCCCGACAGCACCGCGCCGATCAGAAAACCCAGTGCCGTATGCACGCCCAACAAGGCATAGATGGCGATCAGGAGGACCACGCCAACGATGGCGATGGTGCGGTACTGGCGCGCCAGGTAGGCGGCTGCGCCCTGCTGGATCGCCAGCGCGATTTCCTGCATGCGCGCATTGCCCGGATCCTGGCGCAAGATCCAGCTGCGCGAGAGCAAACCGTAAATGACTGCGACCACGCCGCAGGCTACCGCAAACCACAGACTGGCTGCCATATCGTCTCCTTCTGTTTTTATACGACGTTATTGCCTACAGCTGCGGGCAACAACCCGCAGCCAGGAAAACACGACCTGCAAAAAAACACTACTGAAAACGAGGGCAGCTCATCAATATAAAAAAAGCGGACACTCGTGTCCGCTTTCTGTGCTGCCTTATTCCGCCAGGGCGGCAAATGCGCTGTCGCGGATTTGCTCGACCGGGCCGACGCCGGCGATGCGGCGGTATTTCGGTGCACCGGCCAGGCCGGACTGCGCCCACTCGTTGTAGTAGCCGAGCAGAACCTTGGTCTGGTTGTGGTACACGTCCAGGCGCTTCTTGACCGTTTCGGCCTTGTCGTCGTCGCGCTGGATCAGCGCTTCGCCGGTAACGTCATCGACGCCGTCGACCTTGGGCGGGTTGAACTTGACGTGGTAGACGCGGCCCGAACCCGGGTGGCTGCGGCGGCCATCCATGCGCTCGATGATCGATTCGTCCGGCACGTCGATTTCCAGCACATAGTCGACATTGATGCCTGCGTCTTTCATGGCATCCGCTTGCGCGATGGTGCGCGGGAAGCCGTCGAACAGATAGCCATTGGCGCAATCGGCGTCCTGCAGGCGGTTCTTGACCAGGCCGATCATGATGTCATCCGACACCAGGCCGCCCGCATCCATGACTTTTTTCGCAGCCAGGCCCAGTTCGGTGCCGGCCTTGATCGCCGCGCGCAGCATGTCGCCCGTGGAGATTTGCGGAATATTGTATTTTTCTTTGATGAAGTTAGCTTGGGTGCCCTTGCCGGCACCGGGTGCTCCTAACAGTATGAGACGCATTGAAGTTCCTAAAAAACAGATTTTGGATGGGTATGTGTAATTATTTTTAGATGGTGCCGTCTTGACTATCTTTCCCTACGAAACTTACCACAAAAAATCGCCGGAACGCCAGTTTGGTGTCGATTTGGCATGGACCGATTGATCAAAGCCAGCAATTATGAAAGTTGGCGTTTGAAAATGTGGTATTTGCCGCAAACGCACAAATTATATTTGCGCGCATGCCGTTTTGCGGGTAGTACCTAGCGATAGTGCGCCTGCACGCGCGCCAGGTCTTCCGGCGTATCGACGCCGGCCGCTGGCGCCGTCTCGGTCACATGCACGGCGATCGCATGGCCATGCCACAGCACCCGCAGCTGCTCCAGCGCTTCGATCTGTTCCAGCGGCGACGCTTCCAGCGTGGGATATTCCTGCAGGAAGGCATTGCTGTAGGCATACAAGCCGATATGGCGCAGCGGCGCGTAATCTGGCGGCAGGCTGTCGCGCGACTGCGCAAAGCCGTCGCGGTGCCACGGTATCGTCGCACGTGAAAAATACAGCGCGCGGTTGGCCTTGTCGAGCACCACTTTCACCACGTTCGGATTGAAGGCATCGACGATGTCGTGCAGCCGATGGGCGCAGGTGGCCATCGGCACGCCGGGGCGTATCTGCGCGGCGCAGGCGGCCAGCAGGCCTGGATCGATCAGCGGCTCGTCGCCCTGCAGGTTGACCACCACCGCATCCATCGGCAAGGCCAGCGCGCGCGCCACTTCGGCGATGCGGTCGGTGCCCGACGGATGTTCGGCACGCGTCATGCATGCCTCCACCCCATGCGCGGCGCAGGCGGCGCGGATGTCCTCATGGTCGGTGGCGACGATCACGCGCGCGGCGCCCGAGAGCAGCGCCTGCTCGGCCACGCGCACCACCATCGGCTTGCCGCCCAGGTCGGCCAGCGGCTTGTTGGGCAGGCGCGTCGAGGCCAGGCGGGCCGGGATGATGACGATGAAGGCCATCGCTTATTCCACGGCGTCTTGCAAGGTGCGCGCTTCGTCGGCCCACATGATGGGGATGCCGTCACGAATCGGATAGGCAAGGCGGTCAGGGCGGCAGATCAGTTCCTGCGCCTTTTTATCGTGTTCAAGCGGGCCCTTGCAAACAGGGCAGACCAGGATATCAAGCAGTCGAGCGTCCACGACATTTCTCCACAATTTGTTGGGCCAGCGCGCTATCTATTTGCGCGCTGACCGGGACCACCCACAGTCTCGGGTCGTCTTTGAGATGTTCAATTTGCGCACATTTTACTGCATCCTTCTCGGTGATCAAGATCACATCGGTGTCGAGTGCGGCAAAGGGCTGGTCGAGGAAATCATGATGGTCGGGCAAGGGCAGCTCGTCAAAGCGTAATCCGGCCTGGCGCAGCATCGTGAAAAAGCGCTGCGGATTGCCGATGCCGGCGGCCGCCACGATACGCTGGCCACTGTTTGCCAGCTGCGCCAGCGGCAACTGTTCGCTGCGCTCGATCAGCTGTTCGGCCACGCCGCCGGCCAGGCGCATCGGCACCACCAGCCCCTTGCCTGGAACGACGCTGGCCGCCAGCGCGGGCGAAATCGCGGCCGCATTGATCACCGTCACGTCGCGGCGCCGGCGCGGCGGTTCGCGCAGGGGGCCAGCCGGCAGCAGCCAGCCATTGCCCACGCCACGGCTGTCGAACAGCACGATTTCCACGTCGCGCTGCAAGGCGTAATGCTGCAGTCCGTCGTCGGTGACGAGCACGTCGACCTCGGGGTGCGCCGCCAGCAGCGCCCGGCCCGCTTGCGCGCGGTCGCGCCCCACCATCACCGGGCAGCCGCCGTGCTGAAAGATCAGCAGCGGCTCGTCGCCCACCTGCTGCGGCGTCGAACTGGCGGTAACAGTGCGCGCAGAACGGTCGGCGCTGCCATGCCCGCGTGAAATCACGCCAGGGTGCATGCCGGCCTCGCGCAAGGCTTGCACCAGCCAGATCGTCAGCGGCGTCTTGCCGGTGCCGCCGATAAAGATATTGCCGACCACGACGACCGGCACCGGCAGGCGCTGCGATTTCAATATATTGGCCCGGTACAGGCCGCGCCGCACCGAGCCCAGCGCGCCGAACAGCAGCGAGACAGGCCACAAGGCGCAGGCCAGCGGGCCGCGTTTGAGCCAGGCGCGGGTAAGAGTGGTTTCAAGCTGGGAGGGGGATGTGGGCATGCGGTGTCGACTGAAATTGGAAACCCAAAATCGACACCTGGGGTCGGACCCTGAGGGGGAATGCTTTCCAGTGGAACGCATTCCGACTCCAAAGGAACCGACCCCGGCACTTCGGTTGGGGTTGAATGTGAAGTTACTTGTTGCCACCAGCCTGGGCCGCGAACGTCAGCTTTTCATAGCCGGCCAGGCGCGCCGCTTCCATCACGTGGATCACCATCTGGTGCATGGCGAGCTGGTCGGCGTTGACCACCACCACCGGCGTTTGCGCGGGCGCCTTGCCGCCATTGGCGGCCTTGGCCGCGTCCTGCAGCGCGTCGGCCAGGCCGGCCACGTCGCGGAACGATACCGGTTGCAGATTGACCGTGTAATTGCCCTTGGCGTCGATGGTGACGTCGATCTGCTGCGGCTTGTCTTTTGCCTGTTCGGCATTGGCCGTCGGCAAGGTGATCTGCAGTTCCGTAAACTTGCTGTAGGTGGTGCTGACCATCAGGAAGATCAGGATTACCAGCAACACGTCGATAAACGGGATCAGATTGATTTCGGGGTCTTCCCTGCCCTTGCCTTTACGAAAATTCATTGGCGGCCACTGTGAACGAGATCGACGAACTTGACCGCCTGCTGCTCCATGTCGATGACAAAACTGTCGACCAGCGCGCGGAAGTGGCGGTAGAAGATGAGGGCCGGCATCGCGATCGCCAGGCCGAACGCGGTGTTATACAGGGCCACCGAAATGCCGTGCGACAGGGCCGAATTCGAGGCGGTGGCGCCGGGCGAGGCAAAAATCTCGATCATGCCGATCACCGTGCCGAACAGGCCCATCAGCGGCGCCAGGGTGGCAATGGTGCCCAGAGTAGTCAGGAAACGTTCCAGCGTGTGGGCCACGCCGCTGCCGGCTTCCTCGATCGATTCCTTCATCACCTCGCGCGGCGCGTCGACATTGCGTAGCGCGGCGGCCAGCACCACGCCCAGCGGCGAATTGGCTTCCAGCTTGGCGATCGTGTCGGGGGTAATCTTGCCGCTGCGATACACCTGCACCACTTCATCGAACAGCTTGCGCGGCAGGATGCGCGGACGGCGCAGGTACAGCAAACGCTCGATGATCAGGGCCAGCGCAACGATGGAAGCGATCAACAACAGCCAGATGGGCCAGCCGGCGGCTTGGAAAATAGCGAGCAAAGGAACTCCCGGAATAATGAAAAGGCGAAACGCCGACGACGAATGGCGCAATGTAGCGCGTTGCAGCGCTGGCGGCAAGTGGTGCTCGCCGCATGCCTGCCAGCGCCCCGCATCACAGGGCTCCGACCAAATGCTCGCCTTTTGCACAGTTTGTGTGGATAAGATTGTGCGCAAGCCGTGGCAACAACATTCAAGTGATTGATTTCATTGATTATTCCAACCATGCGCAAAATACAGGCATAGCAGCTATTCAAAGTTAGTCAATATAAAACAAGCAATGAAATCAAAGTTCTGCACATTTACTGTGGACAAGATTGTGCGCAAAGCCCGCAATTTTCATCAAGCCATTGATTCCAAAGGAAAAATTAATCCTGCGCAAAAAAGTGGCAGCGCCAGGCTGGAGCGGACAATACAGCCTCGACAAGTTCTGCACACAATCTGTGGACAAGATTGTGCGCAAGCGCAAAGTTAGCAGCTAAGTACCTTGATTTATATCGTTTTTATTTGATTGATTAAAATTCGGGCAGAAGCTGAAAAGACAGGTTTTCAGGACCTGAAACAGCGTGCAGGCTGGCTTTTTCCACATGCGAGAAAGTTCCGCACAAAAAATGTGGATAAGATTGTGAGCAAGCGGCCTGGCTTCATGCAAGCCCGTTGATTTTAAAGGGATTTTTCTTGATGCTTAAAAATAGTGCAGCAAATTTCTATCGTGCGACGGCAAAAATCCGTCATATTCGTGCAAACGATTTAGCTGGTTCTGCACATATTCTGTGGATAAGATTGTGTGCAAGCATGGCGTCCCATGTTTATGTCCTTGTTTTGTAAGACTATTCTTACATCGCACAAAAAGCAGGCAATGGGAAAGATCGCGCCCGCAGGGGATAAAATGGCAGGCCGCCATGAGTTCTGCACATTTTTTGTGGATAAGATTGTGCGCAAGGCCATACATGGCCTACCAAGCCATTGATTTATAATGACTTTACGCCCATGCGCAAAAATACGGCAGCGGCGTTTTTGCCATGCCAACGCGACGTTTATCCGCAGCAAATAGTTCCACACAATTTCTGTGGATAACTTTGTGCGTAAGTACCGCCGGTATTGCTGATGTGCTTGATACATAAGGGCTTTTTCCCGCTGCACGCAAATCAGGCATGGTTAAAACCATCATCAAATCAATGACTTGGAAATAAGACTTGTTGTTTTACCTGATATATGACATAAGCATGACCTCGCCGATAATATGTGGACAGATACCCCTTCTTCCCCTGTGGAACGCCCGACCATGATCAACGAAACCGCTGTAGACAACGGCTTTGCCGCCCCGCCCGTGCTGACCGTAACCGCCCTGAACCAGGCTGTCGCGCGCCTGCTCGAACGTTCGTTTCCGCTGACCTGGATCGCGGGCGAAATTTCCAACTTCACGCGCGCCAGTTCCGGCCACTGGTATTTCACCCTGAAAGACGACGCGGCCCAGGTGCGCGCCGTCATGTTCCGTGGCCGCGCCCAGTACGCCGGCTTTACGCCGCGCGAAGGCGACAAGGTCGAAGTGCGCGCCCTGGTGACGCTGTACGGCGCGCGCGGCGACTACCAGATCAATGTCGAAGCGATACGCCGCGCCGGCGTCGGCGCGCTGTACGAAGCGTTCCAGCGCCTGAAAGACAAATTGTCGGCGCAAGGCCTGTTCGATGCGGAGCGCAAGCGCGCCATTCCCATGTTCGCGCGCACCATCGGCATCGTCACCAGCCCCCAGGCCGCCGCCCTGCGCGACGTGCTGACAGCCTTGCAGAGGCGTGCGCCGCATGTTTCCATCATCCTGTATCCGACGCCGGTGCAGGGCCAGCAGGCGCCGGAAAAAATCGCCCAGGCGATCCGCACCGCCTCGAGGCGCGCCGAGTGCGATGTGCTGCTGGTGTGCCGTGGCGGCGGCAGCATCGAGGATTTATGGTCGTTCAACGATGAAGCCGTCGCTTTTGCCATCGCCGACTGCTCGATGCCGGTGATCAGCGGTGTCGGCCACGAGACCGATTTCACGATTGCCGATTTCGCGGCCGACCTGCGCGCCGCCACGCCGACAGCCGCCGCCGAATTGGCCGCCACGCCGCGCGCCGACTGGCTGGCCTCGCTGCGCGCCGACGCCACCGATTTGCGCCGCGCCATGCGCCGGCGCCTCGACGACGCGGCGCAAACGCTGGACCGCCACAGCCGCCGCCTGCTCAACCCGAAAGCGCAATTGCAACAACAACGCTTGCAGCTGCTGGCGCTGTCGACCGCCATGACGCACGCCACGCGCGCACCGTTGAACCGGTCTATCCACGCGCTGGACCGCCTGCGCCACCGCTGGGCCGCGCTGCGCCCCGACGTGACGGTGCCGCGCGCGCGGCTGCAGGAAGCACAGCGCAGGAGCGGCGCGGCGATGGAACAACTGGTGACACGGCGGCGCCATCAACTGGGCGCGCTGGCGGCGCAGCTGGAACTGCTGAACCCGCAGCGCACCCTGGAACGCGGCTACGCCATCGTGCGCGACGAAAAGGGCGCCATCGTGCGCTCACCGGCGCAACTGCAGGTGCGCCAGAATCTCAATCTGCGCCTGGCCGAAGGCAGCGCGCAAGTGGGTATCGCCAGCGTGCAAACCACGCTGGAGTAATTGTCACGGCTGTTACGCTTTGCGCGGCAGCCGGCCATGCAGCACCGCATGCGCCGCCAGTCCGATCACCAGCCCCCAGAACGCGCCGCCGACGCCCAGCAGGGTGATATTGGCGGCGGCGGCCAGGAAGGTGATCAGCGACGCCTCGCGCGTGCGCACGTCCTGCATGGCGTTGGCCAGGCTGCTGCCGATGGTGCCCAGCAGCGCCAGCCCCGCCAGCGTGCTGATGAACGTGGCGGGAAAGGCCATGAAGACGGCCGCCAGAGTCACCCCAAAGATACCCACCAGGATATACAACACGCCTGCTGCCACGCCGGCGATCCAGCGCCTGGACGGATCCTCATGCGCTTCGCGGCCGGTGCAGATGGCCGCCGTGATGGCGGCCAGGTTAAAGGCGTGCGAACCGAACGGCGCCATCAATAGCGAGCCCAGGGCGGTGATAGTGACGATCGGATTGGCGCTGGTTTGGTAGCCGTCATTGCGCAGCACCAGCATGCCAGGCATGTATTGGCCGCTCAGGGTGATCAGGAACAAGGGCAAGGCCACGCTGAACAGCGCATGCAGCGAAAACACCGGCATGGTGAATACCGGCGCGGCCAGTTGCAGGCGCAGGCCCGACAGATCGAGGCGCTCCTGCAGCAGCAAATACGCCAGTCCCAGCACCAGCACGCCCACTACCGCATAGCGCGCCGAACAGCGCTTGAACAGCAGGTAGGCGGCAATCAGCAGCCCGGCCAGCAGCGGCTCGACACGCATGCCGCCAAAGGCGCCGATACCGAATTGCAGCAGGATGCCCGCCAGCAGCCCGGCCGCCACGCCGGGTGGTATCAGGCGGATCACGCGCTCGAACCAGCCAGACAGGCCCAGCACAAAAAAGGCGGCGGCCGAAACAAAATAGGCGCCGACAGCCTGCTCGTAAGGCGTGTTGGCCAGCGCCGTGACCAGGAAGGCGGCCGCCGGCGTCGACCAGGCGGTGATGATGGGCGCACGCGACAACACGCTCAGGAAAATGCCTGTCACGCCCACGCCGATCGAGATCGACCAGACCCAGGAGGCCGTCAATTCGGCACTCAGGCCGGCGACCCTGGCGGCCTGGAAGACGAGGATGAACGTGCCGCCGTAATTGACGATGACGGAAATGAGGCCGGCCACCACCGGAGGAAGCAGATCGCGCCAGCGAAGGGAAAGTGAAAAAGAGGCGTTGGATGACATGGGCGATGGTGCTCCTGAAAGAATGAATACGGCAAACCATCGTTATAGTTTTAAAATGGCCGGTTGTGCCCCACCATTTTTCGATGGAGATACAGACCAATTGTTCAAGCATGCCCAACTCGAATCCGTCAAGGCCTGGGTCAGCGACCCGGCCCATGGCGCGCTGCCGCTGCATGCGCGCGTACAGCGCGCCGTGCGCCAGCTGATCCTTGACGGCGTGCTCGATGTCGGCAAGCCGCTGCCGGCATCACGCGCGCTGGCGCAATCGCTGGGCGTGTCGCGCGACACGGTGGAAGCGGCCTACGGCCAGTTGCATGCGCAGGGCTTCATCGAACGGCGCGTCGGCAGCGGCAGCTTTGTATCGGCGCGCACACGGCGCCTGCCGGGCAGCGGCAAGCCGGTCCACGCCGATGCCGGCCAGCAGGCGCCGGCACGCCTCAGTGCGCGCGGCAGCGCCATGTTTCGCGGCGGCGGCCTGCGCGACTTCCAGGCGCCGCGCGCGTTTGCCCCGGGCGTGCCGGAAACACGCAGCTTTCCGCTGGCAACCTGGGAGCGGCTGCAACGGCAGGTTTCGAAGGAGTACGGCACGCGGGCGCTGCTGCATGGCGCGCCGCAGGGCATGGCGGCGCTGCGGCGCGCGATTGCCGATTACGTCAACCTGGAACGCGGCGCGCGCGCCAGCGCCGAGCGCGTGCTGGTGCTGACCAGCTCACAACAGGCACTGACCCTGTGCGCCCAGGTGCTGCTCGACCCTGGCGAATCGATCTTCGTCGAAGACCCGATGTACCACGGCGCACGCAAGGCATTCGACGCGGCGGGCCTTGCCTGCGTGCCGGTACCGCTCGACGCTGATGGCATGCGGGTCGGGCAGTTGCCGGAACTGACGGCCACCTTGCAGGCAGCCGGTGCGCCAGCCAGGGCGGTATTCCTGACGCCTTCGCACCAGTTTCCCACCGGCGCGACGCTGTCGCTGGAACGGCGGCTGGCTGTCATCGAGTGGGCCAGGCACCAGCAAGGCTGGATCATCGAAGACGACTACGACAGCGAATTTCATTATGCGGGCAAGCCCACCGCCTGCGTGCAGGGACTGGACCGGCATGAGCGCACGCTCTATATCGGCACCTTCAGCAAGTCGCTGTTCCCCGGCCTGCGCCTGGCCTACATGGTGCTGCCGCCATCACTGGTGGCGCCCATGACCGTGGCGCGCACCCTGCTCGACGGGCACAGCGCACCGATCCCGCAACTGACACTGGCGCGTTTTATCGAAGGCGGCCACCTCGGCGCCCATGTGCGCACCATGCGCACGGTGTATGCGCAGCGGCGCGACGTGCTGGCGCAGCTGGTGCGCCAGCACCTGGCCGGCTTTCTGGAACCACGGGTGCCGGACGGCGGCATGCAAATGGCCTGCCTGTTGATCAACGATATTTGCGAAGCCGACGCGGTGGACGCCGCGCACCGGGCCGGCATCGACCTGCTGGGGCTGAGCGCGCTGCATGCGCCCGGGCGGCGGCAGCCAGGTTTTCTGATGGGCTTTGCGGCCCACGCGCCGCATGAACTGGAACTGGGCGTTCTGGCACTGGCAGACGTGCTGCGCAGATTAAAAAAGGCCGGGTGTCGCCACCCGGCCAAAACATGCTACTGAAGACCTGCCCTGCCCCTTAAAACTTCATCGACACCCGTGCGCCAAACGTGCGTGGCGCGTTATAGAAAGCGCCGTAGATCTGCTGTGTCGGCTGGCACGGCATGCCGACGTCGGTGCAGATTTCATTGACGTCGAGCTTGACCGCCTTGTCGGTGGCGTTCTGCACGAACGCTTCGACCGTGTAGGCCTTGTTGGCCGGCTGGTAGCGCAGGCTCAGGTCCAGTGTCGTATAGGCTTCCTGGCGCTTGACGCCGGCGTGGCCCGGCACGTCGCCATTGAACGCCCCGGCGCCGACATAGGTCATGGTTTCGTAGTGCACCGAGGCGCGCGGCGTCAGCTGGCCGCCGGCGACAGCAAAGTCATGCTCGTACTGCACCGTGGTAGCGAACTTCGGTGCGTGCTTCATGGTGCTGCCACCCACATTCACCAGCGGTGCGGTGCTGCCGCAAGCGAGGCCATTGGCGCGCGCCGCATCGACGTCGCACGACAGAAAATCGTCATACACGGCTTTCAGCCAGGTGGCGTTGCCGGTCAGGCGATCAACTGCCGTTGGCCGCCAGACCCATTCCGCTTCCAGGCCCTTGACGGTGGCGCCGGCCGCATTGAAGTTGGCCAGCACGCTGTTGACCACTTGCGATTCAAGCTTGTCCTTGTACTTCATCAAAAAAGCGTCGAGGTTCAACGTCAGCTGGCGGTTCAGCAAATCGGATTTAAAACCGATTTCATAACTGGTCAATTTTTCAGGCTTGGTGGTCTCGCCACCGTCGCCCATCGCTGGCGAATGGAAACCCGTGGTCACCGAACCGAACAGCAGAATATCGGAGCGCAGCTTGTACTCGATGCGACCGAGCCAGGTGGCCTGGCCGTATTTCAGGTCGGCCGTATTGTCGGCCGGCGTATTGCCGCAACTCGCTGCCGTGATGGCGCCGCCCGGTCCGATATTGTGGGTGTTGGCCAGGCCGGTGCCCGGCCTGACCAGCTGCGCCATCTGGTCGGGCGTCAGCACGGTGGTGCCCAGCGGGGTATTGGCCGGCCAGTTCGGGCAGGCCCAGTTCTGGCCGCCGATATCGAACTTGTGGTCCTTGGTGTAGCGCGCGCCGGCCGTCAGCTTGATCTGGTCCGTCACCTGCTGGCTGACCTGGCCAAACACGGCTTTCGATTTCAGTTGCCGGTCGCCCTGGATAAACGACATCGACGAGGCGTACTGGCCCACCGTCGGCTGCACGAAAATCACGGCGCCGTTGGCGAGATCCTGCTGCACTGCGGCCTGCGAAATCTGACTGCGGTCGATATCGAAGCGCACCTTGTTCTTCTCATTGAACAGGAATACGCCGGCCACCCACTGGAACGGCGCCTCATCGTCCGAGCGCGCCTGCAGCTCGTGCGAATAGCTGTCGAACTGCGCCCAATCGGTGCGGTTTTCCGACTTGAAGCCGGGGAACAGGCCGGCGTCGGCATCGTTGCTGTTCTGGCGCTTGTAGCGGCTCCAGCTGCCCAGGTAGGTAAAGTCCAGCGCGTCGGTCGGCTTGTAATTGAGCTTGCCCTTGTAGGTCAAAATCGATTGATCGAGCGTGCCGGGCGTATCGATCAGCGCCGAGCGCAGCTTTTCACCGGGCTTCGGTTCGGCCGCCAGGTACACATTGCCGGCGCCCTGGTCAAGGAAATAGTCGGCAATCAAGGTGGCGCGCAAGTGTGGCGTGATCTTCCACAACAGCGAGGCGCGCGCGCCCATCTGGTCGCCGGCGCCATACTTGGCCGCGCCCGGCATCACGTTCGAGCCGCGGCGGAAATCCACGGTGCCGTCGTGGCTGTCCTTGATGGCGGCAATCCTCAGTGCCACATCGTCGGAAAACGGGATATTGATCATGCCCTGCGTTTGCAGGTGGCGGTTCTCGCCGATGGTCACGCCGGCCGAGCCGAACAGCTTGGCGGTGCTGGGCGCGCCCGACACCAGGTTGACGGCGCCGGCGGTCGAATTGCGGCCGTTCAAAGTGCCCTGCGGGCCGCGCGCCACTTCCACGTGCGACAGGTCATACATCAGCGCCGTGGCGCCTTGCGGGCGCGGCGAATACACGCCGTCGACATAGAAAGCGACGGCCGGGTCGCCCAGTTCCGTGTGGTTGGCCGAACCCACGCCGCGCATGTAGACGTGCACGCCGCCCGAGTCGCCATGCTGCTCGACCACCAGGCTCGGCACCATGGTGGCCAGCGAAGCGAGGTCCTTGACCTGGTTGTTCTGCAAGGTGTCCTGGTTGAAGGCCGTGACGGCCAGCGGCGTGTCCTGCACAAAGGTGTTGCGGCGCGTGGCCGTGACGACGATGCGGTCCATCGCGCCTGCCGCCGGTGCGGCCTCGGGCGCCGCCGCTGCGGCGCTGTCCGCTGCCACGGGTGCGCTCGTATCGGCCTGCTGCGCCATGGCCGCGCCGCTGCCCAATAAAATCAGCTGGGCGAATGTGACGTGGGCCAGGCTGCTGGCGATGGTGTTGCGTGTTGGTTGTTTCATGATGTGTCTCCTCTACCTGCCACTGGTTAGATAATGATGGCATGGCTCTGCGGCCATTGCCTTTCTTTTCAAAGCTGCTTCTCAGCTTGAATTCATGACGCCTCCATCGCTTCAGTGCCTGGCCACGGCACGGCCGCTGGCATCGAACAGAAAGGCGTGGCCTTCTTCCGGCGCAAAGCCGATGGCGCTGCCTTGTGCCAGTGCATGGCGCGTCTCGCCATGCAGCTTGATGGCCAGTGCATGCCCACCGCCATCGACCATGGCGTGGACAATCTGCGCGTCGCCCAGCTGTTCGATCAGGGTCACGGTGGCGCCGTAGCCCTCGCCATGCGCCACCAGCCGCAGGTGTTCGGGGCGGATGCCGACCAGCATGCCAGGCTCGCCGCCCAGCTGTGCGCTGAGGGCCGGCACGGCGGCGCACGGCAGAAAATTCATGCGCAGCGCGCCGATAAAACCGGCCACGAACTGGCTGGCCGGATGGCGGTACAGTTCCAGGGGCGCACCGACCTGCTCCAGGTGGCCGCCGTGGAATACGGCCACCCGGTCGCCCAGGGTCATCGCTTCGACCTGGTCGTGGGTGACGTAAATCATGGTCGTGCCCAGCTCTTGGTGCAGCTTGGCCAGCTCAATGCGGGTCTGCACGCGCAAGGATGCATCGAGGTTGGACAGCGGCTCGTCGAACAAAAACACCTTGGGCTGGCGCACGATGGAGCGGCCGATCGCCACGCGCTGGCGCTCGCCCCCCGACAGGGCCTTGGGTTTGCGCTCCAGCAGGTGCGTGATCTGCAAAATCTCCGCCACCTTGCCGACCGCCGCGCGCACTTCGCTGTCCGGCTTGCCGGCCATCTTCAGCGCAAAGCCCATGTTGTCGCGCGCCGTCATGTGCGGGTACAGCGCATAGCTCTGGAACACCATGGCGATGCCGCGTTCGGCAGGCGGCACGTCGTTGGCCAGCATGTCGCCGATGCGCAGCTGGCCCGCGCTGATGTCTTCCAGGCCGGCGATCATGCGCAGCAGGGTCGACTTGCCGCAGCCGGACGGCCCGACAAAGACCATGAATTCGCCGTCGTGGATATCGAGGTCGAGGCCCTTGACGATTTCCGGGCCGTCGCCATACGTCTTGCGGATGCCGCGCAGCGAGATGGCGGCCATCTCAGCGCCCTCCTGCCATCGCCATCGTCAGCTGCGGCGTATCTGCATGCAGTGCGCGCTGGGCGGCGATAAAGTCGCGGTACCACAGGGCGCTGTCCTTCAGGCTGCGCTGCTGGGTGGCGTAATCGACATACACCATGCCGAAGCGCTTGGCATAGCCCGAATTCCATTCGAAGTTGTCCATCAGGCTCCAGTAAAAATAGCCGCGCACGTCGATGCCCTGGGCGATCACGGCACGCAGCGCGTCCAGGTGCAGCTGCACGTATTCGATGCGCGGCTGGTCATGGACCTGGCCGCCATCGAGCTTGTCGGCGACCGCCATGCCGTTTTCGGTGATATAGACCGGCGGCAGTGGGTATTCGCGGTGCAGGCCCACCAGCAGCTCCGTCAGCCCCTGCGGATAGGTTTCCCAGCCCATGTCGTTCACGCCCAGCTTGCATTCGGGCTTGCGCGGCGGCGTCTCGCCGCTGACAAAGGCGCGCGTGTAATAGTTCACGCCAAGGAAATCGATGGGCTGCCTGATCTCTGTGAAATCGTTTTCAAAGATGGACAAAGCTGAAGCGTCGACGTGTTTCAGGGCCAGGGCCGGGTAGCGGCCCTTGAAGATGGCATCCATATACCACTGCACCGAGCGCGCATATTCAAGTTCTGCGAGCTCCTTGTCACGGGCGCTGTCGGTAGCCGGCGTGGCGGTCCACTGATTGAGCACGATGCCGAGTTTTGCCGACGGCGCCACGGCGCGCATCGCCTGCATCGCCAGGCCGTGCGACAACAGCAGATGGTGCGACACCTGCACCGCGGCGGCCGGGTCGGCCATGCCGGGCGCGAACTGGCCCGTGCCGTGGCCGAGCACCGCCGTGCACCACGGCTCGTTATGGGTGGCGATGCTGGTCACGCGGTGACCGAAGCGGCGCGCCACTTCGGCGGCGTAGGCGGCAAAGTGATAGCAGGTGGCGCGATTGAGCCAGCCGCCTTCGTCCTGCAAGGCTTGCGGCAAATCCCAGTGGTACAGGGTCAGGTGGGCGTCGAGACCCTTGGTCGCCAGCGCATCGAGCAGGCGGGCATAGAAATCGAAGCCGGCCTCGTTCCAGGCGCCGGAACCGGCGGGCTGCACGCGCGACCAGGACATCGAAAAGCGGTAGGCGTTCACGCCCAGGTTGGCGATCAGCTCGACGTCGTCGGCGTAGCGGTGGTAATGATCGCAGGCCACGTCGCCATTGCTGCCGTCGGTGATCTTGCCCTCGGTGTGGCTGAAGGTGTCCCAGATCGACGGCCCGCGGCCATCGATGGCGGCCGCGCCCTCGATCTGGTAGGCGCTGGTGGCCACGCCCCAGGTGAAAGTGGCAGGAAATTGCGTTTCGGTTTCGTCGTTATGCATGGTGGATGGTGTCGTGTTGGTGGTTTAAAAATGGACTAACCCTTGACTGCGCCCTGGGTCAGCCCTTCGATCAGGCGTTTTGAAGCGACAAAGAACATCAGCAGCAGCGGCAGCACGGCAATCGCCGCACCCGTCATCAGCGCGCCCCACTCCGTGTTGTTCGGCGCCTGCATGCTGCGCAGCGCCAGCGGTATGGTGTAGTTTTCGACCGAGCGCATCACCACCAGCGGCGTGATGAAGTTGTTCCAGGAATTGATGAAAGTGATCAGGCCCAGGGTGCCCATGGCCGGCCCGATCAGCGGCAGCACCACGCGCCAGTAGATGGCGAATTCGCCGCAGCCGTCAATGCGCGCCGCTTCGATCAGGTCCTTCGGGATCGCCGTGCCGATATACTGGCGCATCAAAAAGATGCCCAGCGCACCGGCCGCACCCGGCACATACAGCGCCCGCGGCTGGTCCAGCCAGCCGAGGAAATCCATCAGCATGAAGGTCGGAATCATGTTCATGAACGACGGAATGATCATCGACGCCATCACCAGGGTGAACAGCGGGCGCTTGAAACGGAATTCGTACATGGCAAACGCATAACCGGCCAGCGAACAGAAAAACAGGGTCAGCGCGGTCGTCATCAGGGCCACGTACAGGCTGATGCCGATATTGCGCCAGAACGGCAGGCGTTCCTGCAGCAGTTCCAGGTTGTTCAGCAGCGCCGTGCCGAACCAGCGCGGCGGCGGCAGGCTGTAGATCTCGGCGCTGGTATGCGTGGCGAACACGAACATGAAGTAGAACGGCGCGACCATGATCAGGGCCCCGATCGCCACCATGGCATAGGCCGACCAGCGCGCGCTGGTGGCGGCAGAATGTGCTGCGGTGCTCATCGCTGTGCCTCTTTACGTTCATTGCGGCTGAAGATGCGGTTGTTGACCCAGGTGGTGCTGGCAATGATCAGAAACAGCAGCCAGGAAATCGCCGACGCGGTGCCGAAGTCGCCCGAGGAAAACGCCGTCTTGTAGACGAAAATGGCGGTCGTCATCACCGACTGGCTGACGCCACTGGACTCGGCCACCAGCACGAACGGTTCTTCGAACAGCTGCAGATTGCCCATGATGGTGAGCGTCACGGCCAGGTAGATCATCGGTTTCAATTGCGGCAGAGTGATATGCCAGAACTGCTGGCGTTTCGACGCGCCATCGATGGTGGCTGCCTCGTACAGGTCCTTCGGGATCACCTGCAGCGCCGACAGGTACAGCACCAGGTTCCAGCCCAGGTAGCGCCAGAAAATCACAAAGGCGACGGCCGGCTTGATGAACAGCGAGCTGCCCAGCCAGTCGATCGATTCGCTTGGGAACAGGCCGCCGACCAGCGGCAGGCTGGCGCACCAGGCGATCAGCACATTGATCTGGCCATAGTCGCGCGAGAACAGAGTATTGAACACCATGGCAATGGCCACGCTGGAGGTAATGAACGGCAAAAAGTAGATGCCGATCACCAGGTTGCGCGAGCGCTTGAAGCTGTTGTGGATGAACGCCGCCAGCGGGATGGCCACCAGGTGCTGCGGCACGCCGGAGGCCAGCGCCAGCCACGCGGTGTTGCCCAGCGAGCGCAAAAACCATGGGTCGCTCAGCGCATATTTGTAGTTGTCCAGTCCCACCCATTCCATCGCCTCGACGCCGCTGGCCGCTTCCCACTGGTTGAACGACAGGTAGATCGAAAACAGCAGTGGAAACAGACTGAAAATGGCGAACAGAATGAAGAAGGGGCTGATGAAAATATACGGCGCCCACTTTTTCATGTTGAAGCGTTTGGGGTGCGGCCGCATTGCCGGTGCGCTTTGCGCCAGCATGGCCGATGATGTAGGAATACTCATGACGGCTCCTAGCGGCGCGCGCGGTGCGTGATCAGGGCCTTGGCGTCGGCCAGCGCGGTCTTGATATCCTTGTTCTGCGCCAGCACGCTTTCGAGCTCCATGTTGACGATATCGCGCGCCACGGCGTCGAATTTGTCGACCCGGATGACGGGGATTTTCGCTGCCGTTTCGCGCGCCAGCAGCCGCGTTTTCTGGCCCCCGAAATACGCCTGCGGCTCGTCCATCATCGGATCCAGGTAGGCCGCCTTCAGGGCCGGGAACGCGCCGATCTCTTTCAATGAATGCAGCTGGATATCCTTGTTCACCGTCATGAACTTGATGAACTCCCAGGCCTGGGCTTTGTTCGCCGCTTTTTTCGGGATGCCATAGAACGAGCCGCCGTAGGAGGCCAGCGCGCCGGCCGGCAGGCTGGCCGCGCGCCACTGGCCTTTCGAATCTGGCGCCAGCCACTTGGCCAAGTGGCCGCTGAGCCACGACCCCATCATCTGGCTGGCCACCTTGTCGCGCTTGAAGCCTTCGGCCCATTCGCCGGTCCAGGCAACGGTGCGCGCATCGATGCCGGCTACCCTGGCCGCCTTCGCCAGTTCGAACGCCTTGACGAAGCGGGGCGAGTCGACCAGCACCTGGCCCTTCTCGCCAAAGTAAATCCCTTCGCCGTCCTTCAGGTTGGCGCGGATAACAATGTCGGCCAGGTCGCTGGCGCCGGCCAGCAGATACGTGCCGGTGGCGGCCTTGAGCTTCTTGCCGGCGGCGATATACGATTCCCACGATTGCGTCAGGTCGGCTTCCTTGATGCCGGCCTTGTCCATCAGGTCCTTGCGGTAGAACAACGTGCCCGGACCCAGGTCGGCCGGCATCGCGCCCAGGGTACCGCGCGAGCTGGTCGCCTGCACGAAAGTGAACGGCACGAACCTGTCGCGGTACTGCCCTGCCCCGTATGGTGGCTGCAACAGGTCTTCCATGCCTTTCGATTCGGCAAAGCTGCCCACGTAGCGAAAGTCGATCGCCATCACGTCGGGCAGGCGCGCGCCGGCTGCCAGCGCCGTCGTCATGGAATTATGATGGTCGTCGATCTGCAGGCTGACCAGCTTGACTTTCACTTGCGGGTACAGCTTTTCCCACAGCGGCAAGGCGGTTTTCACGGCGCGGTCCAGGTCGGGAAAGGACGCGACGGTGATGGTGGCGGGTGCCAGCGCGGGCATGGTGGCGGCAGGAACCGTCGCTGCCAGCGATGCCGCTATGGCGCAGGTGCCCGACAGTGACGCGGCCAGTACGGCCACGCCAAGGGTGATTGACTTCATTGTTTCGTCTCCGTTTATTGAGCGTCTTCTATCTTGAAAACGTTTTCACAACATGCGTTCATTTAACACCGCAAAGAAAATGAAGTCAACCGAAAAAGTTGTCATTTATTTTAAGCCGGGCGATGGGAGGGCCGCCATCGTCCCCGTTTTCCCTATGAAAAATCGAAAAAAACCGCGCTGATGATGATTGTGGTTTTTTATGAAAACGTTTTCATATCGCCAGTCGCAATCCAGTCGCCGGTTTATGGTAATCTTTCGTTGAAAAGGTTTTCAGAGCACTGAAGGCCGGCATCTTTGATCCAGGATTGATCTTGAACGACACCCACCACGCCGCCCCTCCCTCCACCCTGCTCGACGTGGCGCGCCAGGCCGGCGTGTCGCCCAGCACCGTCTCGCGCATCCTCAACGGCACGGCCCGGGTCTCGGACGACAAGCGCGACGCGGTGCTGGCGGCGATTGCCAAGATGAAGTTCGCACCCAACCAGATGGCGCAGGGCCTGAAAAAGGGCCGCTCGATGACGATCGGCATCGTGGTGCAGGATATTTCCAGTCCGTTCTTCGACGAGAGCCTGCGCGGAGTCGACGATGGCCTGAAGGATACCGGCTACGCCTCGGTGATCGTCAGCGGCCACTGGAACGCCCAGGAAGAGGCAGACCGCATCCGCTTGCTGCTGGCGCGGAAAGTCGATGGCATCATCTTGCTGTCGGGGCGCATTTCGGACCAGAGCGTGCTCGATTTTTCCCAGCAGCGCCCGATCGTCTCGACCGGCCGCCAGATCGCCACGCACAATGCGATCGGATTCAAGCTCGACAACGAATATGGCGCCTGGCTGGCGGTGCGCCACCTGATCGAACTGGGCCACCGCCGCATCGCCTTTGTCTCCGGTCCGGCCAACAACAGCGACGCCGCCGAACGTCTGACCGGCTACCAAAGAGCGCTGCGCGAGGCCGATATCGCGCTCGACCCGAAACTGATGGCCGAAGGCGATTACCACGAAGCGAGCGGCATGCTGGCCGTCAATCACCTGTTCGACACGCAGCAGCAATTCACGGCCGTATTTGCCGCCAACGATTTGTCCGCCTACGGCGTGCGCCTGTGCCTGTATCGCAAGGGCATCCGCGTGCCCGACGATATTTCGCTGGTGGGTTTCGATGACCTGCCCGGCTCGTCGTATACCACGCCGCCATTGACCACCATCCGCCAGCCGCTGTACGACATCGGCCGCATCGCCACCGGGGCGCTGCTGGGCCTGATCAATGGCGAAGCCGTGCACGCCGCCATTCCACCGCTCGAACTTGTCGTGCGCGAAACCACGCGCCGGGTGCGCTGATACACCTTTACGGTGTGGCCGGCAGCAGCAAAGGCGCATCCGCTTTACAATAGTGGCTCGTTCAGCAAGAATAACTGGCTCGACTGTCCGGCTGCGGCCGGATACCCCGAACAACCACCATAAAGGACATCACATGGAACATACCCTGCCACCACTGCCATACGCAATGGACGCTCTGGCGCCGCACATCTCGAAAGAAACGCTGGAATACCATTACGCCAAGCACCACCAGACGTATGTGACGAACCTGAACAACCTGATCAAGGGTACCGAGTTCGAGAACCTGTCGCTGGAAGAAATCATCAAGAAATCGTCGGGCGGCATCTTCAACAATGCGGCGCAAGTATGGAACCACACCTTCTACTGGAACGGCATGAAGCCGGCCGGCGGCGGCGCACCTACCGGTGCCGTGGCTGACGCGATCAACGCAAAATGGTCGTCGTTCGACAAATTCAAGGAAGAATTCACCAAGTCCTGCGTCGGCAACTTCGGTTCCGGCTGGACCTGGCTGGTGCAAAAAGCCGACGGCTCGGTCGATATCGTCAACACTTCGAACGCCGGCTGCCCGTTGACCACTGGCGACAAGCCACTGCTGACCTGCGACGTTTGGGAACATGCTTACTATATCGACTACCGCAACCTGCGCGCCAAATACGTGGAAACGTTCTGGGGCCTGGTCAACTGGGAATTCGTTGCCGGGAACTTCGCGTAAGCGCGGGTTTTTGACAACGTAGAACGTCCGTAGCAGCAAGCATCGTAGTTGATCGCTGTTGCTGTTACTCAAAAAGAAGTCGCTGCCTCTGGCACTGGCTTCTTTTTTTATTTCGTCGTGAAAGATTACAAGACTAAAAACGGCGGGCCGGAGACGCGGGCCCGAGAAAATGCCGATGGCGGCGTTGCGGCTTCCTTGCCGTACATGCGTACTGTCTGCGTCGCCGCGCCTTGCCCTCGACATTTTTCAGGCCCGCTTGGCCCGGAAAGCCTCGGCTGGCGACTTGGGTGATAACATATTTCGTTGGCGTGCTCATGAAGCAGGAAAACTCCTGCTCCATTGACGAATGGCAGCTTTCGCCCCTAAGGAGCCCCTCGCCTGGCTTCGAACTCACGAACATAGCGCTCGGTAGGAAGAGCAGTTCCAGCTTGTTTGATCTCCCCAGTCACCTTACTCACCATGAGTGGCCCATTGCCTACTAACGCATGGATGTAGTTACCACTAGCAAGGAAATCCGCCGTGTTATACCCATAAGCGAAAGTAGCCGCTGTTTCCAATGGAGAAGGCAGCAGCACTAACTCCTCGCCCCACTCTTGTGCTAACCGAAGCAGATACTGTTCGGCAAGCGCGCGGCATTCTATATCGCTAAGCATTTTGGGGCTCCTTAGGAATGACTGCTTCTGGCTGAAAGGAGCCAAGTATTCACTGAAGCTGCCATCTTGGTAAGATAGCATTTTTTCATAGTTCACAGGAAGGTTTCCAATGCTCACTGGTTTCAACCACCTGACCCTCTCTGTCAGCAACCTGTCGCGCAGTTTCGATTTTTACTCAAATTTACTTGGATTGAAACCAGAGGCCATCTGGACTACTGGAGCTTACCTGTCTCTGGCCGAGCTTTGGTTATGCCTGTCATTGTCCCGGGAAGCGATCTCGGAGCGTGCCACGACATATACCCACTATGCGTTTTCAATCAATCCTGAAGACTTCGAGCAATTCAAAAACAGGCTTCTGGAGCACGGTGTGCGTGTATGGCAGAAAGATAGCAGCGAAGGGGATTCCTTTTATTTCCTCGACCCTGACGGCCACCAATTGGAGGCACATGTCGGCTCGCTCGCGTCCCGATTGGCCGCATGTAAACGACAACCCTACGACGGAATGAAATTTTTCAGCTGACCGCCTCTTGCCGATAACACCCACTCCGCAGACCACCCCACTGCGCCGCCAGGAAGTTTTGCGCGTCATCCGCTCAATCACCTTCACCACGCCCATGAACAGTGCGACATACCTCAGCGCACAGATACCCCAGACGATCAGCGCTGTCAGGAACTCCATCGCCATCCAGTAATAAATTTCAGCCCAGCTTATTGAACTCTGCCCGCACGCCGCTTTCTCCAATGCGCTCAAAGCTCTCTTCGTAATAGGATTTCCCCCAGTCGATAAACGCTTCCGCATCCATCTGCACCATGCCCAGCAGCCGGGATGAGCCATCATCGATGTCGTCAGGAATGACGGCCTGTCCGGTTTGCCACGACAGACCATCCACGCTCCAGCAGCAGAATGTCACGTGCTCGTGTTCGACCGCTTCGTCCTGCAGCCAGCGCCACAGCTCCGGCGGCAGGCCATCGTAGATTCCGGGCCAGATGCCGTACTCTTCGCGGGCATGGGGGCTGACCGCCGATTCATGATCAAAGCCCTTGAGCACGACTTTTCCATCCGAGCCAAAGAAGCCGACGACGTGATCGCCAGCCCCATTGTCATATCTGGCCATCGCCACGCCGTTGGCCCAGTCCGATTCATGCCAGAATGCCCGCAGCCAGTCTTCCGACGTGACGGCCGCGTCGCAACGGGCCGCGCATTGCCAGGCATGCTGGAGTCGGAACGGTGAGAGTGTTGGCAGTTTCATTGATTGATCATCCTTGAAATTTACAGACAAATACGCGCCAGGCAAGCCGGCACTCGGATCAGCGGAACTGGCCGGCGCAGTAGCCCATCGGCGTCAGGAAGGCTTGCGCAGCAGCTTGTCGATCAGGTGCGCCATGGCGTAAAACAGCGCGGCATACACTGCGGCGCCTATTCCCCAGACGATAAAGGCCGTCAACAGATCGACCCAGATCCAGGTGACGATAAACAAAACGGGGCTGCTCAAGACGGTCAGGCAGGCGCTGGTAAACAGAATAAAGCCGTTCGCCCCCTGGAAACCATTGCGCGCGCCGCTCACTTCCATGTAGCTGACAAGCAAAAGAAGGCCGACGACGACGCAAGCCCAGATGGTCCAGAAAAGCGGCATGTTTTCTTCCTTGAATGGTTGGGCCGGGCGCAAACTCGTGCGCCTTGTCATCCATACATGATATTGCGTTATGGTAATGCGAACAAGTCCCTGCCCGCCTTCTGTTCCAGCAGACCACCATCTTGTTACTCGTCTATAATCATTTTCCAGCCCAACTGCTTCCACTCCTGCGTCCACCCCATGCTTTTTCGCCTGCCGCGCCGCCTGCTTGCCGTTTGCCTGGCGGCGTTCCATCTGTCTTGCGTGGCGGCCGCGCCGGCCCCGGTGCCGGCGCCGCTATTGTCCGATTACAGCCATAGCGCCTGGGGCGCGGTACAGGGGGCGCCGGTCGACGTGCTGAAGTTTGCGCAGGGCAAGGACGGCTGGCTGTGGATCGCCACCGCGACCGGCTTGTACCGCTATGACGGCGTGCATTTCGAGCGTACCGACAGCGTGTATGGCTACCCCCTGCCCTCGTCGAATGTGCTGGGGCTGGCGATCGAACCGGACGGCGCCATCTGGCTCGGCTACCGGCTGGGCGGCGTGACGGTGTTTCGCCCGGACGGTGCGCGCAACTATGGCCAGGCGCAAGGGCTGCCGACGGGGGCCGTGCTGCATATCGAACGTGCGCCCGATGGCGCCATCTGGGTCGGGACGCGTGACGGCGCGGCGCGGTTGGCGCCGGGGGCGCAGCGCTTCGAGGCGCAGGGCGAGAACGTGGGGCTGCCGACGCGGCGCGTCTATCAGGTACTGTTCGGGCGCGACGGCACGCAGTGGATGGGCACCATGTATGGCGTGTTTTTCCGCAAGCCCGGCCAGGCGCGTTTTTCGCACGCCTGGCCGCGCACCATGCTGACCAGCATGGCCGAAGCGCCCGACGGCGCGATCTGGGCGGTCGACAACCAGAACCGCTATTTCCGCGTGCGTACAACTGAACCGCAGGGCAAGGCGCCGCTCAAGCCCGACGCCATCGGCAACGGCATGCGTTTTGACCGCGACGGCACCATGTGGCTGTTCCAGCCGGACGGCATCGAGCGCAAGTTCGTGCCGGGCGGGCCCAGCCTGCCGGCGCAGCGATTGACGCGGCAGAACGGCATCAGCGGCCCGCTGCCGCAATCGAGTTTCCAGGACCGCGAAGGCAATCTGTGGTTCGGCACCTCGGCCGGGCTGGACCGCTTGCGGCCGAACCGCCTGAAGACCCTGCCGGTCGAGGTACCCTTCGATCATCCGGGCATGCTGCCGGGGCCGGACGGCGATGTCTGGATCGGCGACTACGTGGGCGACATCCGCAGTTTTACGGCCGATGGCGTGAAAAAGGTCGAGTTGAAGGAACATCTGGCGGCCAGCCACTGGGCAGCCGACGGCACTTTATGGCTGGGCAATGAGCTGGGCCTGCATCACCGCGCCGTCAATGGCGGTTTTACCCGCGTCGCCCTGCCGCCTGGTGTCGCGGGCCTCGATCCGCAGGCGCTGCAGCAGGACCGCGCGGGCGACTTGTGGGCCTCGTTTTCGGGTGGCGGACTGTTTCGCCGCACGAAAGGAATATGGGTCAGGGATGGCGGCTTGTCCGGCCTGCCCATGGCGCAGGCCACGACCATGGCGATGGATGGACAAGGTACCGTGTGGCTCGGCCACGCCGACAACAGCATCAGCCTGATTGGCGACGGCCAGCACGACGGCGCCGTCAAACGGCTGGGGGCGCGCGACGGCCTGCAAGTGGGCGCCGTGCTGCAGCTGTACCGCGATGGCGATGCCATGTGGGCCGGCGGCGAGCACGGCGTGGCGCTATACCACGGTGGCCGTTTCCATATGCTGCGCGGCGCGCAGGGCGAGCAGTTTCGCGGTGTGTCGGGCATGCTGCGCCTGCCCGATGGCGACCTGTGGCTGCATGGCGCGGACGGTATCGACCATATCAGCGCCGCCAGCGTGGCCGCGTGGATCAAGGATGGCGGCAATGTGGCGTCGGAACGCTTCAATGCGCTCGACGGCCTGCAGGGCCATGCCGCCCAGCTACGCCCGCTGCCCACGCTGGTACGCTCGCTTGACGGCAAGCTGTGGTTTTCCACCGCCGCCACCATCGCCACCATCGACCCGGCGCAGATCCGCCGCAACCCCCTGCCCCCTCCGGTACAGATCCACACCTTGCTGGCCGACGGCACGCCCTACCGGCCAGACGCTGGCAAGCTGCTGCACCTGCCTCAAGGCAGCAAGAACCTGCAGATCGGCTTCACGGCGCTGAGCCTGTCCATGCCCGAGCGCGTACGCCTGCGCTACCGCCTCACCGGCGTGGACGCCGGCTGGCAGGAGCCAGTGGGCCGGCGCGAAGCGTATTACACCAATCTGGCGCCCGGCAAGTACCGCTTCGAGGTGACTGGGGCCAATGAAGACGGCGTCTGGAACACGCGAGCGGCAAAACTCGATATCGTGATCGCGCCCACCTTCGTGCAAACGCCGTGGTTCAAGCTGCTGCTGGCGCTGGGCGGCGCGCTGCTGCTGTATGGCGGCTATGTGCTGCGCATCCGCCGCCTGAAACGCGGCATGCACGCGCGGCTGCAGGAGCGCTTGCAGGAACGCCTGGCCGAACGCTCGCGCATCGCCCGCTCGCTGCACGACACCTTGCTGCAAAGCGTGCAAGGGCTGATCCTGTCGTTCCACGCGCACGCGCACATGCTGCCACAGGGCACGCGCGAACGGGCGCGCCTCGATGGCACGCTGAACTTGGCCGACCAGTTGCTGATCGAAGGGCGCGACCAGATCATGGACTTGCGCGCCGTGGCCCCGCCCGACGAACTGCCGCTGGCGCTGCAGCAATTCGGCAAGGGCCTTGCCGAGCATCGCGCCCACGCATTTACCGTACAAGTGAGCGGTGTTTGCCGGCGCTTGCTGCCGTGCGTGCACGATGAAATCTATGCGATCGCGCGCGAAGCGCTGTTCAACGCCTCGCGCTACGCCGAAGCGGCGCATATCGTGCTGGAGCTGGACTATGCCGAACAGGCCTTCATCCTGCGCGTGCGCGACGATGGCTGCGGTCTCGATGACGCCGTGGCGCAGGCGGGGCGGCCCGGCCACTGGGGCCTGCTCGGCATGCGCGAGCGCGCCGCCAGCATCGGCGCGACGCTGAACATCAGCAGCCGGCCCGGCGCCGGCACCGAGATCGAAGTGAACGTGCCGGGCCAGCTGGCGTATTGAGACGCGCAAGCGTACGCGGCGTCAATGGGGATTGTTATAGGATACGCAAGAGCCTACGTTTCCGCTCGCTATCGTCCCTTCCCTTTCAGAAAGACCGCCATGAAAAAATTCGTCCTTGCCCTGATGCTGTGTGCTGCCGGTTCCGCCATGGCGAACTCCGCCTGCGATACGCCGCGCAACGATTTCGACGGCCTGTATTGCCTGAACAAGGTGTACCAGGAAGCGGACAAGGAACTGAACGACAACTACAAGAAGCTGGCCGCCAAGCTCGATGCCAACGGCAAGCAGACCCTGAAGTCGGGCCAGCTGTCGTGGATCAGCGAGCGCAACCAGAGCTGCTCGAAAAAGGACAGCTCGGGCTTCTATGTGAACCTCGATTGCGCCACCAGCACCACCATCAAGCGCGCGCAATTCCTGCAGGACCGCTTCCGCGAATGTTCAAGCTCGGGCTGCCAGAACAGCAAGCTGCAATAAGCTGCTCTAGCGTGGCAGGCGCGCCGCCTTGAAGCGCTGCCAGGCCCGCTGCAAGCCACGCGCGTCGCCCAGCCGCGCGTGGGCGCGCGCCGCCAGGTAGCCACGCACGAACGACGCTGGCGCCTGCAGCGGCGGCCGCTCCTGGGCCAGTTCATGCAGCAAGCCGTCAGCCACCTGCAAGTCGTTCAGCACGCCCAGCACATCCTGCAAGCCCGACAATGGTTTGACATACGCACGCACCTTGCCGGCGCTGAACAGCGAGGCAAAGAATTCGGCCGCATAGCGCGCCTTCTTGGCCGCAATCCTGATCTGGTGACGCTGTTCCGGCGTGCCGCCGGACAGCAGCTTGCCGCGCTTGCGCAGGCGGCGCTGGCGCTGTCGCAAGGCCTGCCTGGCAAAGCGCGGCAAGGGCTGTTCGAGTTCACGGCGCTGGCGCGGCGTGCTGCCATCGCGCCAGCCGCCAGCGAGCAGCCAGCGCTGCAAAGCCAGCATCAGCTGCGTATAGCGGCTATCGGCCAGCGCGACGGCCGCCTGCGCATGGGCAGCGCTGGCCTGCTCGCGCGCCGCTTCGGTAAGCGGCGCCGACATGTCGGCATCGACCTCACCCTCGCAAGATACCAGCGTATCGCCGGCCAGCACATCCCAGTCGCGCGCGGCGCCCAGCTTGCCCACCAGCCAGTCCAGATCGGCCTGCAGGTCTTCGGGCAAGGCCAGCAGCGGCTTGAACAAGGACAAGGCCGAGCGCAGCCGGCGCAAGCCCACGCGCATCTGGTGCAGGCTTTCCACATCCTCGCCGCCGGCGACGCCATCCTGGTTGGCGCTGATCTGTTCCAGGCAGTTGGCGGCGATCGCCTGGAAACCCTGCTGCACCGACAGCTTGCCGTCAAGCTGCAAAGGCTGCGCCTTGACGGCTTTGACAGGCATGCCGGCAGCGAGACGATAGCCGCGTTCGGCCTTGCTCATCTGGCCGATCCGCAGCGGCACCTCCTGCAGCAGCGCCAGCGCGATCTCGAACAAGGCCGCTGGCCGCCCCGATTTGAGTTCCAGTTCGATCTCGCTGACCGGCACGCTGCGCATGCTGTCTGCGCTGCCACGCTCGATCACGCCCTGGTCCAGCACGCATTCGACCAGGTCGCCCTCTGGCGTGGCCAATTGCCAGGCCATGCGTTCGATGCGCGTGCTGAACACGGTGTGCAAACCCTGGCGTATCGCCTTGCGGCGCAGCAGCGCGCGTACCGGCTGCTTGCCTTTGATCAGCGCGTCGAGCGCATCGAGCTGTACCTGCGGTCCATCGACCTCGCTCTCCCATTCGTGGCGGCTGTGCAGGCCGCCGCGCACGCTGCCGCCCGCCTTCAGGGTCTGCACCCAGCTGCCTTCGATCTGGCGCACGCGCAGGCCGGCCTGGTGGCGGCACAGCTGCAGATCAAGCGTATCGACATACAGGTCGTGCATGGACAGCAGCGCGGGTGCTGCGGTCGCATATTGCGCCAGCAAGGGATGCGCGCGCAGCTGCGCCGCATGCTGCGGTTCAAGCAGGAGTTTCAGTTCGACTTCCATGGCCAGCCCTGTAGAGAGTAGAGCAGGCATTGTAAAGCCGGTGACAGCCGCGCACGCTTGCCGGATTTGCGCGAGAATAAGCGCTTCACCACAAGAGGAGACACCATGACCTATCACGCCGCCGAGAACCGCTATGAACAGATGCAATATCGCACCTGCGGGCGCAGCGGACTGAAATTGCCGCTACTGTCGCTGGGCCTGTGGCACAACTTCGGCGACAGCACCAGCCTCGACGTCCAGCGCGACATGCTGCGCACGGCGTTCGACCTGGGCATCACCCACTTCGACCTGGCCAACAACTACGGCCCTCCCTACGGCAGCGCGGAAAGCAATTTCGGCAAGCTGCTGCGCGACGACTTTTTACCGTACCGCGATGAGCTGATCATTTCCACCAAGGCCGGCTGGGACATGTGGCCTGGCCCCTACGGCCAGGGCGGCGGCTCGCGCAAATACGTGCTGGCCAGCCTGGACCAGAGCCTGCGCCGCATGGGCCTGGACTATGTCGACATCTTTTATTCGCACCGTTTCGATCCCGACACGCCGCTCGAAGAAACCATGGGCGCGCTGGCCACTGCGGTGCAGCAAGGCAAGGCGCTGTATGTGGGCCTGTCCTCGTATTCGCCGCAAAAGACGGCCGAAGCGGCAGCCCTGCTGCGCGACTGGAAAGTGCCGTGCCTGATCCACCAGCCGTCTTACAACATGCTCAACCGCTGGATCGAGGACGACGGCCTGCTCCACACGCTGGAGCAAGAAGGCATGGGCTGCATCACCTTCACGGCGCTGGCGCAAGGCTTGCTGAGCGACAAATACCTGGACGGCGTGCCGCAGGATGCGCGCATCAACCGCCCCGGCGGCGGCTCGATGACCAAGGAACACCTGAGTGCGGAAAACCTGGCCAGGGTGCGCGGGCTGAACCAGATCGCCGCTGCGCGCGGCCAGAGCCTGGCGCAGATGGCGCTGGCCTGGGTGCTGCGCGACCCGCGCGTCACCACCACCCTGATCGGCGCGAGCAGCAGCGCGCAGATCCGCGAAAACGTGGCGGCGCTGCAGCAACTGGGTTTTACCGAAGAAGAACTGCGCGCCATCGACGTGCAGGCACGCGAAGGCCATATCAATCTGTGGGAAGGGCCGTCGAAAGCCAAGTAAAAGCAGGAAGCAAAAAAATGGGCGCCGAATCGGCGCCCATTTTTTTACGTTCCCAGATGCACCAGCGCGTGCCCCACGTGCTGCCACCAGTGCTCTCGCGACTTGATTTGCTTCAGGCAGGCCGTGTCGATTTCAGTCGGGAACACATGGTCCTGGCAGGCCTTCGTCTGCAAGGCATAGCGCTGGTTTTCCGCTGCCGCCAGCGCCAGCACCAGCCAGATCGCCAGTGCCGACAACAGAATGAGCAAGCTCCAGGCCAGGTGATTGGTGGTGCTTTTCTGGCCGACAAACTCGCGCGGCCGCGTCTCGCGGTACATCGACATCAAGGTTTTCTGTTTCTCTTGCTTGTCTTGCGTCATCGCTGCGGCTTTCTGGTAAACGGATGCCGGCTGACACCTGCCGCCATTTTACGCTCAGTCAGGACGGTCGGGGTCTTCTTCGCCTTCGACGTCGTCTACTGCGCGATCGGGCACCATGCGCTCCACATGGTCGACATCGATATCACCGCCGTCGGCCCCGGCATTTTCAGGTTCGACGCCAGTGCGTTCGCCCGTGCCGGCCGCATCGCTGTCGCTGTCCAGGCTGTCCTGGTCCTGGCCGGGAATGCCCTGCACATCGCTGCCGCTGTCGGAATTGTCGCTGGGGCCCAGGGCGCCCTTGCCATGGCCCGTGCCAAGTACGCGGTCCGGCAGGCCGGGCAGGTTGTCTGGATCGAGGCTGCTTGCGCTCATGATGTTCTCCTGTTAATAAAATATTACTCTACTCCGCCAGCGGCAAGCTTGTCGCACGGCTGGCCACGACGCACTGCACAAATATTTTAAAAAAATACTTCACAAATGTACTATTCATTGCTATAGTTCATTCAAGTAAGCACGCTTCTGATCCAGAAACATGTTTTATCGGCAGGACGGCGCCATCCGCGCAGCCCTGCCGAGCCGACCGGTACGTGGCGATCCGGCCCATCCACCCAGCCATGCACATATTGGAGTTCATCATGCAAGCCAAATCACTCGCAGCAGCATTATTGGTCCTCGCCGCCTCATCGGCTTTTGCCCAGAGCGCAGCGCCAGCCGCCAGCACGCAGTTGACGCGCGCCGACGTCACGGCCGAATATATCCGCGCCCGCAACGCCGGCGAAATCGCCACCAGCGAAGCCGATTATCCGAAAACCCCTGCCACCGCCGCCAGCACCGTGACGCGCGAACAGGTCATGAACGAGTTCTACGCCGCCCGCAAGGCTGGCCAGATCCCGCAAACGGAAGCCGATTTTGATATCGCCCAAACCCGTCACCACGTCGTCAAATAAAAACCTGTCAGCCGGTTTTTAGCATTACCCCGTTGCGGCGCAGCATACCCAGGCCACTCCTGGCAAGCTCACCGCGGCGAGTTTTACCTTACCTTATTTACCGATTATTTTCCGTGGAGTTCTGCGCATGTCCCTGTCCCGCCGCTTGCTGGCCGCCAGCCTGGCCCTTGCCCTTGGCGCTTGCGCCGACATGGGCCATATCGCGCCGCAAGCGGCGCTGGCAGACGCGCACGCGCTCGATGGCGGCCAGAACAACGAGGCCGCCAGCGCCGCCATCGAATGGCCGCGCGCGCAATGGTGGCAAGCGCTGCAGGACCCGCAACTGGACCGCCTGATGGCACAGGCGCTGGCCGACAGCCCCACCCTGCGCGGCGCCCAGGCGCGCGTGCGCCAGGCCGAGGCGCTGGCCGGCGCAGCCGAAGACAAGACCCGTCCGCAAGGCGACGCCAGCGTGTCGATCAACCGCGAACTGTATTCGCAACACGGTTCGACCCCGGCCCCGCTGGCCGGCAACTATGCCTGGCGCAACCAGGCCACGGTCACCGCCTCGTACGACCTGGATCTGTGGGGCCGCAACCGCGCCGCGCTGGCCGCCGCGCTTGGTGACGTGCAGATGGCGTCGGCCGAATCGCAGATGGCACGCCTGGCGCTTGAAACGGCGCTGGTGCGCACCTACATCCAGCTGTCGTATGAATACACCTTGCAGGACGTGATACAAAACAGCCTGGCGCAGCGTGCACGCATACTCGACATCACCCAGCGCCGCCGCCAGGCCGGCATCGGCACCGACATCGACGTGGCGCAGATCGAAACCACCCTGCCGGCTGGCCGGCGCCAGCTGGAACAGGCGAACGAATCGCTGGCCCTGCTGCGCAACCAGCTCGCTGCGCTGTCGGGCAAGGGGCCGTCGGCCGGCGCCGCCTTGACGCGGCCGGTGCTGCGCCTGGACCATCCACTGGCGATACCCGCAGCGCTGCCGGCCGATCTGATCGGCCGCCGTCCCGATATCGCCGCCCAGCGCTGGAGGGTCGAAGCGGCGGCCAAGCGCATCGACGCGGCCAAGGCCGAGTTTTATCCGAACGTCAACCTGGTGGCGTTTGCCGGCTTCCAGGCCTTCGGCTTCAGCCATTTCCTCGACGCCAATTCACAGGTGCGCGGCGCCTCGCCGGCACTGAGCCTGCCGATCTTCGCCGGCGCCCGCCTGCGCGCCCAGCTGGGCAGCCAGACGGCCGTGTATGACGGCGCCGTCGAGCAGTACAACGCCACCGTCATCAACGCCATGGCGGACGTCGCCAACGCCGTTACCAAGGCGCAGTCGCTGCAAAAGCAGCATGCGCTGACGCAGCAGGCGCTGGCCACGGCGCAGCGTGCGCGCGACCTGGCCGAGCAGGCCTACAAGGCCGGCATGAGCGACGCCATCAACATGCTCAACACGCAAGTGGCGCTGCTGGCGGAACAGCAACAGCAGGCGCAGAATGGCGCCAGCGAGCTCGATCTCTATGTTTCCCTGATGAATGCACTGGGAGGCGGCATCTAGGCAGGCCTAAAGATTGGCGTAGCCATAACTCTACAAGCTACAATCAGCGCTTTATTCACACGCAAAGGAACACGACATGACAGCATTTGATGCCACTTCGAAGCGGCTGCAGCATATCCGCACGCGCATGCCGGCGTTCCCGCTGGAGCTGATGCGCTTGCTGCGCATGACGTATCACATCCAGAAAGGCATGAAGGACCTGACCAATGCGGCGTTGAGAAAGCACGACCTGGTCGACGCCAGCTATATGGTGCTGGCTGTTTTGTATGGCACCGAAGACGAAACCTCGAGCGCCGCCGTGCTGGGCATGGCCTGCCATGAAAAGCCGGCCAACCTGACGCGCGTGTGCAACGACCTTGAAACGCGCGGGCTGATCCACCGTGGCACGCGCCCCGGCGACCGCCGCTCGGTGATGATTTCGCTGACCGACCAGGGCCGCTCCCTGATCGAGACGGCGCTGCCGGACGTGTATGCCGAAACCTCGTCGCTGTATGAAGGCTTTACCGAAGAAGAGCTGCAAGTGCTCGACAAACTGTATGCGCGCCAGCTGCGCAACCTGAACAATCACAACAACCCGGACTAACAACTCTATCGATGACGCCAGCCACAGCAACCTCACACACAGGCCCCCTGCCCAGGGCCGCACGTTGGCTGGCGCAAGCGCTGCACGACTGGCGCGTGAGCGAAGGCGAACGCTGGATCTACGTCGCCAAGACCCTGACGGCCGCGTTCTGCGCGCTGTGGCTGGCCTACCGCCTGGGCCTCGATTCGCCCAGCACGGCCATGACCACCACCATCATCCTGGCCCTGCCCAGCAGCGGCATGGTGCTGGAAAAAAGTTTTTACCGCCTGTGCGGCACCCTGCTCGGCTGCACCGCCGCGCTGTGCCTGATCGGCTTTTTCCCGCAGCAGCCGGTGCTGCTGTTCGCCGGCCTGGCGCTGTGGGTGGGCCTGTGCACCAGCGGCGCCGCGTTGCACCGCAACGCCCAGTCGTATGTGTATGTGCTGTCCGGCTATACCGCCTGCATGATCGTGCTGCCGGCCATCGAGCAGCCGATGCAGGTGTTCGCGCTGGCCGTCACGCGCGTGGCGGAGGTGAGCCTGGGCATCATCTGTTCGGCGGTGGTCTCCAGCGTGCTGCTGCCGCGCCACCAGGGCACGCAGGTGATGCGCTCGGTCGAAGCGCGCTACGGCAAATTCCTCGGCTTTTGCCAGGACGTGCTGCAGCAAAAGCTGTCGGCCTCCGAGGTCGAAGTGACGCACCTGCGCTTTGCCGCCGACGTCGCCGCGCTGGAACTGGGCCGCTCGGCCGCCCTGTTCGAAGTGAGCGATGCGGTCAGCCATGTGCGCGCGCAAAACCGCAAGCTGCACGCTTTTAACAGTACCTTCATGACGGCGCTGACCACCTTCTATACGTTTCACCGCCTGGTCGAGCGCCTGCAGCGCGACGGCCAGACCCGGGTCGTCGACGCCTGCGCGCCGCTGTTCGACATCATCGCCGAAGCGCTGCGCTCGCGCCCTTCGCAAGACTCGCTCGACACCATGCAGCTGCACCTGCAGGCGGCGCTGGCGCAGGCGCGCGCGCAGATCGACGGCGCCCGCGTCGAGCATGCGCAGCGCATCGATTTCGACACCGTCTGCGAACTGCTGGAGCGCTTCGCGCGCGACATGAGCCGCTTCCATGAAGTCTATTTCAGCCTGGTGCACGACACGCCTCTGGCCGTGAGCACGCCGCAAGCCTATGCGCCGAAAACCCCGCCGGCGCTGGTGCTCGCCAGCGGCGCGCGCGCGGCCATCAGCCTGGGCCTGCTGGCGCTGGGCGCGTATTTCCTGGCCTGGCCGTATGCCAGCACGGCGATGCTGATGGCGGCCGTGTTCTGCGCGCTGGCGTCGTCGGTGCCCAAGCCGATTTTGATGATACGCCAGGTGCTGACAGGCTTTCTGATCGCAATGCCGCTGGCCCTGGTCTGCGTGTATTTCGTGCTGGTGCACGGCGACGGCTTTCCGATGCTGGTGCTGAGCTTTGCGCCGTTCCTGGCTGTCGGCCTGTACCTGATGAGCAATCCGGCCAAGCTGGGCATCGGCCTGGGGGTGGGCACCTTCATGACGCAGATGGCGCCGACCAACCTGATGCATGTCGACGGCGCCGGCTTCCTCAACACGGGCATGGCGCTGATCGTTGGCCTGATGCTGGCCGGCGTGGTATTTGCCGTGATCCTGCCCGAACACACCATGGGCCACCGCGACCATGTGGGGCCGGCGCTGTGGCGCGAAACGCTGCGCGCCTGCACCGCGCGCCTGTTGCGTGGCGAACACAACAAGCACCGCTACGACAACCGCATGCGCGACCTGCTGAGCCAGCTCAATGCGGCGGCCGGCCCGGCGCCGGGCGCGGAAGCGCGCGCCGTCGTGCGCCAGGCATTGACCCTGCTGGAAATCGGCCACTCGGTGATCGAAGTGCGCGAACTGGTCGCCACCTCCAAGGCGCCCGGCACCGCCACCCGTGCGCTGGAGCGCTGCGTCGACAGCATCGCCGCCTGGCTGCGCACGCGTCAGCCCAGTGCGCTGCAGGCGGCCATCGACGCCACCCTGCAGGCCGGCGCCTGCGTGCGTGCGGCGCAAGATGGCGCCGGTGCCGAACGTTCGGTGCGCCTGCAGACGGCGCTGGCCGACCTGCATTCCCTGTACACCTCATTGCTAGATCATATGGCGCCTGCCGCCGGAGACCATCATGCCGCGTGAATTCGCCCTGTTCGGGGTATTGCTGCCCACCCTGCTGCCCCTGTTCATCCTCAGCATCGCGCTGCAGACGGTGCTTGACCGCGTCTTCGGCTGGCTCGGCGTGTACCGCATGGTGTGGCACCCCTCGCTGGCGCGCCTGTGCATCTTCATCGCCATCTTCGGCGCGCTGGCTTTATCGCTCTACAAATAAAAAAACCGTTCAACCTGATCAAGGAAGGGGTGCCTCGATGGTAACCAAACTGACCCGCTACGCAATCACGCTGCTGCTGCTCGCCGCCGCACTCTGGATCGGCAAGACCGTCTGGGACCGCTACATGGAGTCGCCATGGACGCGCGACGGGCGCATCAAGGCCGACGTGATCAATATCAGCGCCGACGTGGCCGGCACCGTGACGCAAGTGCTGGTGCGCGACAACCAGCTGGTGCACAAGGGCGACGTGCTGTTCGTCGTCGACAAGGAACGCTATGCCAGCGCGCTGGCGCAGGCCGAGGCAGTACTGGCCGCGCAAAGGACGGAACAGGGCCGCCGCGGCAAGGAAGCCCAGCGCCGCGCCAGCCTCGACGCCAGCATCATCTCGACCGAAAGCCGCGAAAGCGCCGCCTACGCCGCCAGCTCGGCCACCTCGCAGGTGCAGGGCGCGCTGGCCGCGCGCACCCTGGCGCAGCTGAACCTGGAGCGCACCACCGTGCGCGCACCGGTCGACGGCTTCGTCACCAACCTGAACGTGCACACCGGCGACTTTGCCGCCGTCGGCGCGCCGAAGCTGGCGGTGATCGACAGCGCCTCGTACTTCGTGGTGGGCTACTTTGAAGAGACCAAGCTGGCCATGCTGGCGCAGGACGACAAGGCGGAAATGAATCTGATGAGCGGCGGCACCCTGCACGGCCATATCGAGAGCATCGCGCACGGCATTACCGACCGCGACGCCGCCACCGGCCGCGAATTGCTGGCCGACGTCAACCCCACCTTCAACTGGGTGCGCCTGGCCCAGCGCGTGCCGGTGCGCATCCATATCGACCAGCTGCCAGCGAATCAGGCACTGGTGGCCGGCACTACCTGCACGGTGGTGATCACGCCGCACTCAAAGGCAAGCAAGGTTTAACGCCCGCCCGACACGTCCAGCAAGACGCCCGTCACATAGCTGGCGGCAGGACTGAGCAGATATAAAATGGCGTCCGCCACTTCCCCGGGCTGGCCGCCACGCTGCACCGGCACGCCGGCAGCCAGCCGGTCCACCCGGCCCGCTTCGCCGCCCGAGGCGTGGATCTCGGTGTAGATCAGGCCGGGCCGCACGCCGTTGACGCGGATGCCGTCCAGCGCCACCTCTTTCGCCAGGCCGACCGTCAACGTGTCGATCGCGCCCTTCGACGCCGCATAGTCGACATATTCGGCGCTGCCACCGAGGCGCGCGGCTACCGACGACACATTGACGATGCGCCCGCCCTGCCCGCCCGTGGCGGTCGACATGCGCCGCACAGCCTGCTGGCTGCACAGGAAGTAACTGATCACATTGGTACGCAGCACGCGCTCCATGCGCTGCACAGACATGTCGACCAGCTTGCATTTTTGTTCGAGCACGCCGACATTGTTGACCAGCGCCGTGATCGTGCCCAGGCGCGCATCGACTTCCCGGAACAGCCGTTCCACATCGCCTTCCTCGCCCACGTCGGCCTGCACCGCGATCGCTTCAAAGCCTTCAGAACGTATCTGCGTGCACAGCGTTTCTGCCGCTTGCGCATCACGCACATAATTGATGCATACCGCATAGCCCTGGCGCGCAGCCAGCAAGGCGGTGGCGGCGCCGATGCCGCGGCTGCTGCCGGTGATCAGGATGACTTCTTTCATCGTTGCTCCCATTCGTTAAAAAGCCCGCTCGAAGCGGGCTATTGACTGATTATGACCGCACATGCGTCATCGCATACGCCAGGTGCTGCCACCAGTGCGCGCGCGTCTGTGCGGCCGCCAGGCACTGCGTGTCGGCTTCGGCGCAGGCCTTGCCGGCCAGCGCGTTGCGCTGGTTTTCCACGTTGACGACCGCCAGCGCCAGCCAGGCGACCAGCACCAGGGCGGCTGCGCACAAGGTCCAGGGCAGCTTTTTCATGGCTTATTTCTTCGCCGGCGCAGGCACGCTGCCGCGCTCTTTCAGCACGCGTGCTACCAGCTCATCCATCACGCGCAGGGTCGCTTGCTGGGTCTGCGGCTCGGACTGGCCAGGACGCGACAACTGCGCCGGCGAAGTCACGAAGCGGCCGTCGATGACGATGGTTGGCGCGCTGTCGATCTTGCTGGCGGCGATCAGTTGCTCATTGCGTTTGAGCTTGGTCTGGACGCCGAAAGAATTGAACATTTCCAGGTATTTCGCCTTGTCGATGCCGTTCTTGACCAGCAGGTCGAGGATGGCGCCGTCGGTCATCAGGCGGTTGCGCTCGACGTGGATGGCGCGGAAGATCTTGTCATGGTACTGCTCCAGCACGCCCATGCTTTCCAGCGTGGCGTAGGCATGCGCCTGCGGATCTTTCGGGCCCGAGAAGGCCAGGTGGACGCGGCGGAAAGCGATCTTGTCGCCCTGTTTCTTGACCCAGTCGTGCATCAGCGGATCGAGCGCGTTGCAGTGCGGGCACGAATACATGAAATATTCGATCACTTCCACTTTCTTGCCGGTGTCGCTGCGCTGCGGCGTGGCCAGCGTGGTAAAGCCGATATCGGCGGCCATCGCGCCGCCGGTGGCGGCGAGCAGGAAAGTGGCGGCCAGCACAGGGCGCAGCAGGGAACGCAGGAAGCGCGGGAAACGCATAGTCATATCCTTCATCATAGTGGTCGAAAACAGTGCGAGGTTACCATTTTTTGCGCTGCCGCATGGTCTGGCATGTTCAAAAAAAGCCGCCATGGCCAGGCGCGCGATGCCGATTAAGCCATGCTTAAGCAGCGCCGCGTGCCGCGCTCAGAACTGGTAGCGCGCCGACAGGCGCAGCTGGCGCGTGTCGTTCTGGTAAATGCTCGAGCGGCAGGCCCGCGCAGCGCCATAATGGCGGCGGTTGGCCAGGTTGCTGGCCGCCAACTCCAGCTGCCAGGCGCCCGCCTTGTAGCCGTAGTGGCCGTCAAGCGTGGCAAACGCCGGCACCCGCGCCAGGCAGCTGTTGTCGAAGTCATTGCCATAGCGCAGGGCGCGCAGCCACTGCACGCCAAGGTCTGCGCTGCTGCGCCCGGGCGGCGTCCAGTACAGGCGCGCCGTGGCCAGGGTCTTGGGTACCAGCGCGATATCGGCGCCGTCATACGGATAGTCGTCATAGCGGGCATGCGCCTGCTGCAGCTGGCCGTCGAGGCGCCAGGCCGGCGACAGCAGCATGCTCGCCTCGATGGCCACGCCGTCGCGCCGGGCCGGCTCAAGGTTGCCCGCAAAGCCCTGCTGGTTCAGTTCCACCAGGCTCTGGTCGAACACGATCTTGGTCACCAGGCGTTCGCTGAACAGGCGCAGCGACGCGCTGCGGCCCTTGCCGCTCCAGTTCAGGCCCACTTCGCGCTGGTAGCGCAGTTGGCCCGCCAGCGGCCGGTAGCCGGCACTGGTATAGCCATCGTCATCGATACGGTAGCTGCGCGCGGTCTTGGCGTACACGCTGGTGTCGGGGCGCAGCAAAAAGCTGCCCTGCAGGTTCCAGGCGCGCTGGTTTTCCCAGTCGCTGCCGCCGGCCGGCAAGTCCGACGGGTCGAGGTGAAACTGTTCCTGGCGCAGGCCGAGCAGCAGGCGCGGCGCGTGCACGCCGCCAAACGCCAGTTCCTCGCGCAGCAGCAGCGCGCGCGCATGCTGGCGGCGCGTCAGGTCGGTGGCGCTGTCTTCGGTCGAGCGCGCGGTGCGGCGCTCCCATTGCATCAGGTCGACACCGACTTCGGTATCGGTGCCAACCGTGCCCAGCTTGCCATAGTGGCGCAGGCGCGGCGCCAGCTGCAACTGACGGCTGCGGTACGACGACACATCGCTGCCGGTGCTGCCGGCATAGGTGGCTTCGGCGCGCTTTTCGCGCAGGGTCGCTTCCACGCCGAGCTCCAGGTTGCCGATATAGCGCTGCACGAAAGCGCTGGCGCGTCCCACATCGTAGCGGTAGCGGTCGTCGGGCCAGGCCGCCAGCACGAAGGCAAAGGTGCCGAGCGGCGCCGGGTAGCGGGTATTCTGTTCGACCTGGTCTGCGCTGAAACCGAAGCGGCCCTCGCGCGATTTCCATTCGGCGCCGAGGCTGGCGCCACGCTCAAGAAACACGCTGCCGTCGCGGTAATTGCCATTGCGCACGACATCGAGTGCGGCATCGAGCGACAGGCCATCATGCTCGCGCGCCACGCTGGCATGTCCGCTGCGCTGGCCATGTTCGCCCACCTCGGCCGACAATTCACCCGAGTTGGCGGCGGCGGCAGGGGCGCCACCTTGCTGCGCCTGCTGCGCCAGCGCCGGCATGGCCAGGGCGCACAACAGCACGGTGCGGATGGCAATCATCAGGGTGGACAGGGCAGGCATCATGGCGGCGGGCTGGATAGTATGCGGCGCCGAACGATACGGCAAAGGCGCCTTATTATACCCAGAGCTTGCAACATGGCAACCAAGACAACAATGGCTATATTCCCAGCCGCCCTTCTTCGGCCAGGAAATCGATAAAGGTGCGCACTTTCGACGACAGGTAGCGGCGGCTGGTGTACACGGCATGCACCTTGCCGCCAACCAGGGCGTAGTCATCGAACAGGCGCACCAGGCGCCCTGCTGCCAGGTCGGCATCGGCCTGCCACGACGGCAGCAGCGCGATGCCCATGGCGTCGAGCGCGGCCGCATGCAGCAGGCTTTCATTATTTGATTGCAAGACTGGCCGGAATTTGACGGTGACGCTGCCTTGCGGCCCGGCGAACGGCAGTTCATTACCTGAGGCCATCAACGAATAGCTGATCATGGCGTGCGCGGCCAGGTCCTGCGGCAGGCGCGGCGTCCCGAAACGGGCCAGGTAGGCCGGCGCGGCCACCAGGTAGAACTGCACCTTGCCGACCGGGCGCGCGATCAGCGCCGGCGACGGCGCCTGACTCACGCGCAGGGCCAGGTCGAAACCTTCTTCCACCAGGTTCACCACCCGGCCGCTCAGGTCGATATCAAACGTGACTTCCGGAAAGCGCTCGCGGTAGGCCGCCAGGGTGCGCGTAAAGATCGGGTTGGCGAACCAGACGGGCGCGCTCAGGCGCACCATGCCGCGCGGCACCACTGTCGTGCGGCCGACGGTCGCTTCCACTTCATCGAGGTTGTCGAGCATGTCGCGGCACTGCTCGAAATACACCTTGCCGATTTCCGTCAGGCTCAGGTGGCGGCTGCTGCGGTTGAGCAGGCGCGCGTCCAGGTGGCGCTCCAGGTGCATCACGTGCTTGCTGACCATGGCCGGCGACAGCCCCAGGCGCTCACTGGCGCGCACAAAGCTGTCCAGTTCCACCACGGCGCGAAACACGCGCATGCTGCGCAAGGTATCCATGTCGGCCCATCATCAACAAAACGACAATGATATATCAATATTTGCTGTCTTGATCAACTTCTGGCGCATGACTATAGTAGGAGCATTCCCAGCCATCCCCTATCGGAGCCGCCATGTCCAGCCACACATTTCCCACCTATTTCCTGTCGCACGGCGGCGGCCCGTGGCCGTTCATGAAAGACCAGTTTGGCGGCCGCTACGATGTGCTCGAAGCGTCGCTGCAGGATATTCCGCGCCAGATCGGACCACGCCCCAAAGCCGTGCTGGTGATGACGGCACACTGGGAAGGGCCGCAGTTCCTGGTCTCGGCCAGCTCGCGCCCCGGCATGATCTATGATTACTCGGGCTTTCCGGCGCACACCTATCAGATCCAGTATCCGGCCCCCGGCGCGCCCGAACTGGCGGCACAAGTAAAAGCCCTGCTTGACGCGGCTGGCCACCCGGCCCGCCTCGACCATGAACGGGGGTTTGACCACGGCACCTTCAGCGCCCTGTTCCCGATCTACCCGCAGGCTGACATGCCGTTGGTGCAACTGTCGCTGAAACATGGCTACGATGCGCTCACGCATATCGAGGTGGGCCGCGCGCTGGCTAGATTACGCCAGCAGGGCGTGCTGATACTGGGCAGTGGCCTGTCGTACCATAACCTGCGCCAGTTCGGCCAGCTGGGCGCTGTTGCCTCGCACCAGTTCGACGCCTGGCTGCGCCACGCCATGGCCTTGCCGCCAGCCGAACGGCTGGCGCAATTGCTGGCCTGGGACCAGGCGCCGGGCGCGCGCCAGGCCCATCCGCGCGAAGACCATCTGCTGCCGCTGATGGTGGCGCTGGGCGCGGCCGAGGAAGAGGCGGCGCAGGTGGTGTACCACGAGGATGATTTTTTCGGTGCGCTGGCGGTCAGCAGTTTCAGGTTCGGCCAGGCGGCGGCCTGAAAAAAAGGCGCCGCGACAGGGCTGTCGCGGCGCCTTTTTCAACTGATACAGTACATTACGTGCCGCGCTTGCCGCGCGAAGCGTTCTTTGCCTTCTCTGCCGCGATCTCAGCGGCTTTTGCCGCTTTTTCAGCCATCTCGGCCGCATGCTGCGCCATCAGGGCCGCGCGCGTGTCCGGCGTTTCCAGCGAGATGCGACCCAGGATGCCGCTGCGATAGTCTAGCAGCAGGGTGTGCGAGGCTTTCTCGAAATCGTAGTCGCCGCCCTTGATGCGGAAACCGCGTTTGGCAGCGATGCCTTCGACCACGCCGATGGCGTCGACCTCACCGGTCTTGGTGCCGTAGCGGGCGGCCAGCAGGTCCGGATAGCGTTTCAGCAATTCCTCGGCCAGGAACACGGCCACTTCTTCCTCGATCAGCGCGTTCGAGCCGATCGCGTGGCTGGCTGCCAGCATCAGGCCGTCGCTGGGAATGGCGATCTTCGGCCACAGCATGCCGGGCGTATCGACCAGGATGGTGTTCTTGTCGAGGTACAGCTTTTGCTGCATTTTCGTCACGGCAGGCTCGTCGCCCACTTTCGCCACGCGCTTTTTCAGCAGCGCATTCATCAAGGTCGACTTGCCGACGTTGGGGATGCCCATGATCATGATGCGCAGTGGCTTGGTCGGCACGCCGCGGTGCGGCGCCAGCGACCGGGCCAGTTCAGGGATGCGCGCCACGTCGCCGGGCTTCTTGGTCGTCATCGCATACGCGGTCACGCCTTCCTGGGCATTGAAATACGCCACCCAGGCGCTCGTTGCCGCCGGATCGGCCAGGTCGGTCTTGTTGAGTATCTTCAGGCACGGGCGCTGGCGGAACAGGCGCAGCTCGTCGACCATGGGATTGCAGCTGGCTGCCGGCAGGCGCGCGTCGACCACTTCAATCACCAGATCGGTATTTTCCATGGTCTCGGCCGCTTTCTTGCGGGCCGCGTTCATATGTCCCGGGTACCATTGTATCGCCATGCTCTTGCCTTAAAATCGTTCAGTCAATCCGCTATTTTACGTGGTTGCTGGCGCAGCGTCCGGTTTACCGGCGCATGCGCAAGCTGTTCGGCGTCAAACGATACAATTGGTGATAATCCAATGCTAACCATGGTGCTACTATCCGCGCTCCGTCCCCGACCTTGACCCTACCGATCACGACCATGCCATTTGCCCGCCTGCCCCTGCTTGCCCTGTTCGTCTCCTGCATCTCGTGCGCCCAGGCGCAGGACGCCAGCGCGCCGCAGGACAGCGCCGGCGAACAGATCGTCGACGTGCACGGCACCCGCGACCCCGACCTGCAGCCGTATCGCACCATGCTCAAGGGACTCGACGCGTTTGCCGACCATCAGCGCCTGGCGCCCGCCGCGCCGCTGCGTTTCAAGCTGCTGGCCGCCACGCCGGCCATCTCGATGACGGACGCGACCTTGCGCCTGGAAGCGGACAATCTGTCAATCGCGATTCCGCTGGCCAACGACGGCACGTTTTCCCTGGTGCGCGACAAGACGGCGTTTGACGCGAACGCCGACCTGGTCAGCAACAAAAAGCGCAGCACGGTGCGCTGGCGCCCCAGCATCATCACGCCGGGCCTGCCGGTCAATGTGCGCCGCCTGGGCGACTTGCGCCTGGAATGCGAGGTGCGCTGGGCAGTGGAACAGGACGCCCTGCCGTTCATGCGCCGCAACCTGTTCAAGCTCGCTGGCGGCCCCTGCCATTCGGCGATGATCAGCGTGCCGTATCCGGCCGCCCGTACCCTGACGGGCGTGCTGCTGCACTCGGGCGAACGCAGCGTGCGCCTGCCACTGAGCGATGACCGCAACCGCTACACGCCGCCGCTGCACGATGCCAGCTGGAACGACGACACCTTGCTGACCTTCAGCTACGCCGAGGAAGAACACGTCGCCACAGCGCCACATAAAACCATGTAAACATTGCCAAAAGGATTTTAATATTTACGCTGAGCAATAAAAATGTGTTTTAATATCGCCTCTTGAATTAAAAGTAATTGTTTTAATTTGGCAACCGATTTGGCAACTGCCGTGTCGACATGCAGCAAACGAAGGGTATCAGCATCATGATGGGGGAAGACACGGGCCGGCAGTCGCAACTGCATGTTGCCGCGCTGGAAGAGCGCCTGAAACGCCAGAGCGCCGATACGGCCGGCTTGCAGGCGCTGTACGACCAGCTGGTCAATGAAATCAAGCACCACCGCGACATGCTGCACCTAGACAGCTTCGACGCCGACAAGTCGGCGGCCGTCTACTCGCAGGCCTGGCGCAACTTCATGGCCGGCGACGCCTGCGACTTCCAGACCCACCGCCATCTCAATTCGGGCACCCGCCTGGAAATTTTTTAAAGCTCGGCCAGGGCTTTCACGTGCGCCGCCACGCTGCGGCCCAGCGACGACAGATTGTAGCCACCTTCAAGGCAGCTGACGATGCGCCCTTCGCCATACTGGCTGGCCACCGCCATCATCTGCTGCGTCAGCCAGCTGTAGTCCGATTCGACCAGGCCCATGCCGCCCACGTCGTCTTCGCGGTGGGCGTCGAACCCGGCGGAAATGAACACCATCTGCGGGCGATGGCGGTGCAGGGCCGGCAGCCAGTGGTCCAGCACCAGCTGGCGCACCACGTCGCCCTTCGAGCGCGCCGGCACCGGCACGTTGACGCGGGTGTCGGTATATGACTCGACATCGCTGTACGGATAAAATGGGTGCTGGAAAAAACTCACCATCAAAATGCGCGGATCGTGCGCCACCGATTCGGCCGTGCCATTGCCATGGTGCACGTCGAAGTCGACGATGGCGACGCGCTCCAGGCCACGCGCGTCGAGCGCATGCTTGGCGGCGATGGCGATATTGTTGAACAGGCAAAAACCCATCGGTTCGCTGGGCCGCGCATGGTGGCCGGGCGGACGGATGGCGCAAAAGGCATTCGATATCTCGCCATCGATCACGGCGTCGGTGGCGGAAATGGCCGCACCGGCCGCCGCCAGCGCCGCCTGGTAGCTGTGCGCGTTGAGCAGGGTATCGCCATCGAGCGGATAGTAGTCGCCCGGTGGCGGCACGTTATCACGCACCAGGCCGATGGCCGTGGCGCTGTGGTTGCGCTCGATATCGGACAACTGCGCGCAGGCGCCGATGCGGTGTTCGACCAGGTCGCTGATATGGGCCAGGATCAACTGGTCGCTGATGGCCTGCAGACGGGCCGGTGATTCGGGATGCCAGTCGCCCATTTCATGGCGCTGGCAATCGGGATGGGTATAAATAGCTGTGCTCATTCTTTGTACTTGTTCGCTTTGTCTCTGTCCACGCAGGTAAAATCACAGGCTGGCCCGCGCCGCCATGGTCTCGATCGCATAATCTACCACGGACACGCCGCTCGCGGGCGCGGTGGCAGGCGCAGGATTTGACCGGCGCTAGCGATTGCACATTAAATAATTGCCGTACCACCACAAGGCTCCCATGTTTTCAACCATACATCAGGCTGCGCGCCAGATTGGCGAGGTCATCGTCGGCAAGGAGTTGCAGATCCGACAGGCGCTGGCCTGCCTGCTGGCCGGCGGCCATCTGCTGATCGAAGACGTGCCCGGCGTCGGCAAGACCACCCTGGCGCACGCGCTGGCCATGTCGCTGGGGCTGCAATGGAAGCGCCAGCAATTTACCAGCGACCTGCTGCCGGCCGACGTGGCCGGCATGTCGGTGTATGACCGCGCCAGCGCCAGCTTCGTGTTCCATCCCGGCCCGCTGTTTACCCAGGTGCTGCTGGCCGACGAGATCAACCGCGCCACGCCAAAAACCCAGTCCGGCCTGCTCGAAGCGATGGAAGAGCGGCAAGTCAGCCTCGATGGCGTCACGCACGCGCTGCCGCAGCCGTTCTTCGTGATCGCCACGCAAAACAGCCAGCACCAGGCCGGCACCTTTCCCTTGCCCGAATCGCAGATGGACCGTTTCCTGATGTGCATTACCCTAGGCTACCCCGATGCAGCAGCCGAACGGGCCCTGCTGTTGGGCCAGGACCGGCGCGCCATGCTGCAGACAATCGCGCCGGTAATGCAGGCCGGGCAGTTGCTGGCAATGCAGGCGGCGCTGCGCCAGGTGCACGTGGCCGGCGTGCTGGCCGACTATGTGCTGGCGCTGGTGCACGCCACGCGCAGCGGCGAGCTGTTTGCCGAAGGCCTGAGCCCGCGCGCCGCGCTGGCCCTGCTGCAGGCGTCGCGCGCCTGGGCCGCGCTGGCCGGGCGCGACCACGTCACGCCCGACGACGTGCAGGCGGTGCTGCTGCCCGTCTGCGCGCACCGCCTGCGGCCGCGCCAAGGCGGGCAAACCAGCGGCGTGCTGCTGCGCCAATTGCTGCTGGCCACGCCCGCCTGAGACGATGCGGCGCGCCTCCCTGCTGCCCACGCGCCCCTGGCTGGGCGCGCACCGCGTGCATGTGCGGCCCTCGCGTGCCGGCATGGCGTTTGCCTTGCTGCTGCTGGCGCTGTGGATCGCCGCCGTCAATTACCAGCTGGCCCTGGGCCATGCACTGACCTGGTTCGCGGTCGCCTGCGCGATCACCGACATGCTGTTTGCCAGCCGCAACCTGGCCGGATTGGCGCTGGCGGCCACGCCGGGGCCACTGGTGGCGGCCGGCGGCACCGCCCATTTCGAACTGCGCCTGATCAACCGCAGCACCCGGCCGCGCCATGCGATCGTCCTGTTGCCGGGCATGCCGCAGGCGGCGCCTGAGCTGGTCGACGTCGACGCCGGCGCAGCCGCTACCGTTACCGTGTTGGTAGCCGCTGGCGCACGCGGCTGGTTGCCAGCGCCGGCCGTGCGACTGTCGAGCAACTTCCCGCTGGGCCTGTTCCACGCCTGGTGCCACTGGCAGCCCGAAGCGCGGGTGCTGGTCTACCCCTGCCCGGAACAGCCGGCGCCCACGCTGCCCGTGAACATCACGGCACAGCACCTGCCACAACCTGAACTGGCGGGCGTGGCCGCCTACCAGAGCGGTGATCCGCTGCGGCGCCTGGCCTGGCGCCATATCGCCCGCCACGACGATGAACATTTATACAGCAAGCAATTCGAGCAGGCCGGCAGCGAAGGCCCCGATGATATGCTGCTCGACTACGCCGCCCTGCCGGTGCAACTGGACATGGAAGCGCGGCTGTCGCGTTTGTGCGCCTGGGTGCTGGCCGCCGAGCATGCCAACTTGCCGTATGGCTTGCGCCTGGAGCAGGTGCTGATCGCGCCTGGCCAGGGTCGGTTGCATCTGGACGCCTGCCTGCGCGCGCTGGCGCTGCATGGCTTGCCGCAGGCATCATCATGAGGCGCTGGCTGCGTGATTTGCCGCGCGAGCGGGCCGATGAGCGGGCCAATACGTTGCTGCTGCTCCTGGCAGTAGCGATGGTGCTGGCGCCGCACGCCGCGCATTTCCCGTTATGGCTGTCGCTGGCCGCCGCCGTGCCGCTGCTGTGGCGCGCCGCGCTGGCGGTGCTCGGTGGCAAACAACCACCGCTGGGCTGGCTGATGCTGCTGGCGATGCTGGGCATTTCCGGCGTGCACATCAGCTACGGCACCTTGCTGGGGCGCGATCCCGGCGTGGCCATGCTGGCCCTGCTGCTGTCGCTGAAGTCCTTGGAAATGCATGGCCGGCGCGATGTGTTCGTGCTGGCGTTTATCTGCTTTTTTTTGCTGCTGGCCAATTTCTTCCACGCCCAGGGCCTGCTCAGCGCGGCCTGGCTGCTGGCCAGCATGATGGTGCTGCTGGCGGCCCTGCTGTCGTTTCACTATGGTCCCGCGCAGCCGCGCTGGCCGGCGCGTCTGCGTTTGCTGGGCCGCATGCTGGCGCTGGCCCTGCCGCTGTCGGCGCTGCTGTTTTTCATGATGCCGCGCCTGGCAAGTCCGCTATGGGGCGCGACCGGCTCGGGCGCGCGCGGCACGACGGGCTTGTCCGACAGCATGCAGCCGGGCGCGATCGCGCAGCTGGCGCTGTCCGACGATCCCGTGTTCACGGCACGCTTCGCCACCGGGCTGCCGCCGCAAAGCGCGCTGTACTGGCGCGGCGTGGTGCTGGGCAACTACGACGGCGCCAGCTGGACCCGCAGCGCCGCAGCGGATGCGCAAGGCAAGATCGATATCGCGCTGGCCGGCGAACGGCTCGACTACCAGGTCGATCTGCTGCCCAGCGGCCAGCGCCGCATCTTTGCGCTGGACTTGCCGCGCAGCATAGAGCGCCTGCCCGGCAATCCGTATGTGGTGTCGCCGGCGCTGGAAGTGCTGACGGTCCAGCCGATTATTACCGCCGTACGCTACCGCGCCAGTTCGCAGATTCGCTACCGGCTGCAGGCGCAACTGACGCCGCAGCAAAAACAGCCATGGCTGGCGCTGCCGCCCGGCGCCAATCCGCGCAGCCTGGCCTGGGCGCGGCAGTTACGGGCCGGCCAGCCCACGCAGCAGGCGGCGATCGCCGCCGTGCTCGCTTATTTTCGCCAGGCAACATTTCGCTATACCTTGCAGCCACCGCTGCTGGGCAAGGATGGCGTGGACGAATTCCTGTTCCGCACCCGGGCCGGCTTTTGCGAACACTATGCGGGCAGCTTTGTGGTGCTGATGCGCGCGATGGGCATTCCGGCGCGCGTGGTGACCGGCTACCAGGGCGGCTTGCGCGACGACGCCGCAGGATCGATCACGGTGCGCCAGTCCGACGCCCATGCCTGGAGCGAAGTGTGGCTGGCCGATCAAGGCTGGGTACGCATCGACCCGACCAGCCAGGTGGCGCCGATGCGCACCGAGCGCAACCTGGAGGCAGCACTGCCACCGGTGTTGGCGCAGCGCGGCGGCTGGCAGCCGCTGGCAAACTGGCGCAGCGCCTGGCAGCGCGCTGAACAGAGCTGGCAACACTGGGTACTCGACTACACGCCCGAGCGCCAGCGTGCCATCTTCGATACCGTACTGGCGCTGCCGGCCAGGCAGGTCGCCATTGCTTGCGCACTGCTGGCCGCGCTGGCCGCAACGGCCGGCGCCCTGCTGTGGTGGCGCCAGCGTCCTGGCCGGCATCCGGGCGCAGCACTCGACCATTTGTATGCGCGTTTTTGCCGCCTGCAGGCGCGTCGCGGACACAGCCGTGCGCCGCACGAGGGGCCACACGGTTATGCTGCACGGCTGGCGGCGGGACCGGCATCGCCGCGCACGCACGAGGCGATGGCGCGCTTTCTGGCTATCTACGCCGCGATGAAGTATGGTAACGCCAGCCCAGACGAACACACCCGTGCGCGGCGCGAACTGCGCCGCCTGTTAACACTATGCCGATGAGACGCTTCTTGCCTACCACTACCCCGACTACCTCCGCCCTGCTCCTGTCACTGCTGCTGGCCGGCACTTCGATCACGCATGCCGCCGAAAACAGCCAGATTTCCGCCGCCGACCGGGCGCGGGCGATCAAGGCCTCGAAACAGGCCGCGAACAAGCCGGCAGCAAAAAAGGCCCCCGCCAAATTCGACTTCGAAGGCGAATTCGTCAACTACGCCAGCTGGACCGAGGTGCGCGCCTTTCTCGACGAGATGGCCGCCAAGCACGGTTTTGACCGCGCCGAACTCGACGTGCTGATCGGCAAGGTACGCTATGTGGAAACCACGGTGCAATTGATGAAACCTGCGCCACCGGGCAAACCGAAGAACTGGCAAGCCTACAGCGCGCGCTTCATCGAACCGGTGCGTATCAACGCGGGCGTGAAATTCTGGAACGACAACGCCGAAGCGCTGGCGCGCGCCGAACGCGACTATGGCGTGCCGGCCAATATCATCGTCGGCATTATCGGCGTGGAAACTGTGTATGGCCGTAACACGGGGCGCTTCCGCGTGCTCGATGCGCTGACCACCCTGGCCTTTTCCTATCCGGAAAGCCCTACCCGCGCCGCGCGCATGGCTTTTTTCAAGGGTGAACTGGAAAACGCGCTGCTGTTCGCGCGCAAGGACGGCATCGATCCGCTGACATTGCTGGGCTCCTATGCGGGCGCCATCGGCCTGCCGCAGTTCATGCCCAGCAGCATCATGAAATATGCGGTGGACTTCGATGGTGATAGTCACATCGACCTGCGCAACTCGACTGCCGACGCGATCGGCAGCGTGGCCCATTTCCTGGTCGAGCACGGCTGGAAGCGCGACGATCCGGCCACCAGCGTGTACCCGGTGACGGTATCGCCAAACCGCGCATGGGAAAGCTTCCTCGGCCAGGGCTTGGCTGCAAAGTTCACTTTGGCCGAGCTGCAGCAGGCTGGCGTCACCAGCGTGGCGGCACCGCCACAGAATATGTTGTACGGTTTGATCGACCTGCAAAATGGTTCAGAAGCAACAGAGTACAGCTTGGCAAGCAATAACTTCTTTGCTATAACTCAGTACAACAGAAGTTACTTCTATGCCATGTCAGTCATCGATCTGGGCAAGGCTGTCAGCGAAGCGCGCGCTCGCTAACCAAAAGACAGTGTAAAGTTATAATGTTACTTGTAAGAAAGCGTAAGCGCGATTGTAGCGACTCGGTAACACGTTTATGGTGCACTGATCAGCATCGCGCTCGCTGAGCTCGCCAGCGATCCGATACCACCCAAAATTGAAAATGGTTTTTCACTTAACTTTTGTCAAAGTACAATTTTTGGTCTATCATGTAAATGGTAAAGAATACATGCCTGTTGCAGCAAGACAACGAAAATCAGGGGTGTCACACGATAGTCACACTTTCTAACCTGAAACTAAATCCTGCTGTACAATTGTGTATATATTATGAAAAACTGTATCCCGGATCGTAACATGTGTAAATTCGTTCCTTTTAGTAAAGAATGAACATGAACGCAGCAAGAGCGAGCTCCGAGTGTTTTTACTTTGCAGTGCAACTACAGAAGGAACAAACAACATCATGACAAATCAAGTCGGCATTGATATGAACAGCGATTCGGACTCCGACGATCTGTTGCAATACAACCCCAACAGATTACTCGACACCCTGATCGAAAACCTGCGCCTGAAAAACGACGCAGCGCTGTCGCGCGCTCTCGAAGTGGCGCCGCCAGTCATCAGCAAAATCCGTCATCACCGCCTGCCGGTTGGCGCTTCGCTGCTGATCCGCATGCACGAAGTGAGCGATCTGAGCATTCGTGACCTGCGCTACTTGATGGGTGACCGTCGCAACAAGTTCCGCATCAGCGACAAGCAATTCAAGCCTAAAGAAGGCGAAACGCCACAAGGCTGATCCTGCCAGTTCGCAGGTTTTCCCTCCCCGCCCGGGGAGGGGGTATTTCTTCTGACTTTCCAGGCCGTTCTGGCCGACCTGAATCACCCCTTAAGCTGGAAACACACCCGTGGAGAGGTACCTGTCGCCACGGTCGCAGACCACGAACACGATGGTCGCATTCTCCACGGTTTGCGAAATGCGCAGCGCGATCTCGCAGGCGCCGGCAGCTGAAATACCGCAGAACAAGCCTTCTTCGGCCGCCAGGCTGCGCGCCATGCGTTCGGCCACGCCCTGGCTCACGTATTCGATCTGGTCGACGCGCGTCTTGTCGTAGATTTTCGGCAAATACGCTTCCGGCCATTTGCGGATGCCGGGAATCTGCGAACCTTCTTCCGGCTGCGCGCCGATGACCTGGATCGCCGGGTTCTGTTCCTTCAGATAACGCGACACGCCCATGATGGTGCCGGTGGTGCCCATGGCGCTGACAAAATGCGTGACCCGCCCTTCCGTGTCGCGCCAGATTTCCGGCCCGGTGCTTTCATAGTGGGCGCGTGAATTGTCTTCATTGCCGAACTGGTCGAGAATGATCCCGCGGCCGTCCTTTTGCATCTGCTCGGCCAGGTCGCGCGCATATTCCATGCCGCCCGTCCTGGGCGTGAGCAAGATATCGGCGCCATAGGCGGCCATGCTCTGGCGGCGCTCGACACTCAGGTTGTCCGGCATCAGCAGCAGCATCTTGTAGCCGCGCAGGGCGGCGGCCATGGCCAGCGCAATGCCGGTATTGCCGCTGGTCGCTTCGATCAGGGTGTCGCCCGGCTTGATCTGGCCGCGCTCTTCGGCACGCTTGAGCATGGACATGGCGGCGCGGTCCTTGACCGAGCCAGCTGGGTTGTTGCCTTCGAGCTTGCCAAGGATGACGTTGTTGCGCGCAAGTGCGTCGGCGCCCGGCAAACGCGTCAGCCGTACCAGCGGAGTATTGCCTATCGTATCTTCAAGTGTCTTGTAAGCCATCTTATCGCTTCGCGTAAATTCAACAAAGACCCATTCTAATATGAGATGCTGGCCTGCGTGTCGCTGATCAAAGGCCAGCAAGGCGCCTTGGCCCGAGCCGCCCAATTGCGCCACAAACCGCATGGATGCTCGCTTGCGCGGCTTTCTTTGCGGCAGCGCGGCAAGCTTTGGGCACGCGGTGCAAGCTTGCGCTAGACTGCCGCTATCAGTTATTTTTCTTATTTGCTTATTCACTTCCTTCACTATCGCCACCACGGACCCGCCATGACCAGCAGCGCACCTGAATTCATCCCTGAAACCACGCCGGATGATGCAATCCAGGCCAACTCCTTCGACCTGCCTGGCCGCAGCCACCAGATTTCACCGGTCTTCAATGACGCCGAGCTCGAACGCCTGCAGCGCTATGGCAAGCTCAGGCATTTTGCCGATGGCGCCACCCTGTTCAAGGCGGGCAACAGCAGCTTCGGCATGCTGGTCATCCTGTCCGGCCGGGTCGCCGTCACGCGCCATGAAGTGATGGGGCAAGATACCTTGCTGCGCGAAGTGGGCCGGGGTCATTTCATTGCCGAGGTGGCGCAATTGTCGGGCCGCCCCACCCTCGTCAACGGCTGCGCCGTCGGCGCCGTGGAGTTGCTCGACATCAGCTCGGAATCGCTGCGCGCCCTGATCGTGGCCGAAGCGGAAATGGGCGAGCGCATCGTGCGCGCCTTGATACTGCGCCGCGTCGGCCTGATCGAATCGAACTCGGGCGGGCCGGTGCTGGTGGGGCCGAGCGGCAATGCCAATATGTTCCAGTTGCAAAGCTTCCTGAGCAGCAACGGCCATCCGCATACGGTGCTCGATCCGGCCAGCGATACGGCCGCCGCCGCGCTGGTGGCGCGCTACCAGCCGGCGCCGCAGGAGTGGCCGCTGGTGGTCTGCCCGGACGGCAAGGTCATGAAGAATCCGGGCAACGCCGATATCGGCCGCTGCCTGGGCATGCTGCCCGACCTGTCCGGCGACAAGATTTTCGACGTGCTGGTAGTAGGCGCCGGCCCGGCCGGCCTCGCCACGGCCGTGTATGCGGCATCGGAAGGCTTGACGGTGCTGGCGCTGGAACAGCGCGCCTATGGCGGCCAGGCCGGCGCCAGCGCGCGGATTGAAAACTACCTGGGCTTTCCAACCGGCATTTCAGGCCGCGCGCTGGCGGGGCGCGCCTATGTGCAGGCGCAAAAATTCGGCGTCGAAGTGGCCACCCCGGCCAATGCCGCAAAGCTGGAATGCGACGGCTGGCCGCTGCGCCTGACCCTGGCCGACGGCGTGACCGTGCGCGCGCGCACCGTGGTGCTATCGTGCGGCGCACGCTACCGCCGGCCCTCGCTGGCCAACCTGAAAACCTATGAGGGACGCGGCGTCTACTACTGGGCCTCGCCGATCGAAGCCAAGTTGTGCCGCCAGGAAGAAATTATTTTGGTCGGTGGCGGCAATTCCGCCGGCCAGGCAGCCGTTTTCCTGTCCGGTCACGCCGCCAGGGTGCACATGGTGATCCGCGGCGCCGGGCTGGCCGCCAGCATGTCGAGCTACCTGATCGAGCGCATCGCCGCCACGCCGAATATCACCTTGCACACACACACTGAAATCATCGCGCTCGAAGGCGATGACGATGGCCTGAGCGAGGTGCGCTGGCGCAACAATCAGACCGGAGAGGAAGCCGACCGCGCCGTGCGCCGCGTGTTCCTGTTCGTCGGCGCCGATCCGAATACCGACTGGCTGCACGACTGCGCCGTGGCGGTCGACGCGCAAGGCTTTATCCGCACCGGCTTCGACGTCACGCGCGCCGAATGCAGCAAGCTGGGCGACAAGCCCATCTCGCCGGCCGAGCTGCCGGACCGCGCCGCACTGGAAACGAGCGTGCCGGGCGTGTTCGCCATCGGCGACGTGCGCGCTGGCTCGACCAAGCGGGTGGCGGCCGCCGTCGGCGAAGGCGCGGCCGTGGTGTCGCAGATCCACAGCTTCCTGGCCAGGCTGCCGGCCGACGCCGCCAGCTGATTAGCGCAGTGGCGTCGGATAGGTTGCCACGCTGACGTTGCCGTCGCGGTCGATCGCCTGGACGCCGAAGAAATAATTGTCCTTCGATAGCGCCAGCCTGGCTTCGGTCACATTGCCGACGTCCTGCGCGCCCTGCCATTGATCAGCGGTGGTGGCGCGCCAGACCACGCGGTAGCCGGCCAGGTCCGGTTCGGTGTTCGGCTGCCATACCAGCGTGGTGGCGTTTTCCAGCTTGGCCGTGCGCACCTGCACCTGGGCCGGTGCGGCCGGCGCCAGCGCCAGCGAGGCCAGCGCGGCGGCGTTGACGCGCGTGACCTTGGCCACGTAATCGTAGTCGACAAATTGCGGCAGGTCGCCATACTGCACCCCGTCTTCCACCCGCACATCCTGGTGCTGGTGCGAAAAATCCTCGTTCGGTTCGGTAAAGCGCAGCGCCGCATAGCCTTGCGCCAGGAACGGCATATGGTCGCCGCCGCGCAGGTAGCGGTCGGCGCGCTGGATCACGTTGACCTTGAAACCGGGCACGTAACGCTCGCCCACCTGTTTCACATGGCGCGCCAGCTGGCGCGAGATGGAATCATTTTCGCCGCCGGTGGCCACCAGGCCGCGCACGCCGTCGCTCATCTCTTTCACGGCCGGGATGCCCTCGGCAAACAGGCGCACCTGGCCGCCATCGACCGTGCCGTCGTCGGCGCGCGAACTGCCGATGATGTCGTTGTTGAGCATGCCGGCGATATTGAGATGCTTCAGTTTTGCCTGCTGCGCCCAGTGACCGGAGCCAAGCAGGCCCTGCTCTTCGGCCGCCACCGCCATGAATACCAGGGTCGCGTCGAACTGCTGGCGCGCCATCACGCACGCCATTTCAATCACGGCCGCCGTGCCGGACGCATCGTCGTTGGCGCCCGGCGCGTTGCCGCTGGCGTCCATCACATCGGTAGCGCGCGAGTCATAGTGGCCGCTGACCACATAGATGCGCTGCGCCGACTGCGGCTGGTTGCCAGGCAGGGTCGCCACCACGTTGACGATTTCGGTCGGGCGCGAGATGCGTTTCGACACCGGCGTCACATGGCTGTCGAAGGCCACCTGCAATCGTCCGCCCGCCTGCGCGCCGCAGCGCTCGAGTTCGGCCTTGATCCAGCGCCGCGCCGCGCCGATGCCCTGCGTGTCGGACACGGTATCGGACATGGTATGGCGCGTCTGGAAACTGACCAGCTTGCGCACGTGTGCTTCGATGCGCTGCGGCGAAATGCCGGCCACCAGTTGTTCGATGGCCGGCTGCAGCTTGTCCTCGACCGGCTGCTGTGCTGCCAATACGCCGCTCGACAGCAGCGCCGCCGTTACTCCCGTCAACATCCTGATCATCTTGCCCGTCTCCCGAAAATAGTCGTGGCAGGCATTCTCGCATTCTTCGCGGCGGGTGTGGCTGGCGTAAATAAAACTTAAAATGGTCACTCTTACCATTAAAATAAATTTGTTGTTTTCGAGACATGCCAGGCGCGTTGTTGGCCGAGACTGCTATAATCTGGCCAACGAGACATAATAGTTGTCTTACATATACAGAATTCTGAGCGCTGGCCGCAAGGCAGCGACACCAGTGTTGGCCAAAAAGCTTGCCGACAGTCTGCACTCCCCCTGTCTCTACTGGAGCTTTTTGATGCGTAATATCACAATCAAGCTGGCGCTGGCCGCTGCAACCCTGATCGGCACCACGGCCGCACAGGCACAAACCAACCTCGTCAAGAATGGCGATTTCGAGCTGACCAGCAACGGTACCTCGAAGCAGATCAACGAAGGCACGACTGTCCGCAGCGACCGCACCTACCTGACCGACTGGAGCAGTACGGGCTATAACTTCGTCCTGAACGGCAGCAATATCGACAGCACCACCGCGCAGACGGCGTTGGCCCTGTGGGGTCCGAATTCCTACGGTGGCCGCGACGCAACATCGCAGAACGGCCTGGGCGTGAGCCCCACCGGCGGCAATGTGCTGGCAGCGGACTGGGATTACTTTGCCGGCCCCGTCTCGCAGCAGATCAGCGGCCTGGTGGCCGGCCAGGCCTACACCCTGAGCTTTGCCTACGGTGCGGCGCAGCAAGTCGGCTACAGCGGCGCGAACGCGATCAATTACTGGGACGTGTCGCTGGGCGGCACCACGCAGCAGACCACTTCGCTGGCCAACGCCAGTCACGGCTTCACCGGCTGGCAGCAGGCCAGCATGACGTTTACCGCCACCAGCAGCAGCGAATTGCTGTCGTTTATGGCCAAGGGTGGCCCGTCCGGCGCGCCGCCATTCATGCTGCTCGACGGCGTAGCGCTGGTGTCGGCCGTGCCGGAACCAACGACCTGGGGCATGCTGCTGGGCGGCCTGGGCCTGCTGGCGTTCATGGCACGCCGCCGCAAGGCCGCCGCCTTCTAAGAGGCGCTGGCCCAGACTGATCCGGACCGGCCTTGCCCGTCCGGATTTTTTGCTTTTATTCTACTTTCCACATCTCGCCATGAGCTTGCTGCAAGCCATCCTCTCCCATTTGCCCGGCCTGGCCGTCGATGTGCTGCGCCTTGGCATCTGGCTGGCTGCCCTGAGCTTGCTGTTCGTGCCGCTCGAACGTTTCTTCGGCCAGCGCCACGCCGGCCGCAGCAAGGTGGAACTGGCCGGCGACCTGGGCTTTTATTTTCTCAGCAGCCTGCTGCCGGCCGTGCTGCTGGCGGCCCCGCTGGCGCTGGTCGCAGTGGCCGGGCAGCGCTTGCTGCCCGATGCCGTGCCCGCCACCCTGAGCGCGCTGCCGCTATCGGCCAAGGTGGCGCTGGGCTTGCTGATCGGCGAAGTCGGCACTTACTGGGGCCACCGGCTCAGCCATGAAATACCATGGCTGTGGCGCTTTCACGCCGTACACCACAGCACCAGTCATCTGTATTTCCTGGCCAATACCCGCAGCCATCCGGTCGACATGGTCGTCACGCGCCTGTTCGGCATGACGCCCTTGTATCTGCTGGGCCTGGCCGGCCCCGGCGCCGCCGGCAGCGCCGCGCCGGTGGCGCTGCTGCTGGTAGGTACCGTGTGGGGCTTTTTTATCCACGCCAACCTGCGCTGGCGTTTCGGCCCGCTGGAATGGCTGGTCGCCACGCCGGCGTTTCATCACTGGCATCACAGCAAGTTCAACCATATCAACCGCAACTACGCCTCGACCCTGCCCGTGCTGGACCGCCTGTTCGGCACCTATCATTTGCCGCGCGAGTGGCCAGACGCCGTCGGCATCGAAGCGCCGATGCCGGTCAGCTTGGGCGGGCAGTTGATGGCACCGCTGCGTAGGTCGGATTAGGCGCAAGGCGCCGTAATCCGACGACATTGTTGGCGTCAACGGTGTTGTCGGGTTACGCGCTTGCGCGCTAACCCGACCTACGCCGACCCACGCCGACCTACTTTTTCTCCGCCACCTTGACGGCCGGCTTGACCGCCCCGCCCTTGCCCTGCCCATTGACCTGCAAGCCCGCCTCGGACAGCTTCACGGCGCTTTTCGGACCGATCCCCTTGACCCGGCTTTCAAAGTCGCCCCAGTCCTTGTAGGGCCCCTTGGCGCGCTCATCGATAATGGCTTTCGAGGTGGCCGGGCCGATGCCCTTGACGCTGTCGAGCGCTGCCTGGTCGGCCTTGTTGACGTCCACCTGGGCCATGGCCAGGCCCATCGTCGCGGCAAGGCATGCCACGGCCAATACAAGTTGTTTAAACATGGGAAAGTCTCCGTAGTGTGGTTGGATAACACTGAAACGGCTGACAGACAGCGCCTGGCCGTCATCACAGTGTAGCGAACGCCACATGGGCCGGAAGACGGCCAGGGAGGGAAGAGCTGCGCCAGATCAAGCGAACTGGCGCAGAGAGTGCGGAAGATTTATTGCGGGAACAGTTCGGCGCGCGTGACGGTGGCCGTGCCCAGCTTGCCGACCACGATGCCGCCGGCGCGGTTGGCAGTGCGCACGGCGTCGCCCAGGTTCATGCCGGCGCCCAGCATGGCGGCCATGGTGGCGATCACCGTGTCGCCGGCGCCCGACACATCGAACACTTCGCGCGCATCGGTCGGCATGTGCAGCACATCATCGGCCGTGTACAAGCTCATGCCCTCTTCCGAACGGGTCAGCAGCAAGGCGTCCAGGCCCAGCTGGGAACGCATCTGCTGGGCACGCTCGGTCAGTTGCTCTTCCGTGCTCCAGTTGCCGATGATGCGGCGCAGTTCGGACTTGTTGGGCGTGAGTACTGACGCCCCCGCATAGCGCGAAAAATCGTCGCCCTTCGGGTCCACCATCACGATCTTGCCAGCCGCCCTGGCCGTCCTGATCATCTCGGCCACGTTCACCAGGCTGCCCTTGGCGTAGTCGGACAAAATCACCACGTCGCAGTCCGGCAGCAGGGTATTGAACTGCTTGAGCTTGTCGCGCAGCACCGTGTCGCTGGGCGCATCCTCGAAATCGATGCGCAGCATCTGCTGCTGGCGGCCGATCACGCGCAGCTTGATGATGGTGGAAATGGCGGCGTCGCGCTGCAGATGGCTGGCGATGCCGTCCTCGGCCAGCAGGCGCTCGACTTCGCTGCCGGCCTCGTCGTCGCCGACCACGCCCAGCAAACTCGTGCGTGCGCCCAGCGCGGCCGCATTGCGCGCGACGTTGGCCGCGCCGCCCAGGCGCTCTTCGCGCTTTTCAATGCGCACGATGGGCACCGGCGCTTCCGGCGAAATACGGCTGACGTCGCCAAACCAGTAACGGTCCAGCATCACGTCGCCCACCACCAGCAGGCGCACTTGGGCCAGGCGATCGGGCGCCGCCAGGCTTGTCACCTCGGGCGCGTTCATGCCGGCACCTGCAGCGAGCGGCCAATGCCGTGGTATTCGATGCCGGTGGCCAGCATGGTGTCCGGTTCATACAGATTGCGGCCATCAAAAATCACCGGCTGCTTCAGGCGCTTCTTGATCAGCTCGAAGTCGGGGCTGCGGAAAGCCTTCCATTCGGTGACGATCACCAGCGCATCGGCACCCTCCAGCGCATCGGACGGGCTGTTGGCGTAGCGGATATTGGCCAGCTGCGCGGGCGCCAGGTCCAGCTGCAGCACGCGCTGCGCTTCCTTCATCGCCACCGGGTCGTACACGGCGACAGTGGCGCCGCGCGACAACAGGTCGGCCAGCAGCACGCGCGCCGACGCTTCGCGCATGTCGTCGGTATTGGGCTTGAAGGCCAGGCCCCAGATGGCAAAATGGCGCCCGGCCAGGTCGTTGCCGAAGCGTTTCACGACCTTGCCGCCCAGGATATGCTTTTGCCTGTCGTTCACAGCTTCGACGGCGCGCAGTATCAACAGCTCCTGGCCGTGGCCGCGCGCCGTGCGTTCCAGCGCCTGCACGTCTTTCGGGAAGCACGAGCCGCCATAGCCGCAGCCGGCGTACAAAAAGCTGTAGCCGATGCGCGGGTCGGAACCGACGCCGCGGCGCACCGCTTCGATATCGACGCCGACCTTGTCGGCCAGGTTGGCCAGTTCATTCATGAACGAGATGCGCGTGGCCAGCATGGCGTTGGCCGCGTACTTGGTAAATTCGGCCGAGCGCACATCCATCCAGTAGGTGCGTTCGCGGTTGCGGTTGAACGGTGCATACAGGCTGCGCAACAGGTCGCGCGCGCGCTCGCCTTCCGGCGTAGTATCGACGCCGATGACGATGCGGTCGGGCCGCATGAAGTCTTCGACGGCGGCGCCTTCTTTCAAAAATTCCGGGTTCGAGGCTACCGAGAAAGTGGCGTAAGTGGCGCGCAGGTCCAGTTCGGCCTGGATCGCGGCGCGCACTTTTTCGGCCGTGCCGACCGGCACCGTCGACTTGTCGACGATGACCTTGTATTCGTTCATGTACTTGCCGATGCCGCGCGCGGCGGCCAGCACGTACTGCAGGTCGGCCGAGCCGTCTTCGTCGGGCGGCGTGCCGACGGCGATGAACTGCAGCATGCCGTGGTGGGCGGCCGCTTCGACGTCGGTGGAAAAGGTCAGGCGGCCGGCGGCGCGGTTGCGCGACACGACTTCTTCCAGGCCCGGCTCATGGATGGGGATGCCGCCGCTGTTGAGCAGCTCGACTTTTTTCGCGTCGAGATCCAGGCAAAAGACGTCGTTGCCCAGTTCCGCCAGGCAGGCGCCGGTCACGAGGCCAACGTAGCCCGTGCCGATAATGGTGATTTTCATGGTTGTACCGTATGGATAAAAATGCAGGTGCTAATTGCAGGTGCTACATGGAAGTACACGCCACATTGCTCGGGGCAAGGTGACGTGTACGAATCAGTTCATGACGTTGAGTTCTTCGGTGCGGCGCGGCGGGTAGGTTTCCCACTTGTTGCAGCCCGGGCAATGCCAGTAGAACTGGCGGGCCTTGAAGCCGCAGTGGCCGCACTGGTAGCGGGCCAGCTTTTGCGTGTAGCCGTGGACGAGGTTTTTCACCATCGACAATTCCGACCAGATCGCCGCCGGCGCATCCATCATGCGTGCTTCCAATAGCTTGTCCAGGCCCAGCAAGGTTGGCGTACGGCGCAGTTCGGCGCTCACCAGTTGCTTGGCCGCGTCGACGCCGTCCAGGTCCAGCACCGCCTTGAACACCACTTCGATCAGGTCGATCGACGACGCTTCTTCCAGGTAGGAACGCAGCAGGTTGATGCCTTCCTGCGGGCGGCCCACCTTGGTATAGCCATCCATCAGCCGCTGCGCCACCAGCGCCACATGCGGCACGCTTTGCTGCTCGACGCGGCGCCAGGTCATGATCGCTTCTTCCACGTCGCCGCGCGCCAGCAGCACGTCGCCCGTCAAAATGGTGGCGCGCACGCTCTTGCGGTCGGTCTGCAGCGCTTTTTCCAGCAGCGGCATGGCTTCGTCGGGCTTCAGATGCACCAGCGCGTCATGCGCCAGCTCACAATAGAACTGCGCGATTTCCTTCTGCCGCGCACCGGCGCCAGATTCCTGCAGGCCCAGCGCCGCTTCGATGGCGCGCGGCCATTCCTTTTCGCGCTGGAAGATTTCCAGCAGCGCGCGGCGCGCCTGCACCGCGTACTGTGTCTCGACCAGGCCATTGAAGGTTTCTTCGGCGCGGTCCAGCAGGCCCGCCTTCAGGTAATCCATGCCCAGCTCATAGGCGGCATGCACCTGCTGTTCCTGCGGCAGGTCCGGGCGCGCCAGCAGGTTCTGGTGGACGCGGATGGCGCGCTCCGTCTCGCCGCGGCGGCGGAACAGATTACCGAGCGCAAAGTGCATGTCGGCCGATTCGGGATCGAGCTTGACGATTTCGATAAACGAATCGATCGCCTTGTCATGCTGCTCGGTCAGCAGGAAATTGAGGCCCTTGAAGTAATTGCGCGGCAGGCTGCGCGATTCCGACACCAGTTGATTGATGTCGACCCGCGCGGCAATCCAGCCCAGCGCGAAAAACAGGGGAATGCCCAGGAACCACCAGAATTCAAATTCCATGCGATTGTTTTTATTCGTATAAGAGGGAAAAACGGAAAGACGGCGGCGCTCAGGACTGAGCGCTGACACCGTCCGGTTGCGGCTGCACATTGGACGACGCGCCGACGGCGTGCAATGCGGCGATCGTGGTTTTCTGGCGGTTCGCTTCGCGGCGGTGGCGGAACACGGTCGGCGTCAGGGCCAGTACGCCCAGGCTGGCGCCGGCGACAAAAAAGCCCAGCAGCATCAGGACCAGGGGGCCACGGATTTCATAATTGAGGAACACATGCAGGTCGACCACCTGCGCATTCTTCAGCGCAAAGCCGAAGAACAGGACGAAAAGAACACAGCCAACGATGGTGGAGATGATTTTCATCGATAGGTCCAGACAGAGAAAAACGGTAATACAAACGGTGTTCATGCCACATGGCATGAACCTTCAGCATCATAGCAAAAAAAAAGCGGCATCCAAGGACGCCGCTCTTTATTTTCCGCCTTCCAGCAGACGATTAATCCTCGATGATCGGTTGCCCGACCATCGCGTCCACGCGCTCGCGCAACTGTTTGCCCGGCTTGAAGTGGGGTACCCGTTTTTCAGGCACCATCACCTTGTCGCCCGACTTCGGGTTGCGGCCGATGCGCGGTGGCCGGCTGTTCAGGGCAAAACTGCCAAAACCGCGGATCTCGATGCGCTGGCCGGTCGCAAGGGCGTTGGTCATCGCATCGAGAATGGTCTTGACGGCATACTCCGCATCTTTCGCCACCAGCTGAGAATAACGCTCAGCGAGGCGGTTGATCAGCTCGGATTTTGTCATCTGCCGTATCCGCAGTCTTAGTTCTTGTTATCGAACTTGGCTTTCAACAAGGCGCCCAGGCTGGTGGTGCCCGAAGCTGCGTTGTTGTCGGTCGCTGCCATCTTCTGCATTGCTTCCTGGGTTTCAACGTTGTCTTTCGCTTTGATCGACAGTTGGATACCACGGGCTTTGCGGTCGATGTTCAGCACCATTGCTTCAACGGTGTCGCCGACTTTCAGGTGCGTACCAGCATCTTCAACGCGGTCGCGCGAGATTTCGGAAGCGCGCAGGTAGCCTTCAACTTCTTCGGACAGTTGGATCACGGCGCCTTTAGGCTCAACCGATTTAACGGTACCGGTAACCAGCGAACCTTTGTCGTTCATGGCTGCGAAGTTGTTGAATGGGTCACCTTCCAGTTGCTTGACGCCCAGGGAAACGCGCTCGCGCTCAACGTCGATGGCCAGAACGATGGCTTCCAGTTCGTCACCTTTCTTGAAGCGACGCACGGCTTCTTCGCCGGTTTCGGTCCAGGACAGGTCGGACAGGTGCACCAGACCGTCGATGTTGCCGGCCAGGCCGATGAACACGCCGAAGTCGGTGATCGATTTGATCGCGCCACGGACTTTGTCACCTTTTTTATGGGTAACACCGAAGTCGTCCCATGGATTGGCTTTGCACTGTTTCATGCCCAGCGAAATACGACGACGCTCTTCGTCGATTTCCAGAACCATTACTTCTACTTCGTCGCCCAGTTGGACAACTTTGTTAGGAGCAACGTTTTTGTTCGTCCAGTCCATTTCGGAAACGTGTACCAGACCTTCGATACCTTGTTCCACTTCAACGAATGCGCCGTAGTCGGTCAGGTTCGTTACTTTACCGAACAGACGCGTGCTTTGTGGGTAACGACGGGACAGACCGGTCCAAGGATCGTCGCCTAGTTGTTTCACGCCCAGCGAAACACGGTTTTTCTCTTGATCGTATTTCAGGACTTTGGCGGTGATTTCCTGGCCAACCGTCAGTACTTCCGACGGGTGACGTACACGGCGCCATGCCAGGTCGGTGATGTGCAGCAGGCCATCGATACCGCCCAGATCCACGAACGCGCCGTAGTCGGTGATATTTTTGACGACGCCGGTCACGACCGTGCCTTCTTTCAGCGTTTCCATCAGTTTCTGACGCTCTTCGCCCATCGAAGCTTCGATGACGGCGCGACGCGACAACACCACGTTGTTACGCTTGCGGTCCAGTTTGATGACCTTGAATTCGAGGGTTTTGCCTTCGAATGGGGTGGTATCTTTTACTGGGCGGGTGTCAACCAGCGAACCCGGCAGGAATGCGCGGATGCCGTTGGTCAGGACGGTCAGGCCGCCTTTGACTTTGCCATTGACGGTACCGACGACGATCTCGCCCGATTCCATCGCTTTTTCCAGAGCCAGCCACGAAGCCAGACGCTTGGCTTTATCGCGCGACAGGATGGTATCGCCGAAACCGTTTTCCAGCGATTCGATCGCCACGGAAACGAAGTCACCAACTTTGACTTCCAGTTCGCCGTGGTCGTTCTTGAATTCTTCGACAGGGATGAATGCTTCGGATTTGAGGCCGGCGTTAACGATCACGAAATTGTGGTCGAGGCGCACGACTTCAGCGGAAATAACTTCGCCGGAGCGCATATCTTGACGCGACAACGATTCCTCGAAGAGCGCAGCAAAACTTTCCATACCGGTAGATTCGTTAGTTGTAACAGTAGACATAGGGTTCACACAGGTTATCCAGCAGAGATCGCACCATGCGACTTAAACTGGGTTAGGTTTTTGACACACCCGGACAGGCCAGGAGCCGTCAACGGGCACCACGTAGCGTAAAAATCACACTATTTTGCTGCAGCTGCATGCCATTTCAATACGGTTTCGACGGCTTCGTCAGCCGTCATGGCCGAAGTATCGAGGACATGCGCCCCTTCTGCGGGGACCAACGGCGCAATCGCACGGTGAGTATCACGTTCGTCCCGCGCCTGCAAATCCATCAGAAGGTCTTCCATATTAGCAGAAAAACCCTTGTCTATCAATTGCTTGTAGCGCCGTTGCGCGCGCGCAGGGGCGCTGGCCGTCAAAAACACCTTCAACTGGGCGTGCGGAAAGATCACCGTGCCCATGTCGCGCCCGTCGGCCACCAGGCCCGGCGTCTTGCGAAAACCCAGCTGCAAGCTGACCAGTGCATGGCGCACGGTTGGCAGCACGGCAATCTTCGAGGCCGTATTGCCGACCTCTTCGGCGCGGATGTACTCGGTGACATTTTCGTTTGCCAGCAGGATCTCGCCATTGGCAAAGTGGCAAGGCAGGTGCTCGGCCAGCTTGGCCAGCGCATGCTCGTCGCGCAGGTCGGTGCCACGACGCAGGGCGGTGAGCGCCGTCAGCCGGTACAGCGCGCCCGAATCGAGATAATGAAAGCCGAGCTTGTCGGCCACGCGATGCGCCACCGTGCCCTTGCCGGAAGCGGTGGGGCCGTCGATGGTGATGACTGGGATATGGGTAGTGGACATGGTTTTGTCAGTAAAAAACTGAACCCCAAACCGAAGCCGGGGTCAGATCCTCAGGGTCTGACCCCAGATTTCGTTTGGGGTTACTGGTTAAATCAAAGTGTCCTTGGCTATCCCCGCAAACGCGGCGAAATACTCGGGGAAGGTCTTGGCCACGCATTTCGGGTCATTGATGCGCATTTCATTGCCACGGCGGGCGGCGCCGTCCAGCGAAGCGAGCGAAAAGCACATCGCCATGCGGTGGTCGTCATAGGTGTCGATGGTGGCAGCCGAAATTTCCACCGGCGGCGTCACGCGCAGGTAGTCGGCGCCCTCTTCCACTTCCGCGCCCAACTTGCGCAGTTCGGTCGCCATCGCCGCCAGGCGGTCGGTCTCTTTCACCCGCCAGCTGGCGATATTGCGCAAAGTGCTGGTGCCGTCCGCATACAGCGCGGCCACCGCGATCGTCATGGCCGCGTCGGGAATATGGTTGAAATCCATGTCGACCGCTTTCAACACGCCGTTCGAGCGCGCCTCGATCCAGTTCTCGCCCATGGTAATGGTGGCGCCCATCTGCTGCAAGGCTTCGACGAAACGCACGTCGCCCTGGATGCTGTCGCGCCCCACGCCTTCGACACGCACCGGACCGCCGCCAATCGCGCCGGCGGCCAGGAAGTACGAGGCCGACGAGGCGTCGCCTTCGACATGGATGGTACCCGGGCTTTGATACTGCTGGCCCGGCTGCACAGTAAACGACTGCCAGCCGTCATGCTCGACCGTCACGCCGAAGCGCTGCATCAGGTTCAGGGTAATTTCGATATACGGTTTCGAGATCAGCTCGCCCGTCACATCGATGGTCACCGCATGGTCGCGCGCCATCAGCGGCGCCACCATCAGCAGGGCCGTCAGGAACTGGCTCGACACATTGCCGCGCACGGCGATGCGCTGCGCGTGGATATGGCCACGGCGGATGCGCAGCGGCGGAAAACCGTGCTCGCCCGTGTACTCGATCTGCGTGCCGACGGCGTTCAGGGCGTCGACCAGGTCGCCGATCGGACGCTCGTGCATGCGCGACACGCCATGCAGGGTATAGTCGCCGCCGATCACCGCCAGCGCCGCCGTCAGCGGGCGGATCGCGGTGCCGGCGTTGCCCATGAACAGATCCGCTTCATGGTTCGGCAAGACGCCGCCGCAGCCTTCCACATGGTGCACCTGGTGCAGGCTGGCAGCGTCCGCCTTCAGGTCGAGTTCATCCTGGGTCCATTTGACACCCAGCGAAGTCAATGCCGTCAGCATCACGAAGGTGTCGTCCGAGGCCAGCAGGTCGACGATTTTGGTCGTGCCCTTGGCCAGCGCGGCCAGCAGCAGCACGCGGTTGGAAATGCTTTTCGAACCGGGCAGGCGCACCGTGCCTTCGGCGTGGATTACCGGTTTCAAATCGATATGATGGGGGTAGTGCTTGGTCTGGGTCATGCTGGAATCCTTCGATATTTTATTGGGTTGGCGCCGGCGTTTCCGCCGTTTCAATCGCCTCGCTCCATTGCTGCCGGGCGTGCTGGGCGTTCGCGTAGACCTTCTCGATCGCCGCGCCATCGCTGGCGGCCAGATGCGCGCGCAGTGCCGTCAGCTGCGCCAGGTAGGCGTCGAGCTCGTGCAGCAGGGCCGGCTGGTTGGCCAGGCTGATGTCGCGCCACATCTCGGGCGACGAGCCGGCAATGCGCGTGAAGTCGCGAAAGCCGCTGGCCGCGTACTGGAACAGCAGGCCGGCGTGCGGCTTGTTGGCGATATCGTCGACCAGCGCAAAGGCCAGCAGGTGCGGCAGATGGCTGACGGCGGCAAATACCTTGTCGTGTTCTTGCGGGCTGAGTGTATGCAAAATGGCGCCGCAGGCGCGCCAGGCGGCGGCCACCTTGTCAACGTCGGCAACAGCGTTTTCCGCCAAAGGCGTCAGCACCACTTTCTTGCCCTGGTACAGATCGATAATGGCCGCATCAGGCCCGTTGGTCTCGCGCCCCGCAATCGGATGGCCGGGCACGAACTGCGACACCTTGCTGCCCAAAGCTGCACGCGCCGCCGCCACCACGTCGGACTTGGTACTGCCCGCGTCGGTAACGACGGTGCCAGGCTGCAGATGCGGCGCAATCGACGCCAGGATGGCGCCAGTCTGCGCCACGGGCGCCGCCAGCAGCACCAGGTCGGCACCGTTCATGGCCTCGGCCATGTCGCCGCCGATCTCGTCGATAATGCCCAGTTCGAGCGCGCGCGCCATCGATGCTGGCGAGCGGCCCATGCCGACCACCGTGTCAACCGCGCCCGCATGCTTCAGGGCCCGTGCAAACGAGCCGCCGATCAGACCCACGCCAAAGATGACGACCTTGTTCAGCATAGGCGTCAAGCCAGCGCTTTCGTCAGCGCGGCGATAAAGATGGCGTTTTCCTGCGGCAGGCCGATGGAAATGCGCAGCCATTGCGGCAAGCCGTAGCTGCCGACCGGGCGCACGATCACGCCCTGCTTCAGCAAGGCCAGGTTGACGCGCGCGCCCGCCTCATCGTCGTCGCCCACTTTCACCAGCACGAAATTGCCGTGCGATGGCACGTATTCCAGGCCCAGCGCCGCGAACGCTTCGGTGAACTGCTGGTAGCCGGCGGCGTTGTTGCGCGCGCTTTTCTCCAGGAATGCCTTGTCGTCCAGCGCGGCAATCGCCGCGGCCTGCGCCATCGAGTTGACATTGAACGGCTGGCGGATGCGGTTCATCAGGTCGGTCAATACTGGCTGGGCGATGGCAAAACCGATGCGCAGGCCGGCCAGGCCGTAAGCTTTCGACAGGGTGCGCGAGACCACCAGATTCGGATACTGGCGCACCCAGGCGGTCGACTCGTACTGGTCTTCGGCCGACAAAAATTCGTTATAGGCTTCGTCAAGCACCACCACCACGTGCTGCGGCACTTTCTGCAGGAACGCCTCGATCTGCGCAGCGGTGAGGAAGGTGCCGGTCGGGTTGTTCGGGTTGGCGATAAACAGCAGGCGCGTGTCGTCGGTAATGGCGGCCGCCATCGCATCGAGGTCATGGCCATAGGCCTGCGCCGGCACCACGCTATGGCGCGCGCCCAGGCCTTGCGTCGCCAGTGCATACACGGCAAACGAATACTGCGAATACACGACGGCCTGGCCGTGCTGCACGAAAGCGTGGGCGGCGATTTCCAGGATATCGTTGCTGCCGTTGCCCAGCGTGATCCAGTCGGCCGGCACGTCATAGCGCTGCGACAGCACGGCCTTCAATTCGAAACCGTTGGCGTCCGGATAGCGACCCAGGTCATCGATGGCGGCGATCATCGCCTGCTTGGCCGAGTCTGGCATGCCGTACGGGTTTTCATTCGAGGCCAGCTTGACGATGGATGCCTCGTCCAGGCCAAACTCGCGCGCCACTTCGGCGATCGGTTTGCCACTCTGGTAAGGAGCGATGGCGCGGACGTATTCAGGACCGATATTTTTAGACATGGTGTGCTTTAAAAGTTGGTAATAGATTAGGCTGGTGGCTGTTGTTGGGTTACGCTGCGCTAACCCAACCTACATAATATGCGCTTCGTAGGTCGGATCAGGCCGCAGGCCGTAATCCGACACCACCGTCGGCGTCACAAGCTGACCGGATACGACCCCAGCACCTTGAAGAACGCCGCATTGCTCTGCAGCTCGGCCAGCGCCTGCGCCACGGCCGGGTTGTGCACGTGGCCTTCCACATCGACATAGAAATAATACTCCCAGCTGCCCATGCGGGCCGGGCGCGATTCGAAGCGCGTCATCGACACGCCGTGTTTCGCCAGCGGCGCCAGCAGCTGGTACACGGCGCCGGCCTTGTTCGGCACGGCCAGCACCAATGAGGTCTGGTCCTTGCCCGACGGCGCAGTCTGCAAGGTGCCCACCACGGCAAAGCGGGTGCGGTTGTGCGGGTCGTCCTGGATATGGCCCTTGACCACGCCCAGCTTGTATTGGGCGCCGGCCAGCTCGCTGGCAATCGCCGCCACGCTGCCGTCTTCGCCGGCCAGGCGCGCCGCTTCCGCGTTCGAGGCCACGGCGCGCCGTTCGATATGCGGGTAATGCTGGTTCAGCCACACCTGGCACTGCGCCAGCGCCTGCGAGTGGGCGCAGATTACGGTCACGCCGTCCATATTGCCGCTCTTCGTCATCAGGCTGTGGTGCACGGCGATCGCCACTTCACCGCTGATGATGAGGCTGGTCTGCAGCATCATGTCCAAGGTGCGGTTGACGGCGCCTTCCGAGGAATTTTCGATCGGCACCACGCCAAAGTCGGCCGTACCCGCTTCGGCCGAACGGAATACCTCATCGATCGACGCGCACGGCAAGCCTTCGACGGCGCTGCCGAACTGCTGGTACACGGCCTGTTCGCTGAAAGTGCCGGCCGGGCCCAAATAGGCGACGGTGACGCGTTTTTCCAGCGAGCGGCAGGACGACATGATTTCGCGGAAGATGGTCTGCACTTCGCGGTCGCCCATCGGGCCGGGGTTGCGCTCGGCCACGCCGCGCAGCACCTGCGCTTCGCGCTCGGGACGGAACACGGGCGCCTGGGTTTCGGCTTTCACGTGGCCCACTTCCTGGGCGATCAGGGCGCGGCGGTTCAGCAGGTCGAGGATCTGCGCGTCGATCGCATCGATCTGTTCGCGCAAGGGTTTCAATTTATCGGTCATGGTGTTGTTTCGTCAGCTGTACTTCAATCATGGCCGCGCGACTTGCGCCGGCGGCGGGCCGGCGCTCGTCGATGCGACGTCAGCGTCCGGCAAACTCGTTCAGATAATCTACTAGTGCTTGCACGCCTTCGATCGGCATCGCGTTATAGATCGATGCGCGCATGCCGCCGACGGACTTGTGGCCCTTCAGCTGCAGCAGGCCGCGCTGTTTCGCGCCGGCCAGGAAGGCGTCGTTCAGGCTTTCGTCGCGCAAATAAAACGGGATCGTCATGCGCGAACGGTATGGTGGGGCGACACGGTTCTGGTAGAAGTCGTCCGCGTCCAGCGCCGCGTATAGCAGCGCCGCTTTCTCAATATTACGCTGTTCCATGGCCGCCACGCCACCCTGGCGTTTGAGCCACTGGAAAACCAGGCCGGCAATATAGATGCCGTAGGTGGGTGGCGTGTTGTACATCGATTCGTGCTCGGCCACGTTGGTCCAGTCGAAAGCCGAGGGGCAAATGCCCAGCGCATGGCCCAACAGATCTTCGCGCACGATCACCACCGTCAGGCCGGCCGGGCCGATATTCTTCTGCGCGCCGCCAAAGATCACGCCGTACTGCGACACGTCGACCACGCGCGACAAAATATGCGAGGACATGTCGGCCACGATGGTGGTGCCCGCTGGCACCTGCGGGGCTTCCTGGAACTCCACGCCGTCGATGGTTTCGTTGGTGCAGATGTGCAGGTAGGCCGCGCCTGGCGTCAGCTTCCATTCACTCACCGGCGGCACCCCGGCAAAACCGCTGGCCTGCGACGAGGCCGCCACATTGACATTGGCGTACTTGGCCGCTTCCTTGATCGATTTGCCGGACCATGACCCCGTCTGCACGAAGTCGATGGTGGCCGGCTGGCTTGCCGCCAGGCCGACCAGGTTCATCGGGATGATGGCGTTTTCGCCCAGGCCACCGCCCTGCAGGAACAAAATCTTGTAGTTGTCGGGCACGGCCAGCAGTTCGCGCAGGTCGGCCACCGCCTGTTTGTAGATGGAAATGAATTCGGGGCCGCGGTGGCTCATTTCCATTACCGACATGCCGCTGCCATGCCAGTCCAGCATTTCGGCAGCGGCTTGCGCCAGCACTTCCCTGGGCAAGACGGCGGGGCCGGCGGAGAAATTGAAGATTTGGTTCACGATGCATTCCTAAAGAGTTATTGCGGCGGCTGCGTGGCCGCCCGCAGGACTTGTTCCAGCACGGCGTTGACGCGGGGAATCAGCACGCGCTGGCTGATCGCCATCGATTCGGCCGACAGCTGCGGCATGGTGGCCAGCATCTTGCGGCCCAGCGGCGTCTGGTAGAACGCCGTCAGTTGCTCGATTTCCTGCACCGTGTAATAGCGTGCGTACAGGGGCACCATTTCGGCGCCCAGTTCGTCGATCAGGCTCTGGTCGGCCAGTACCTGGGTCAGGGTCGACACGGCCAGCGGAATCTCTTCTTCCACATTGGCCAGCGCGAGCGCCCTGCGCTCTTGCGTCAACTCGGCGTTGCCTGTGATGTTCTGCACGGCCGCCTGGCGCATCATGTCCGGCACCGATTGCAGCATCTGGTCGAAAATCTGCCGCGTCAGCGCGGGGAACTGCATTGCATCGAGCATGCGGCGCACGGCCACCTTCATGGCGGCACTGGGCGCGGCCTGGCGCGCGGGCGCCGCCTGGGCACTCTGCGCCTGCACCGGCAAGGTGGCCAGGAACGCCAGCGAAAAGGCGGCGAAGAAGGTGGCGACGATTTTTCTCATGGCATCCGGTATTTCAGTGGGTGTAAAAAAGCGCGCGCAATAGCAATTGGGGCTCCCGAAAGAGCCCCAATCATCTTACTCCGGCTGCGCCGGGTCCGTCTCGGTGGCCGGGTCGGCCGGGTCGGCCGGATCAACCGCCGCCAAAGGCGCCGCGGCAGCCTCCGTCGTCAGCTCGACTTCGTCGATATCGGTTTCCACCACGCGCTGCAGGCCCGACAGCTTGGTGCCGTCTTCCACCGCGATCAGGGTCACGCCTTGCGTGGCGCGGCCCATTTCGCGGATCTCCGACACGCGGGTGCGGATCAGCACGCCACCGGTGGTGATCAGCATGATTTCGTCGGTCGTGTTGACCAGGGTGGCGGCAACCACTTTACCGTTGCGCTCGCTGGTCTGGATCGCGATCATGCCTTTCGTGCCACGGCCATGGCGCGTGTACTCGAGGATCGGGGTACGCTTGCCGTAACCGTTTTCGGTAGCCGTCAGCACCGACTGCTGCTCGTTCTCGGCCACCAGCAGCGCGATCACGTGCTGGCCTTCTTCCAGGTTCATGCCGCGCACGCCGCGCGCCGTGCGGCCCATCGGACGCACATCGTTTTCGTCGAAGCGCACTGCCTTGCCCGAATCCGAGAACAGCATCACGTCGTGCTTGCCGTCGGTCAGCGCCGCGCCGATCAGGAAGTCGCCATCGTCCAGGTCGACCGCGATAATGCCGGCCTTGCGTGGATTGCTGAAGTCCTTCAGCGGCGTTTTCTTGACGGTGCCCAGGCTGGTCGACATGAACACATAATGGTCTTCCGGGAAGGTGCGGTTCTCGCCAGACAATGGCAGGATCACGGTGATCTTTTCGTTGTCCTGCAGCGGGAACATGTTGACGATCGGCTTGCCGCGCGAATTGCGCGAGCCTTGTGGCACTTCCCATACCTTCAGCCAGTACATGCGGCCACGGTCCGAGAAGCACAGGATATAGTCGTGCGTGTTGGCGATGAACAGCTGGTCGATCCAGTCTTCCTCTTTGGTCGCCATCGCCTGCTTGCCGCGTCCGCCGCGCTTCTGCGCGCGGTATTCGGAAATCGGCTGGGCCTTCATGTAGCCGGTGTGCGACAGGGTCACCACCATGTCCTGCGGCGTAATGAGATCTTCGGTTTCCAGGTCGGTCGCGTTCAGTTCGATCTGCGAACGGCGCACGTCCTTCTTGCCGGCGCCGTATTCGTTCATCGCCAGCGTCATTTCGTCGGTGATGATGATGGTCACGCGTTCCGGTTTGGCCAGGATGTCGAGCAAGTCGGCGATATGCTCCATCACTTCCTTGTACTCGTTGACGATCTTGTCCTGCTCCAGGCCGGTCAGGCGCTGCAGGCGCATCTGCAAAATTTCCTGCGCCTGGTCGTCCGACAGCTTGTACAGGCCATCGGCCTGCATGCCGTAGTGCTTCGGCAGGTTTTCCGGGCGATATGCATCCACGCCACCCGGCGTATTGCCGTCGCCGGTACGCGCCAGCATCTCGCGCACCACCGACGAATCCCACGGACGCGCCATCAGCTCGACCTTGGCGATCGGCGGCGTTGGCGCAGCCTTGATGATGGCGATGAAGTCATCGATATTGGCCAGCGCAACGGCCAGGCCTTCGAGCACGTGGCCGCGTTCGCGCGCCTTGCGCAGTTCGAACACGGTGCGGCGCGTGACCACTTCGCGGCGATGCGACAGGAAGCACTGCAGCATCTGCTTCAGGTTCAGCAGCTTCGGCTGGCCGTCGACCAGCGCCACCATGTTCATGCCGAAGGTGTCCTGCAACTGGGTCTGCTTGTACAGATTGTTCAGTACCACTTCCGGCACTTCGCCGCGTTTCAGCTCGATCACCACGCGCATGCCCGATTTGTCGGACTCGTCGCGGATATCGGAAATGCCTTCGAGCTTCTTGTCGCGCACGTTTTCGGCAATGCGTTCGAGCAGGGATTTTTTATTGACCTGGAATGGCAGCTCGTCGACGATGATCGCGATGCGCCCGCCGTCCTTGCCGTATTCCTCGAAGTGGGTCTTGGCGCGCATCACCACGCGGCCACGGCCGGTGCGGTAACCGTCGCGCACGCCCGAGACGCCATAGATGATGCCGGCGGTCGGGAAGTCCGGCGCCGGGATCAGTTCGATCAATTCATCGATCGTGCAGTCCGGGTTGCGCAGCACGTGCAGCGCGCCGTTGATCACTTCGGTGATGTTGTGTGGCGGAATGTTCGTTGCCATGCCGACGGCGATACCGGACGAGCCGTTGATCAGCAGGTTGGGGATGCGCGTCGGCAGTACCGACGGTTCCTTTTCCTTGCCGTCATAATTGGGCACGAAGTCGACGGTGTCTTTTTCGATATCGGCCAGCAGTTCGCCGGCGATCTTGTCCAGGCGGCACTCGGTGTAACGCATGGCGGCGGCGGCGTCGCCGTCGACGGAACCGAAGTTACCCTGGCCATCGACGAGCATGTAGCGCAGCGAAAAATCTTGCGCCATGCGCACCAAGGTGTCGTAGATCGACGCATCGCCGTGGGGGTGGTACTTACCCATGGTTTCGCCGACCACGCGGGCGCACTTGACGTAAGGGCGATTCCACACGTTGTTCATTTCATGCATCGCGAACAGGACGCGGCGGTGCACTGGCTTCAAGCCGTCACGCGCGTCAGGCAAGGCGCGACCGACGATCACGCTCATGGCGTAATCGAGGTAGCTCTTGCGCATCTCTTCTTCGAGGGAAATAGGGATTGTTTCTTTTGCGAATTGATCCATTGGCGGTTCGACTGATCTCAGGCTGTGGTTAACTTATCTGCTACGCAATGTATGACGCAATACTGCATATCCTGGGCGGCTGTTGTGGTGGAGTGGCTGGCAAAAGGGGCGGGACGGTTGCAGGGAGCAGCGCCGCCATCGGCTTTTTGTCAGGCACGCCCAACAGTCAAGCGCACGATTTTAGCATGCGCGCCCTGCTGCAAGTGCAAATTGCCAGGCGTGCCGGAATACAAAGGCATTCCATGGCGCACCGGCGCTGTGCATGATTGCTTGACAATAGTGCATATGAACAACACCAGTTCAAGAGTCCTGCCCACAAAACAGGCACAAAATGTAACTAGATGTCACGGGCGCGTCATAATCGGGCATTTTCGTTGCGTTGTTACAACATGCAGTCTAAAATCGCGGAAGCTTTGATTTGCCCACGGTCGTGCGCTACGGATGCGTGTGGCAAAATGAAGCAGAAGTTAATTGCTAGTTTCGCAATCTGAACGAGCGTTGTGGTCTACATGATAAAATCCCGGCATGCAAAACCAGTAGCGCCGCGTTGTTCTGCGGATATCACCCCCCGAAAGGAAAAAAGAATGAATAAATTTGTAACGCTGTTTTTCGCTGCATCCGCAGTGATTGCTGGCTCGGCTTCGGCTCAAACCCCAACCTCGCCACCATTCGCTCCAGTGACCACCGACATCAAGGCACCGACGCCAAAAAGCGCCTATGTGCAAGATGCCCGCGGCGTAATCGTGCGTGACCCATTCGGCCTGTGCTGGCGTACTGGCTACTGGACACCTGCTGACGCGGTGCCAGGTTGCGACGTGCCACTGTGCGTAGAACCAGAAACCCTGCAAAACGGCAAATGCGTGGCGCCTCCGCCACCAGTTGCACCAGCGCCTGCTCCGGCACCAGCGCCAGTGGTTGTGCCAGTACCAGCACCTACCTCGGAAAAAGTCAGCTTCGCCGCTGATGCATTCTTCGACTTCGACAAAGCTACCCTGAAACCGGAAGGCAAGTCGAAACTGGATCAGCTGACCACCCAACTGGGCGGCATCAACCTGGAAGTCATCATCGCCGTGGGTCACACTGACTCGGTCGGTACCGATGCTTACAACCAGAAACTGTCGGTACGTCGTGCTGATGCTGTCAAAGCCTACCTGGTTTCCAAAGGCGTTGAAAGCAACCGCGTGTACACCGAAGGCAAAGGCGAGAAACAGCCAGTTGCTGACAACAAAACTGCCGAAGGCCGTGCGAAAAACCGTCGCGTGGAAATCGAAGTTGTTGGTACCCGCAAGTAATTACCCTGCCGGCTGCGCCTGATCTGCCCGGCAGATCAAGCGCAATCGATAAAAACCTCGCTACGGCGGGGTTTTTTTTCGTCCGTGGCTGCCCGTTTTGAAAAATGCCGCTATCATTGCCCCCATGAACGCCGACCCTCTTGAAATCCAAAAATTCAGTGAGCTGGCCCACCGCTGGTGGGACCCCACTTCCGAGTTTCGTCCCCTGCACGAAATTAACCCCCTGCGCCTGGAATGGATCAACGCGAAAGTGCCGCTGGCCGGCAAGCGCGTGATCGACATCGGCTGCGGCGGCGGCATCCTGGCCGAGTCGATGGCCCGCAAAGGCGCCAACGTGACGGGCATCGACCTGTCCGAAAAAGCCCTGAAAGTGGCCGACCTGCACAGCCTGGAATCAGGCGTGAACGTGCGCTACAAGCTGATCGCCGCCGAAGCCATGGCCGCCGAAGAAGCCGGCCAGTACGATGTGGTGACCTGCATGGAAATGCTGGAACACGTGCCCGACCCGGCCGCCATCGTGCAGGCCTGCGCCGCACTGGTGAAACCCGGTGGTCATATCTTCATGTCGACCCTGAACCGCAACCCGAAAGCCTACCTGTTCGCCGTGCTGGGCGCCGAATACATCCTGCGCCTGCTGCCAAAAGGCACGCACGACTACGACAAATTCATCACCCCGGCCGAACTGTCGCAATTTGCGCGCAGCGCCGGGCTGGACGTAAACAGCATGCGCGGCATGGGCTACAATCCCCTGACCAAGATCTACTCGCTGAACAACGATACCAGCGTCAACTACCTGGTGGCCTGCACCCGGCCCCTGTAAGCGACAAGGCGATCCACAAGGCGGCTACGGCCGCCATTTTTCATTTTTACCCACTTTTACCTACCCTGCGCCCGCCATGACCACCGACCACCTGCCAGCCCCGCGCGCCATCCTGTTCGACCTCGACGGCACCCTGGCCGACACCGCACCCGACCTGGCGGCCGCCATCAACCTGATGCGCACCCGCGCCGGCCTGGCGCCCACCCCTTATGAGGTGCTGCGCCCCACCGCCTCGGCCGGCGCGCGCGGCATGATCGGCGCCTCGTACGGCATCGTCCCCGGCGAAAGCGGCTATGAGCCCCTGAAAACCGGCTTCCTGGACAACTACGAAGCCGCCCTGGCGGTGGAAAGCCGTTTGTTCGACGGCATCCCTGCCCTGCTGGAAGGCTTGAGCGCGCTGGGCCTTGCATGGGGCGTGGTCACCAACAAGGCGGCCCGCTTCACCGACCCGCTGGTCGGCAAGATCGGCCTGAGCAGCGCCGGCTGCGTGATCTCCGGCGACACCATGGCCCACCCGAAACCGCACCCTGCCCCGCTGCTGGAAGCGGCCCGCCGTCTGAACCTGCCCCCCGAGCAATGCTGGTACGTCGGCGACGACCTGCGCGACATCCAGGCCGGCCGCGCCGCCGGCATGCGCACGATAGCATGCGCCTGGGGCTACTGCGGCCCGGTCGAGCCGCTGTCATGGAATGCGGATTATTTGCTGGAGACGCCGGCAGCGTTGCTGGAGCTGGTGAGCGAGGTGGTGGTGGCGGAGCGGGCGTTGGCGGCTTGATCAAACAACTTCCGCCCGTGGTGTTCAATACTGCGAATGCACCATGCATGATCCCGAAGTTTGCGCTACAATGAAGGTTCTGTGGGGACGACCTGGTTTCGACGTGGGTTGCAAAGCAGCGCAGGGCATACCGAGGGCGGGCTACCTCGTAAATACAACCTGAAAAAACTTAACTGCAAACGATAACTCGTACGCACTGGCAGCTTAATCGCTGTTAGCTCTAGAACACCTCGTCCCTGGGGTGGGCCGTCAAAAGCTCTAGAGTCATTTACAGGGACTCGTCTGATGCTGGGTTACTTAGCATTCGACTAAATAATAGGTAACTCGCTTGTACACAGCGTGCACGTCCGCGTTGTACCGGTTAAATTAAATGGCAGTGCTAAGTATGTAGAACTGTCTGTAGAGTGCTTGCGGACGCGGGTTCGATTCCCGCCGTCTCCACCACTGGATAAAAAAGTAAGGGCCCCCGAGCGCAAGCGACGGGGCTCTTACTTTTTTATCCAACGACGAAACAGCCGGGCATCGAATCTGCGTCCGGCACGGACGCGGGGGTTTTGCGGGAATTCGGCGAGCAAAGCTCGCCGCCGCAAAACCGGGTTGCGCTTGCAAGCGCAACCCTCTCCGATTCTTCTGACTAGGTTTGAGGCCGCAGGCTTCGCTCTAGAAAACCATCTAATGCTCAGGCCGAGTCTAAACGATGGTATCTGACCCCCAGTTCCCTGCACGATGCCGCGAAAGGATCGCGCTCAAGCCCACCTCCGCTAAGCTGAAACGGGCTGAGAACCACCGGGCGGCTATCCTGCACGCGATCGCCACCAACAGCTTTGACTATGCAGCCACCTTCCCGCAATCGTCCAATGCCGCCAAGTTCGCCGACCATGTGGGCGATGTGCAGACCATCGAGGCGTTTCTGGACAAGTGGCAGGACAGGCAAAAAAAGCACCTCAAGGCCAGCACATACAACGGCTATCGCAAGATCGTCGTTGGCCAGCTGATCCCCTGGTTCGGTACGATCATGCTGTCGGCGCTGCGCAAGAAAGACGTGCGGGCGAAGCTGGAGCCCATGACCGCGACAACAAGACCATGGCCAACATCCAAAGCGTGCTGCGCAAGGCGCTGGACGACGCGATAGAGAACGAACTGATCGAGGTCAAGCCGCTGGCGCGGTGGTGCTATTCCAAGGTCGAAGCGCCGCAGTCGAAGGACGATATCGCCCCGTTCACGAAAGAGGAACAGGCGGCAATTCTGACGCAAGCAACCGGCCAGGGGCGCAACCTGTTGCAGTTTGCCTTCTGGACCGGCTTGCGTACGTCTGAGCTGGTGGCGCTGGATTGGGCCGATGTGGACTTCATACGCGGCGTCGTGATGGTGACGCGCGCCCTCACCCAGCACTCCAAGGCTGCGGAGAGCACCAAGACCAACGCCGGCCGCCGCGAGGTCAAGCTGCTGGAGCGCGCCATGCACGCGCTACAAGAACAAAAAGCATTCACTTGGACGAAGGGCGAGGAAGTGTTTCAAAATCCGCGTCTGAAACGGCACTGGGAAGGGGACCAGCCGATCCGCAAGACACTATGGACCGGCATTCTGCAAAACGCTGGCGTGCGGTATCGCAACCCATATCAAACGAGACACACTTATGCCAGCGTGATGCTGTCGTCCGGCGAGCACCCGATGTGGGTTGCAAAGCAGATGGGGCACGCAGACTGGACGATGATTGCAAGGGCTTATGGCCGCTGGATGCCTGATGCTGATAATATGGCCGGCAGTAAAGCTGAAATTATATTCGGACAATAAAAAGATAAAAAGTATAGGTTATTAGGAAAATGGAAAACATATTTGAAAGCGTAGATCTAAAAGACGTCGGCCTTATCATTGGCGGTCTAATAACATCAATATCAACAATAACAGCAATGATCGTGACAAATTTTTACAACCTTAAAATTGCAAAAACCAATATCACAAATCAAAACAAAAAAAAAGAATTAAGAATCAAAAATTCAAAGGATTGAGGATTTTTATTACCTATAAGAAAAATGGGAAATGAATTATCAATTAATTTGCATAAATCATTTGCAATGCCACTTGGGACACTACGATTACTCCCATATAGCAAAACTGGAGGACGGGAAAAATAAGTTACTTCCTGGTGAGCTTCAAAAAATTCAAATGCTTTTAAATATTCATCTTCCGGAATTGAAAATCCATCAAGAAAAAGTTGAATTAGTTAGAGCATCAATTGCACCTTACCTCGATGATCCAAAAACAAGCAAGCTCGACGCGGACGACTTTTTCACCTTGCAAGATAAATTTAATAAAGTATCTCGCGGCTTTAAAGAGGAAATAGCAAATCTCGCCCATATCATAAAGGATAAAAATAATGGCTCTCCCTGATTTGGATGCAAACAAACTACAAGAAAACGCCCTTACATCAATTCGCCTCGGAGTAGAGGATTTTCAACTTAGCCAGATATCATTGGACAAAGGGGGCGATCCGGCAAGGGCCTTGTCAGCGGTACGAAATCTTTTCGCAGGTGTATTACTGTTATTCAAATACAAAATTGCTATATCGGTCGACGAACCAACTGATGCATCTTCATTGATTTTCAATCCCCCAGAGGTACTACCCCATTCCGATGGAGACGGCGGAATAGAATGGAAGCCCGCTGGAAATTTTAAAAAAACAACAATCGATGTCACTACAATACAAAAACGCTTCAAAGCCTTCAATATCGACGTAGACTGGAGGACGATTGAGAAATTACAGGACTGTCGCAACCACTTAGAGCATTTACATCCAGCCAATACGCTGGGTGAAGTTGCAGGTTTCGTTGCCGAGCTTTTCCCCGTCTTGCGAGATTTCGTTCAACTCCAGCTGGACAAGCCGCCTGCAGAACTCCTAGGTGCAGCTTGGCATACCATGCTAGAGAGCCATAATTTCTTTGTCAAAATTAGTTCTGAATGCGCCGCTGCATGGGCTGATGTTGATGTCCCGGAGCAGATGCAGCAATGGCTTGATGCGTGCCGATGTGAGGAATGCGGATCTTCGCTATTGGGTCCGCATCCAGATGACGTAGAACAAGGTTATGGTGTCGACCGTCAGGATGACGTATTCAAATACCGATGCATGGCATGTAACCACGTTGACCTGATAGCGCCACTTATGATTGACGCACTGAACGACGCACACGACTACGATCCGCGAGACGGCGGTGAGCCAGGTGTTGAGGGCTGCAATGAGTGTGACCGAGCCACATTTGTAATTCATGAACAAAAATGTAGTTGGTGTCATGCAACTCTTGACTATCCTCAGTGCAAAGTCTGCGAAGAACCACTGAATCAAGATGATCAGATGAATGGAGGCCTTTGCGGCTATCATCTTCATGTGTACGAAAAAACCATGAGGGACGATTGATTTTTACGGCTGGGCAACGATACTTCGGGATAGCTGGGCAGTATTAATTATCAGGGTGCCTTTCTCGCTGGCTCTAACGCTACCATCGATGATTGTCTGCATTTTGACAGTAAAACCTTCAAGACGCCTAAAGAATCTAAGTTTACGGTAGGTTCGATTCCGCCGTCTCCACCACTGAATAAAAAACAAAGGCCCCCGAGCGCAAGCGACGGGGCCTTTGTTTTTTATTCAACGACGAAAACGCAGAGAACCGAATCCGCGTCCGGCACGGGCGCGGGGCGTAGCGGGGAATTCGCCTCGTATGCGAGGCGCCCGCGAAGCGACGTTGCGCTGCAGCGCAACGGCTCCCCGATTCTTCTGACCAAGGAAGCGCCAACGGCGCTTTTGCCTTATCCCATGCGAGACAGCCAAGAACCAATTCCCCGTCCGGCACGAACGCGGGGTTTTGCGGGGAACGAGCGCTGCTCGTTCGATAGCCGCAAAACCGGGCTGCGCTTTCAGCATAATCCGCCCCGATTAGTCTGCCCAGATTTTAGGCCGCAAGGCTTCGCCCCTGAAAAACCATCTGCTGCTCAGGCCGTGTCTGAATGGCGGACCTGATCCCGGCTCTCGGTTATGCTACCGACTTCTTATCATGGAATGCAATGATGACGACGCCAGATGTGGATGTTGCGGAGTGGGAGCCACTTGACCTTGAATGGCACGGGGAGTTCGCGTTTATGGACGGGGCGTTACTGGGAGACGAGAGTGCGCGCGGGGTTTACATCATGCTCGCGCCTGCAGGAAAGCCGCCCTTTGAAATCGCTCAAGAAGCAAGTGCCAGACATTTTCCGCCGTCGCCATTGTGTATTGGGCAAATAGTCTGGCGACATCGAGTCTATCCGGGTTTGTTGCGCGATAGTCAGCGTGATTACTACCTGCTCCCACAGTACCTTGCGCAATATGGCTACCATGCGGTGCAGGCGTTGCCTTTTCGTTTCAAAGGCACTCTGAAAAAACTGGGTTACCATTACTGGAGTGACCAGACCAGCGCCTATTGGTTTGATGATTATTCCGTGACCTTGATGGTTGATGTAAAGCACCAGAATCTTGCTTTGCTTGAGCCGGCACCAGATTTTGTATCAGCCGATTGCGCACTGTTCAGCGATGGCGTGAACGTCTTTCTGTCTGGAAAGGTGATCGCGAGTGCGCACGACCAGATCCGTTATACCAATCATCCGGCTTACCGGGTGATAAACGGACAAGTTTACAGAGGATATAAGCGATTGCACCAGAAGGACGGCACACCTTTGTCGATCGCCAATCCTGACGGCTTTCACATGCTTGCGCGGCGCTGGGGGACGGATGGTGAGTCGATTATCGTGCAGGCACAGCAGGGATCGAGCGTTGCATACGAATACTTTTACCGCATTGACAATGCCGATCTGGCCACATTCACCGTACTTAACGAACGTTATGCCAAGGATGGGCAACGTGCGTATTATTTGACGGGAAAGTCCATTCGCTATGTGGGCGATTTCAAATTGCTCAAATGCCGGCAACCGGAATTTGATGAGGCCGGCCGGGTGGTGTCTGCGAGTGAATATCAGCACGAGTATATTGCCGTGGATGATCAGTTCGTTTACGCCGCAGGGACGCGTGTGCGTGGCGCTCACGGCCCCAGCTTTCAACACCTCGGCTTCGACTATTACCGCGATCATCAGCGCGCTTACTGTCGCAACAAACCGCTGGATGTGGACGTAGACAGTTTCGTCGTAGCGCAGTTGCATCATGCGGGACGCGATTACTCGCCGATACTGGTGGGCGACCGAAATGGGCCGCTGGGCAGCGACGGTGTACTCGACGAGGCCATGCAGCTGGAGTGGGCGCCATTTTTCGGGGCGCATCCGCAACTGACGGATTACTGGTGGCACCGCTTGAAGGCGCAGGAAGAGGCGCGGGCGGCACCTCAGGAAGAAATCTCGGCGCGACGCGTCATCGGTCTTGGCTTCGAACTGGGCCGACAGGTGTACTTTCATGGACGGCCTATCATCGGATTGGATGCGGCCAGTTTCAAGTTATTGAGTGAACATCTTTGCGGCGATGTCAATGGCTTGTATCTGATCCCGTATCATTGCGCTGACAGAGCCGTGCCTGAACGGTTTTCTACTGAGTCTGTGGAGCATTTCAGCGCATTCGATTTGACTTACCTGAGTGACGGTAAAACAGTATATTGCCACCAAATTTTCTATCACTGTCCTCAGCCCATTTTCAAGGCTGACATTGCCACCTTCGTGAGCTGCGGTTATGGCTGGGCCAAAGATAGCCGTGCCGTTTACTACAGGGGGCAGGCAAAAAAATACCTCGATCCCGAAAATACACAGATACTTGGCACTTATGCGTTCAATTCCACGTTGATGATGTCCGATGGCAAGCCGCTGGATGTCGAGTTCAGCCCGGAAGAAGTCTCGGTGCCGCATCCTCATTTTCTGCTGCTAGGCACGCGTAAATTGTTTTGTGGCCGAAGACCGCTGAGCGCCAAGCGCATAGACTTGGCCACGTTAGAGTTTCTCGATGATCGCCATGCGCGCGACAAGCAACGGTTCTACCGCTACGACGGCCATTCCGGACTGACTGAGGTGAGCGAAGAGGACTACCTGCGCGCATAGTTTTATGCATGCATGCGAGGTCAGTTCCGCCATGACAACACGTCTCAGCAATACCAATGTCCGGACCAAAAATCACTGCGCAATCTCAGTGTCAATGTAAATAGCTCAGGTATGGTCCTCCATACCCGATTACTATTCAAGGGCACACCAAAATGAAGCCGCTCCTGACTATCTTCCTCTCCACCCTGCTCCACACAGTTCACGCCGCCGACCAGCCCATGCAACCAGCCAGTACCAAACCACTGAAGGCCGAGTACACGATCTATTCCGGAGAGCTGGGCAACGAGCAAGCACCGAGCAAGACCGACCGGAAGCTGGCGATCGAAATCAACGGTCCGGCGGCGAAAGATATCTTCGACTCCCTCTATCCAGACGCCAAAGTCACTTGCAGCGGTGAGCAAGGCGAACGCTTGCGCAGCAAGGGAAACCTATGGTGCTCGTTTCTTCCCACTACAGAGTACCGCTGCTTCCTCGGTTATGACCTGAGAGCAGGCAAGGACATTCCTGGCGCAAGCTGCTGACTGTCCCCAGCCACAGCCTCAGCCGAGCCAGCCCATATCCCCACCCAGCCCGTCAAAACCGCAGCCCATCGCACCCCGCTGGCTCCCGGGCACCATCTCCCCTATCGTCCCTACCATACCGGCCCAGTCAATCACGCCGCCGATCCACCTCGAACAGGGATGCCTCATGCTGAACCTCTCCACGCTCCGCCTCGCCACCGCACCGCTGCTGACACTGCTGCTGGTCATGCACGCCCCCGCCAGCCAAGCCCAGGATCACACCCTGGCCACCCGCATCGACAACGCCATCGCGCCGCTGTTCAAAGCTGGCGAACCCGGCGCCACCATTATCGTTACCAGGGCCGGCCAGCCGGTGTTCCGCAAAGCCTATGGCATGGCCGATGTTGCCAAAGGCCAGGCCATGACGCCGGACACGGTAATGCGCATCGCCTCGATCACCAAGCAGTTCACCGCCACCGGCATCCTGATGCTGGCCGACGAGGGCAAGCTGGCCCTGCACGACGACATCAACAAATTCCTGCCCGACTACCCTACTGGCGGCAAGCCCATCACCATCGAGCAATTGCTGACGCATACCTCGGGCATCGCCAACTTTACCAGCAAGCCCAGCTTTGAAGCAAACGTGGCGAAAGACCTGACGCCGGGCCAGATGATCGATACCTTCAAGAACGATCCGCTGCAATTCGAACCGGGCAGCCGCTACGCCTACAGCAACTCGGGTTATTTCCTGCTGGGGGCGATCATCGAAAAAGTCTCGGGCCTGTCGTATGCTCAATTTGTCGAGCAACGCATCTTCGTGCCGCTAGGCATGGCCAACAGCGCCTACGATGGCCATGAACGCGGCGGCGCACCGCGCGCGCAGGGCTACACCCGCAGCAGCACCGGTGCCGGCTTCGAGCACGGCAAGGTGGTCAGCATGACCCAGCCGTACGCAGCCGGAGGACTGGTGTCGACCGTGGACGACATGGCGCGCTGGGATGTGGCGGTTACTGCCGGCACCTTGCTCAAGCCGGCCAGCCAGCAACAAGCCCTTGCCGCCCATATCCTGGCCGATGGCAAAAGCGTGCCGTATGGCTATGGCTGGAACGTGGACAAGCTGCGCGGCATGACGATGCAGTCGCATGGCGGCGGCATCTATGGCTACTCCAGCTACGCCCTGCGCCTGCCCGGGCAACAGTTGTACGTTGCCGTGCTGACCAATGCCGACAGCGGCCTTGCGGCGGCCGACATGGTGGCGATGAAGGCGGCGGCCATCGCGGCCGGCAATCCCTTTCCCGAGCACACGGCGGTCACGCTGAACGCCAGGCTGCTGGACGCCTACCAGGGCAGTTATAAAATCGATGACAGCAACACGCGCAATTTCCGCAGCGAAGGCGGGCAGCTGGTGATGGACCGCAACGGCCGCAACAAGGTGGTGCTGAGCGCGTTTTCCGATACAGGCTTTTCCATTCCCAACTCGGTGGCGTATGTGGAGTTCGGCCGCGATAACAAGGGAGCGGTAACGCAAGTGACCTTCCATGGCCCCGGCGATCCCGTGGTGCAGGCGCGCGTTGGTGCACTGGCGCCGTAAGCCTGCCTGCATGCCGGGACTGCAATACAGGCGCAGCCCGGCAGGCAGCATTTATCGCTACGAGCGTGCCGACAAATACGCGATCGCCTTGCGATACTTCTCCACTCGCTCCAGATCCTTTTGCGACGGCTGTGCAATCCGCGACAAATCACTGTTCTCCGCCAGGTCCGCCAGCTTGACCTTGCTACCTACCGGATCGAGCGCTGCACGCGCCACGAAATCCTCGTACGACTCGCCCTCGATCTTGGTCACCGCGCGCAAGCCACTGATCACCTCGGCAGAAAACCCTTCACGCTCCAGGTCCTCAAACGTGACCTCGCTATCTTCCACCACATCATGCAGCACCGCGACAATCTGCTGCGCCCCCGGCGCCACGCGCAGCATCACGCGCAATGGATGCAAGATGTAGGGCGCGCCGCCCTTGTCGACCTGGCCCGCATGGGTCCTGGCGGCAATCTCGATAGCCCGCTCCAACGTCCCTGGCTTGATTGATATGGTCATTTTCACTCCTTGACGAGCACAGCCGCACGCCAGCCACGACGCTGCAAATGGCAGACGCTCGTGCACAGCACGGCTGGCAATAATAAATTGAGTACCGGGACCAGCATCAACAAGCACAGCATCAGCCCCAGGGCAAAGATGGCAGGGCCTTGCAGACGGCTTAGCGCCTGCCGCTGTTCCTGGTGCAGCACGCCATCGGCCGCCGCGCCATACACCAGCCGCACATTCCAGGCCAGCAGCCACGCGATCAGCACGAACATGGCCCAGACCGGTATCAGCAGCGACAACAGCAGCAGGATACGCTTGCCCCACGACGGCTTGGAAACAACAGCGGATAAATCCGATGGCGGCTGCCACGCTGGGTAACGGCGCGCCACCACCTCGCGGGCACGCTCGAGCAACAGCGAGCGCAGCGGCAAACGTGCCGTGCTGATGGCGCCGACGATAAACACGAGCACGTAGAAAAAGGTGGCCAGCGCCAGCAGCGCCAGCGCAATCTGGCCGATCGACAGCAGCGATTTGACGAGGCTGCCCAGGCCGCCGGTGATATTGCCCATCTGCGAAATGGTGGCAGGCCCGCTGGCCAAGGACCCCACGCCGTCGAGCACGCCCACGCCCAAGAGGCCGGTAACGGACACCAGCGCCAGCATGCCGCTCAGCTCAAGGAAGAACTGGCCGAAATAGATGTACAGGCCCAGCCAAATCAGCACCGCCACCATGCATAGCAAGCCGGAGCGCCACCACAGCCCCGCATGGCGTGTGTCGCGCAAGCCGAGGCCGATGCAGGCAGACGCTTCTCGAAAAGCCTGTGACCAGGTGTGCAGTATGTTTTTCAAGGCCGGCATGCTCCGCAATCAGGGGACGGATACGGCGATCCGCATGTTGCTGATTGTACATGGACGAGTCTGGCGCACGGCTGCACGGCAGCCGGGCCGCGTGAAATGCTCCAATCTGAAAACGGGCTATGATCTACCCACGAGCAAGCCCCTGGCATAGATTGGTCTCCCGATGACAAACAAAGCAGCGGCAAAGGTAATCAAGAACACGGCACCGCGCAAAAAGCTTGCCGCAAAGTCCGTGGTGGTGGTCGGCACTTCCGCTGGCGGCATGCAGGCGCTGATCAAGCTGATCGCCCAATTCGACGCTGGCTTTCCTGCGGCGATACTGATCGTCAATCATATGGCGGCGTCATCGTCGGCCGAGCCGCTGCTGCATGAGTTGCTCAAGGCAGGGTCGCTGCCCTGCAAGATCGCGACGGACCAGGAAAAGATTCTCGCCGGCCACGTCTACCTGGCCCAGCCCGACCATCACTTGATGATTTCCGGCGACAAGATCACGATTACCAAGGGCGCCCGCGAGAACCGGGCGCGCCCGGCCATCGATTCGCTGTTCCGCTCGGCGGCAGTGGCCTTCGGCAACCGCGTGGTGGCCGTCGTGCTGACCGGTTACCTGGACGACGGCAGCGCCGGCATGGTGGCCGTCAAGCGCTGCGGCGGCATCTGCGTGGTGCAGGACCCCGCCGATTGCGCCTATCCCGACATGCCGCAAAATGCCTTGCGGATGGCCAAGATCGACCATAGCGTGCCACTTTCACAGATGGGTGCGCTGCTCACCACCCTGGTCAAGCGGCGCGTGCGCAAGCCGACTGCCGTACCGGACGATATCGCCATCGAAGCGACCATCGCCGAACGCGTGCTGAGCGACCTGGAATCGGTAGAGGAACTTGGCGAACAGGTCCCCTTCAATTGCCCGGGCTGCGGCGGCGTGCTGTGGCAGATGAAAAAGGGCAAATTGCTGCGCTACCGCTGCCATACCGGCCACTCCTATACGGCCGCGACCCTGATGGATGAGCAGAAAGCGAAGATGGAAGAAACCCTGTGGATCGCGCTGCGCATGTTCGAAGAGAACCGCAACCTGCTGATACGCATGGGCGCACAGGGCGAGGCCAGCCCCTCGCATGTGGAACGGGTGGAACAGGCCAAGGTGCATATCGACCGCATCCGCGCGATGCTGAAATCGGCGACGGCGACTTCCTGAACCAAGTCAAGGTCACGCTGTGGTACCTGCGCGATCATCCATGGGCCACGACGACCACCTTGATATTGACATCCGGGACCATCCATGAACTGTCGATTGCTCCTCCTTGCAACGCTCCCGTTCCACATCACCTCCGCACTGGCGGTTGACGCGTCCCCGCCAGGCACACCCAAGCCCTTGCGCGGCGACTATCAAATCTATGGTGGCACTTTGTCGGAAATGCTGCCGCCAACATCCAGCGACAAGAAAGTGGCGTTCATGCTGACGGGGCCGGCGGCGAAAGACCTGTTCCTGCAGCTCGGGCCGGACATCGCCAAGGAAAATGCCTGCAGCGAGGCAAAGCACTACCGCGAGCGCCGCCGCGGGGATTTATCGTGCGTGCGCATGAAAAACGAAGGCTACAGCTGTTATTTCGGAATCGACCTGAAGACCGGAAAAGGCATGCACGGCGCGATCTGCTAGCTCGGGCGCCCTCCCCCACCTCGCAGGAGAAGGCGCCTGCCCCATCAACACTACATCATCAGAAATCCACGTTCGCCGACAACCACAGCCTGCGCCCTTCCATATTGTTTACATAGCGGCTGGCATACGTCAGCGTCGGCGCCGCAGTGGCGCGGTACGGCTGGTAGTCGATAAAGTCCTTGTTGAGCAGGTTATAGACTGCCGCGTTCAGGGTCACTTTTGGCGTCAGCTGGTAGCTGGCGCCCAGGTGCAGCATGGTGTAGCCCTTGTAGTCGCCCAGCGCGGCCTTGGCGGCGCGGGTCGACGCGGAGGTGCCCGGATCGCGGAAGCGGTCGCTGCGGTATTCGGCACGCAGCCAGCTCTTCCATTCACGCGTGATATCCCAGCTAAGGCGCGCATTGACCGCATGTTTCGGCGTGTCGCCCAAAGGCTTGCCGATATTGCTGCCGCTCTTCTGCTCGCTTTCGGTGTAGGTGTAGTTGGCGCTGGCGGCCACGGTTTTGCCCAGCGGGAAGCGGGTGTTCATTTCCACGCCGCGCGTGACGGCTTCGTCGACGTTGATCGACTGGCCAAACGCATCGACGTTGGGCCAGTTGCCAAAACTAACGCAACCCGGGCGGTTCGGCGACGGCCGGTAGCTGCAGTTGACGAGGCCGGTGCCGGTGGTGATCTTGTCCTTGAATTCGTTGTTGAACACGGAAAAACTGGCGGTCCAGCCGGCAAGGTTGTCGAAATAGGCGCCCAGCTCGGTGGTGGTGCTGGTTTCCGGTTTCAGGCCGGGGCTGCCGACCAGCGGGATCGTGCCCTGGCCGCCGAAACCGTTGATGCCGGGCGACAGCTGCTCCACGCGCGGCGTCTTGTAACCTTTGCTGAGGCCGCCCTTGACGGTCCAGTTCGGCGTAGCGTTCCAGACCGCGTAGCCGCGCGGGCTGGTCTGCCCGCCAAAGATGCTGTGATCGTCATGGCGCGCGCCCAGGGTCAGCGCAAAACTTTCCAGCAAACGCCATTCGTCTTCCGCAAACAGGGCTTTTTGCGTGAACTCGAAGGTCTTTGGTGCCACGCCGTCGGTCATCTCGGCCTTCCACCACTGCGCACCGATGGTCGACATGTGATTGCCCCACGGCAGTACCAGCTTGGTATCGAACACACGGCTTTCCACTTTCAGCGTGCGGGCGCTGCCGGCCACGGCGCCTGGCGTGCCCGGCGGTATCGTGCGGCCCAGGGTTTCAGTCTGGTTCACCATATAGCTGCTGTCGAGCGTGCCGAAGCCCAGGCGCGCCGTGTGCGACAAGGTCCACTGGTCGCGGTTATATTTTTGCTTGGCGGCATAGCCGCCCGTGCCCAGCGTGCCAAGCTGGCCGCGCGAGTTGTCATAGGTCTGGCGGCCAGCTTCCGCGTCGAGGATGATGGTATGGAAACGGTTCGGCGTAAACGCCAGTTTGCCGCCAAAGTTTTCCACGTCCGAGCGCACCGGGTTGCTGCCCATGTTGAGCGCCACATCCGCGCCGGCCTGGGTTTCATAGCTGATCTCGGCCGCATCGCGGCGCTGCTTGCTGCCGCGCAGCGACAGGCCGAGGGTATCGGCGACGATCGGGCCGCTGAGGTAAAACTTGCCGGCCTTGACGTCGCCGAACGACGATTCCTGCTGCGCCGTATAGTCGGCGCCCACCGAACCGATCCATTTCTTGCCGACCTTGCGCGTGATGATATTGATCACGCCGCCCATCGCGTCCGAGCCGTACAGGGTCGACATGGGTCCGCGGATGATCTCGATGCGCTCGATGGCCGCCAGCGGCGGCATGAAGCTGGTCTGCGTGCCGCCGAAGCCGTTCGGCGTGACATTGCCGGCCGCATTCTGGCGCCGGCCGTCGATCAGCACCAGGGTGTAGTCGCTGGGCATGCCGCGTATGCTGATATTCATGCCACCAGTCTTGTCGCCGGCCGCGCCGACGTCGATGCCTTCCACGCTTTCCAGCGCCTGCGTCAGGTTGCCGAAGCGCTCGCGCGACAGCTCTTCGCGCGTCAGCACGGTGATCGAGGCGGGCGCCTGCTTGATGTCCTGCTCGAAGCCGGCAGCCGAGACCACCACTTCGGGCATGGTGCCGGTGGACGTATCCTGGGCAAAAGCGGTGCCGGACAAGGCTGCCAGCGCAAGGGCCAGAATGGTTGGACGTGGCAGGTGTGGCGTACGATGAAACATTCAATCTCCAGGACGGTGGTGGTTATTACGATTCAAGAATAGGAATCATTTACAATTGATGGTGCAAAGAAGTTCTTAAGAGGTTCTTAACAAGTTGTATTGAAGACACATGCGCATACTGCTCACTGAAGACGACCCGCAACTGGGCCGCGCCACCCAGATCGGCCTGGAACAAGGCGGCTACGCCGTAGACTGGGTCACCTCGGCCGAACAGGCGCACACGGCGGTGCGCCTGCATGACTACGGCTGCATCCTGCTCGACCTGGGCTTGCCGGGCCAGGACGGCATGGATGCGCTGGCCATGCTGCGCACGCGCGGCTACCTGGGCGCGATCCTGATCGTTACCGCGCGCGACAATGTGGCCGGGCGCGTCGCCGGCCTGGACGCCGGCGCCGACGACTTTATCGCCAAGCCGTTCGACCTGGACGAGCTGGCCGCGCGCATTCGAAGCGCCTGCCGGCGCGCCGCCGGCAGGGTGCGCGAACAGGTGACGCATGGCGACCTGTTGCTCGATATCGCCGAGCGGCAAGTGACGCAAGCGGGCAAACCGGTGCCGCTGACCCTGAAGGAATTTCGCATCCTGCAAATGCTGGTGGAACAGAGCGGGCGCATTCTGAGCCGCGAACAGCTGGAAAAAAATCTGTACAGCTGGGGCGAGGAAGTGGAAAGCAATGCGATCCAGGTGCATATCCACCACCTGCGCAAGAAACTGGGGCGCGGCCTGATCCGCACCGTGCATGCAGTCGGCTATTGCTGCGATAAACCTTTATCAGCCGTGGCAGCGTGAGGGCCAGCAAAAGCTGGTCGCTGCGGCGCACCCTGCTGGCGGTGCTGCTGGGGCTCACCATCCTGCTGTGGGGCAGCAGCGCGGCCATCGTGTATGTGGAAGCGCAGCAGGAAAGCGAAGAACTGTTCGACCAGTCTCTGGTGGAAACCGGGCATCTGCTGCTGTCGCTGGTGGAGAACGATTTGCGCAATCGCGGCAAGCAGGCCACCATCGACCTGCCGATGCGCGGCTATCCGAACCCGCATCACTACCTGCGCTTCAAGGTGCGCGACGCGCAGCAGAACGTGCTGTACCGCAATGATGGCGCCCTGAACACCTCGCTGTCGCGCAACGCGCCCGATGGCCTGTCGTGGACCAGCATCGACGGCCAGCAATGGCGTTTGTTCGTATTGTGGGATGCGCCGCGCCAACTGCAATTACTGGTTCTTGAGCCGACCAGCCACCGCGACGATATCAGCAGCCGCTTTTTCTACAAGATCGCCATGTTCGGCGCGCTGCTGGTGGCGCTGGCGACGATCGTCATCTGGTGGAGCATCAACCGCGTGTTTCGCGTGCTGCGCGATTCGGCCCTTGAAGTTGCGGCACGTACGCCGAACGACCTGGGCGACGTCAGCCTGCAGGGCGTGCCCAGCGAAGTGCACCCCTTGCTGCTGGCGATCAACCGCCTGTTCGGGCGGGTGCGCCACACGATGGAATACGAGCAGCGCTTCACGGCCGACGCGGCGCACGAACTGCGCACGCCGCTGGCGGCCATCAAGACCAATCTGCAAGTGCTGCAGCGCGCCCGCAGCCCGGTTGAACGCGATGAATTCATCGCCGGCCTGGGCCTCAGCGTCGAGCGCGCCAGCCGGCTGGTCGATCAATTATTGACGTTGGCGCGGCTCGACCCGCAGGCGGGGCCGGCACTGCAACCGCGCACGATGGACTTGGCGTCGCTGCTGGCCGAAGAAAAGGACAACTGGCAAACACTGTGCGCGCAACGGGGCCTGGCCTTGCAGCTGGAGTTGCAAGCGGCACCCTGCCTGCTGGAACCGCACAGCATGCGCATGCTGGTGCGTAACCTGGTCGACAACGCCATGCGCTATACGCTGGCGCCGGGCAGCATCGCCGTCAGTTGCGGCCAGCAAAATGGCGCGTCTTTCCTGCGTGTAACCGATAATGGCCCGGGCATCCCGGAGGAAATGCGCGAGCGCGTGTTCGAGCGCTTCGTGCGCCTGGCCGGCGCGCACCTGCCCGGCAGCGGGCTGGGATTGTCGATCGTGCGGCGCATCGCCGACAACCATCAGGCCAGCATCACGCTCGACGCGGGCGAACAGGGACAGGGGCTGGCGGTCACGGTGAGGTTTCCGCCAGCCTGAAAGTCTTCAGGCGATATTCTGGCGGCGCGCCAGCGGCACATATTCACCGGGCAAGCCGGCCGTTTCCAGCGCATCGGCAAACGCCAGCAGGAACTTGGCCGGGCCATGTTCCGACACCAGCAAGGAAGCGCCCTTGTGCCGCAACAGTTTCAATACTTCCTGCTGGTGCGCCTGGTATTCGGGCGAATGGCCGTAGAAGGTCTGGTACATTTCCAGCGTTTCCATGGCCTTGGCGGCCAGGATGAATTCGGGTTTTTCCATGATATCTCCTCGGGGTGATGTCGAAAGAATACCTGGTCATCATACGCTTGAACCCGGCCGGCCAGCAACTCGGCGCGGCACCTGTGCCGTGATGATGTCGGACAGGACTTCGATATTGATCGGCTTGACCAGGTAATGATCAAAGCCGGCCTCGCCTGCCAGGTCGAACTGGCCCAGTTGGCTGTAGCCGGAGGCGGCGATAAAACACGGGAACGGCGCCGTCAAGGCCGCGCGCGCCGAACCGATGACCTGGTAGCCATCCATGCCGGGCAGGCCGATATCGCAGATCACCACGTCATACGGCGCATCGAGCACGGCGCGCAGCCCGCTGGGGCCGTCCAGGCGCACATCGACTTGGTGGCCATCGTGCTCCAGCAGCATGGCCAGCAATTCCGCCGCATCGGCGTTGTCTTCGATCAGCAATATGCGCCGTGGCAAAGCCGTCGCCGGCGGCGCGGGGGCGGCGATGGCAACCGGCATGGGCAGCGGCGACAGTGGCAACTTCAGGATGAACTGGCTGCCCAGGCCCACGCCCGCGCTGACCATATCGACCGTGCCGCCATGCAATTGCGTGAGGGTACGCACCAGCGACAGGCCGATGCCCAGCCCGCCCTGGGCCCGTTCCAGCGAGCGATAGCCCTGCGTGAACAGATCGAAAATGAACGGCTGGGTGTCGGGCGCAATGCCGGCGCCATCGTCGCTGACGGTAATGTCCACCAGCGCGCCATTGCGTTTGGCAACGATATCGATATGGCCGAATTCCTGCGTAAATTTGCTGGCATTGTTCAGGAGGTTGGCAAACACCTGTGTCAGGCGCACCAGGTCGGCCTCGATCAGCAGCGGCTCGTCCGGCAGGCTCAGGCTCAGTAGCTGCTGGCGCTTGTCGATGTTCGCCTGGCCCGCTTCCACGGCGCTGGCCAGGATGTCGCTCAGCAGCACCGGCAGCAGTTGCAGCTTGATCTTGCCGCTGCTGACGCGCGAAGCGTCGAGCAGGTCGTCGATCAGGCGCGCCATATGGCTCACCTGCCTGCCGATCACGCCGTGCACATGGGCCAACACCGGGTCGAGCGCGACTTTCTTGCCCAGCAAGTCATTGGCCATCGCCAGCGGTTGCAAGGGATTGCGCAATTCGTGGGCCAGCATCGCCAGGAACTCGGTCTGGCGCAGGGAAGCGGCCTCGGCGATGGCCCGCATGGCTTGCGAGCTCGCTTCATGGAAAGGTGATTCGGCAGGCGATGCGGCAGGCGCATGCCCCGCATCCGGTGGAAGCGCAGTGTGGTGCATGATGGCGGATGATCGGTTTGTGTGGGCAAACCTGGAAAACTACTCTTCGCCCATCGGCGCTCACTGGGTATCGCCGTGCACGTCAGCTCGATTGCTGCAAACGGTGTATGTCGCACTACGCCCATACCATACTCTCTTTCAGCAGAGCACATAGTTATTTATGGTATTTGCGACGCAATGGCACGCGGTGGCGGGGGCCAGAAATCGGCGCTCGGGTAAGATGGGCGCCTTTGCCTCTTCGCGTCCAGGATTGCCCATGCCCCATTTACGAACCGCCCTGCCCTGGCTGCGCGCCATGGCCCTGGCCTTGCCGCTGGCGTCCTTGAGCGCCTGCGCCAGCCCGCCCGCGCCCGAAACCCTGTTCGTGGCGACCGCGCTGACGGCGCCGCATTCCTTCACCAAGGGCGTCGAAGGCCCGGCGGTCGATGCTGACGGCAATATCTACGCCGTCAATTTCGCGCGCCAGCAAACCATCGGCAAGGTCACGCCCGATGGCAAGGGTGAAGTATTCATCACTTTGCCCGGCGCCAGCATCGCCAACGGCATCCGCTTCGGCAGCCGCGGCCAGATGTACCTGGCCGACTATATCGAGCACACGATCTATGTGGTAGACCCGCAAACTCGCGCGATTGCCATCCACGCGCGCGATGGCCGCATGACGCAGCCCAACGATATCGCCATCACGCAGGACGACGTGTTGTATGCGAGCGATCCGAACTGGAAGGAAAACACCGGCCGCGTATGGCGCATCGGGCGCGATGGCACGGTCACGCTGGCGCTCGACACCATGGGCACGGCCAACGGCATCGAGGTCAGCCCAGACGGCAAGACCCTGTATGTGAATGAAAGCGTGCAGCGCAATATCTGGGCCTACGACATTGCGGTTGATGGCAGCTTGAGCGGCAAGCGCCTGTTCCAGCGCTTCGATGATTTCGGCATGGACGGCATGCGTGTCGACGTTGACGGCAATCTGTACGTCACGCGCTACAGCAAGGGCACGGTGGTCAAGCTGTCGCCGCAGGGCAAGCTGCTGCGCGAGATCAGCGTGCCGGGCGCGAAACCCAGCAACATCAGCTTCGGCGGCCCGGACGGACGCACCGCGTATGTGACGGAAGTGGTGCAAGGGCGGCTGCTGCAGTTTCGCGTCGATCGGCCAGGGCTGGAGTGGCAGCGGGGGCAGGAGCGCAAGGCGTATCCGCTCGCTGTACCAGTCCAATAACCCAACGGCGTAAAGGCTGGGGTCAGACCCTCAATGCCGCAAACTCAGAGGCTTGCGCTAGCGGTCGCGGGGGTCTGACGGGGACGCCGAGTCCCCGGATTTCAGTTGCGTTACCGGGGAATCACGCGCTCTTGCTTCAACCGATCAAACAAGTTGAAAAACGCCTCCGGCGTATCCTGGTAATCGAGGAAACCGGCCTTGCGGCTCTTGCCCATGTCGGTCATCACTTCCATCGGGCGGCCAAGGTCGGCGTCGGTATGCCACCATGAGGCGAGGCGGTTGACATCCGCTTCCACCAGCCCATGCTGCTGCGCGATGGCGCGCCATTGGTCAGCCGCGCCGTCCATGCGTCCGGCCAGCGGCGAGATGGTCTCGGGCAGCTCGGCCGCCTCGATGCCGAAATAGGCGGCAAGTCGTGGCCACAGCCACTTCCAGCGGAACACATCGCCGTTGACAATATTGAAGTCCTGGTTCGCTGCAGCCGGGCTTTCGGCGGCCCACGCCAGCTGGCGCGCGATCTGGCCCGCATCGGTCATGTCCGACAAACCATTCCACTGCTCGCCAGAACCGGGAAACACGAAGGGCTGGCCGCTGGCCTTGCACAAATTCGCATACACGGCCAGGGTCAGGCCCATGTTCATGGCGTTGCCCAGTGCGTAGCCGATAATCGTGTGCGGCCGGTGCACGCTCCAGGTAAAGCCGAATTTTTCGGCGGCTTCGAACAAACGGTCTTCCTGCTCGTAATAGAAATTTTCCACATCCTGGCGGCCCTGCTCTTCACGGAACGGCGTGACCGGCACCGATCCCTTGCCATAGGCGTCGAACGGCCCCAGGTAGTGCTTCAAGCCCGTCACCAGCGCGGCGTGGCGCAAGTGACCATTCGGCCCCAGCGCAGCCAGCACATTGGCCACCATGGCGCCGTTGACACGGATATTTTCTTTCTCGTTTTCCTGGCGCGCCCAGGCCGTGAAAAAAACATGGCTGGCGTCGATGCCTGCCAGGCCGGCGGCGACAGCTGCGGCGTCGGTGGCGTCCAGCTGCAAGGCGGCGCAACCGGCCGGCACGGGGGTGCGGCCGCGCGAGACGCCCGTTACTTTCCAGCCCTGTGACAGCAGATGGGTGGCAAGGTTGCTGCCGATAACGCCGCTTGCGCCGATAATCAATGCGTGTTTGTTCATGGTGTGCTCCAACATAAAAATCCATCATATAACGGACAGGAATTCTTATCCGCGATAGTATTTCACTCCATTTATGAAAAATATTCCGCAATCATGTCCGATCATCTGAAAGGCATCGCGCCATTCCTGGCCACCGCCGATGCCGGCAGTTTTACCAAAGCCGCCGAGCGCCTGCACCTGACCAGCTCGGCCGTCAGCAAGAGCGTGGCGCGGCTGGAAGAGCGCCTGGGCGTGATGCTGTTCGAGCGCAGCACGCGCAAGCTGAAACTGAGCAGCGCCGGCCACGCCTATTACGCCACCTGCAAGCGCGTGCTGCAGGAACTGTCCGATGCGGAAGGCGTGCTGGCCGAGCAGGAAGGGGAACTGGCGGGCGCGGTGCGCATCGGCGTGCCGGCGTCGTACGGGCGCATGCGCGTGATGCCGGTGCTGATCGCGCTATGCGAAAAATATCCGCGGCTGCAGCCGTCGGTCAGTTTCAGCGACCGCTTTGTCGACCTGTTTGAAGAGCGCATCGATATCGCCGTGCGCATCGGCGCGCCTGGCCACTGGCCGGCCGCGCTGGGGCAACTGCATCTGGGCGAAGAACGCCTGATCTTTTGCGCGGCACCAAGCTACCTGGCGCGGCGCGGCACGCCTGTCACTATCGAGGAACTGGAACAGCACGACTGCATCGCATATGGCCGTGATGACGGCACGGCGGCGCCGTGGCTGTTTGCGAAGGTTGCAGAAAATGAGGAAGGAGTGGAACGGCGCGCGGTCACGCCGCGTTTGATCGTGGGCGACGCCGAAGCGCAGACGGCCGCCGTACTGGCCGGCCTCGGCATCGCCCAGCAGGCGACATGGCTGGTGCAGGAACACCTGGCGGCCGGCGCTGTCGTGGAAGTGCTGCCGGTCTTTGCCACGCCAGGCTTGCCGCTCTACCTGGCGTGGCCGCTGGCGCGCCAGCTGACCACCAAGACCGGCACGCTGCTGCAGGAACTGAAGCAGCGGCTGTCGATCAATAATTAATACAGCACGTTCTTCGCTTCAGGCAGGTCGACATTGGCCTTGGTGACGATCACCACGCCGGTGTTGACGAAAGGCTCGACCTTCTTGCCTTCGATCAGGCTGACCAGGGTTTTCACGCCCAGCGCGCCCATCGAGTACGAACCCTGCACGGCGGTTGCATACAGGGTGCCGTCCTTGACGAAGTTTTTCAGGTCTTCATTGCCGTCAAAGCCCACGCCGATCACCTTGCCGGCCTTGCCAGCCTGTGCAATCGCGCGGCCCATGCCGACGGCCGTCGGTTCGTTGGCGCCAAAGATGCCTTTCAGGTCAGGGTTCGAGGCCAGCACGTCGGTGGTCTGGTTCAAGGCGGTGGCCATCTGCGACTGCGAGTAGTAGGTGCCGACGATCTGCAACTGCGAGTTCTTTTCGATATAGCGCTTGAAGCCACCGACGCGGCCCGTTTCGGAACCGGCACCGGCCACATACGACATCACGGCGATCTTGCCGGTCTTGCCGACCTGCGAAATCAGGGCCTTGGCGCTGGCCTCGCCGGCTGCTTCATTATCGGTCGACAGGAAGGACTGGTAATAGCGCTTGCCGCTGTCGGCCACCAGCGAATCGATCAGCACCACGGGTATCTTCGCTTCCCACGCTTTTTTCAGCGCCGGTACCAGCGCGTCCGGGTCGGAAGCGGCCAGCACGATGCCCGCCACCTTGCGGGTGACGGCGTTTTCCACCATGCTGACCTGGTCGGCAATCGCCGATTCCGAGGCCGGACCCTGGAAGGTCAGGTTGTAGCCCTTGGCGTCGGCCGCGCTGGCGGTGGCGCCTTTTTTCACGTTCTGCCAGTAGTTCGAGTTCGTCGTCTTGACGATCACGGCGATCTCTTTCGGCGCGGCGAATGCGGCGCCGGTGCTCAGGGCAAATGCTGCGGTCATCAGACCGAGCGAGATGGTTTTGATGGTTTTCATTGTCGTCCTCGTTTAATTATAGATTTAGGGTGTGACTACTTTCTGCTGCTTCAGGCGCGGTTGCGCTTCTGATCGATCCAGACGGTCAGCAAGATGACCAGTCCGATAATGATTTGCTGGATAAAACTCGATACGCCATTCATGTTCAGGCCATTGCGCAGGATGCCGATCACGAACGAGCCGATGACGGTGCCGGAAATGGTACCGATGCCGCCGATCAGCGACGCGCCGCCGATCACGGCGCTGGCAATCGCGTCCAGTTCATACATCACGCCTTCGTTCGGCTGCGCCGTCACCAGGCGCGACATCAGCACGCAGCCGGTCAGGCCCGACAGGGCGCCGGACAGGGTGTACACCAGCAGGGTCACGCGGCTCACTTTCACGCCCGACAGGCGCGCCGCTTCGGCGTTCGAGCCAACGGCATAGATATGGCGGCCAAAGGTGGTGCGGCTGAGCATGATGGACACTGCCACTGCGATCACCACCATCAGCACCACCGGATACGGAATGCCGGGGAACACCACTTCAGGGAAAGTGCCGCCGGTGTCGCGCTCGATGCGCCACAGCACGCCGTTACCGAGTTCGCCGAACGATTCGCCCAGGCCCGAAATGGCGCGGGCACCGGTGATCTGCAAGGCCAGACCGCGCGCGATCAGCATCATGCCGAGCGTGGCGATGAAAGGCGGGAGTTTCAACTGCGTGATGCAGAAACCGTTGACGGCGCCGCACATGGCGCCCATCACGATGCCGCCCAACATGGCGACCGGCACCGGTATGCCGCTCTTGACCAGCAGCGCTGCGGCCACGCCGGCCAGCGCCAGCACCGAGCCGGAACTGAGGTCAATGCCGCCGGTGATGATGACGCAGGTGGCGGCGATGCCCAGGTAGGCAATCGAGGTAACCTGCAGCGCCACGCTCATGCCATTGCTGACCGAGAAAAACGCATCGCTGGTCAGCGAAAACACCAGCAGCAGCAAGGACAGGCTGCCCAGCGCGGCAAATTTTTGGATCAGTTCTTTATTCATTTTCTTATGGCTTTCTGATATGGCTTTTAATCTTGATGGACTGCGATTAATGAATTGCTGCCTGTCCCGCGACACGGCCCGAGGCAAGATGCATGATTTCTTCCTGCGACGATTCGCGCGTGTTGACGATGCCGCTGATGCGCCCTTCGTGGAATACGGCCACCCGGTCCGTCATGCCCATGATCTCGGGCAGTTCGGAGGTGATCAGCACCACGCCGATGCCCTCCGAGGCCAGCTTGTCGAGCAGCTGGTAGATGGCGAACTTGGCGCCCACATCGATGCCGCGCGTGGGCTCGTCAAAGAAGATGATTTTCGATTCGCGGTACAGCCATTTGCTGATGACGATCTTCTGCTGGTTGCCGCCCGACAGATTGCGCGCGATCTGCTTCGAGGTCGGCGTCTTGATGCCCAGCGCGGCGATATATTTCTTCGCCACCGCTTCCTCTTTCGCAAAGTCGATAAAGCCGAAACGATTCGACAGCGCCGAGACATTGGTCAGCGTCAGGTTGGCCGCCACCGACATGCGGATCGCCAGGCCATGGCTCTTGCGGTCCTCGGACAGGTAGGCGATGCCATGGTCGATGGCGTCGATCGGCGAGTCGATGGTCACTTCGGTGTCGCCCAGGTGGATGGCGCCGCTGGTGAGCGGATCGGCGCCAAAGATGGCGCGCGCCACTTCCGTGCGCCCTGCGCCCATCAGGCCGGAAAAGCCGAGGATCTCGCCGCGTTTCAGGTCAAAGCTGAGCGGGCCGAACACGTCCTTGCGGTGCAGATCCGTCACGCGCAGCAGCACGTCATCGGTCGGTTTCGAGAACCGCTCGGGGAATTTTTCATCGAGCGTGCGGCCGACCATTTTCGCCACGATGGCGTCGAGCGAGATCGCATGAAAGTCGTCGGTGCTGACGAATTTGCCGTCGCGCAGCACCGTCACCCGGTCGATAATGTGCTGCATTTCTTCGAGGCGGTGCGAGATATACACCACGCTCACGCCATTGCGCTTGATCTCGTTGATGATCTCGAACAGTTGGCCCGTTTCGCTTTCCGTCAGCGACGATGTCGGCTCGTCCATGATCAGCACTTCGGTGTTCAGCGACAGCGCCTTGGCGATTTCCACCATCTGCTGCTGCGCACAGGACAGGTTTTTCACCAGCTCGCGCGGATCGATGCGCAGCTTGAGCCGGTCCAGCAAGGCCTGAGCATCAAAGCGCATCTTCTTGCGGTCGATGAAAAAGCCGCGCACCGGTTCACGCGCGAGAAAGATATTCTCGGCCACGCTCAGGTGCGGGATCAGATTGAGTTCCTGGTGGATGATGGCAATGCCGGCCGCTTCCGCGTCGACGCTGCTGCCAAAGCTGCATACCTTGCCCTTGTAGACCAGTTCCCCCTCGTCGGCCTGGTACACGCCGCTCATCACCTTCATCAGGGTCGACTTGCCGGCGCCATTCTCGCCGCACAGCGCATGCGCTTCGCCGCGGCGCAAACTGAAGCTGACATTGTCCAGCGCCAGTACGCCGGGAAAGCGTTTGCTCACGCCATTGAGCGCCAGTATCTCTTCGGATTGATTCATGGTGTGTCTCCTCCACTCCACTGCTATAAGCCGGCGCGCCGATGTCTGTGCATCCTGCAGGCGCGCCAGTGAGGTATTGCGATCAGCCGTCGATCAGTTCCGGGTTCCAGGCATGCACGGTCTGGTGTTGTTCACCGAGGCCGTCGATCCCCAGGCGCATGGTGTCGCCCGGTTTCAAATACACGGCCGATGGTTTCTGGCCCATGCCCACGCCAGGCGGCGTGCCGGTGCTGATGATGTCGCCCGGGTACAGGGTCATGAAACGGCTGATATAGCTGACCAGGTTGGCCACGCCGAACACCATGGTTTTCGTATTGCCGTCCTGGACGCGCTTGCCGTTTACTTCCAGCCACAGGCCCAGGTTTTGCGGGTCCGCCACTTCGTCGCTGGTGACCAGCCACGGGCCGATCGGGCCAAACGTATCGCAGCCCTTGCCCTTGTCCCACTGGCCGCCGCGCTCCAGTTGATATTCGCGTTCGGACAAGTCGTTCACCACGCAATAGCCGGCCACGTGCGACAGCGCATCGGCTTCCGACACATAGCGCGCGGTGGTGCCGATCACCACGCCCAGCTCCACTTCCCAGTCGCTTTTCTTCGAGTCCTGCGGCATGACCACCGCGTCATTGGCGCCGATCACGGCACTGGTGGCTTTCATGAACAGCACCGGTTCGGCTGGCACCGCCATGCCCGATTCGGCCGCATGGTCGGCGTAGTTCAGGCCCACGCACAGGAACTTGCCCACACCACTCCATGGCGGCGCGATGCGGCCAGGATTGGCAACGACCGGCAGGCTGTCGATATCGACGGCGGCCAGCGTCGCCAGGTTATCGCGGCTCAAGGTCGCACCGGTAATATCAGGCAGCACGCCGGACAGGTCGCGCACGGCGCCGTTGGAATCGATCAGTGCAGGTTTTTCAGCGCCCTTGGCGCCATAACGCATCAGTTTCATTGTTGTCTCTCGTTTTAGTGATTATTTGGTGATTAATTGGACCAACCGCCATCGATGACATGCACCATGCCGGTGGTAAAGGCCGATTCGTCGGAAGCCAGGTAGACCGCCAGCGCGGCGATTTCATCGGCCTTGCCGACCCGGCCCATCGGCTGGCGCGCGACAAAGGCGGCTTGCACGGTTTCCACGCTGACGCCCGTCGCTTCGGCCTGGGCCGCGATGCGATCCTTCAGCGATGGCGACTCGATGGTGCCGGGACAGATCGCATTGCAGCGGATGCCGCGCGTGACAAAGTCCGCTGCCACCGACTTGGTCATGCCGACCACGGCCGCCTTCGAAGTGCCGTAGATAAAGCGGTTCGGCGCGCCCTTCACGCTGGATGCCACCGACGACATGTTGACAATCGAGCCGGCACCTTTTGCCAGCATGCCGGGCAGCACGGCGCGCATCAGCCGGTACATGGAGCGGGCGTTGATCTCGAACGAGCGGTCCCAGGCCGCGTCGTCGCATTCAAGGATGGTGCCGCCGTCGACAAACCCTGCGCAGTTGAACAGGATATCAACCGGGCTGATCTCGTTCACCAGCGCAGTAATGGCTGCGCCGTCGGTGACGTCGAGCAGGCGGATGGCGCAGCCGGTGGCTTCTTTCAGCGCGTCGAGCTGGGACTGGTTGATATCGGTGGCGATCACGGTCGCGCCTTCGCGCACAAAGGCTTCGGCGGTGGCGCGGCCGATGCCCTGGCCGGCGGCGGTGAGCAGTGCGGTTTTGCCTTGTAGTCTGGCGGTCATATCTTGTCTCCTTTTATTTTTTAACCGAACCCTTGAAGTGCCGGGGTCGGACCCTGAGGGACTCGGCGTCCCCGTCCGACCCCAGTCTTCGCTTGGGGTTTACGTCATATGAAATACGTGTTCCATCATCGCCCAGTGCTCGCCATCGGCACGCGAAGCGAACGGCAGCTGGCACGGTGCGCAGAAGGTCCACCAGCGCTGCGTTTCCGGGTCGTCGGCAATCGCCGCCATGTCCGCTGCAAAATCGTCGCCGTGGTATTCCCAGTAGCCGAACAGCAGGTTCTCCGGCTCGCGCAAAAAGATCGAATAATTGCGAACCTGTGCTTGCGCCAGCCGTTCCAGCACCTGCGGCCAGACTGCCGCGTGCAGGGTTTTGTATTCTTCGATGCGGTCCGGCGCGATGCCGATCACCATGCCCATTCTTTGCATCATCACTCCTGTCCGATACCGTAAAAGCGTAGCGCATTGAGGCCGAAAATATCGTTCCTGTCCTGCTGGCCCAGGTGCGCCAGCAAGGTCTCGCTGGCGGCCAGCCAGGCGCCATAGCCGCCTGCCAGATCCACCACCGGCCAGTCGCTGCCCCAGATCACGCGCTGGGCGCCAAACACGGCCAGCACATGATCGACATACGGGCGCAGGTCTGCCACGTTCCAATCCGGCTTCGCTTCCGTTACCAGCCCGGACAGCTTGCAATGCACGTTCGGCAGCGCGGCCAGTTGCGCCATGTTTTCGCGCCAGCGGCCAAACGATGCATCGGCAATCGGCGGCTTGGCCGCATGGTCGATCACGATTTCCAGTTGCGGATAATCGCGTGCGCACTGCATCAGCGCCGGCAAGTGGCGCGGCAGCACCAGCGCGTCAAAGCGCAAGCCATGTTCAACCATGGCGTTCAAGGCTGGCGCCAGCGCCGGATTGGCGATCCACTGCTCGTCGCTTATATCCTGCAGCATCGGGCGCAGGCCCTTGAGCTTCCTGTTCGATGCCAGGCGCGCAATCGCGGCCGGTGCGCTTGACGCCAGCAGGTCGGTCCAGCCCACCACGGCGCGGATCATGCTGCTCCTGTCCGCCAGCGCCAGCAACCACTGCGTGTCGTCTTCGGACGGCAGCGATTGCACCAGCACCGTGCCGGCAACGCCATGCTCGGCCAGCAGCGGCGCCAGGTCTTCCAGCGAAAAATCGCGGTAGATGGCAGCCAGGGAAGGCGGCGGCCAGCTGCCGGCGCGCGCCGCCAGTTGCCAGCAATGCTGGTGGGCGTCGATGCGCATCATGCGGCTCCTTGGGGCAGCGGTGCGCGCGCGTCGATCAGGCCGGCATCCTGCAACGCCGTCCACAAAGCGTGTGGTATCGGCGTGGCGAACCAGTCGAGGTTCTGCTGCAGCTGCGCCAGGTCCTGGCCGCCCGGGATGCACGACACCACGGCCGGATGGGCCAGCGGGAACTGCAAGGCAGCCGCCTGCAGCGGCACATGGAATTCGCGGCAGACGACGTCGAGCTGCGCCACTCTTTGCAAGATGGCGTCCGGCGCATCGGCGTAATTGAACTTGCCGTTGCCGGCCAGCACGCCCGAATTGAATGGCCCGCCGATCACGATGGCGTTGCCGCGTACCGCGCACAGATCGAGCAGCGGCGACAGCGAGGCCTGTTCCAGCAAGGTGTAGCGGCCGGCCAACAGGGTGCAGTCAAGGTCGAATTCGGCCATCGCGCGCAGCACGATCTCGCATTCGTTGACGCCCAGGCCGACGGCCTTGATCTGGCCAGAAGCACGCAATTGATCGAGGGCGCGAAAGCCGCCGCCATCAGTCAGCTCGCGCCAGTACTGCTGATCGTGATCGCCATGCGTGACCCGGCCGATATCGTGCACGAACAAAATATCGATGCGCTCCAACCCCAGGCGCTGCAGGCTGTCGTCGTGCGAGCGCAGCACGCCGTCATAGGTATAGTCGTACTGCGGGCGGAATGGCAGCGGTGAACAGAAGCCGTCGTCGCCGGGGCGCACGGAAGCATCGGGACGCATCAGCCGGCCGACCTTGGTGCTGATCACGAACTCGTCACGCACGCGTTCGCGCAGCATGGCGCCGAGGCGGTGTTCGGACTGGGTATAGCCATAGTACGGAGCCGTGTCGAAAAAGCGCACGCCGGCGTCCCAGGCGCCGTTCAAGGTGGCGCGCGCCTGCGCATCGCTGAGCGGCTGGTACAGGCCGCCCAGTGGCGCGCAGCCCATGCCGATGCAGGGCAGTGACAAGCCGCCGCGCGGCAGAATACGCTGTTGAGTGACATCCATGAACTCGGTCCTCACGCTGCGCGCAGCGGGAAACAGCCTGGCCCCACCGCGTCGAATTGTTTATAGGTCAGCACAAATTCCTGATGGCCCAGGTCTTCCGAGCGGCTCAAGGCGCCATTGGCCACGTCCAGCACGGCGGCGACGATTTCGGCGCCCACTTCTTCCAAAGTAGCCTCGCCGGTCAGGATCTTGCCCGCATTGACATCCATGTCGTCGCACAGCCGTTCGTAGGTTTGCGGATTGGCGCAGACCTTGATCACGGGCGAAATCGCCGAGCCGACCACCGAGCCGCGGCCGGTGGTAAACAAGGTGATATGGGCGCCGCAGGAAATCAGTTCGACGATTTCAGCATTGTCGGACACATTCGGAAAGCCGAAGCGCGGCTCGCCATCGGGCACCACGTCAAGCAGGTACAGGCCGCCGCCGGCCGGCTGGTCGCCCGGTTTCAAGATGCCGACGATCGGCGAGGAACCGCTCTTGGCGTAGGCGCCCAGGGATTTTTCTTCCTGCGTGGTCAGGCCGCCATCGGCGTTCCCCGGCGAGAAGCTGCCGTGGCCCATGATGGTGTAATAGCGCGCAGCCTTGGCCACGGTTTCAACGATGGCGTTGCCCAGCTCCGGGCTGACGGCGCGCCGCTGCATATGGTATTCGCAGCCTACCAGTTCACCCGTCTCTTCAAAGATGCAGGGGCTGCCGGCCGCGATCAGGGTGTCGAAGGCCACGCCGACGGCCGGGTTGGCGCTGATGCCGCTGGTGCTGTCGGAGCCGCCGCAGATGGTGGCCACCACCAGTTCGTCGATGCCCATCGGTACGCGCTTTTGCTGCGCTAGGTGTTCCAGCGCCCAGCTGATCCACTCGACGCCGCTGCTGACGCTGGGGCGGGTGCCGCTGTTTTCCTGGATGGTAATCGTGTGTACCGGGCGGTCGCTGTCGGCCACCGCGCTGGACAGGCCATATTTGTTGAAGCCTTCGCAGCCCAGCGACACCAGCAGCACGGCGCCCACATTCGGATGCGTCAGCAAACGGCGCATCACCTGGTCGGCGTATTCGTTCGGGAAGCATCCCGTAAAACCGATCAGGTGCACCGGCTGGTCGGGAAAGGCGTTGACCATCAGGCGCGCCACGTGGTGCGCGCATTCGACCATATAGGCCACCACCACGATATTGCGGATGCCCTTGCGGCCATCGGCGCGCAGGTAGCCCGTGAGAGCCGGAGCGGGCGTTGTCGTTGGAGCGTTCATTGTTTGGCGTCCTTGTCCAGGAAATGGTGGCCGTCCTGGCCCAGGGTAAACGTGGGGATATAGTCGCTTGCCAGGTTGTGCGTATGGATATGCTCGCCGATGGCGACGGGGGCCGTGATGCTGCCGATCAGGGCGCCATAGCGCAGCACCTTGTCGCCGACGGCCAGCGCGCGGCGTGCCACCTTGTGGCCGATCAGGATATTTTGCGCCAGCGTGACCGGCACGCCATCGATCGTGACGACCTGGCCTTGGGTCAACGCCGTGCGGGCGATCATGCAATTGTCTTCGGGCGACATCAGCAGCAGGCTGGAGACGGGATTGGAAACCGGATTGGCGTGGCTCATTGCGCACCCTCCCCGCCAACGGCGCTATTTACGACTGCGTCAGCTTTTCGCGCGTGCCGATCGACGACAGCATGGTGCTGCGCGAGGAATTCAAGTGTGACTTCATCGATTCGAGCGCCTTCGGTATGTCGTGCTCGGCCAGTGCCCGCAAAATCGCCAGGTGCTCCTGCACCGCATACTTGTTGCGGCCCTTTTCCTCGCCCTTGTCCCACTGGTAATGATAGTGAAACACGAACGAGACGATATCGTAGAAGCCCTGCGCGAAGCGGTTGTTCAACAGGCCGATCAGAAAGGTGTGGAACTCGCGGTCCAGCGCCGGAAAGGCATTGTGGCGCGTGTCGATCTTGGCCGCCAGCTTCTCGTGCTGTTTGATCAGCCGCGCCAGTTCCGCATACGCCGGATCGCCGTGCGGCAGATGCGCAAAGTGCTCCACGGCCGCCATCTCGAACATGCGCCGCATGTCCGCCAGTTCGGTGGCAAACGAACGGTCGAACGCGCACAGGCGCCAGCCGCCGCGCGGCTTCTTTTCGATCAGGCCGAAGCGCGAAAAACCGATCAGGAATTCGCGCACGCTGACGGTACTGGCGCCCGCCTCGCGCGCCAGTTCGGCTTCCGAAAACTCGGCTCCCGGCGGCATGTCGCGCTGGTAGACGCGTTCCATCAGCACCTGCTGGATGCGCTCCGCACCCGACTGCAGCTCGGCGATATCGAAGTAGTCGCCCGGTATTGGTTTTCTCAGCAAACGCCGCTCCGCCGGACTGCTGATCAGCCGCCGCGTCGACAGATACGCTATCGCGCTGCGGATCGCCGTGCGGCTGCCCTGGCAGATGGTCGTCAGGAACTGCTCCGTCGGCAGCATTTCGCCCACTGCGACATTCTCGGCGAGAAATTGCAACAGCAGATTGGTACTGCGCTTGAAGACGGTGGCCGGTTTTGACATGGATGGGGGTGCTCGCTATGTCGGCGACAGGGAAAGTGGGAGAGTGGGCCATTTTAGTCGATATCGGATAGTGTCGGCAGTTGGACAGGAGGATCATGACGCCGCTCCCGTCGCCAGCATGGCGCGCAGACGAGGTTGGGCCAGGTTTGGGCACAGCTGCTGCGCCAGCGCCACCACGGGCGCCATGCGGCGGCGGATTTTCTCGCCATGGTTCTGGGCGATGTCGGCCATCCGGTGCGCAAGAAATGGATTGTTGAAGCGTTCCCGAACCTGCGCCAGGTAGGCGGTGGCAGCTTCGCCTTCGGCCGCACCCATGGCGGCAAACACGGGCAGCACTTCGGTTTGCCACAGCGCTTCGAGCGCCACCAGCATGTCGGCGTCCCGCATGGCGTCCTTCACTGTCATCGAGGCCGGGCTGCCGCGTTCCAGCCACAGCTGCGCCAGATACGTATGGCCCAGGTTCAGCAGGAACAGCTTGCGCTGCTCGTACTGGCGCAGGCTGGCGGTGACCACCAGTTGCGGATGACTGCACGGCAGTACCATGCCGTGCTGCGCTTCGATGGCCCACAGCGCATACGGTTCGGCCACGGCGCCGATCGGCTCTATCGGTTCGGAGACGATGCGGTCGACCAGGGAATTGATCCACACGCAGCCTGTTTCCAGATAGGCGATAAAGCCGGCGTCGAGCTGCCATTGCCGCGCCAGTTTGACGATCAGTTCGCGCAGTACCGTGCCGTTATCGACCACCAGCTCGCACGGATAAATCGTGATGGGTTCGGCGCCAGCCAGATAGCGGTCGCGCAGCAGCACCAGCAGCTTGGCAGGAAAACTTTGCGGCGCGCTGTCGCCATCGAGCAGGCCGGGATGATCGGCTTCAACCAGCTGATAACCGGTGTCGCCGGTATTCGACAGGATTACGCGCGCAGCCACGGCGGCGTCGCGTACCTGCGGCCAGTCGCTGCTGGTCTGCCACGCTTGCGTGACGACGTGCACGCGGCGCTCGTCGTCCACTTGCGCGCCGTCCTGCCAGCCGCGGATGCGCACCGGATAGCCACCGGGCTGGCGAAACGCCGCCACCCGCGCCGCGCCCTGGACGCTGCCGGTGGTTTGCACGATGGTGATATTGCCCAGCGCCTGGCCGGCACTTGCCGCCTCGCTGACAAACAGGTCGGCATGCGCCTGCAGGAAGCGGCTGGTGCCGAACTGCAGTATCGGGTTGTGTTCGATGGCGTTCATCTCAGACCTCGACAATCGCCTTGATGACGCCGGCCGACGGCTGCATCCAGTGTTCCAGCACATTCGTGAATTCATCGAGCGTGGTGCGGTGCGTGTTGAGCAGCGCGGTTGGCACCTTGCCCGCCTTCATGGCCGCCACCACTTCCTCGAAATCATCGACGGTGGCGTTGCGGCTGCCGAGCAAGGTGGTTTCGCGCTTGTGGAATTCGGGGTCGGAAAACGACAGGCGGTCGCGCACGATGGAGACCAGCACATAGCTGCCGCCGTGGGCGACGAAGTCGAGGCCGCGCTCCATGGCGGCGATATTGCCGGTGGCGTCGAATACCACGTCGAAGAATTCGCCATCGGTGGCGGCAGACAGTTGTTCCTTGTCGCCTTCGCCCAGCTGCACCGTGCGCGTGATGCCCAGTGCGTCGCGGCAGAACTGCAGGCGGTCGGCGCGGCCGTCGAGCACCGTGACCTCGGCGCCTTTCAACGACGAGAACAGCATTACGGCCATGCCGATCGGGCCGGCGCCCACCACCAGCACGCGCTTGGCTGCATCGACCGCGCCGCGCTTGACGGCATGCGCGCCGATGGCGAGGAACTCGATCATCGCCGCGTCGTCGAGCGAGATGCCTTCGGTCTTGAAAACAAAGCGTTCCGGCAGCGCCAGGTATTCGGTCATGCCGCCGTCGCGGTGCACGCCCAGTACTTCGATGCGGGTGCAGCAGTTGGTCTTGCCCTGGCGGCAGGCGACGCAGGTGCCGCAGGACAGATACGGCATCACATAGACCTGGTCGCCCACGGCCAGGCGCGAGCCGGCGGGCGCGCTGTCGATATGGCCGGACAATTCATGGCCCATCACGCGCGGATAGCTGAGGAAGGGCTGGGTGCCGCGGAAGATATGCATGTCGGTGCCGCAGATGCCGATACGGCGTATGCGTACCAGCACTTCGTCGCCGGCGGGGACAGGCACGGGCCGCTGCTCCATGCGCAGGCTGCCCGGCGTATCGCAAACGATACTTTTCATCATGGTCGTCTCTCTCGCCAGCCGGTCGTTGCCGGCGGCATATTATATTTAACGTACAAACCAACTGTGAAAAAAATCCGTCTGCGCGGATTGTCTTTCCAGTCCTGCCGATGGCACTTCTTGCTGCGCCGCACAACGATTATTCCGTACTGCCATGTGGCCCGAACGCGTTCCATCTGCTGCAGTCGCTGTTCGGTTTTATAAATATACCGTACAAAAAAATGAAGGTCAACGGATTCTTTTTGCGGTTGTTTTTCGTCCATCTGCTACATTCCCGCTTGACCCTGACGCTACGTCAGGCGCCATCGTGAATGTACGCAACGAAGACCAGGAGAAGACGATGCTGTTGAAAATAGGCGAGCTGGCCAGGCTGACGGGCCTGACCGTGCGCACCCTGCACCACTACGACAGCATCGGCCTGCTCTCGCCTTCGGCGCGCACGCAGGCCGGCTACCGCCTCTACCAGCACGGCGACATGGACCGGCTGCACCGGATCATGGCGCTGCGCCGGTTCGGGCTGTCGCTGGCCGAGATCGCAACCTCACTGGCCAGTTCCGACCTGCCCTTGTCCGCCATCGTGGCAAAACAGATCGCCATGCTGGACCAGCAGCTGGCGCAGGCAAGCCGCCTGCGCACACGCCTGCTGATGCTGCAAACGCAGCTGGAACAGGGACAGGAACCGGAACTGGCCGAATGGCTGACCACAATGGAGCAGATGAACATGATCGACAAATATTTTACGCAGGACGAAGTGCGGCAATTGCCGATGCTGTCCGACACGGCAGTGGAACAGGAGTGGCAGGCGCTGGTGGCGCGCGTGCGCTCGCTGATGGACGCGGGTAGCGCCGCCACATCGCCTGAAGCGCAGGCACTGGGCACCGAATGGATGGTCAAGCTGGTGCACGACACCGGCGCCCACCCCGGCCTGTTTGCGCGCCTGAACACCATGCATGGGCAAGAGCCGGGCATGCAGGCCACGACCGGCATCGATGGGGAGCTGATGCGCTTTGTCACCAGTGCATTCGGCGCCTCTCGCATGGCGCTGTATCGCCCTTTCCTGGACGATGCCGAGTACGCGCATTTGCAGGCCAACTATGGCAAGCGCGCCGGCGAATGGCCGGCGCTGATCGCCGCCGTGCGCGCAGCGCTCGACAGCCACACGCCGCCCGATGATCCAGCGGTGCTGGCACTGGCGCGGCAATGGCGCGATTTGTTCCAGTCGTATGCAGGCACCGACCCGGCCACGCAATTGAAATTTCGCCAGGCGCACCAGCAGGAACCGCGTCTGCTGCAGGGCAGCTTTGTCACGCCGCAGATGATTGCCTACCTGGCGCCGGCGATGGCCATGGTGGCGCACGAAACCGGAGGCGCCCTGTAGAATCGGCGCTTGTTCAACGCCTGAGGAAAATCGATGCGCCGCCTTGCTTTATTTTTGTTGTCCCTGTCCGCCATGCCGCTTGCCATGGCGGCCGACGCCTCCTTGCAAGGCGTCTGGCAGGGCACGCTCGGCGGCGCCGATATCGTGGCCTGTTTCAACCAGCCGGGCAGTGGTTCGGACAGCAGTGGCAGCTATTACTACACCCGTTACAAGGCACCCATCATGCTGTCCAAGGCCCAGGGCAAGACAGCCTGGAAGGAAACCGATGCGGCCAATCAGGTTACGGGCAACTGGAGCCTGAACCCGCCGCAGGGCGGTAGTATCACGGGCAGCTGGACGCATCCGAAAACCGGCAAGTCACTGCCGGTCGCCTTGAAGCTGCTGGCGGCGGCCGGCGACCTGGATCACCCCACCTGCGCCAGCGATGCCTACAACGCGGCGCTGGAAAATGTGCCGGCCCTGAAAACTTCAAAGCCGAAAACCTTCGAAGGCCACCAGTACCGCAATCTCGGCGTGGCCGATGCCATCACCGTGGAGCTGATCGCCAGCGGCGAAGGGGTGGCAAAAATCAACGCGCGATTGCGCGAGGTACTCCCCAAGGACAAGGCCGCGCTGGCCGACTACTTCGAGACGCGCCGCCAGCACCTGGGCCAGAACGGCTGGGCGGCAGAAGCGGAAGTTGACGCCGAACCGACCTACTGGTCATCGCGCTGGGTCACGGTTAAATTTTATCGCTGGGCGGCCGGCTACGGCGCCAGCGGCATCTCGATGAACTACCGCACCTGGGACCTGAAAACAGGACAGGAAGTCGATGTCTGGACCTGGTTCGGCACGCGCGCCAGCAAGGGCGACGGCGCCGCCGACGACAAGAGCGAGCTGCCACCACGTTTGCGCCAGGCCCTGTTCAAGGATGCCTCGACAGACCCCGAGTGCAAAGGCGACTACCCGGGCAAGGGCCGCTACCACCTGTCACTCAAGCGCGAAGGCGTGTCCTTCTGGGAGGATGCACGCGGCAGCGGCTGCGAGCAGGAATTCCTGCTGCCGTATAACAAGGTCGCGCCGTTCCTGACGCCGCAGGGCCGCGCCGCGCTCGGCGACCTGCTGCCTGCGCACTGAGCGTCGACTATCCGGAGATTGTCCTGAATCATGCAACAGAGCATCCCTCATTGACGCTCTAGTTGCAACAGACCTGGTGGACTATGCTGTACTCGTGCGGCGTCGATGGGATGCCGCCACCACAAGGACACCGCCATGCCAGCACTGATCACCACACCCTTTGGTTTTTCATCCACCGCAGACGACGTGCTGCAAGGCGTCGACCTTCACGGTCAGCGCGCCATTGTCACGGGAGGCGCCTCGGGCATCGGCATCGACACGGCCCGCGTGCTGGCCGCAGCCGGCGCCGAGGTCACGCTCGCGGTGCGCAATCTGGCGGCCGGCCACCAGGTCGCAGCTGGCCTGAACCTGGCCGGCGCTCACCAGCGCGTGCGCGCGGCGCGGCTGGACCTGGCCGACCAGGGCTCGATCAGGGACTTTGCGGCGTCATGGGAAGGGCCGCTGCACATGTTGGTCAACAACGGCGGCGTGATGGCGATTCCGGAACTGAGCCTGACGGCGGAAGGCTGGGAGATGCAACTGGCGACCAACTATATCGGCCACTTTTCGCTCGCAAACGGCCTGCATGGCGCCCTGGCCGAGGCGGGCCGCCACAAAGGCGCGCGCATCGTTTGCGTCAGCTCCAGCGGCAACCTGATCGCACCGGTGCTGTTCGGCGACATGCATTTCCGCTTTCTCGCCTACGACCCGCTGATTGCCTACGGCCAGTCGAAGAGCGCCTGCGCGCTGATGGCGGTGGAGGCGACACGCCGCTGGGCGGCCGATGGCATCCTTGCCAACGCGCTCAACCCCGGCGCCATCGCCACCAATCTGCAAAAGCATACGGGCGGCCTGAAAACACCGCCAGAGCGGCAGAAGAACACGGCGCAGGGCGCGGCCACCTCGGTGCTGCTGGCCGCCTCGCCGCTGCTGGCCGGTATCGGCGGGCGCTACTTTGAAGATTGCAATGAAGCGCCCATCGTGCACCAGCGCCCTGCCGACTACCGCGGCGTGGCCGCGCATGCACTCGACCCGGTGCTGGCCGAACGGCTGTGGAATGACACCCTCAAGCTGACCGCCTGAGTTAGTATCGGATACCTCCTGCCAAACCGACCACGCCATGCCCTCTCAAGCCACTACGCCGCCTGCCATGAGCGAACTGATTGCCGTGCTCAAGGTGTCGCAGCACCGCAGCTTTCGCAAGGCTGCCGTGGAGCTGGGCATGTCGACATCGGCACTGAGCCATGCTGTGTCCAGGCTTGAAAAAAGCCTGGGCGTGCGCCTGTTTCACCGCACCACCCGCAGCGTGTCACCGACCGAGGCGGGCGCGCAGTTTCTGGAAAAGATAGCCCCGGCGGTAGCGGCCATCGGCGACGCCATCGACAGCGTCGACAGCCAGCGCGCAATACCGGCCGGCACCCTGCGCCTGAACATGGCCGCCGCCACTGCCCATATACTGCTGCGCCCCATCATGCTGCCTTTCCTGGCACGCTATCCGGGCGTCAGCTTCGACCTGGTCACCGAGGGCAAACTGGTCGACATCGTCGCGCAGGGATTCGATGCGGGTGTGCGATCCGCTGACAACGTGCCGCGCGACATGGTCGCCATCGACTGCACGCCACCGCTGCGCTGGGTGGCCGTGGCCAGCGCCGGCTACCTGGCCCGGCACGCGGCGCCGGCCACGCCGGAAAGCCTGAAGCAGCACTGCTGCATCTGCACACGCTATCCCGGTGGCATGCTGTATCCATGGATGTTCAGGCGCGGCGACGAGCGGGTCGAGATCATCCCGGCCGGCCCGCTGCTGTTCGATAACTACACCCTCATGATTGCCGCCGCGCGCGCCGGCGCCGGCATTGCCTGGATCAACAGTGCAGCGGTGGCCGACGACCTTGCCGACGGCAGCCTGGTCGAAGTACTGCGCGATTGGTCGCTCACGGAGCCACCGCTGCAACTGTATTACCCCAGCCGCCGCCAGCTGCCGGCGGCCATGCAGGCGCTGGTGGCCATGCTGCGCCAGACGTATCCGACGCCGGCCAGGGCCTAGGCAGCGCATGCTCGATGGCGACGAATCCAGCTCGGCCAGCGCGCCTGCGTAAGCAAACCTGGCGCTATACGACGGCAAGAACCGCAGGGTCGCCTGAGCGCCAGACGTTGTCGATCGTGTTGTGCTTGATGACCCAGCCTTCACCCTGCCTTGCCAGTTCGATCTCGTAGCGGTTCTTCATCAGATAATGGCGAGTGGGATCGTTGCGCGGCACGTGCTGGGCTTCCACCAGTGCCTGCAGGTGCGCCGTGTCACCGTCGACGGTCACGCGCGGATTCGTCACGCAGTGGGTCGTATCGAGCGTCGCGAGAGAGCCCGTGAGGGCGGCAACGATCACCTCCCGGCCCTCGATGACCGGATACTCGAAGCCGGCTTTGGCGGCAGCCAGGCGAAAGTCCAGTACGGCGTTTTCCGAGAGAGAGGATGACAGCAGGCTGTTGTCGCGCAGGTCGATGCCGGCGGCAAAACGATGGAGGGCGTCGACGACGGCAAGCTTGTCGGCGGCGTCGCTGGCGAGAGTGGGTGAGATGGTCATGCGGTTTTCCCTGGTGTTGCGAAGGCTTGCGAAGTGCAGCCATTCCCGGTGTTGGCGCCCTTGCAGGCGCAATTGAGTGTGTTGCGTGGCGTCAGTCGAGATCCGCATCGATGCGTTCGATCAGGCCGGCAGTGCTGATCCGGATCCTGAGAGTACCGGTCTCGTGGCCGAAGTCGCCGGTGAAATCGACGTGGGCGATGGCGGAGAAATCATCAAGCGGCGCCAGCGACAGCAAGCGGGTAATGGTTTTATAGCCCACGAAAAACCGCTCCAGATAAACGCGTATCCTATCGGTGCCGGTGAAGGCGTCGCCCACCGAAACGTCGTCGATAACGGCATCGGCTTCAAACAGCGCAAGCACGCGCTCGACGTCGAAGGCGTTGGCGCCCTGTATGAAGGTATCAAGCAGCTTTTCCATGCGCTACTCCTCAAAGATCGACAATGGTGGTGTCGGCGATGGTGCCGGCAAAGCCGTTGCCGAACAGCATTGCAGGCGTCTGGAAGCCCGCGCGAGCTTCGCCGGCCAGCACGCGCCGTCCGGCCTCGGCGGCGGCGCTCGCCGTGAACGTGTAGCCATTGACCGTATCGAGTACCGACCGCAGCACGGCACCGTCGGCACCGGTGACCTCGGCCACCGCCTGATACCGGTTGGCAAGCCGTTCCTGCTCGCTGGGGCCGTCTGGCAGCGCCGCGAGTTCACCTTGCGGAAATCCTTCGCCGGTCACATGGACAAAGGCTTCGATATCGGGCACGCCGGTCGCGCGCCAGATCGTCACGAGATCGGGCAGCGTCACCTGGAAGCAGTCGACGGGGCCCTGGCCGAAGTCGAGCTTGCGGATCGCGCCGGGGGTGCTGGCCACGAGTTTTCCGCCGGCGCGCGCCAGGGTTTCGGCAGTGACGCTGGCCATGGCGCTGACGGCCGAGCCGCGCGACAGGCCACCCGAGACATGCATGGCGACCCGGATGCTGGCTGGGTTGCTGATTCTCGACACGGTTTGTCCGGCGAGGCAACCGAGCATCGCGACGCTGCCACCGCTGCCCGGCAGCAGCATCACGCCGGCGGCCCTGGCCTCGGCATCGAGCGTTTCGGCCAGGCGATAGCCGTCAAGTTCCGCAGCGACGTCGAGATAATGCACGCCATTGCGCATGCCGGCCCGCATCAGGATATCGGCGGTCATGGCGAACGGTCCCGCGCAGTTGAGCAGGACACCGACGCCGCGCAGCGCACGGTCAATGACGGCAGCGTCTTCGAGCGCGAAGACGCGGTATTCCACACCAAGGCTTGCGGCCAGCGGTGCCAGCGCCGCTTCATTGCGCCCCGCGAGGACCAGCGGCGTGCCCGCTGCCGATGCCTGCTGCGCCGCCATGCGGCCGGTATAGCCGGTCGCGCCATAGATCATCAATTTTTTCATGTCAGTGCTGCCTTCCCATGCAAGTAAATTCGAGGCGCTCGCCGTGCGGATCGCGCGCCTGGGCCGGTATCGCTGGCCCGATGTGTTGAGTGATGATGATAGGGCTGCCATCAACCGCGCACTCACCCGTTCCTCCTCGAAGCTTGCCTGTTTCTGCTTTCCCATTGCATGGTGCGCCAGCGCCTGCTAATGTCGAAACATGGAACAGCAAATGCAGGAACTGAGAGCACTGGCCGCAGGGGCGAGGAACCGGCGTACCGAAACCGGCATCCCGCGCGTGGCCATGGTGCAGGGCGAAATCCCGGAGCACCTGCTTGCCGCCGTGTATGACCCGATGGTCAACCTGATACTGACGGGATCGAAGACAATGACGGTCGGCGAGCGCAGCTTGCACTACGATCCGGCCACCTACTTCGTGATGTCGGTCGATCTGCCGGCTGTCGGGTCGGTGCATCCTGCCGCCACGGGCGAACCGTATCTGGCAGTCAGCCTGACGCTCGATCCCGCCATCGTCGCCGCGCTGATCCGCGACTTGCCGGTGAAGATATGCAGCACGCTGTCCGGCTCGGGCTTTTCGGTGGCGCCGGTCAGTGGCGAGCTGCTCGACGCGTGGATCCGCATGCTGCGGCTGATCGAGCGGCCTGACGAAATCTCCGTACTTGCTCCCGCTTACGAGCGCGAGATACTGTTCCGCGTGTTGCAGGGGCCGCTGGGCTGGATGCTGCGCGACATCGCGTCGCCCGATACGGCGCTTTCGCGTATCGGTGTCGCCATCAGCTGGATACGTAGCAACTTTACCCGGCAGATCAGGGTCGAGGCCCTGGCCGAGATGGCGGCATTGAGCGTGTCGGCATTCCACCGCCATTTCAAGGCGGTGACGGCATTGAGTCCCTTGCAGTATCAAAAACGTATCCGTTTGTTGCACGCGCGCTCGCTGCTGATCTCCGGCCAGGGCAGTGCGACATCGATCGCCTTCGGGGTCGGCTACGAAAGCCCGAATCAGTTCAGCCGGGAATATGCGCGCCTGTTCGGCCTGCCGCCGTCGAGGGACCTGGCGAAAGCCATGCAGCTGCTACGGCGTGGTGCCGATCACGGCGTCGCCGCACCCGGTGGAGTGCCACCTGAGCACTCACCGTAAAAACTGTCGTCCAGCAGCATGTCTTCAAAGAAGGCGCCATACGGCAGGGTCGGATGGCGCAGATGGATTTCCAGTATCCAGCGCATGCTCGATGGCGAAGAGCCCAGCTCGGCCAGCGCGCCGGCGTAAATGGTCGCATGCGGAAAATCCGATACGCGATGGCCGCCCAGGTCGAAGTTCAGTTCCCAGCCCAGCTTGCGCGCCGCTTCATCCGCCCAGGCATACAGGGCCTGGCCCGTCAGGCGCTCGCGCTGCCACACTTCCCGCACCGCGTGGAACAGCGCTTCGGCGTCGCGCGCGCAGCGGGCATAATCAAGCTGCGCCGCGCCCTGCCCCACCGTAAAGGTGGCGCCGCCATCGCCCTCCCAGGCGTCCACGCGCGGCGCGATATCGATAAAGAAGATGTCGTTTTCCTTGAGCACCACGCCGGGCTCGGAGGCGCGCTTCATGGCCCTGGTGGTGTTCGAGCCGAAGCGCACGCGCGTCGGGTGCCAGCTCAGCGCCAGGCCCATGTCGGCCAATACCTGCCTGGCCATGATGACGGCGTCTTCCTCGACCATGCCGGGCCGCACGCGCGCGGCGATGGCGGCAATCGCCTCGCGTGTCTTGCGGCGCGCCAGCAGCATGCCGTCTTCGGTAAAAGCGGGGCCGACTCGTTCGGCGGCCAGGGCGATTTCTTCCATGATTGATCCTTGTCAGGGGGCGCGGCCACGATGGCGCGCCTGCAAGGAAAGTATAGGTTTGCCGGCCTTTTCCATGGGGCGCTGGCTGGCGCGCTTTCCGGACAGCGTCACGCGCATTGCTGCCATCGCGCCGCGTCAGGCGCTGCGACTGGAAAAATTCAGACGGTACTGCGTGGCAGAGACACCGAGGCGGCGCCGGAACACCGTGCGCAGCTGGTCGGCGTTGCCCAGGCCGCAGCGCCAGGCGATGGTCTTCAACGGTTCATCGCTGGCCTCCAGCAGCGCGCGCGCCGCGTCCAGCCTGGCGCTTTCGATAAAGTGGGCGGGCGTGACGCCCAGTTCGCGCACGAACACACGGGCAAAATTGCGCGCGCTCATGGAAACCACCCGCGCCAGGGTTTCCACACCGAGGTTGCCCGCCAGATGATCGAGCACATATTGCCGCGCCTGCGCTACCGGCGAAGCGGCGTCCGGCATCGGCGTCAGATACGGGCTGAATTGCGACTGGCCACCCTGGCGCTGGGCGTAGACCACCAGCCGGCGCGCCACTTGCAGCGCCAGCGCAGCGCCGCCATCGATGGCCAGCAGGGATAGCGACAGGTCGATGCCTGCCGTCACGCCGGCCGAGCTGACCAGCGTGCCATCGTGCAGATACAGGCTGTCCGCATCGACCTGCGCCAGCGGGAACAGCGCCGCCAGTGCGGCCGCATCGTTCCAGTGGGTGGCGACTTTTTTGCCATCGAGCAGGCCGGCATGGCCGAGCAAAAAAGCGCCATTGCAGATCGAGCCGTGGCGCCGCGCCTTGCCTGCGGCCTGCGCCAGCCAGGCGCAGAGGGCCGCATCGCGCGGCTGCGCCGGCAGTCCCGGGCCACCGGCCACCAGCAGCAGATCGAACGCTTCCCGCGCTTCGCTGTAATGACGATGCGCGGCCAGCGGCAGGCCGTTCGAGCAGCGCATCAGGCCTTCGTGCGTGCCCAGCACCTCGATGCTGTAATGCTGCGCGGGTGGCAGAAAACTGTTCGCTTCGGCAAACACGTCCATCGGTCCGCTCACGTCGAGCGCCTGCACGCCGGGGAAGATCAGGATGGCGACGGTCGGCATTTATGAACGCGCCTGCGCCATGACGGCATCGCCGACCATTTCGGCCGTGGCGGCCGCCAGGGTCCAACCCAGGTGTCCGTGGCCGGTGTTGTAGAACACGCCGCCAGCCCTGCCTGGCCCAACTTTGGGCAGCATGTTCGGCAGCATCGGCCGCAAGCCGGCCCACGGCACCACCCTCCGCGTATTGACCTGCGGGAAATGCCGCTCGACCCAGTGCAGCAGCGGCGCCACGCGATCGGCGCGGATATCGCGGTTCTCGCCATTGAATTCGGCCGTGCCGGCCACGCGCAGACGGTCCATCCCGAGGCGGCTGCTGACCAGTTTGGTGGCGTCATCGAGCAGGCTGACGCTGGGCGCCGCCGCGCGGCTGGCCGCGTCGTCCAGGTGCACGGTGATCGAATAGCCTTTGACCGGGTACACGTTGACATGGTCGCCCAGCATGGCGGCCATGGCGCGGCTGGCCGTGCCGGCGCAGATCACGGCGGCATCGAACACGCTGCTGGCAGCATCGGTGGTGACGCGCACGCGGCCATTTTCACGCTGCAGCGAGGTGATCGACTGGCCGTACCGGCAGGCCACGCCACGGCGCAGGCAAGCCTCGGCCAGGCCGGTCGTGAATTTGTGGATGTCGCCGGTGGAATCGCTGTCGGTGTAGTAGCCGCCAAAGAATTCTCCGGCCAGGGCCGGCTCGATGGCGCGCATTTCGTCCGGCGTGACGGCGCGCCGCAGCAGACCGCCTTTTGCCAGCAGCAGCGACACGCCAGCTGCGCGCTCGAAGCCGGCGCGTTCGCGGTACACATGCAGGATGCCGGCGCGGCGGTGGTCGAAATCGATGGCTTCGTCGGCCGCCCACGCAAACAGGTGTTCGCGCGCGGCGATCGCCATGCGCGCGGTGGCGATGGTATTGCGTTCGTAGTGCGGCATGGCGGCCAAAAATTCGGCAAACCACGACAGCTTGTGCCAGCTGGGACGCGGGTGCAGCAGCAGCGGCGCGTCACGCCGGGCCATCCATCTCAATGCGTTCAATATCGTGTATTTGTGGTTCCACACTTCCGCGTGCGAGGCAGACAATTGCCCGCCATTGGCAAACGAGGTTTCCATGGCGGCGTAGCGCTGGCGCTCGATCAGGGTCACGTCCAAGCCCCGTTTCGCCAGCGCATAGGCGGTGGTCACGCCCGTGATGCCGGCGCCGATCACGGCCACTTTTGTCATGACTGCACCTTGCGCACCTGCGTGTCGCCCGCTTGCAGCACGCGGCCATCGTTGGCCACCACCTGCATGGTGTGTACCGGCGCACCGCTGCCTTTTTCCAGCAGGGTCGAATGCGCTTCGCCGGGATCGAACAGCTGCGCCTCGCCCCACTGGCGCAAGCCCACCACCACCGGGAACAGCGCCAGGCCCTTGGGTGTCAGCACATATTCCTGGTAGGCGGTGCCGTCAGACGCCGGCGCCACCGTAAAAATGCCCTCTTCGACCAGCCCTTGCAGGCGGTCGGCCAGGATATTGCGCGCCACGCCCAGGCTCTTCTGGAATTCGCCGAAGCGGCGCATGCCGTCAAAGGCGTCGCGCACGATCAGCAGCGCCCAGCGCTCGCCAACCACGTCGAGCGCGCGCGCCACCGGGCAGGGATCGGACCGCAAACTCTTGCGCTTGGCCATCAGAGGTCTCCAGGAATCAGTGGTTGCATTTTAAAACTTGCCGGCATAAACTCCAACTGGTTTTAATTTGAAACCACTTTAGGATACCTATGCGCGATACCAACTCCCCCGTTGCCACCGTTTCCAGGCCGCTGGTCTGGCTGTTTGCCTGTGCCGCCGCTCTGTCGGTGGCCAATGTGTATTACGCCCAGCCCCTGCTCGACACGCTGGCGCTGGAATTCGGCATGACAGCCGCGCGCAGCGGCATGGTGGTCACCGCCACCCAGGCCGGCTGCGCGCTGGCGCTGCTGCTGGTGGTGCCGCTGGGCGACATGCTGAACCGGCGCCGCCTGACCCTGCTGCAACTGGGGCTGCTGGGCGCCAGCCTGGCGGCGCTGGCCTGCGCCACCTCGACCGCCGCCCTGCTGGCCGGCATGCTGCTGGTGGGCTTGTTGGGCACGGCCATGACGCAGGGGCTGATCGCCTATGCGGCCAGCGTGGCGCCCGGCCATGAACGGGGCCGCGTGGTCGGCACGGCCCAGGGCGGCGTGGTGATCGGCCTGCTGCTGGCGCGCACCTTGTCGGGCGTGGTGACGGATCTGGCCGGCTGGCGCGCCGTGTATTTGCTATCGGCGGGCCTGTCGCTGGCCCTGCTGTTGCTGCTGTGGCGCATGCTGCCGCCACCGGTGGTGCCGGCGCGCAAACTGCCTTACGGCGCACTGCTGGCGTCGATGTTTGATCTGCTGAAAACCCATCGCGTGCTGCAGGTACGCGGCGTGCTGGCGCTGCTGCTGTTTGCCGCCTTCAGCATTTTCTGGAGCGCGCTGGTGTTTCCCTTGCGCGCGCAAGGCTACAGCCATGCGGCCATCGGCGCCTTCGGGCTGGTCGGCGTGGCCGGGGCGCTGGGCGCGGCGCGCGCGGGAGCCATGGCCGACCGGGGCCGCGCGCAAGCGACGACGGGGGCGGCGCTGCTGCTTTTGCTCGCCTCGTGGCTGCCGTTGGCGTTTGCCGGCAGCGCGCTGTGGCCGCTGGTGGTGGGCATCATCGCGCTGGACCTGGCGGGCCAGGCGATTCACGTGACCAACCAAAGCCTGATCTTCAAGCACGACAGCGACGCGCACAGCCGCCTGGTGGCGTGCTACATGCTGTTTTATGCGGTAGGGAGCGGACTGGGGGCGATCGCCGCCACCAGTGTGTATGCGCTGGTGGGCTGGCATGGGGTGTGCGCGCTGGGCGCGGCGGTCAGCTTGCTTGCCCTGCTATTCTGGCGGTGGAGCTTGCCGAGCAACTAACTGCTGGGGTCAGACCCCCGTCACTGTTGGCGATGACCTTTGCGTTAGCGGTGTTGAGGGTCTGACCCCTGCTTCAACTCAATTCAGCAGCGCCGTAGTCGAACCATGGCGGTAGGTTTTCAATGCATCGGGCTGGATCTGGATCAGCGAGCCGCTGACCTTGATCAGGTGCAGGTCTGTCAACTGGTGCAGCACGCGCGACAGGGTAGCCGGCGCCAGGTTCAGGAACGAGGCCAGCAGGCTTTTTTTCAGGTCCAGCTTGACTTCGTTCGAGCGCTGCTGGTCCGACGCCTGCAGCAGGTATTCGACCACGCGCTGGGTGGCGTTCTGCACCGAGCAGCGTTCAACATTGCGGATGAAACCCATCAGGTGGTGCGACAGGCTGTTCATCATCTGGCGCGCGATGCGCGGCGACTGGTCCAGCAGGCGCAGTAGCGCGTGCGGCGGAATCCGCAGCAGCAGGCAGTGTTCGAGCGCTTCGGCGCAGAAAGGATAGGGTTCGTCGAGGAAGATCATGGCTTCGCCGAAGCTCTGGCCAGGGCGGATCAGTTCGAGGACCTTGTCGGTGCCTTCCATCGAAAACACGCTCAGCTTGACGAGGCCAAAGACGACCACGTAAGCGCCTTCCGCCACTTCGCCCTTGCGGAACAGGACCTTGCCTTTTTCTACTTCGACACGCACCACATCCTGGCGCAATTGTTCGAGCTGCGAAGGGGAAATATGGCGAAACAGAGCTTGGCTCGACAACAAGCCGTCGACGTTGACCTTATGCATGACACTCTCTTCATTTGATTAGCGAATAACTAAGTGTAATGGCAGGGCAGCGTCAAGACCATACGTCAAAGGGAGTAGGATAAAACTAGCCAAAAGCGGCATGCAGATCAATTTTTGCGGCTTTGCCTGGAGAACTTACTTGCCCAAGTTGCGCTCCACCGCATACACGGCGATCTGCACGCGGCTGCTCAATTTGAGTTTTTTCAGGATGTTCTGCACATGGATCTTGACGGTGCTTTCGGCCACGTCGAGCTGGCGCGCGATTTCCTTGTTGCTCATGCCTTGCGCCAGGCAGGCCATCGCTTCGCGTTCGCGCGGCGTGAGCTTGTCGTAATCGGCTTCGGGCGACGCTTGCCCGCTGCGGAACTGCGACACCAGCTTGGCCGTCATGGCGTCGGCGATCACCGACTCGCCGGCGGCAGCGCGCAGTATCGCCTGGCCCAGCTGCTCGGCCTCGATGTTTTTCAGCAGGTAGCCGCGCGCGCCGGCGCGCAGGGCCGCGCCCAGGTCGGCTGCGTTTTCGGACACCGTCAGCATCAGCACCACCATCTCGGGCCATTCCAGCAGGATCTGCTGCAGCGCTTCCACGCCCGACAGGCCGGGCATGTTCAGGTCCATCAGCACCACGTCGGGCTGCAGCTGGCCCGCCAGCGCGATGCCGTCGAGACCATTTGCCGCCTCGCCCACCACCTGGAATTGCGGGTTGCGCTGCAACAGCAGCTTGACGCCGCTGCGCAGCAAGGTATGGTCGTCGACCAGCAGGATGGTGATGGGTGGGTTGATTGGAGCGTTCACTATGATGAGTTCTACCTGGTTATCTGTTAGGCGGTCTGGCGCCGTGCTTCCGGCAAGGCCAGCGAGATCGTTGTGCCCTCGCCTGGCGTGCTGTCGATGGCAAAGCGCGCACCGAGCCGCTCGGCCCTTTCCTGCATGATGCGCAGGCCGATCTGCACTTCGGTTTTTTTGTCGCGCAAATTGGCCGCAAAGCCTTCGCCATCATCGCGCACCTGCAGCGAAAAGTCGCGGCTGTTGTCGACGATGACCTGCACCGCGCTGGCCTGCGCATGCTTGCGGATATTCGACAGCGCTTCCTGCACGATGAACAGCACTTGCAGCTGCTGTTCGGGCGCCAGCGGCGCACCGTTGCCGGTCATGTGCAGGGCGCCGGCGATGCCGGTCTGCAGTTCGAACTTGTCGAGCACCTCGGCCAGCTTGCCTTCGAGGTCGCTGCCATGCCAGCGGGTGCGGAAATTGACCAGCAGTTCGCGCACATCCTGGTAGCTCTGCTCGACGCCCATGCGCATCAGCGGCAGCACTTCGGCCGCTTCACCGAGTTCGCCGCGACGCACCGAATCGTCGAGCATCTGCACTTGCAGGCTGATGAAATTGAGGCTTTGCGCGATGCTGTCGTGCAGGCCTTCTGCCAGCAGGCTGCGTTCGCGCGCGACGGCAAATTCCTTTTCGCGCGCGATCAGGCGCTGGTTGTCGATCGCGATGCCCAGGCTGTGGCCCAGGGTTTCAAGCCAGCCATGCTGCTGCTCTCCCAGCACGGTGGTTTTCACGAAGTGCAGGGAAAAACTGCCGATCGGCTTTTCGCGCACCACGATGGGAAACACGGCGATCGCGCTGAAGCCCTCTTCCTGGCAGCGGAAGCGTTCCACCGCCCCGGCCTTGCGGAAATCGCGGATCTGGATCACCCCCTGCGCCACCGCCGCGCCGCACAGGCAGTCGTTATTGCGCATGCAGTGCTCTTCTTCCAGCATGGCGTCGGAGATGCCTTCATGGACCACGATATGCACCGTGTCGTTGAGCGGATCGAGTATGCGCACCGTGCCGCCCACCGCACTGGAAAAATCCATTACATGGCGCAGGAAGCCACGGCACAATGCATCGATGGCGTGCTGTCCCGCCAGCAGGGAAGAAATCTCCTGCAGCGTTGCCAGTTGCCGCTCCTGCGCGGCGCTCAGGGCAGCCGGCAGCTGCGCCTGGCGGCGCTGGCGCCAGCGCGAGGCGGGCAATTGTTTGCGGGAGGAAGAGCTACGCGGCACAGGCATGACAGAATCGATTCATCCAAAAAGTCCCGGCGTGGCGGCACGCCGGAAGCAACAACATTACAGGCGGATCTCGGTACCGAGCAGCTTGACGAATTGCGCCAGCCAGGCCGGATGCGCAGGCCAGGCCGGCGCCGTGACGAACTGGCCGTCCGTCACCGCCTCGGTCACGGCGATGTCGGCATACTCGCCGCCGGCCAGCTTGACCTCGGGCGCGCAGGCCGGGTAAGCGGAAATGCGCTTGCCGCGAATGACGTCGGCGGCGGCCAGCAATTGCGCGCCGTGGCAGACGGCAGCCACCGGCTTGCCGGCTTCGACAAAGTGGCGCACGCAAGCGAGCACCTTGTCGTTCAGGCGCAGGTATTCGGGTGCGCGGCCACCGGCGATCATCAGCGCGTCATAGTCGCCCGCCGATACCTCGTCGAAGCTGGCGTTGAGCGCAAACAGGTGGCCCGGTTTTTCGGTGTAGGTCTGGTCGCCCTCGAAATCGTGGATGGCCGTCTTGATCGTTTCACCGCTTTTCTTGCCGGGGCAGACGGCGTGCACGGTGTGGCCCAGCATCAGCATGGCCTGGAAAGGCACCATCGTTTCATAATCTTCTGCAAAATCGCCGGTCAAAAACAGAATTTTTTTCGCTGCCATTTGGTTCTCCCATGAAAGATCGTTGCGTTAACATGCACCACAAACGTGCGCCTGCCCCTATTACCCGCTATCTTACTGCGATCAACGCCGCTTGCCTGCCTTTTCCCGACATTATCAAACAATTACATTGCGCTGCACAACAAGCAGCCGCCGCCCTGCCCGCACAAATGGCGGCAAGTTATGGCAACATCAAGCTCCCTCAATCTTTCAGTGGAAACGCCATGATTTTTGAAATTGCCCATATCCAGGTCAAGACCGGTAGCCACGCCGCCTTCGAAGCGGCCGTCACCAAAGCCGTGCCGCTGTTCAAGGGCGCGCAGGGCTGCGAGTCGATGCGCCTGGAACGCTCGATAGAAAATACCGATGCCTATCGCCTGGTGGTGGGCTGGAGCACGCTGGAAGACCATACCGTGCATTTTCGCGGCAGCGAGGCGTTCCAGTCCTGGCGCGCGCTGGTCGGCGAATTTTTTGCCGTGCCACCACAGGTCGAACACATGAACACAGTGGTGGCGGGCTTCTAGGAAAAACTCAGGCTGCCGGGTGGTGAAACACCTGGCGCAAGTAGGCGAGGAAAGTCTCGTCCTTGCACAGCGTCTTGCCCGGCGAGTCGGACAGCTTGGCCACCGACTGGCCGTTGCAGCGCACCAGCTTCATGACGATATTGAGCGGCGTCAGGCCAACGTCGTTGGTGAGGTTGGTGCCGATGCCAAAACCGGTCATGATGCGGTCGGCAAAATGCTGGTACAGCGCGAACGCTTTTTCCAGGTTCAGGCCGTCGGAGAACACCAATCGCTTGGTGTTGGCGTCGATGCGCAGCGCCGCATAGTGGGCCAGCGCTTTTTCGCCCCACTCGACCGGATCGCCCGAATCGTGGCGCAGGCCGTCGAACAGCTTGGCAAAATACAGGTCGAAGTCGGCCAGGAAGGCGTCCATGCCGACCACGTCGGTCAGGGCTATGCCCAGGTCGCCACGGTATTCCTGCACCCAGTCTTCCAGCGCGGCCTTCTGGAAGTCGCGCAGGCGCACGCCAAACGACTGGAACGATTGCATGTATTCATGGGCCATGGTGCCGATCGGCACGATACCGAGCTGCTTGGCCAGGTAGACGTTCGAGGTGCCCTTGAAGTACTCGGGCACTTCGCGCGCCAGGCGCTGCACCACTTCGTCGTGCCAGGCACCGGAAAAACGGCGGCGCACGCCGAAGTCGGAAAATTCGAACGGCTGCTTGCGGCGCGGCAGCTTGCCGAACTCCTTCAGCGCCGCCACCTTGGCGCTCAATCGCGCACGGCCTTCGGTCAGCGCTTCGTCCAGATTGAAGCGACGGAAATACAGCTCGTTGACGATATACAGCACGAAGATTTCAAAGCCCATCACATGCACTTGCGGACCGGCCGCATGCACCACCAGCTGGTCGCCATCGGTGCTCACTTCGATGAATTTGCGCTGGAAGCGGAATACCGTCAGGAAGTCGACAAAGTCGCTTTTCATGAAGCGCAAGGTGCGCAGATAGGCCAGCTCGTCGTCGGCAAACGACATCGAGCACAGGTGGTCAAGCTGCTCTTCGACCTCGCTTTTCAGTTCGGCCAGCGGATAGGCTGGCGCATTCCTGCAGACGAATTCGTATTCGGTATGGGTATTCGGATGACCGTGCAGCAAGGCTTGCCACATCGTGAATTTGTACAGATCGGTTTCCAGCAGGCTGCGTACTATCGGGGTCATGTATTGTTTCTCCACTTTACTGTAGCCAGAATAGTACGCCTTTGCCGGCCTTTCGGTTGTGCGCGCTGTACCAGCCTCTTCAGGCCGCCTGGTTGGCCAGCCATTCCGGCAGGATATCGTTTGACGTCGCCAGCCGCGCGCCGCGCGCCAGCATGGCGGCAAGAAACTCGCGCTGCTGGGCTTCGAAGCCGGGAACCGGGCTCATGCAGTCGGTCAGCAGCACCAGCTTGGCCAGTGCCGCCTTGCCCTGCTGCGCTTCCAGATAGTCGGCGATATGCTCGGTACTGGCTTTCACGCAGTGGCTACCGGCCTCGCCGCAGATATAAATCTGCTCTGCCGACACCAGCGTGTCGAGAAAGTTGGTATTGAGCTGGGTGGCCGGGTCCTGCGGGTCAGGCACTTCAGCCATCACCGCCGAGTAATGCTCGGTCCAGGGATTCGAGCCTTTCGACAGCTTCGCCACCACTTGCAGCTGCTGCACTTCCCAGCCGTTATAGGCGGCGCGCACGGCGGCATGGATATTCTGGCCCCAGGAGCCGATCTCGCAGTGCACCGGCCACACCATCAACTGGTAGCGCCCGGCGCTTTCCAGTGCATCGAGGTAGGCCTGCGCGCGCGGCAAGGCGCCAGCGGCGGCCGGCACAAAGGCACCATCGCGCAGCTGCTGCGCGCTGATCTGGGTGAATGGCGCAACAGGGCCGCCATCGCCGGTGCGCCAGAAGGTGGGGTGGGCGATATCGTAGCGGTGATGGGCGTCGAGCGTGACGCTGATCTGCGCAAGGCCGGCGCCGCCGTCGCGGATCAGGCCAGCCACGCGCAGCATGTCCTGGTGCGCGCCGGTGACGGGCAGGCTGGGTGCGTAGCCGCCGGGTAGCGACTCGGCGGGCAAGTCGCAAAAATCGTTTTGCGGGTCGATCACAAGCAGGTGCAGCTGGCGTTTCATGGCGATCCTCGTGCGTGGCGGGAATGTCGATGATAATAGGAACTTCGCCACCACGCCAACTCACGCCCGCCGATGAACCTTCCCGCCCGCAATCCCCTGAGCGCCAACAAGCTGCTGCACAGCAAATGGACGGCCGCCCTGCCCGTCAACAAGGAAAAGCATTTTATCGTCATCAAGGTGATTGAACCGGAGTTGCCGGGCGCACCGGTGACCGAGGTGGAACTGCAGGCGGTGCACTCGCAGCGCGTGCAAACGCTGCCATGGCGCGCGCTGCAGGACGCCAGCGTCTGGCGCCAGGGCTGGATTTGATCAGGCGCCGGTGACGAACTTGCGCTGGCGCGATTCGACCAGCGCCTGCGCCGCGTCCGCCGCCTGCTCCTGCGCTTCGGCTTCGGTGGCAAACAGGTGGTCGGCCCTGACGCGCTGCTTGCTCGTCACATTGTAGCGGTGCATGGGATTGGGCGACGGCGTGAAGATGGCGACATACGCGCCCCAGGTACCGCAACCGGGCAAGCGTTCGGCGGTGTAATCAATTTCATAACAACCAACATATTTGATCGGCACGAGGTCTGCTCCATGAAAGAAAGATGGATTAATTCCGGTCGCGCTCACGCAGGAAGTTTACGGAAAATCAAGGGTACATAAAATATATCACTTTTGCGGCGCAGCAAAGGGGCTGCACGGCACGAATGTGTATTTACTTGATCTCGTGGCGTGAAATGAAAAACAGCCGCCAGAACCGGCGGCACAATGAAAAACGGCGCCGTGAGCACGGCGCCGCAAGGGGATACAAGGGAACGGCGAAATCAGGCAACCAGCGCTTCGATGGTGGCGCGGCCTTTGGCCAACGTCGCGGCAATCGCTTCTTCGCCCAGCGCCACGCCTTCGGCTTGCACGAAGGTGATGTCGGTAATGCCGATAAAGCCCAGCGCCGCGCGCAGATAGGTGCTCAGGAAGTCATAGCCGGCGCCAGGGCCTTCGCTGTACACGCCGCCGCTGGCGGTGACGATATACGCTTTCTTGCCGGTGGCCAGGCCGACCGGGCCGGTAGCCGTGTACTGGAAGGTGCGGCCGGCGCGCGCCACGTGGTCGATCCACGCTTTCACGGTCGATGGCACGGAAAAATTGTACATCGGCGCGGCCAGCACCAGCACGTCGGCGGCCAGCAGTTCATCGACCAGGGTATCGGAAATCCGGATGTCGGTGACCGCTTGTTCGCTGCGCTGGTCAGCTGGCGTGAAGAAGGCGCCCATCATGGCTTCGGTCAGGTGCGGCACTGGCTGGGCAGCCAGGTCGCGCGTGACAACGGTGTGGCCTTGCGCTGCCAGTTTGGCGACCAGTTCGCCCGACAACTGGCGCGACAAAGAACCGTTGTTGCGCACGCTGCTATTGATGTGAAGTACGTTTGCCATGATCTATCCTTTAAACGAGTTGGGATGCGCTGCTGCGCTTGCACTTATCTTAGTCCGCATCTACTATCGATGAAAGCGTGTAAATTTCAATCGTTATTATCGATTTTATGAATATGAATTGTGTATGAGAGAGCCAGGCCAACCATCGCTGGACCAGCTGCGCGTATTTGTCGCCGTGATCGACGCGGGCGGCTTCGCCCATGCGGCGCGCCAGCTGCACCGCACGCAATCGGTGATCAGCTACACCATCGCCAACCTGGAAGAGCAGCTCAATGTAGTGCTGCTTGACCGCAGCAAGCGCAAGCCAACCCTGACCGACGCCGGCAAGGCCCTGCTGGCCGACGCGCGCACGGTGGCGCTGAAGGTGGACGCCATGCGCGCGCGCGCCAAGGCGCTGGCCGGCGGGCTGGAAGCCGAAGTATCGGTAGTGATCGACGTGATGTTCCCTACCTGCGTGCTGGTGCGCATCCTGGAAGCGTTCCAGGCACAGTTCCCCACCGTCGCCCTGCGCCTGCGCATCGAGGGCATGGGCATGGTGACGCAACTGGTGCAGGACGGCAGCTGTCACCTGGGCGTGGGCGGCTGGATGTCGTCCAGCGCCGACGCCTTCGAGCGCCTGGCGGCCGGCTATGTGCGCCTGATCCCGGTGGCCGCGCCGGCGCATGCGCTGGCGCAGATGGAAGGACCCATCCTGCCCGCAGTGGCGCGAGAGCACGTGCAACTGGTGCTGAGCGACCATAGCAGCCTGACCGCAGGCCAGGATTTCGGCGTGCTGGGCCTGCGCAACTGGCGCCTGGGCGACCTCGGCTCCAAGCACGCGCTGCTGCGCGCCGGCCTGGGTTGGGGCAATATGCCCGAATCGATGGTGCGCGAAGACCTGGCCAGCGGCCGCCTGGTGCCGCTGCATCTGTCGGTCGACAGCGGCGAGGATTATCCGATCTATCTGATACAGCGCGCCGACACGCCGCCGGGGCAGGCGGGCAAATGGCTGATGGAACGGTTTGCGGAGCAGTTGCCGCTGTTGCTGGAAAGAGGTTTCTAGATAATTGAGCGCGAAGGTATGATACTCACCCCAAAAGCAAACCCCGGGGTCGGACCCTGAGGGTGTTTAGTCGGCAGACATGGGTAACACTTTGTCGGGAGACATAGGTTACACATTGGGCTTCCATTTTACGGCGAA